>NZ_JBFTPM010000001.1:0-673599 GCF_056398505.1 Rhizobium sp. 01T437
GGGGACTGCATGATCATGCTCCTTTGTTGAAGAAGCTCGTCATGCTCTGCCCTTGCCGGACGACGTTCAATCCAGGCGCAATCTCCAGCCCGCGCCCTCTACCTCAACCGCAGACGCCCTCCCGCGCAGCGGGTTCGTTCGTCGGCCCCGAGTCGGTCATCTATCGCAAGCCGGCCGGCGTCCGCCAACGGCCCGAAGTCGCTGTCTGCCGATCTTGGCGTAGACGACCGCTTTGCGCCCTCGAAGCCGCCATTTTTATAGGTCTACGCGGATGATTTCCGACGAGTGACGTGTAAGCTGACAAGCCATTGAGCATAGGAGGTAGCGCCAATGACGCGTTTTCTTGCCGTTTACACCATGAAGCCTGAAGACCTTGCGTCCTTCCGAAGCCTGCCCAAAGCCGAGCAGGATGCTATCGACACCGTTGGCATAGCGCAGTGGGCGGCGTGGGAGGAAAAACATGCTGCGTCCATCCTTGATCGGGGTGGCATGGTGGGCAAGACGACGCGCATAACCAGGGATGGCGTCGCCGAAGCCGTGAATCCATTCTGCGGCTATCTCGTGGTTCAGGCGGAAACCGCTGATGCCGCCGCACGAATGTTCGAGGACCATCCGCACATCACCGTGTTTCCTGGTGACGGGGTCGATATCATGCCGTTTKTAACCTGAACTCTTGCGGGCGAGCATCATCCACTTCCGATCATCTCTCCAGGGGAGGCAGCGGATGTCTGTTTCAGGCCCGAAAGCAGACTTAGCGGTCCCGCCGAAATGGATGTAAAATGGATTGCGCAAGTAACTTCTGCCTCGAAAACAGAGGAAATCACATGCAGATAGCCGCCCTGCCAGAACCACCATACTATATGGTTAGCTTCACATCGCAGCGAACAAATGTAGACGATGGTTATGGCGATATTGGTTACGCAATGACCGAACTTGCTAGTCAACAACCGGGGTATCTTGGCTTCGAAAGCGCTCGCGATGCAGATGGCTTCGGAATACTGGTATCATTCTGGAAAGACGAAGACAGTATCCGCGCATGGAAGGCCGTCGTCGACCATGTTGAAGCACAACGAAGAGGCCGCAAAGACTGGTACTCGAAATACGAAATTCGGGTCGCTGTTGTTCAGCGAGCCTACGGGTTTGACAACGGGGGCCAACAGATGGCGAGTGCCACATAATGGAAGCGCAACTCGATAACTGTTAGGTGCCCGGTTGCGGTCATGGTGGCATCTGCTGCCGAATAGTGGATTTTCGCGTGCTGATTGTGTCCTGGTTCGGGGTTCTCCCCGACACATCGATCCGGTCGAAGCCGTCGATCCACCTTCCGGTTTCCGGCAAGCATCAAGCTTTGCCTCCCTCGTGAAACCTTTCGATCGGTAATCCGTTTTCGCTCGCATGACCGACGCAAAACTGAAGCCGAAATCGGTCGACGGCGCCAAGCCTGATGGTGCCGAGGAGACACCCCAGGGGAAGGCATCGACTGTCGAAGTCGCGCCGCCGCCAGATGTTATCGAACCCGATCCGGATCTGACACCGGAGGAGGCCGAGCAGGCGCGCAAGAAATATCTGCTGAAGCGTTTCTGGATCAGCGCCCGCGGCTATTGGGGCCGCAGCGGCGATGGCTTCGCCTGGCCCTGTTCCATCGGGCTGCTGGTCATGATCGGCATGAATGTCGGGTTCCAGTATGGGATCAACAGGTGGAACCGCGGCATATTCGACGCCATAGAGCGGCACGATGCCGCCACCGTCTATTATCTGAGCGCCGTCTTCCTGCCGCTCGTGGCCGGCAGTGTCGTTCTCGTGACGTCGCAAGTCTATGTCCGCATGATGATCCAGCGACATTGGCGCCGCTGGCTGGCGACCGCTCTCATTGCGCGCTGGCTTGCCAACGGCCGTTACTATCAGCTGAACCTCATCGGCGGCGATCACAAGAACCCGGAGGCGCGCATCTCCGAGGATCTGCGGATCGCAACGGAATCGCCCGTCGATTTCACCGCCGGCGTCATCTCGGCCTTTCTCTCGGCTTCGACCTTCATCGTGGTTCTGTGGACGATCGGTGGTGCCCTGACCCTTCCGATCGGCGGGATGTCGATCACCATTCCCGGCTTTCTGGTCGTTACGGCAGTGCTCTACGCTGCGATCACCTCCACGACGATCGCGGTGATCGGCCGGCATTTCGTTAGGGTTTCCGAGGTCAAGAACCAGGTGGAGGCCGAGTTTCGCTACACGCTGACGCATGTGCGCGAAAACGGCGAGAGCATCGCACTTCTCGGCGGCGAGGAGGAGGAGCGCAACGACCTCGACAAGACATTCACCAATGTGCTCCGCCAATGGGCGCAGCTTGCCCACCAGTATATGCGCACGACCTTCGTGTCGCATGGGTCGATGCTGATTGCACCCGTCGTTCCGGTGCTGCTCTGCGCGCCGAAATTTCTCGAAGGTAGCATGACGCTGGGTGAGGTGATGCAGGCTGCGTCAGCCTTTGCCATCGTTCAGACCGCCTTCGGATGGCTGGTCGATAACTATCCGCGGCTTGCCGACTGGAACGCCTGCGCGCGTCGTGTCGCCTCGCTGATGATGTCGCTCGACGGGCTGGAGCGGGCCGAACAGAGCGACGCGCTCGGGCGCATCCAGCATGGCGAGACGGAAGGCGAGGCGATGCTGAGCCTCAACGATCTCGCCGTATCGCTGGACGACGGCACGGCCGTGGTCACGGAAACGCAGGTCGAGATTGAGCCGGGCGAGCGGGTGCTGGTTGCGGGCGAATCCGGTTCGGGCAAGAGCACGCTGGTCCGCGCCATTTCAGGTCTCTGGCCCTGGGGTCGCGGCAGCGTCGATTTCCATGCCGACAGGCAATTGTTCATGCTGCCGCAGCGACCCTATATCCCCTCGGGCACGCTGCGCCGCGCCGTCGCCTATCCCAAGGCCGCTGACGGCTGGCCGCTGGATGAGATCAAAACGGCCCTTCAGAAGGTCGGGCTCGACTATCTGAACGAGAAGCTTGAGGAAGAGGCGCCGTGGGACCAGATCCTGTCAGGCGGCGAAAAGCAGCGGCTGGCCTTCGCGCGCCTGCTGCTCCACAACCCTGACATCATCGTGCTCGATGAGGCGACCTCGGCGCTCGATGAGAAGAGCCAGGACAGGATGATGGAGATGGTGATCGAGGAATTGCCCAAGGTTACCATCGTCAGTGTGGCGCATCGCGCCGAGCTCGAAGTCTTCCATAGCCGCAAGATCACCCTGGAGCGGCGCGAGGGAGGCGCCAAGCTCGTGAGCGATATCGATCTCATCCCGCGCAAGAGAAAACGGAATGTGCTTTCGCGCCTTTTGGAAAGCCCGCGCTCCCTGGCGAAAGGTAGTATGGGCACGAGCGAGGCGGAATTGTCCCGTAAGAAGAAGTGATGTCCCCTTGGCGGGCTTCCAAATCGCAGCCTCCGCGCAGATGGCTTGGCGGAGTTCCGTGCCCGGGCCGGCGCTACCGCGGACGAGCGACGGCTGACAGGAATTCCTGCTTATTCGACAGAATGGTGTCGCCCATGAAGCGGAGGGAGTCGACGGATCGTCTGGCGGCTTCCGCGTCCCCATATCCGCACGCGTCTTCGATCAGGATCGGGACGATGCCGAGGTCGGCGGCGTGGCGGCAAGTCGGCTCTATGCCGATCTCCATCGCAATTCCGCAGATCGCCAATGCCGAAAGACCGGCATCCCGCATGGCGATTTCGAGCGGCGTTCCCGCAAAAGCCGACATTCCGAGCTTGTCGAACACGAAATCCTGCTCCTGCGGATGGAGTTCCGGAATGATCTGAACCGCTTCGCTGTCCCTCGGGAACCACGGCTTCACAGCCTCGGGGTCATCGGTGCGTTGCCATGCCATTGCCATGCGCGTCGCAAACAACCCCATCCAAGGCTTGGGTAGGGAAAGATGGCGGCAGAAGGCAATTCTCATCCCGGCGCGTCTGGCGGCAGCGACAATCTCAACGATGCGACGGCTCGTCTCTTCCGATCCCGCCACCTGCCGGGCAATGCCGATCTGCATATCGTAGACCAGCAATGCGGTTCGATCGGGAGAAAGCCAGTCTGCAAGTGCCGTGGGTATCGTCATTGGCGCGTTCCCTGACAATGGTGACCGCCCTTAAGTAGGGCATGGATCTCCATTTGAACAGCGATCCGACGCTCGCGCGGTCCAGTTGCCGCTATCGGCGAAAAGAGAATGCTCTGACGATCCTGATGCCATCCGGGTCTCAGCGTCTGCAGAATTCGAAGACAGGGCAGCATTTGGCTCGCCTGCCTCTGATCGGCAAATGGCCGCAAGGGCGCATTTCCGCCTGCCGCATATTGAATTATAGCAATGTATTGAGTACAAATTATTATTAACTGCTAATAATAAAGAATTCACGGATTTACTCTATAAAAAGGGATAAGCGAAAGAGGGAGGGGCCTCTGTTTATTGTATCGGTATTGGATGAAGGTGAAGAGAGAAACTTCGTTGCCGTCGGCTTACACATTAGCGGCAACCAGATTCACATCGACGTTGGCGGCTGCGAGCACCATTTCAAACTCGCCGACCTGATCGACATTCTCTCGGTCGAACATCATCGCGCCCATGACATCGATGGGCGCGTGCGCACGGCTGCGCTGTGCCATTAAACGCGCCTGCTGGCGTGTGTCGAACGCTCCCGACGTTTAACCGCAAATTTGGAAGGTAATCGCGTGCTCATCATTCGGCCGGCGGAGGCGGCGAACCAGGCGGATATCGTGCGCCTGTGGCATGAGGGGTGGCATGATGCCCACGCCGCCCTCGTTCCGCCCGCGGTTCTGGCCTTTAGAAAGATAGGCGATTTCGGGACGTGGCTCAGCGAAGCGCGAGACGCTTTTTACGTCGCCGTGGACAGTGAACTGCAAGGGTTCGTGTCGATAAAAGGCTCGGAAATCGTCAAGCTCTATGTCGGCAGGCGTGCGCGCGGCCAAGGCCTGGCGCAAGACCTGTTGTCCTTCGCGGAACGAAAGGTCTCGGAAAACGGCGTGCGGGAGGCCGAGCTCTTTTGTACGGCGGGCAACATTCGCGCCGAGAATTTCTACCAGCGACAGGGATGGGTGCTGTCCCGGACGTTTGAAGATTTTCTATGGGTGCCAAAAGGCATTGCCGACCGGTTTGCGGTACAAACGCATCGCTTTCAGAAAAACCTGATGTCATCGGCATCGTAGAGCACCGCAAGACAGAGGATGCGCGACCTCTATCGACATTCTCTCGATCGAACATCATCGCGCCCATGATATCGAAGGGCGCGTGCGCGGTGTTGCGTTATCCATTGACCATGATCCTACCCAGCATCGACTGCCTGCCGGGCCTTGGCCGCGCCCGGACTGCTAGGGCAATTCCAGCCAAAGTGCGCAGCGGTTTTGCGTCCGGAATCGCTCCAGGAGACCGTTTGGAAACGGGGTGGCGGTTTGAGGCGGTCCATGATTCAAGCTTCCGATGTCGACAGCAGCGAATTCGCCTGGACGGCTGTCGGTGTTGGGGCGCCTCAAACGTCCTTTGTTCGACGAGGCGACACCTCGCAGATTGAAACGACAGCTTGGAGATGGAAAACATGGCGCTCAAGCGGATGGACAATGTAGGAATCGTCGTCGAAGACCTCGGAGAGGCGATTGATTTCTTTCGCGAACTTGGCCTCGAGCTCGAAGGGCGGGCCATGGTCGAAGGAGAATGGGCCGGACGTATCACCGGACTGGGCGATCAGCATGTCGAGATTGCCATGATGCGCACACCTGATGGCCATAGCCGGCTCGAGCTCTCCCGCTTCCTCAAGCCTGATGTCGTCGCAGATCACCGCAACGCCCCGGTCAACGCGCTCGGCTACCTCCGCGTCATGTTCGCCGTCGATGACATCGACGAGACGCTTGAAAGGCTGCGCACGCGCGGCGCGCAGCTCGTCGGCGACGTCGTCCAGTATAGAGACGCGTATCGGCTCTGCTACATCCGTGGGCCTGAAGGGATTCTCATCGGATTAGCCCAGGAACTCGGCTGAGCGCATCCTCCACGATTGGCGGGATCGCGGCCTGTCCATTTCCCTGCGATCGGAGGGGACAGGCCGCCGTCGCAGGGCGCTATTTCAGCGGCAGAAACAGGTCCGCGACCGCCTCATGCTCCGGCACTTCCGCAGGGAAGCTCAGCCGCTGGCAATAGATCGGGAAGTCGCGTGCTTCCTCGCCGCTCGCCGGAAGCCAGTCGCGATAGAGGTAGAGCGCGGCGGGTTCCAGATTGTCGGTATTGCCGATGACGCGAAGTACCGCACAGCGCCCGCCAGGGATCTCGCCGGCCTTGATCTCACCGCCATCAGCCTCGATCGGCTGGCCGGTCCCGACACAAAGGTCGACGCTGTAATCTGCAGGCGACGCCGGACGCCGCTCGGAACGCCAGACGGTGAAGGTCGGGCTTGTCCTGGGGTGCAGGCCGGCGGCCTTGCGCCAGGCGATGAACCGCTGGATGCTGGTGCCGAGCGTTGCCGGATCGCCCCGATGCTCTATGATCGCCACCGGTATGGCGGGCACATCGCGTATCGTCACGTCGTCATCACTAAAAGTCTTCTGCATGAGCTTGCTCCTTGCGTTGTCGAAAGGCCCGAAGGCCGCAAGCCACGGCTCCCAGTCGGGAGACTTCCGGAACGACGAAGGCGATTGCCCGAACCGTTGCCGAAAGGCGCGGGCAAAGGCATCCGGTGCATCATAACCGGCGTCCATCGCTATGTCGGTGACGCTCTCTGCATCCCTGTAGGCCAGCCGGTATGAAGCGCGCTTCATGCGGGCGAGCTGGATATAGCGATGCAGGGACAGACCGAAGGTCGCCGTGAACTGCCGGTGCAGATGATATTTCGAGTAGGCCGCGACGCTGCTCAGCGCGTCCAGGTCCAGATCGTCGTCCAGATGCCGGTCTATGTGATCCAGCACCCGCTGCATCCGGGCATGGTAGTTCTGAAGCGCCGCCTTCATCGTTCCGTCCTCCGTGGCCGCACCAACTAAGCGCAGGCAGACATGACGCGCTCGACCGATCTTGCGGTTTTGTCACGGGTCGCAGACCGTCGACAATGGCGAAAAGGGGGAGGCGGATCGTTGTTGACCGATGTCAAAGACTGCGCCGGTTCGGACCGCTACCGTTGTGACATCCATCACGGAGGACAGCCATCATGGCCATTACGACAGTTCTTGGTATCCTCAAGAGCAACAAATACGAGCAGGACCTGAAAAGCGCGACGAGCTTCTGCGCCACTTATGGGGCACATCTGACCGCGCTCGCCGTTTCCATCGGTGCGGCCCCGTCACTCGGTCAATACGATGCCATCTCCACCATCTGGCTGGATGAGCGGCAGCGGGAGATCGACGAACTCGCGACGACGGCTGCGAAAATAAAGGAGGTGCTTGCAGACAGCGACCTCTCGTTCGAAGTCCAGGATCTCTACACGGAATTTGCATGGGCCGACGAGGATATCGCCCAGCGCGCACTCTATGCCGATATCGTGCTTCTGGGACCTGACGCGGCCGAGGATGCCGACCTCAGAAAGCGGATCTTCGATGGCGCGCTCTTCCAGGCGCCGACGCCGATCCTGATCAACCGCGGGCGAAAGGCCGTCACCACGTCGCCAAGGGCTGTTGTGCTGGCATGGGATTCCAGCAACGAGGCGGCGCGGGCCGCCCGCCAGTCGCTCGATCTTCTGGAAAGAGCCGAGATCGTTCATGTGACCATGGTCGACCCGGTCGCGCGCATGCGCACGAACGGCGAAGAGCCGGGTGCCGATATAGCAGCCTTCCTTGCCCGCCATGGCGTCAACGTCCAGGTCGATCGCCTTTCGAGCGAAGGCAGGAGCGCGGACGCGATCATCACCAGGCATGCGGTGGATATGGGCGCAGACCTGATTGTCATGGGCGCCTACAACCACCCGAGATGGCAGCAGAGCCTGTTCGGCGGCGTGACCCGCAGGATGATCGAGGAGTGCCAGCTGCCATTGTTCCTCGCCCACTGAGCCGCCCGCTCGGGAGACCAGAGAACCGATTAAGTTCGTCGCCGTCATCTGAGATCCCGATGGGCGCAGTTGACGGCGACATCGTCTGTTTCTGCCGGTTCCCCGGCAGGCTCAGGACTCATTGACTGGAGCCGGACGATGACGGCGCGGCGATACGGATCGGCGCCTTGTACCCCATTTGTAGCCCTTGGAAATCTCTCCAATCCAATGGAAGATCATCCCGCTCTAGCTTTAGAGGGGGAGACTTTGATGGAAAACCATGAGCCGTTTTTACGCGAGGCGATTGCGCTCTCGAAATCCGCGGTGGAACAGGGAGACGAACCGTTCGGCTCCGTGCTGGTGAAGGACGGCAAAGTCATCCTGCGCGCCGAAAACAGCGTCTTCACCGGTCACGATATGACGAACCACGCCGAGATGAACCTGATCAAACTGGCGGCACAGCATTACGACACTGCATATCTTGCCGACTGCACGCTCTACACCAGCACGGAGCCGTGCGCGATGTGCTCCGGGGCGATTTACTGGTCCGGCATCGGGCGTATGGTGTTTGCGTGCTCCGAAGCGCGGCTTGGCGAGATTGCCGGGATCGGGTTGAACGTGCCGAGCCGGTCGGTGTTGCAAACCGGCGCGCGCATCGTCACTGTCGATGGACCGAACCTCGAAGACGAAGCCGCCGAAGTCCATCAGGAATTCTGGCCGAAGCATCTGGGCAAGGCTTAGAGCCTCAGCTCAGCTGAAGCGCTTTAGCGCAGCGCCCGCAGCGCGTTCAGGATCACGGCCACATCGATTACCTCCTGCAGCATGGCCCCCGTGACCGGTGGCAGGAAACCGGCGCCGGCGAATATCATGGCGACGAGCGAGAGGCCGATGCCCGCGAAAATGCTCTGGACGGCGATGGCGCGGGAGCGTCTGGCTATTTCGATGGCCGAGGCGATCCTGCCCAGATCGTTGCGGATCAGGACGATGTCGGCGGCTTCGGCTGCAGCTGCAAGATTGGTGGCGCCAACGGCGATGCCGACATCGGCTGCTGCGAGTGCGGGAGCATCGTTGACGCCGTCGCCGACCATGAGAACCTTTCCGCCCAGGCGTTTACTCGCCTCGCGTTCCCTGGCGATGACCTCGACCTTCTCGACGGGGGACAATCGCGCCTCGACGGCATCCAGCGACAGCGAGCCGGCAATAGCGGCGGCGACGCTGCGCTCATCGCCGCTCGCAAGCACGATCCTGCCAAAACCCAGCTTGCGGAGCTTGGCCACAAGTTCGACGGCATCGCCACGCAGGCGATCCTCGAAGCCGATTTCGCCGGCAAGCCGGCCATTGATGAAGACGCTTGCCTGCATTGTGCCTTTTTTCTCGGGGGCACGCGGCGGCCTGCCATCGGGCGTGAAATAGGTATCGCCGCCAACGCTCACCCTGATACCGTCGACAAGCCCGGAGATGCCGGCGCCCGGAAGCTCCGTCACCTCCACCGGGCGTGACAGGACCAAGTTGCGTTTCTGCGCCTCCCTGACGATCGCGCGGCCGACGACATGCGAGGATGCCTGGTCCAGCGAGGCGGCAAGCCGCAAGATCCTGTCCGGGCCTTCCGGCCCGTCGATCGAGACGACCTCGGGATCGCCCGCCGTCAGCGTGCCGGTCTTGTCGAAGACCGCGACGGAGGCGTCGGCCAGGATCTCCAGCGGCCCTGCACCCTTCACCAGCACACCCGCCTTTGCTGCCTTCGAGGTTCCGGCCGCAAGGGCGACGGGAACGGCGAGGATCAGCGGGCAGGGGGTCGCAACGACGAGAACCGCGACGATCCGCGCCATGTCACCGGACAGGATGGCGGCGCCGAGCGCGATTGCCAGCGTCAGCAGAAGAAAGGCGATTGCATATCGATCGGCCAGCCGCGCTATCTGCGCCTTGGAACGCTTCGATGCTTCGACCAGTTTGACGATGCCGGAATAGGTACTGTCCTCGGCGCGGCTTTCCACCCTGATCTCGATCGCGTCCCCGGCATTGGTGGCGCCGCTCGAAATCCGCTCGCCGCCGGAGACGATGACCGGAAAGGCTTCGCCGGTCAGGACGGATTGATCGATCGATGCATGGCCTGTCATCAGCGTGCCGTCTGCGGGGATGACGTCGCCTCTGCGGATCATCAGCACATCACCCACTGCAAGTTCCGGAATGGGGACTTCTTCGATACCATTCTGGCGCAGGCGAAGTGCCGTTCGCGGCACCTGCGCCAGCAAGGCCGTCATGCCTTCGTCGGCACGCCGATGCGCATAGGCTTCCAGAAACTGGCCGCCGGCATACATGAGGGCGACGATCGCTCCTGCAAGATATTCGCCGAACCAGAGGGTCGCCCCCATAGCGAGCGCGGCGATCAGGTCGAGACCGAGATCGCCGTTTCTGAGCTTGGCAAAGATGTCGATCAACAGGAATGCGAGAGCAGTGCAGGTGCTTGCCGCCAGCACGAACCGGCTTGCAGAACCGTAGCCAAGCAGGAACAGACAGAGAGCCAACAACAGACCGATGAGGGATGCCGACGCCATGATCGTCGACCTCAGGCCGATGCTGGGCATCCATGCCGGCAATTCCCCGAAAATGCGAATTCGGGGATAAGCCTTCGTCTCGTCCAGAACGCTCATGGTCGCACGCCTCCCATTTTCCTTTCGGGTGCGCAGGATCGATGCTCTGAAATCGCTGCCCGACACCGGTTACGCGCCCGGGAATTTGGCACAATAACAGGATTTTTCCTTGATCTCTCTCAAGCTGCGCCTGCCTGGCCGTAGAGGGCCGGCAACCGAGGCACGAGTGCCGCATCTGCGAGTTCCGGAACCCTTAATGGGCGCTGCAGGCTTTCAATGCGGCGCCTCGTCCATGGCTGACCTGTTTCTGCCGAACGTATACGACCATCACTTGTCTATTAGGTTTCGCTGCATTAGGTTATGCAAGATTTAGTTGCATTCATTGTGCCAGATCGACAGGTCAATGGATGGCGAAGCGATACCTTCGGATGACACCATGATCTGGAACCATCGCATCACACGCATCACCGTTGGTCTGCTGCTGCTGGCAATCATCGCTGTCGTCTCATTGCCAGCGATTACCGGCTTTACGAGCCTTGATGGCACCGTCAATGCGCGGTTCGCTGTTGTCAATGCTCCTATCGACGGCACGATTGCGGAAGAACCGCTCAAGGTCGGTAGCCCGGTCAGAGGGGGGCAATCCCTCGCAGAAATCAGAAATACGCGCGTCAATCGCGCAATCCTCGCTTCGCTCGAGGCAGATCGCAACACGGCGCTCGACCGCGTCTCGGCACTTAAAAAGGAACGGGAGGAGCTTTCCGCGCTTCGCGAAGAATTATCTGCCAGATTGGAAGTCTACAAGCAGACTACCATTGCCAATCTCGAACGCGAAGTCGAAATCCTGCGGAAGAAAGTCGAGGTGTCGCAAGCGCAGGATCTGGTCGCGCAGGTCGACCTGAACCGTCGGATGGAGCTCGAGTCAAAAGGCATACTTACGCAGAAGCTGGTTGAGGCCGCGCGCGCCGCGGGAGCTGCGACCGGCGGCGAAGTCGAAATCAGCAATCTAACTGTCGAGCAATTGCAACAAAGGCTCAATGCGGTCCGCCAGGGAATCTTTGTCTTCGGCGACGGGCAGAATGACGTGCCATATTCGCGACAGCGCGAGGACGAGGTTGTCGTTCGCATCAACGACTTGAACTCACGCATCGCGGAAAATGAGACAAAAGCCACTGAAGTTCAAAAGCAGTTGGTCGAAGAGGGAAACCGTGTCGACAGCCTTGAATCCGCAACCGCGATAGCGCCGTTCGACGGCGTTGTTTGGAGCAGGAGTATCGTCGACGGTTCGAACGTCGTGCTGAACGACGAGCTGATGCGCCTCCTCGACTGTCGAGAGCTATTTGTGGATATCCTTGTTCCCGAGGTCAATTACGACGAGATCTATCCTGGACTTGTCGCGCAGGTGCGCTTGTTCGGTCGCAGCGATGTCTTCAAGGGCACGGTCATTTCTGTCAGAGGCAACTCGGCTTTGGTCGAGACCGATTCCTTTGCCGCCAGTTTGCCGCCGTCGACACAGCGCAATGCCCGTATTCGGGTTCGCCTTGATCCATCCTTCATGAACGACGATTTCGCGAACTCCTGCCAAGTTGGGCGCACAGTGCAGGTACGGTTTTCCAAGCATGGCATAGACGTGTCCAACTGGGTCAAAAGCCTGTGGTTCAGTATCTTGTAGCGCTGGCTCCGACATTTCTCGTTTTAGCCTTCTTTTTCCTGGGGCCATTCAATTGGTCGCGCCATCACAGCTGGACACGGGCGGTGACCTGCGCGTTTGTCGCAGCAGTCGCATTGCGATACATGTTCTGGCGCTTGGCGGAGACAGTGCTTCCCTATCCCAACGACGGTGCGAATTTCTACTGGGTTTGGATCCTCTTCGTCGTGGAGATTCTGGCCTGCGTCGAGGTCATCCTTTTTCTGGTATTGATGAGCCGCTACGTCGACCGGAGCGCAGAAGCGGACAGGCTGGCGAGCGTTTTCTTTGCGCGAGAGCAACGTGAACTTCCGACTGTCGATGTTTTCATTCCCACCTATAATGAGCCGCTCGACGTGCTCGAGCGAACCATCATCGGCGCTCTGTCGCTGGATTATCCTTCCGACAAATTGAATGTGTATGTGCTTGACGATCAACGCCGAGACTGGCTGAAGGCCTATTGCGAAGAGAAGAACGCCATCCACGTCACTCGCGGCGACAACAAGCACGCCAAAGCAGGCAATATGAACAATGGGCTGAAGGTCAGCTCGGGCGAGTTTATTGCAGTCTTCGACGCCGATTTTGTTCCCTATCGACATTTCCTTCGCCGGACTCTGCCCTTCTTCAGCGATGAAAGCATCGGCATCGTCCAGACACCTCAGCACTTCTTCAATGTCGATCCGGTGCAATCGAACTTGGGTTTGGAGAATATCTGGCCAGACGAGCAGCGCTTGTTCTTCGACGAGATCGCGCCCAGCAGAGACGCCTGGGACGTCAGCTTCTGCTGCGGGTCATGCTCGATTGCCCGCCGCAAGGCCGTTGACGCGATAGGAGGGTTTCCGACGGAGTCGATCACGGAAGATCTGCTGACAACTCTTTCCATGCTCAACAAAGGCTACAAAACGCGCTACCTGAACGAGCGGCTGTCGATGGGATTGGCTGCCGAAAACCTGACCGGTTATTTTGTGCAGCGCGAACGGTGGTGCCAGGGAGGAATTCAAACCCTTTACCTTTATAACGGCCCGCTGCGCGGCCCGGGATTGACGCTCTTTCAACGGATCATGTTCCTGCCCGCATCATGGCTCGTGCAATATCTGGTCCGCTTCATGATATTGCTTGTTCCCATCGTCTATCTCTGGTTCGGCCTGATCCCGCTTTATTTCACTGATATCGCCGATTATGTGGCCCATCAGGTGCCGCTGCTGGCGGCGTATTTTCTGCTTATGCTGTGGATCACCCCGACGCGCTATCTGCCTGTGATTTCCAGTGCCGTCGGAACCTTTGCGACATTTCGCATGTTGCCTACCGTGGTCTCCAGCCTGGTGCGACCATTTGGCAAGCCGTTCAGGGTAACGCCAAAGGGCAGTGGCAACGAGTCGAACCAGTTCGACCGCTACAGCTTCGCCTGGATCGCAAGCATGATTACGGTCACCGTCTTTGGTCTGCTGGTCAACATCGTACCGGAAACGTCGCATGTACAAGGCCAGTTTTCACCGGTCGCGGCCTGGTGGGCAGGTATCAATATCGTCGTCTTGCTCATCGCGTCACTCATCTGCTTTGAGAAACCCCGGCGCCTGTTTCATGCGTTCAAGCTCGATGAACCCGCTGTAGTAGACGATGTCCCTGGCCAAATCGTAAGTTTGGCACTGGACAAGGCGGTCGTTGCAGTCCCCACCATGGCCCGATTTCAATCCAAATCCGTCGTGCTTAAACTGCCCGGCTTTGCTCCGTTCAAATCAGAGCTCAAACAGGTCACCCAACGACGCAGGAGCATAAGTCGCAGCGGTGACAAGCAATCTTACTACCTGCACCTGTATTTCGAACTCAGTGGCTCTGCTCGCGACAGCATGATTGTGAAACTCTACACTGGTCAGTATTCGCAGGACATTCGCGACATCGATAAAGTCGCGGTCTCTCTTAATCTTCTTCTGCGGTCGTTCGGGCGAACGCGCACGTTGTAGTCGACCGTCAAAGCGCGGATCGTCCGCGACCATGTGCCGGAAGCGGCAAATGTCCCACCGGCCTGCCATCGCCTCGCCGTTGCCAATCGCAAAACATCCGAGCCTGCGAATATGCTACATTGCGTCATCGCGTGCTTCTGTTGCGGGAGGGATCGAGAATGCAGCGCAAGCTGGCTACGATCATGGTCGGGGATTTCGTCGGCTCCACCACGGCAATGGAATCAGATGAGGAAGGCGCGATTGCCCGGATCGATACTGTCCTCGAGACTGTTCGCATGGTCGTCCAGCGCCATGACGGCCGTGTCTTCGGCACGGCGGGTGACGCCTTGCTTGCCGAGTTCGCCAGCCCCGTCAATGCGCTCAGGTCTGCTATCGAGGCGCGTGCCGAGATCGCTGCCCTTCCCGGAGCGAGCGGCGGCGATATGCGGTTCGGCCTCCATCTCGCTGATGTCGTCGTCGTCGGCTCGGACCTGCGCGGCGATGGGGTCAACATCGCCGCGCGCATCGAGGCGTCTGCGCCACCTGGCGCGATCGAGGTTTCAGGGCTGCTTTACGATCAGGTCCGGCGGGTCTCGCCTTGCGGATTCGAAGACATCGGCGAAAGGCAGCTGAAGGGAATTTTGGAGCCGATCCGGATTTACCGGGTCACTGAACTGGTGGATCGTCACGTCTTTCAGTTCGCTCCGACGCGATCCGCCCCCAATGCTGCCCAATCTCCCCGGACCAACTCGATTGCAGTAGCTCGGTTCGACGTGGCGCCCGGCGCTGTTGCAGATCAATGTTTCCTGGCGGAGGGCATTACCGACGACCTGACGCTCGAACTCAGCCGCCTGAGGGGCCTGTTTGTCAGTTCGCGCTCGGCGGCAACCGCGCTGACGACGAAAGATCCCGTCGAAATCGGCCGCCTTCTCGGCGTCGGCTATGTCATCAGCGGCTCGATCCGGCAGGTGGGCGACGACCTGCGGGTCAACATCGCGCTTACCGAGACGGGAGAAGGGCTCGTCATCTGGTCGGATCGTATCAAGCGTCCGTTTCGCGAATTGCTCGATGTGCTGGACGAGATCATCGCTCGTGTTGCAGCAACCGTGTCCGGACGGGTCGAGCAGTCGGAACTTGCGGCAGCACGGCTGAAACGCCCGGAGAATATGACGGCCTATGAATATTATCTGCGTGGTCTGGACCATCACCGCCTGATTGGCGTGTCGGATATTCACGTGCACGAAGCCATGGCCTGGTTCGAGCGGTCAATGGCTGCCGATCCCGGTTTCGGCCGTCCCTTCGCAATGCATGTCTGCTCGTGGAGCAACCTGCCAAGCTTTGACCTCAATAGGGCCGAACAGCAGGTTGCGCACGCACTCGCCCTCGACCCGTCCGACCCGGAAGCCCATCGCATCATGGGCGCGATCAAGATGAAATCGGGCGACTTCGTTTCGGCGCGGTACCATCACATTCGTGCCCACGAACTCGCTCCGAACGACGCCTATATTCTCGGCCGCAGCGCGGCATTCTATGTCTATGCCGGGGAGGCCGAGCGCGCCCTCGAAATGCTTGATCGCGCCGAGACGCTTGATCCCTTCCTGCCGGTCTGGATCACCGAAGAGCGGGTTGCGGCCCTCTACGCGTTGAGCCGTTTCGAAGACATGATGCGCGTCGCCCTGACGCTGCCCTTCCAGACCAGGCGCAAGTCGCTCTACCAGGTTGCCGCAAGCATGGCCTGCGGCGACGCTGGAAAGGCTGAATTCCTGGTTCGGCAGGCACTTTCTCTCGATCCGAGCCTGTCGGCGGTCTACATCCGGATGCAGGAGACCTATGCAGACGAGGCCGTCACCGAAACCCTTGTTGAGCGGAATTGCGATGCCGGCCTGCCGTTGACGCCGCGCAAGCCCGCAGCCCGGAAGAAGTCACTCTTGTTGAGATGATGATCGCCAGAGCATCCAGCTCGACTGTTGGGGATCTCTTCAAAAAGCTTGTTGCAGGCACTGGCCGGCAGCCGAGGCAGTGTGCCGCATCCGCGCTATCAGCCGATGGGGGACATCCGGCGCCAGGTGCGATACAGGGATCGCCTTGATTCAACGCGCATTGCCAGAGGGGAAGATGATGAGCGATCGGACCATGATCGTCCTGGACAAGGGCGCTTCACGATTTCACTTCAGGGTGGCGGCGCTGATCTGGCGGGAAGGGCGCATCCTGATCCATCGGGCCGTCAGCGATCCGTTCTGGGCGCTTCCGGGCGGCAGGGTGGAGTTTCATGAAGCGGCGGCCGAGGCGCTGGCCCGGGAGATCGAGGAAGAGCTTGGAAGCGGTTCGACCATCGGTCCTCTGCGCTTGCTGATCGAGAACTTCTTCGAGCTTGGCGGCAGGAAAGCCCATGAGCTGGGATTCTACTACGATGTGGAACTGCACGCACCGCCACCGATGATCGAGAACGAGATCGTTTATCGCGGCGCGGAAGACAATGTCGGTCTGGAATTTCGCTGGGCGCTGCCGGAGCAGTTGTCAGGCTTCGATCTCAAGCCGGCAGCCCTGATACCGCTGATTACGCAGACGCCATCAGGCTTTACGCATGTGGTCCATCGGGACGGCGCGGCGACCGCTTTTATGCCTTGAGTGCTTCTATGCTTTAAGTCTGGCGATCTGCGGGCCGACGATCGCGGCAAAGAGGCTGGGGTTGCCAAGCGCGCGGGCCGACAGCATGGCGCCGTGGACTGACGCCATCAGGATCTGTGCTTCTTCCTCGGGCGATCTGGCGAGCCGGAAGAGCTTCTTCTCGACACCGGCCTTCAGCACCGATGTCAGCCAGGCTGCGAGGTTCTCGAAATGCCGGCGCACATGGGCTGCCACCGGCTCCGGCAGCATCTGTATTTCGGCCGCGAGCATGGCGCAGACGCAGAAGGGCTCCGACGCGTCGAGGATGCATTTCTGCCAGTAGTTCAGATAGGCCTGCAGCTGCTCGACAGGGCCGGGGACGTGCTCCCTCAGCGACTTCAGGCCGGATTCGGCGCGCTGCGTATAGCGATCGACCAGGACCTGCACCAGCTCGGCCTTGGTGGGGAAATGGTGGTGGATGCTTGCCTTGCGGATGCCGACCGCATCGGAAATATCGGCATAGCTGAATCCGTTATAGCCTCCCGCCACGACGAGGGACTGCGCTACATCAAGGATCTTTTCCGAGGTCGTCTGTTCCATGCAGCTTGCCTATCTGCGGGTAGGAAGGCTGTCAAGTTTGGCACAGAGTGCTCGCTCACGAGCATGTGTTCCAGCCGAGCAGAGGGCAGCGGCGTTTGACGGTTGACTCTGCAAATTTATCTACCTACTAGTAGGAAGACACAACAAGGAGCCTGTCATGCAAAACCAATCTTCTCCGCAATCGAGCTGGTTGCGATCCTATTATTTCGTCCGTGCGCTGTTCTCGATCGGCTGGATCCTCGCCGCCATTCTCTCGGGAGGGCATTCCGCGCTCGCCTCCGTGCTGCTCGTCATCTATCCGGCCTGGGATGCGGCGGCGAACCTGGTGGATGCCCGCTCGAACGGCGGCCTGAAGGCCAATCCCGCCCAGACGTTCAACGTCGCCGTCAGCACGATCACCACACTTGCCGTCATCATCGCCGTCCTGAACAGCACCTATGCCGTCCTCGCCGTCTTCGGCGTCTGGGCCATCCTTTCCGGCCTCCTGCAGCTTTCGGCCGGCGTGCGGCGCTGGCGCATCTACGGCGCGCAATGGGCGATGATCCTCAGCGGCGCGCAATCGACACTCGCCGGCGGTTTCATGATCAGCCAGTCGTTCGGTACCACGCCGCCGAGCATCCTCGACATTGCGCCCTATGCGGGGTTTGGTGCCTTCTATTTCCTGCTGTCGGCTGTGTGGATGACGGTTGCTGCATATCGGAAAGGCAGCCATGAAGTTCTGCCTTGAGCATGGCATTGAGCCCAATCTTGTCATGGGCCACGCGCCGCGCGTGGCCTCGAGAGCTTAGTCAAAATTACATCGTTCGCTTCGGCATATCCCGGCGCGGTGGGATGAATGCTGCCGGTGAGGCACCCATATACCTCCTTCATTCCTGTGTGCCCGCACCAGCGCGAGGGATGTCACGGGAATCCAGCCACCGCGCGCACGCCGCAGGAATATCTATGAGGTCAAAATGCGTCGAGCAGAGCAGATGCCAGCAATACTTCGGTTCCGGCGAGCCCAACAGAGCAGAATAGAGTTATGTCCTCTGACGAGGACCAGGTGTTTCCGGGCATAGAAACCAACTCAGCCAGATCGACCATTCGATTTTCGTGTCGCGTGCCAGCGAGAAAAAAAGGTGACGCGTAGGCTTGCATTTGTTCGGGCGCATCGGTGGCTATGATCTTGGCAGTATCGGCGATGTCGAGCCCAATTTCATGCCCTCCAACAAGCTTGGGGCCAACGGTGTTGACGTGAGCGCCCGGCGTCAGATCTGCAGCATGTAATATTGGGGTCCGGCTCGAGGTCGCGCAGATAACGATGTCGGCATCCATCGTCGCCTTCGCAACACTTTCGACGGGCGTGACCTCTACACCGAGATCGCGTTGCATCTCTTCGGCAAAAGCTTTTCTGTTGACCACATCCCGGCTGTACACCCGAACTGAGGATATCGCTCTGACTGCTACGGCCGCAGCAAGCTGAGTTCGTGCTTGGACGCCACTACCGATTACGGCGACAGACTTCGCATGCTGCGAGCTCAGATGCCGTATCGCAACGCCGCCAATTGCGCCGGTCCTGATGGCACCGAGACGTTCCCCAAGAACCAGGCCTTTCAGCGTCCCCTCGTTCGTCGACCAGACGGCGACGATTTGCGACTGCTTCGAATTCTGAAACGTATCGTACACACGGAATCCGGCCAGTGGAGCTTCGCCAAGTATCCCTCCCACTGTGAAGACTAGATCGCCATGCTCTCCGAAGGAAACGTGATGCCTTGGTGGCGATACCATCTTGTTGTCGAGCCTCGCTCGAAAGGCCAATTCCAGGACATCGATTGCCTTGGCCATGACATCGTAGCCGATGAGGTCGCGATCGCCGAGCAGTTTGACCATTACTGCGCCTTCCGATGAGAAGTTGCCTTGATGTTACGCATTGGCGGGTATCTAGATACAAGCATCACCGCACCCTTGGAAAAGCAGGGGGCGTGAAGAAGCGCCATCGAATGCTACCGCGGTCAATAGCCCGGCGCCTGCGCCAGCTATGATTTGGGCAAGCCACTGGTCTTGGGGCTCTGGAGAAACCGCCCAGTAGAACGCTGCGAGCGCAACTGCTGCGACAGAAACGAGGACGGCTCGTCGAACCGTTAGCGGCCAGGCAAATACAGCATAGAAAAAACCCGTTTCAAAACCGACGATCGCTGTCACAAATTCTGAGACGGCATGAGTTGATGCTTCGCTATAGGCGCTGATAGCGCGAAACGTAAGCACGAGGAACGCAACTGCAAAGGTTTGCGAGGCCACAGCCGCGATCGCCGTGCGTCCTCTGGAGTTCCGAATTTTTGAATATCTGAAGAAAGCCATCCATCATCCTGACCGCGGCCCAACTGCGAAAATCACGTATCTTGTCTTGCCGCGATAAGTCTCCTACAACCTTAAGTGAACTTGAGGTCAAGGGGGTAGGTAAATGGCGCGGGAGCTTACTGTTGGAGACGTTGCCAGACGGTCGGGGGTGGCGGTTTCCGCGCTTCACTTTTACGAGACCAAGGGTCTCGTCCGAAGCTACCGCACAGCAGGAAATCAGAGACGGTATTCAAGCGATGTTTTACGGCGAGTGGCAGTAATCAAAGTCGCTCAGAATCTTGGGATTTCTTTGAATTCCATTGGTGACGCGTTGTCTTGCCTTCCAGCGGGACAACCACCGTCCAAAGAAGACTGGGAGACCATGTCCCAGCGGTGGCGGGAGGAATTGAACTCACGGATACATCAACTCCAGAAATTGCGCGATGGACTTTCCGATTGCATCGGCTGTGGGTGTCTTTCCCTCGATAAATGCGGGCTAGTCAACTGGGGAGACAAACTTGCGTTGAGGGGGCCAGGCCCGCATCGACTAATCGATGGGAAAAAGCGGGGAGTCAAAAACTAGGACAAGATCTGTTTTGCCCTGGAACGCGCATGGCCGGCGACGATCGATAAGTCCGGCTCTCTCGTATTTCCGATCCATTCCCCGGTTGGCAAATCGCAGCCGCAGCGGCTAATCTCGCACTACCCCACCTTCGCCGCTCCCCACGGCCCGGCCAGCCACATCACGAGGATACCATCATGAGCACTATCGAAGCCGTCGCCGAAGAGGCCAAGGGCTGGCGCCGTCATATCCATCAGAATCCGGAGCTGCTCTTCGATCTGCCGGAGACGGCGGCCTTCGTGGCCGGCAAGCTTGCGGAATTCGGCTGCGAGAATGTCACGTCAGGGCTTGCCAAAACCGGCGTCGTCGCCGTTATCGAGGGTACGAAGGGTTCGGGCAAGACGATCGCGCTTCGCTGCGACATGGATGCGCTGCCGATGTCGGAGCTGACCAATCTTCCCTATGCCTCCAGAAATGCCAACCGCATGCATGCCTGCGGCCATGACGGGCACACGGCCATGCTGCTTGCCACCGCAAAGTGCCTTGTCGAGAACCGGGATTTCTCCGGCAAGGTCGTGCTGATCTTCCAGCCGGCGGAGGAGGGCGGCGGCGGAGCGCGGGTGATGATCGAGGAGGGGTTGCTCGAGACCTTCGGCATCGACGAGGTCTATGGCATGCATAATGAGCCGGGCCTGGAGATCGGTTCCTTTGCGACGCGCGCCGGTCCGTTCATGGCGGGTGCCGACCGTTTCGTCATCACCATCAATGGCAAGGGCGGGCATGCGGCTGCGCCGAACATGACGCGCGATCCCGTTCTCGTCAGCGCACATATGGTGACCGCGCTGCAATCGATCGCCTCGCGCTTCACCGATCCCTTCGATCCGGTCGTCGTTTCCATCACCTTCTCGGAAGCGGGTAACGACAAGGCGCTGAATGTCATCCCGGCCTCCGTACGCCTCGGCGGCACGATCCGCACCATGCAGGCGGATACGAGGAAGGCCGTCGAACAGCGGTTCCGCGAGATCGTGCATGGCACGGCGAAGCTGTTCGAAACCGAAGCAGAAATCGACTGGCGACCGGGTTATCCTGTCACGGTCAACGATGCCGGGAGGACGTCGGCCATCGTTGCGGCGGCATCGAAGGTCGCCGGCGATGGACAGGTGGATGCGGCTTACGAGCCGTCGATGGGGGCGGAGGATTTCTCTTACATGCTGGAGAAGCGGCCTGGCGCGATGATCCTGATCGGTAATGGGGATAGCGCGGGCCTGCACCACCCGGCCTATGATTTCAACGACAAGGCGATTGCGCATGGGGTGCGCTATTGGCTGTCGCTGGTCGGGCAGGAGCTTGGTGGGAAGTAGGGGGATTGCGGCTGGTTCGGCCCTGATCAAAGACCCCGCCCCAAACCCCTCCCCACAAGAGGGAGGGGCTTAAACTGCCGCGCCCGCTTTCCACAATTTCGACGTCTCGGGAGGAGTGACGCGGTGCCGCGTTTAGTCCCTCCCCCTTGTGGGGAGGGGTTTTTACCACGGCACCGACCCAGCGTGCCGGAGAGGCCCCTCACAACCACTTCGGCACTTCAACCCGCTGAAACGCCCGCAGATCCCCAATCAACCCGCTCGCATCCGCATTGACCGAAATCGAATAGCGATGCGCCGGCGGCAGGAATTTCGTTTCCACCATGTGGTCGATGAACTTGAGAAAGACGTCGAAGAAGCCCGCGGAGTTCAACAGGCCGACGGGTTTATCGATCTCGGAGAGCTGGTTCATGGTCCAGACCTCCATCAGTTCTTCGATCGTGCCGATGCCGCCCGGCAGCGCGATGAAGGCATCGGCAAGTTCGGCCATGCGCTGCTTGCGGATGCGGAGCGTCGGCGTGATTTCATCCGTGGTGAGCTTCGGGTGCGAATGGCCGCGCTGATGCAGGCTTTCGGTTATGACACCATGCGCCGTGCCACCGGCTTCGAGCACGGCATCGGCGACGATGCCCATCAGGCCCTTTGTCGTGCCGCCATAGATGAGGCCGATACCCTCACGGGCCATGGCCCGGCCAAGCGCCCGGGCTCCATCGGCGAAATCTTCCGTTGCGCCGAAGTTCGATCCGCAGAATACCGCGATGGACTTGATGGAACGTGTCATGATCGGGCGCCTTTCCTGTGCTTTTGCTCACACGCATTAGCGGTCGGTTGGCGCAAAGGAAAGCTGTCAGGGGGCTCTGTCCGGCGTCAGTCCCGATATGCGCAACCCGGATCACGCAATGTCAGCCTGCCGGCAGCGAGACGCGGAAGAGGGCGCCGCCATCGCCGGCGTTAGCGGCGTTTATGTCGCCGCCGTGGTTGAGGACGATTGACTGGCAGATGGAGAGGCCGACGCCAACGCCGTCCTGCTTCGTCGTATAGAAGCAATCGAAGATGCGGCCGAGATCGGCAGCCGAAATGCCGCCACCGCTGTCACGGATGGAGAATTGGACCCTCCCGTCCGCCTCGCTGGTGGCGATCTCGATGCGGCGCGGCCGCTTGCCACTGCTGACGATGGCCTCGATGGCATTGAGGAGCAGGTTGACGACGACCTGCTGCATCTGGATGCGGTCTCCGAGGAAGGCAGGCAGGCCGGGCCTGCACGCAACCGAAAGGCGGATCGCGTGCATATCGGTCTCATGGCCGACGAAGGACAGCGCGTCCTTGACGATGTCGTTCAGATCGAGCGGCATGCGCGTGTTCGTCTGGCCGCTCGCCATGCCCCGGACGCGCTTGACGATTTCGCTCGCCCTATGGGCGCTCGCCGCCATGCGCGCGGCAAGCTCGCCGAGTTTGGCAAGGTTSGGCTCGTCGCGCGARAGGTGCCGCATGGTGGTTTCGCAGTCAGTGACGATTGCGGCAAGCGGCTGGTTCACCTCATGGGCGATCGAGGTTGCAAGCCTGCCGAGGATGGATAGCCGCGCCGTATGCAGCGGGTCGACCTCATGTTCGTGTGGCTGTCTCCGTGCGGTGATATCCTCCAGCGCGACGAGCAATGTGTCGGGACTTTCGGACGAGGGGAAAGTGACCGACAGTTTGACGTCGAGGACGGCGCCCTTGAAGCCGCGCATCTTCATCGGCTCGGAGAAGAGCTTGGTTCCGTCAAACCAGGCGCGCATCAGCCTTTTGATGGTCTCGGGCGAGGCCGCAAACAGGTAGCTTGCCGGCCCCACGAGATCCTCTGACGAAGAGGCCTGTAAAAGAGAAACGGCCATCTCGTTGGCATCGGCGACGAAAAGACCCGCCTTTGAAATGCCCCCTTGCCACATGCCCTTCGCAAACAGGTGCTCGGCGTCACCCCTGGCTTTCAATCCTGCAAAGAGCGCCCGCAGGCCGGTGGCGTCGAGCTGCAGGACCGGAACCGGAAGGTGATGGATGGAGACCGTGTGATGTGCGTCGCCGCGCGGGCGCCTTGCCGGCAGATCGCTTCCGACACCGCCTTTGATGACGACGATCGGCGCCTGTTCGGCAGATCGCTCGCTGCGTCTGGCGTCATTCCATCGAGCAGCGATGTTTCTCGCTATCGGCGTGTCGGCCATGCGCGCTTCCTATGTGTTCAGCCAATATGTTTCGGCTCATATGTTTCAGCGGGGGCAATAGTTTGCTTGAGACAATAGTTTCCCGTTGCGGGCGCGCGCCGTTTTTGAGCGCGCATCCACCTCGCGGCCGCCATTGGCGACACCACATCCGTCATGATAGTAGCCATCAGGCTGAATAGAGTCGTGGCAGGTTAGAGCGGGGGCAAGGGCGGCACAATGCCCGCTTCCGTCAACAGGGTGTTGCGCTCAGTGGAACGCAGATGATCGACCTGGATGATATCAGAAGCTTCGTGGCGGTGGTCGAAACCGGCGGCTTCAACCGCGCCGCCCAGCAGCTCGGCGTCTCGAAGTCGATCGTCAGCCGGCGCATTGCACGCATGGAAACGGATCTCGGCGCGCAGCTGATCAACCGCAGCACGCGCGGCATCAGTCCAACGGAGGCCGGGCTTGAATTCAAGCTGCGCTGCGGGCGCATCCTGGCCGAACTCGAGGAAGCGCGGGATGCCGTCGCCACCTATGCCGGCGGCGATGTCACCGGGCGTCTGAGGCTTGCCGCGCCGCTTGCCTTCGGCCAGCGCTATCTCGGGCCGATCCTGACCGAACTTGCCGGCCGCCATCCGCGCCTCGAGCTCGATGTGTCCTTCTCCGACCGCGCTGTCGATCTCATCGGCGAGCATTACGATGCGGCGATCCGGCTCTTCGAGCTGCGCGACCCCTCGCTGATTGCGCGCCGCATCGCGCCGGTCAGGCCCTTCATCGTCGCCAGCCCCGATTATATCGCCCGCCATGGCCGCCCGCAGAGGCCCGAAGACCTGCTTTCGCATGATTGCATCATCTATTCCGGGCGCCATATTCCGGAATGGAAGTTTCGGGTCGGCGAGCGCATGGTGTCGATCCGCCCGAACGGGCGGCTTCTGACCGATAATGCCGAGGTGCATCTGAGCTGGACGCTCGCCGGGCTCGGCGTGGCGGAACTGCCGTCTTTCATTGTCGCCGATGAGATCCGCAAGGGCACGCTCGTGCCGGTGCTTGTCGACTATTATCTGGATGAGGGCGCGATCTACGTGGTGCGCCCGCCGGGGCCGCATGTGCCGGCCAAGGTGCGGGCGCTGATCGATATCATGCTGGAGCGGCTCGGCGGGGAGGGCAGTGCTGCCTATCCCTCGGTTCTGCGGGCAGGAGAATAGCCCTCTCCGGGAATTTCGTTACAGTTGTAACGCAAGGCTCAAATACCCGTTTTCGGCCAGTTTCAAGCAAGTTCTGCTTTCCAGTTTGCGCGCATTCACACGCCAAACAAAAGGATGAAACACCGTGATCGTCGGCTCCGATAATTCAACCCGCAACGTGTTCAGCTATATGCCCAGAGTTTCCGTCAGTGTTTTTGGCGAGGGGAGGGTCGACAAAGCAACCGGGGAACTGGTGAATACCGCTCCGGAAAAAACGGATGATCAACTGCTGGCCGAACTCTATGATCGCACCGCCCAGCAGACGCTCGACGATGCCGATATCGATGGCGACGGGCTGATGAGCAAGGACGAGTACATGGCCGCTCAAAAGCGGCTGGCCGATGCCGATAACAGGATCTTCGATATCGATGCCGCCGAAGAACGCTGGTCGACCTTCGATCCGACCAGCAAGGGGGCGATCGACAAGAATGAGATCATCGAGGGCCTGAAGATCCTTCTGCCGCTCAAGGTCGGCCATCTCGATGCCGACATGGCCGAGCGCATCCGGGCGCAGGCCCTGGAGGCCTCCAAGGAGGCGCTGCAGAATTTCCAGGACGCCATCGACGCGGCGAGCAAGAAGCCGGCAACGGCGGAAACGATCAAGACGACGATTGCCGAGCAGGCCTCGCTTCTCTCGCTCTATGACGAGTACAAATAGCAAAAAGGCGCCGGCGGGGCCACGAATGTTGCGTCGGCGCCTGATCAAGCAAACAGGAAGTCAGGCGAACAGGAAGTCGCCGGACTGCAGGATATAGGCTCCGTTGAGTGTGGCAACTCTGACGGCGCCGTCTCCTCCGGTGCCGTCATCGTCCCAGTAGAGCGTGCGGTCGGAGGTGTTGAAGTAGAACTGGGCGTCTGTGCCAATGGCGGTTTTGCCGACATGGAAATCCAGGGTGGATGCGGTCATGCCCTGGAAATCGCCGGGCTGGAACGACAGGAAATCGTCCGCGCCAAAATCGTTGATGAAAGCGAAGTTCGATGCGCTGGGTGCGGCGAGGACGAAAGTATCAGCGCCGCCGCCGCCCGCTAGGCCATCACTGCCGCCGCCGCTGACGAGCGTGTTGGCCGCAGCATTGCCTGTTATCTGGTTGTTGCCGCTATCGCCGATCCCGGTCACGGCGCCCGCCTGAAGGATCAGCGTTTCAGCTTCGGTTCCTGCGAGCGAATAGGTTTCGGCCGTGGAATAGATGATATCGTTCCAATCCCAGACGCTGCTGCCGGTATCGTGGACGACGTCGCCGGCGCTGTCGACCTTGTATTTGTCGTTTCCATCCCCGCCATCCATGGTGTCGTCGCCGGTACCGCCCGCGAGTATGTCGTCACCGGAGCCGCCGTACAGCTTGTCATTGCCGGCGCCGCCATCGAGATAATCGTTGCCATCGAGACCGGAAAGCGTATCGCTTCCGGCAGCGCCGCCGAGAGTATTGTTACCGCTATTGCCCGTCATGACGTTATCGAGCGCGTTGCCGCTCGCATACAGGTTACCCTCCGCGACAAAGGCGAGGTTCTCGACATTGGCCGCCAGCGAGTAGCTCACTTCGGCAAGGATCGTGTCGGTACCCTGTCCTGCCAGCTCCACGACCCTGTCGGCCGAGGTGTCGACGATGTAGGTATCGTCGCCCAGGCCGCCCGTCATCCGGTCGTGGCCGTATCCTCCGTCCAGATGGTCATTGCCCGCAAGGCCTGTCAGCGTATCGTTGCCGGAACTCGCGTATATGGCGTCGTCTCCGGCCGTGCCGACCAGGTTCTTGTCGGGATAGGTGCCGTAGATGCGGTTGCTCTGAAGCTCCACCGCATGGGCGTCGGTATCGAAGCGGACCTGAAAGATGCCGGAGTCATATCCCTGGACATCGGTATAATCACTGTCGGACGCCCAGCTGACGACCCAGCCGCCGTCATCGAGCGCGGCCACCTGGGGAATATCCTTGTAGCTGTGGGTCAGCGTGTTGAGGAGCGTCTCATCGCCGTTTTTCGTCCCGTCGGCATTAAACGCCTGCTGGTAGATATGATAAAAGGTCTCACTACTGCCGATCACCATCCAGGTCACCACCCAGCCGCCGTCGGAAAGAGCCGTCACCTTCTGGTTCCCTGCATATGTCCCATCGGTATCGACCTGGGTCTCGCCGCCTTGCGGCGTCCCGTTCGCATTGTAGGCCTGCTGCATGATATGGGCGTCGCCCGAAATCCAGATCACCACCCAGCCACCGTCGCCCAATGCGGCGGAGCCATGATAGGCTTGGTTGCCGTCCGTCGTGGTATTGACTCGTGTCTCCGTGCCGAGCCGCGTTCCGTCGGCATTATAGGCTTGCTGATAGATCCCGCCGCTGGATCCATCTTGGCCATTCGATTCCCAGATGACGACCCAGCCGCCGTCGCGCGCCACCACGGATGCGCTGTCCTGATAGGAATTGGTGTAGGTATTGACGAGGGTTTCCCCGCCGTGCGGCGTGCCGTCGGCATTGTAGATCTGCTGGAATACACCGGTTTCGGAACCGTCCTGGCCGGGCGATGACCAGGTGGCGACCCAGCCGCCGCCATCGAGTGGCGCCATCGAGCCCAGCCACTGGTTTCCATCGGTGTGGGTGTTGACCCGGGTCTCTCCGGCGATCTTGGAGCCGTCGGCAGCGAAGGCCTGCTGGTAGATCCCGTATCCGGAACCGTCCTGGCCTACCGACAGCCAGCTGACGACCCAGCCTCCATCGGCTAGCCCCATGACCGACCGCAACCCCTGTCCGGCGCCTTCAAACGTGTTGACCTGGGTCTCGCCGCCACGCGGCGTGCCATCCGCATTGAATGCCTGCTGATAGACCCCGGGGGTGGAAATCCCCTGGTCTCCCCAGGTAATCACCCAACCGCCATCGGCAAGGACCGTCACAGCCGGCATGTCCTGATTGCCCTCGACGGTGGTGTTGACGCGGGTTTCGGGACCGACGAGGTCACCTGTCGCGTCGTAGACCTGCTGGTAAACGCCGGAACCGCTGCCGTCTTCCAGCATGGAGGCCCATGTGGTCACCCATCCGCCGCCCGGCAGCTGGGTGGTCGCGGCATTGTACTGAAAATTGACCGTGAACGTGTTGACCTGAGATTCCACAAACGGCATTTACCTTCCTCCTCAGATAGACAGTACCGAGAAAATGAACGCGCTGCAGACCCGATGCGTATTGCTACCATACCGTTCTTTTTTGACGATTGCCCGACACTCCCGATAATCTTCAAAAGAGAACGGCATGGGCATGCAACCTGCCGATCGCCCGCAATATCAAAACTTGATCGGCGGGCAGGCATCGGAGCTCTCACTTTTCGGCGGGGCAAATGGTGGGCGTCGGGAGCGGCCCGCTCTTACGCGGGCTGAACGCTCCTCACCACGCCCGTGCGGTCGATGACGCAGGCGAACTTGCGGCCCGAGGCGTCAAGATCGACGGTGAAGCCRCCGGCTTCGACCGGGCGCGAACTCGTCGGCAGGACTTTCGCCCTGTCGAGACCGGCCTGTTTGGCGGCGGCATCTGCGCAGAGCAGCTGCAGGTCGGCAGGAGCGGTCTCGACCGCCGTGCGCGACATCTGGTCGGGCGGCGGGGCCGACTGGCAGGCGGCAAGTGCCAATAGCGAGCAAAGGAGCAGGGCCGGGAGCGGCCGGCTCTTCAAGAACATGCGCATACTAATTCCCCCGTTTCAGACGCCTTTATAGAGGGCCGCGCCCTGCATCAGGACGATGACCTTGGCGCCGACCTTTATCCGCGAATGCAGATCGATGATGTCGTCATTGTTCATGCGAATGCAGCCCGAGGATACGTCGAGGCCGATCGACCAGGATTCCGGCGTGCCGTGGATGCGGTAGATCGTGTCGGCATCGCCGGCATAGAGATAGAGCGCGCGGGCGCCGAGCGGGTTGTCGGGGCCGCCCGGCTGGCCGGCTGCCCATTTGGCGGCATTCGGGTCGCGGGCCACCATCTCGGCGGGCGGGGTCCAGGTCGGCCATTCGGCGGTACGGCCCACGCGTACGATTCCGGCCCAGCCGAAGCCTTCGCGACCGACCCCGATGCCGTAGCGGATCGCCTGGCCGCCCGGCTGCACGAGGTAGAGAAAATGCTGATTGCCGTCGATGATGATCGTGCCCGGCTCCTCAGCCGTGCGAAAGGTCACGACCTGCCGGCGGAAGGCATCCGGGACCTGCTTGTTGCGGGCGAAATATTTGCGCGCCGTGTTCTTGTCGTAATCGACCCACTGGCGCGTCTTGGGATCGTAGATCTGGGTGCCGGCCGCGAGGGCGACATAGGCGGCGAGGGTCAGCGCCAGCGCGGCGAGGGCGGTTTTCTGCAATGTCCTGTTCATGGTTTTGCCCATCCCTGGATGCGGGCGGCATTCTCGACCACCCATTTTTCCGCGTAATCGGCGGGCGGCGTCCGTTCCACCTGCAGCGCGTAGGTCATGGCAGTCACTTCCTCAGGCGTCAGATCGACCTTCTCCAGAAAGGCGGCGACGTCAGCATGTTTGGCGCCGAAAGACGTCGACCAGGCGATGTGGAATTCCGATGGCGGCCAGGCGACATCCGCCTTCGAATGTTCGATCCAGAGCGGATCGCTGCCGGGCGCGATCTTCCATCGTGCGGGGTCGTAAGCCGGCTCTTCCAGCCGCGTCACCTTGTGCAGTTCGAAGACATTGTGCGGCGCATAGCAGGCAAAGACCATCGGCCGGCCGGTGGCGACGGCTGCATCGACGGCTGCCATGCCGACATCCTCTTCCGCCTCCACCAGCGTGAGGTTGCTGGCGTAACCGTAGCTCAAGGCGCGCACCCGCTCGATGCTCGCCGAGGTCCAGGTTGCGGCACCGATCCAGAGCTCGCCGCGGCCATCGCCATCGGTATCGAGCAGGGTGCCCTTTTCAGGGTCCGAGAGATCCTTGACGCTCTTGATGCCGGCCTTTTCAGCGTCCTCGGTGGCGCAGAGGCCCTGCCAGGCGGCAACGGCGCGTTTTGCGAGAACCACCGCCTTCTTCTCATCGACATATTTTTCGATTGCCGCATCGAGGTTCGGCCGCCAGACCTCCGGGTGGATATCGAGCTCGCCGGATTCCAGCCCGGCAAAGGCATTGAGCTCTCCCATCTCGCGCAACTCGGCCTCGAGGCCGAAATTCTTGCCGATCGCGACCTTCAATATATTGGCCGTCGCCTGTCCCGATGGCCAGTTCGGCACGGCGATCACGAGATCGGCGGCCTGGACGTTGCCAAGGGATACCGAGGCGATGAAAAGCGATACCGTGGCGGCAAGCATGGCCGCAGGTCGCTTGAAACTTTGCGGCGGTCCGGCGGGCGCGCGCCTCGCATGTTTCGGACTGTCTCCCTGATAATGTCTCACAGAAACCCCTCCGTTTCCGATTCTCGATGCCGTCGAGGAGCAGCGCGACGGACCCGATGCCGCTCATCATGGCTCTCGTCATGTCCGGGGCTCCGGCGCATACGCGAGACCGAATGGTCGGCGGGCTAATGTCTGCGCCCCTATGCTGCCCACGTCCTAAACACACCACACGCATGCCGGGGAAGTACGTTACCGTAAATGCCACCGTAAATTCGTACTGCGAGCGGCGAAGCGGAATGGGGGAGCGGGACTTGCGCGCCACTCTCCCTATCAATTGACTTGATCAGCTGGAAAAGGCAGGACGTCTCCAAAAAGCCAGACTTGCCCCGGATCCACGAATAGGCTTTCGTGGCCGCATTTCAGTAGGATACCGGCACGCCCATGTTTTTCTTCGCGAAGGTTTTCTGGCTCACGTCCCAACCCGTCACGATCGGCTTCCTGCTGATCGGTCTCAGCGTCATTTTGATGATCTTCCGTATCCGGCGGCTCGCCATCGCGGCCGGGCTCCTGTCGCTCACGCTCATCTTCGTGAGCTTTTACACCACATCGGGTGCACTGATCGTGCAGGAGCTGGAGGATCGTTTTCCACGGCCGGCCGCTCCTGCCGATGTCGCCTGCATCGTCCTGCTCGGCGGCGGGATCGCGACAAAGGTCGATGGCGTGCGCGGTGGCTACAACCTGGATGACGCGGCTGATCGCTATATCGAAACTGTGCGGCTGGCCGGCGTCTATCCCAATGCCAGGATCATCATGTCTGGCGGCGATGGCAGTCTCACCGGCGGCTACGTCAAGGAAGCGGATATCATCCGCAGGATGTTCGACGATTTCCATATCGACCCGGCCCGTGTCGAATATGACGCGGAGTCGCGCGATACCTATGAGAATGCCATCAATACAAGGGTGATCCTGCAGCGACTGAACCTTAACCACTGCCTGCTCGTGACATCGGGTTTCCACATGCCGCGTGCGGTGGCAATCTTCCGCAATCTCGGCATGGACGTCACGCCCTGGGTCGCCGATTACCGTACGACTGGAGAACAAGGCCTGGCGCTGTCGGCCGGCCATCCGATTGACAATGCCGACCTGTTTACGACGGGCCTGCGGGAATGGATCGGCATCGTCGCCTATTATTTCGCCGGCCGTGTCTCGACCCTCTATCCGCAGTGAGGCAGAGGGCTTGCGCCTGGACGGCTGACGGATTCCTGAAAGAGCTGCGCCGCTCGCCGGCGGTTCGCTTTTGACTTTTGCGAGCGGGTTTTGCGATAGAAATTTCCTGAGAGTTCAGTGGTGCTGACCTTGTCGCAAATTTCCGGAATTGCGCGACATGCTTTTCGTTTTCAACCACTTCCGTAATCGGCCACGCGCATTGGCGTAGGGCGATGACGTGTTGAACTGAATCATGCGCCCCATCGTCCATTTCTCATACCAAGGGCGGCCATAGAGATCGTCGTCGCGGCGGGTCTCGACCTCCGAAACAATTCGGCCCTTGGCCGCTTCCAGCCGGTCAAGCAGCTGTGGATAGGGGACCGCCTGATAGTCGTGATAGAATTTCTCGGCGAGCCGGCCCAGCTCGTTCCAGTTGAAGCCGGTTTCAGGGAAGTCGATAGGCTCACTGGCCGCGTCCCGGCCGAGCCATTTCAGCACCAACTCGTTCCACCCAACCAGATAGGCGGCGAGGTTCGCAAAGCTCATCTCCGTGCCCTTGGCGTGGCCCTCCATGCTGCGTTCATCAACCATCGACAGCGGGACGTTGCGCAGGTCTTTCAACAGCTTGTCGAAGTTTGAATTTATCGCTTTGAGCAGTTCATCTTTGTTCTGAGGGACAGCCATATTTTTCTACCTGTGTCGTCCCGGTGATGGGCTGCCGCCTCCGACATATGTCGCCGCTTTTGCTTCCAGAATAAAAGCCTGCAGTCCATCCATGACACACCCTTCAATTTGAACATAAGTAGAACATTCCACGGATGCGCCTATCTGCCAAGAGCCGGCTGCCCGGATTCACAGGAGAACAACTCGGTGCTAAATTCTGCCTGTCACGTGGCGGCCGGCGCAGGACTAATGTTGCGGGTGCTCGCTGGTACCGGGGGCGATCAGTGCCTCGCAAGCGCGTTGCACAGGGCTGTTCTATGGCTGCGCGATAGGGTCCGCCTTCGCCGCCTCGCATTCCGGCAGTCGCACGGGTTTGGCGAGTTTCGCCAGCGCCTCGGGCTTGGCGCATGCCGGGAAGCCGGCTAACGGCATCGTCTCAATGAACCGGCTGCGCTCTATTGAGCTTAGGCCGGGTTCATTGATCATGCTCTCCACAGTCAGGTCCGGGTGCTGCTTGAGAGCTTCTCTGGCCGAAGCATTCGCCTCGTCGGTTCGACCCAGTGCCGCGAGGGAACTGCTGCGCACCACCCAGGTCCACTTCTGGTAATTGTTGGGGGTCATGCGCTCCAGCATCTTCACCGCGTCCTCATACCGGCCCGCCATGAAATAGGCAGGTGAGAAGAAGTTGGACGTCCACATCGGATAGTTCGGATCGAGCCGCATGACCTGGTCGACCATTTGAGCGCCGCGTTCGGGTTCACCGAAGCGTGCGGCAAAGCCGGTATAAAAAGTCAGGATTTCGGACGAACCGGGAGCCAGACGAAGGGCCGTGTCCAGCTCAGACTTGGCGCGGCCCATGTCGCCCTTGTTGGCAAGGCTCATACCAAACACCGCATGTGCTTCCGCGTCGCTCGGATCAAGCCGCACCGCGCGTTCGGCCACATCGGCAGCCGCCTTGCGGTTGCTCTCGGGATCGACGCCAAACACGCCCATTAGATCATGGGCATGGTAAAGTTCCACCCAGGCCCGTGCGAGCCCCGGGTCCAGCTCGACAGCGCGGTCGAGAAACGTGATAGCCTCTTCCGCATCTGCCTTGGTGAGATTTTCAATCTTCTCGGACCCGAGCAGATAATAATCATAGGCATTCAGGTTTTCGGGCCGTTTCCGTTTGGCCGCAGCCCGGCCGGCCGCCTGAATCAGTCCCACGCCGCCGCCGAGACGGTTGGCGACCTGCTCGGCGATTTCGGTCTGAACGGCGAACACGTCTTCGGCGGGCCGGTCCCAATTCTCCGACCAAAGATGGTGGCCGGTTTTTGCATCGATCAACTGTGCTGTGATCCGTACCCGGCCACTCTGCCGCTGGATCGAGCCTTCCAATACAAAGCCGACATGGAGCGCAGTTGCGACCTGGCGGGCATCCACCGGCTTGCCTTTAAAAACTTCCGTCGAATTGCGCGCCACCACCTCGAATTCGGGAAAGCGCGCGAGGTCGGTGATGATGTCCTCCGTCAGGCCATCGGCCAGACGCCCGCTCGCCTCGTCGCCGCCAAAATTGTCGAAGGGCAGCACCGCCACCGACGGCTTGCCGCTCAACGGTTCGGGCTGCAAAAACCACCAGACCCCGCCGCCCGCCAGAGCAAGCGTAACGATTGCCGCCGCAGCCGTCCCGGCCCAGTGCGGTATCATTCCGAGAAGCGGGCGACGCGCCCGTTTGCCGTCGAGCCTCAGCCGATACATCCGCACCGGGCGGCTGATGTTCTTGACCTGCTGCTCGCCGGCGAAATCGAGCGGCCAGTCGAGTTTGCCCTGGAGGTGATCGTATGCCGTACCCGACACCATCACGCCGCCAGGCTCCGCCAACTGCTCCAGCCGCGCGGCAACATTCACCCCATCCCCGTAGAGATCGCCATCCACCAGGGCCACATCGCCTAGATTGATCCCGACGCGGAAGATGATGCGCTCAGGCTCCGGCAGGTCGGCGTTGCGCGCCGCCACGCTATTCTGGAACTCCGCGGCGCAGGCAACCGCGTCGACCACGCTGTCGAAGGCGACAAGCGTGCCGTCGCCCATCAGCTTGATAACGGTGCCGTGGCGCTCAGAAATGGCGGGATTGATCAGGTCGGCGCGGATGGCCTTCAGTCGCCTGATGGTGCCGGCCTCATCGGCCTCCATCGCCTTCGAGTAGCCTACCATATCCGCCGCCAGGATCGCGAGCAGCTTCCGGTCGAATGCGGGGGTACTCATCATCGTTGCCTTGCATGAACATGCAACAGTGGCGGCAGTCTACACCCACGGAAGCAGCGCAACCAGCACACCGCCAGAACGGCATGTTCGCTTGCGGCGCAAAGCGGCCATGAACTCGCTTCGGCCGGTGGCATCTGTTATGGCCCCGACCCATAAAGAGGATTCCGTTGACGGCGGTTCCATGATTCACGGTCTCCAAGGGGAGACCAAAGATGAATCGGAATTGTTTCTGGCTCACGGAGGAGAAGTTTTCGCGGCTGCAGGCGCTGCTGCCTACCGACATGCGCGGCAAGCAGCAGTCGATGGCTGCCGGGTGATCAGCGGCACCCGGTAGGATCGATCTGCGATGAACTTCCTTGCGGCCGTCTGCCTCGCCGCCACTGTCACCTGCTGGTTATGAGCCAGGGCAGGAATTCACGGCAAACAGCCGACGAGAGCAGTATTTCATTCGTTCTCACTTGGCGGCGCCAAGTAGATAGCCCCCGTCCCAGTGATAGATCTGCTTGTCGTCGACCGTCACCTTGACGACCGCCTGGAACCCGGCAAGCGTTCCGCTGCCGGCATGGAACGCGCAGGTTCCTTGCATCGGGCTGGCGGTGTCGTAGGTGACGCAGTACCCGACCGCAGTGTCTCCGTTACCGACGGCAATAACCGTCGTGCTACTGCCGAAAAGGGGACTGCCGGTCACCGGCCCATAGTAAAAGATCTTGGTGCCCGCGGGGATCGCCGCGAGGTTCGATTCCGTAATGGTGCAGAAGCTCGGGGTATCGCCGCTGTACTGGCTGCATTCCTTAGAAATCTTTAGAGGTTGCATAGCCGGCGCAGCGGACGCCACGGACGTTAGTGCCAGGATGGCACCAGCCGACAGTATCAACAGTCTGCTCATTGCCCACTCCCTATGGTCGAATTAACCTTTGGGATTCTACTCGCTATCTCCTCTCCTAGCAATTCGCTGCTTTGGGCCTCTGGGCAAGGGGTTGCCGTCTGCCCCGCCGCCGGCTTGCTGTGAGTCCGGACCCTGGCGAATTCCGCACTTTTGCTCGCATCGGAACACGGTTATATGCTTGCGCTGACAGGGCAGGCGTAGGGCGCCAGGGAGTTCACTTGAGAATTTTGATCATCAGCCGCAAGGCAGAGGAGGTTCGGCGGAGCTTCCAGATCCGGCAGCTGGCCGCACTCGGCCTGTCCTTCGAGTTTCTCGACGCATTCGAAGCTGCCGATCTCACGGCCGAGGAATGCCAGACGGCTGCCAGCAACTGGCCGAGCCCGACGCGGCGGCAGGATATCGGTTGCTTCCTGTCCCACCGCAAGGCCTGGCAGGCGGTGATCGCGCATGGCGCGAAGATGCTCATCCTCGAAGACGATGCGGTGCTGTCAGACGACATCACCGCTGTCCTCGCCAATATCGAAGCCCGCAACGATGCGTGGAACAGCGTCTACGATCTCGAATTCGCCCCGCGTCGCCATATCCTCAACCGCAAGCGCGCATGGCAGGACGAGGCCGGCCGTTTTGGCGCGACCCGCGTCTATCAGAACCGCGTGGGGCTGGCCGGTTATGTCATCGGCCCTGAGGCGGCAAAACGCATGCTTGCGGAAACCACCACCTATTCGCTGATCGATGCGCATTTCTGGCACCGCTCCTGGCTTGCCGCCTACCAGATCGAGCCGGCGCCCGTCATCCAGCAGCGGTTTCTGGAGGGTGAGGGCGAGAGTGCAGATTTCGTGCGCCCGGAAAAGGATCTGGTCTTCCTGCCGCTCAGCAAGGTGCGCAAGCAGTTGCGCCGGCTGGAGCTCGAAAGCATCAAGGCGAGAAACCTCGTTGCCGGCCTGTTGTGGGGGCAGAAGAGGGATGTTCTCGTCGATCGCTCCAGGTTCAATGCAGGTGCGATGAAATCGGCTTAGGTGGCCGCTTGGTGCTGATGTGAGGGGCGACGGAGTGTCCCAATCCCACCGTTGACACTCCTCCACATATCCCGTATTTCCCAGCCCATGCCAGTCCGCTGGCCGTAAGCGTTTGACGTCAAGCAACGCACTTATCGATCCTCGCCGGTCGGAGTGCGTTTTTTTGTGCCCGTCGGACGAGGGAATAGCCAGGAGGTTTTCATGGCTTTCCGTCTTACTGGTGATCGCGAGCAGGCCCGGCTTTACCTGCTGACCGCGATCCTCTTCATCTCCTATCTCTGCGTTGCGATTGCCCTTCCGGTCGTGCCCGTGTTCGTGACCGGCGCGCTTGGCCTCGGCAATGGCTGGGCGGGCCTTGGCGTCGGCATTGCCTTTCTCGCTACCATCCTCACCCGCAGCTATGCCGGCGGGCTTGCGGATGGCAGGGGCGCCAAGCTTGCCGTGCAGCGCGGCCTGCTTTTCTATGTTGCGGGCGCGCTGATCTCGCTTGCCGCGGGGCTCTCGCTGCAGGCGCCGGCTGTGGCCTTCGCCATTCTCGTTGCCGGGCGGCTTTTGATCGGGCTTGGTGAAAGCCTCGTCGCCGTCGGCGTCATTGCCTGGGGTATCGGGCTTGTCGGGCCGCAGCGTTCCGGCCGGGTGCTGGCGCTCATCGGTGCGGCGATCTACGGCGCGCTCGGCCTTGGCGGGCCTGTTGGGCTGCTGTTGCTCGATCATCTCGGCTTTGCCGGCACGATGGCTGTCAGCGCGGTGCTGCCCTTGCTGGGGCTTGCCGCAATCCGCAGCGTGCCCGCCGTTGCCACCCATCCGGGCAGGGAGCGCCCGCCGCTTGCCGCCGTCATCGGCCGCATCTGGGTGCATGGGTTGATCGTCTGCCTGCAGGGCATGGGCTTTGCCGCAATCGGCTCCTTCTTCACCCTCTATTTCCGCGATCTCGGCTGGGATCATGCCGGCCTCGGCCTGACTGCCTTCGGCTGCGGCTTCGTGCTGGTGCGCCTGCTCTTCGGCCACCTGCCGGATCGCTATGGCGGGCTGGCGGTCGCCGTCGTGTCACTCGCGGTCGAGGCTATCGGCCAGTTGCTGATCTGGAGTGCCGGCGATCCCACCGTCGCGCTGATCGGCGCCTTCATGACCGGCCTCGGCTGCTCGATGATCTTTCCCGCCATGGGGCGAGAAGTCGTGCATCTCGTGGCACCGCATCTGCGCGGCACGGCGCTCGGGGGATTTTCGGCCTTTCAGGATCTGGCCTACGGGCTGACCGGGCCGCTGGCGGGCGTGCTGGCGGATCGGGCGGGCTATGGCAGCGTGTTTCTCGTCGGTGGGGCGACGGCGGTTTGCGGGTTTGTGATCGCTGTCGTGTTGAAGCGAGGGAAGGTGGTTGCTGCGGGGTGAGGGTGCATGGATGAGGAGGGTGTGTGCCGGAAGTACCCCCTCCGTTCTGCCGGGGGTCGCGCCACGGGTCTCGAACCGTCCTGGCCGGTCCTCAATATGCCTTTGGTTAACCGAATGGGCAGCGGAGACGGCTCGTACTGACGCGACCCTCTATCGCTCCTATCCCCACGGTTGTATAATTCCGCCGGCAAACGAGCATGGTGTATTCAGACCCCGTTACCCAAGGGAGGATGCCTTGTCCAGATCATCGTTGTTTCTGTCACTCGCGCTGGCTGTCGGCCTGTCAGTCTCATCTATATCCGTGCCGACTGAAGCAAGCGCACAGACCCAGATCTCCATCAGCGTTGGCACCAATCTCAACAGAGGCAGAGGGATTACCTGTAGTCAGGGCGAGAGGCTGCTCCGCAGTCGCGGTTTCAGGGACGTCAGGCGGATCGATTGCCGTGGTCGTTTCTTCGTTTATCGTGCCCGGAGAGGCAACAGCCGGTTCGAGATTTCCATACGGCAGCGTGATGGCCGCGTTGTGGATATGCGCCGCATCGGTGGAAGGCGATAGTGCCTGGAAGGTGAGACCCACGATCTGCACGCGCTTGCTCGGTTCTGGCGCAAAGCTGTTCTGAGCGCATCCACCAAGGTTGGTGGCATCTGCTGGCGAATTCCGCCCTCGTCAATCTCCCTCCTTGGGGGGGCCGAAGCAGGGGGCGAGGCTCTTGCCCTGTTCCCGTAACGACCCATCTCCCTGACGGTCACAACCGGGAACATTACCCATGCCAACACAGATCCTCTTCATCCAGGGCGCCGGCGATACCACCCACGACCAGTGGGACAACAAGCTCGTCGACAGCCTCGCCCGCGAACTCGGCGAGGCCTATGCTATCCGCTACCCCCGCATGCCCGATGAAGCGGACCCGCATTATCAGGCCTGGAAAGCCGCAGTCGTCACCGAGTTCCAGACCCTCGAAGACGGCGCCATCCTGATCGGCCATTCCTTCGGCGGCACGGTGCTTCTCCACACGCTTGCCGAAGAGTGGCCGGCATTCGAGCCCGGCGCCGTCATCCTCATCGCGCCGCCCTTCATGGGGGCCGGCGGATGGGAGAGCGATGAGATCGCCGGGCGCGATGACTTTTCCGAAAGCCTGCCGGAGGGGCTGCCCGTGCTCATCTATCACGGCAGCGAGGATGACACCGTGCCCTTTGCCCATATCGAGGCTTACGCCAGGGCGATCCCGGATGCTGTCCTCTGCTCGCTGCCGGGGCGCGATCACCAGCTCGACAATGATCTCGCCGACGTGGCCAAGGATATACGCTCGCTGGCCGCATAGGCCCGCCGGCCGCCATTCCACCACTCAACCATTGGCATCGCATCTTCCCGCATCGCTGAAATCAAAGCCGATGCAGGAGTTGCCGCATGATATCGAGATATTTTGAAGCAAGGGGCGAGGCGCCTTTCCGCGCGCCTGCGCTGATGCCGGGCGTCCGCCGCCTCGATGCCATCGGCAGGCTCCAGCCGCTTGCCGGCCTCCTCCTCGCCGCCGGCTTCGTGCTCTCGCTCGCCGGCCGCTATGAGGCTCAGCTCATCCGTGCGGAGCGCCTCCAGCAGGAGGTTATCGGCCGATGAACGCCTTCAGCCTGCGGTTCGATTTCGATGAACTCGTCATCCCCATCCTCGGCCGGAACGATAATGGCCTGCTGCTATGCTGCTCGGCAGAACTCTCGGGTGATCATGAGGGGTTCAGCGTCGAGAGGATCCATCTTGCCGAGGGCACGGTGCTGCACCCGACCGGCAATACCGAATCCGGCAGACCCGCGCCCTTTGCCGACGAACTCTTCCGGCGCATCGCCGCCGTCATCGGGAACGACAAGACGGTTCTCGGCCGCCACGCGGCAATGGAATGGGCCGAGCTCGTGGAGCGCCACAGCGAGGCAGCCTGAGCGCCGTGTGCCGATGCGGAACATAAACCTATCTTTGTTTGCTTTCGCGAGTTCCCGGTCCCTGAAAAGTCTCGTCTGATATGGATCGTGATCGATGATAGGAATAATTTCCTTGATTGTTGCCGGCATTGGCAGGTACAACCCTATGACGGCGGCGATATCCAACAGGAGAGTTTTACATGCATGCCTGCCCGCTCGAAAGGAGCGACATCACTACCATCAAGGCATTCGCACACGAGACGCTATCACGGTGGATCGCAGCTCTATCTGCTGTGTCCGATGATGTTTATCACCGCTCGGCGGCATGCTTCCAGCCGGCAGAAACGCCAGCCATTCTTGCGCCCAATGGGTGGCGTTCTTGAAGGATATTCCCGAAGACCTGATGGCAATTGCTTCGGCGATCGGCCGGGAACGTGCGCGGTGCAGGCGGGCGGTCGAGGCATGGCGGACGCGGCTGGCGGCTGGTGACGATCTCGGCCGCAGCATCGAGCTGTTGCTTGCGCGGATCGAGGCGGGTGGCGGCACGATGCAGCAAGCGCCGGCCGGCGACGACGATGCGGTGCTTGTTGCGCTCAGGCGCAAACTGCATGAAGCCGCAAGGGTGGCGGAGCGGCAACTGCTGGCGATGGCTGATTGCACTGATATCGCGCAGGAGGTAGCCACTATTGAGGCGATCCTGCAGCCGGGGGAGGTGATTGCCGACTGCATGCTGTGTCTTCGCCCGGTGACATCCGGGGGTGTCGAGGCCCGGCTGTGCGCCGAGGTCTGGAAGCGGGGGGAGTATATCGGGACCTATCTGGGTGGGGAATGAATGCGAGGGTGGTCAATCTACGGATGACGCCTTTCGGCCTAACGAAACATCGAACCTTCGCGTCCAACTGGTGGGGATGACGAGCCTGGATAAGCGATGAACTTTCGCATCGCTTCGTTCAAGATTGTCGTCATCCCCGCCCAGATCAGCCTGCGGTGCCTGGCACCGGCGTGTTGAGCAGCTGCTGTTCCCACAGATAGGCGATGCCGCTGCCGGCCGCGTGCTGCACTAGCACGTCCGTCATCTTGCCCGCAGTTTCGAGACGGGCCCAGTCGCGCTGCCATTCGGCGGCCAGCGCCAGCCATGTCATCATGTTCGCGCCGGCCGCAATCATGCGCTGGATGGCGACCGCGTGGGCCTCGACCGAAACGGCGCCCGATGCATCGGTGATGACAGTTACATCCCAGCCTTCGCCGAGGGCCTGGATTACCGGCATGGCGACGCAGATCTCGGTCCATAGACCAGCGATGATCAGCTGCTTGCGGCCCGTCGCCTTGACCGCATCCACAACCTTCTGGTCCTCCCAGGTGTTGATGAACGTCCGGTCGATCACCTCCTGGCCGGGAAACACATCGGTAATCTGCGGGAAGATGAGACCGCCACGAGCAGCGACCACGCTGGTCAGGATGGTGGGGACGCCGAAAGCCTTGGCGGCCTTCGCCAGGGCCGTCGCATTGTTGACGACCATCTGAGGTTCGTGACTGTTCAGGTTCGCAAGCTGGTAAGGCTGGTGGTCGATCAGCACGAGTACCGAATCTTCGGGACGAAGAAGCGAAGCAAGGCCATTACGAAAGGTCATGAAGGGATCCTCTGCTGCCGTCTGTTTGAGTTTGGTTCGACGAAAGACCTGCGCTGGCAGCCGCGCCGCCTCCGCGCGGGACATTGTCATTCCCCTTTGCGATACGGTAGTGCTCGCTTCTGCCATGCTGTGTCGCGCAACGGGGAACGCTAAAATGGATATCGAAGAGCTCAGGACATTCGTCGAGGTCGCCGATGCTGGGGGTGTTTCGCCCGCTGCGCGCCGGCTGGGCGTCACCAAGTCGATCGTCAGCCGGCGGCTCGCCCGGCTCGAAGCGGACCTCGGCGTCCAGCTTCTGGCACGTACGACCCGCGGCGCGGCTCTCACGGAGGCTGGGATAACCTTTCGGGATCATGCGGCGAGGGTCTGTGCCGAGATCGACATCGCCCGGGAAACGATCCTACCCGCCGGCGATCTTCGCGGCCGCCTGAGAGTGGCCGTTCCGCTGTCCTTCGGCCCGACCCACTTCGCGCCCGTGCTCGCGGACATGGCGCAGCGCCACCCGCAGCTCCAGCTCCAGACCGTCTATAGCGATCGTTTCGTCGATCTCATCGCCGAGGGTTTTGATTGCGCGATCCGCGTCGGCTATCTGCAGGATTCCAACATGATCGCGAGGCGCGTCGGGCCGATCTACGGGAAGCTGGTCGCAAGCCCCGATTATATCAGGGCGCATGGGGCCCCCGAAAAGCCGGAGGATCTCGCCACCCACGAGGCCCTCATGCAGGGAACGGAGGCCTGGCAATTCATGGATGGCGAGGAGATTGTCACTGTTTACCCGCGGGGGCGCTTCAAGGCCGACAACGCCTTGGCTCTGCTTGCGGCTGCTTTGAAAGGGCTAGGCATCGCCTGGATTCCCGATGGCGTCATCGATGATCATGTCGCCTCCGGCGCGCTGGTTCCGGTCATGCCACGCCATCCGCCCCCTCCGGCAGGCGTCTATGTCATACGCCCGCCAGGTCAGTATCCCGCGCGGAAGGTGCGCGTGCTGACCGACATGCTGATCGACTGTTTCCAACAGGCGCATGACCCTGCGGACGAAGGTCGCTGAGGCAGGGAACTGACCGCGATCACAGCCGCTTGGCCATCCAAAGGTGCGGCTTGCCCTCGTCCTCGTAATCGACATCGCTGATCTGCCTATAGCCCTGCTTGGCATAGAGATCGTGCGCGTATTCCTGGGCATGCAGCTTCACCAGTTTGGCGCCGGCCTCGCGCGCGGCCTCGTCGCTCGCGGCGATGATCACACTCGCCAAACCCCGGCGGCGAAACGCCGGCATTACGGCTACACGGCCCAGCAGGTACGTTTCCCCTGCCGTCACGCCCTCGTCGAACGCGCATATGGGCGAGTGTGGGCTCTCGGGCGAAAGTGCGCGCTTCAGTGGCTCGGGGAACAAGCGGGAGCACCCCGCCAGCTCGCCATCGATATAGAGCGTCACGTGCACGCAGGCAGGGTTGTCGTCGATGCTGTCGAACTCATTTTCATAGCCCTGCTCGTCCATAAAGACGGTGCGCCGCACCGCAAAGGCGTCGTCGCGCTCGTTGGTCTTGATCTGCTGAGACATGAAGGCCCCCTTATCCGTCGGTTCGCTTGCGCAGCTTTTGTCGGGAGGCAAACCGTGCCACCTATATTTCCTGATTGTATCGTTTCGCCGCTCCTGGTCACTGCGTGGTTCGTCCGCTTTTGGCGCGAAGGAGAAGTCGCGCAATGACCGCCCTCGGCCCATTGCGGACTTTTGGTTGTCACAGGTGCTGTGGCTGTTATGGACTCTCTGTCCAAATTTCACTGCTGACAGGCCGCCAAAGTGAACGAACCTTATAACACGACAATCATTCAGACTATCATCGGTGCTTTGAAGGAGCTGGAACGAGACGACGATGTCATCCTTCTAGGACCATCACCTCGAAAGGCCGCCGAGAAAATCGCCGCGGAATTAAGGTCGGTGGTGCCAAATCCTGGCCTCACGCCAGAGGAAATGCACGGCGTGCGACTGCTGATCCTTCATGCGATCTCTAACAAGTCATTTTTTGACTGGGAGATGCCGACGCTTACGGGATTTACTGCTGCGCAGTTTCAAGAAATTGTAGAAAAGCTTCCTCGCGAATGACCGCAAATGGCGCGAAGCGGCCACGAACTTCCTTCGGCCGCTGGCGCTGCTGTCGAATTCCGGTCTCCTGCTGTACCCACGCTAAATCGCCGGCAGCATCCCGCCATCGACCCTGAGATTCACGCCCGTAATATATCCCGCACGCGGGCTGACGAGAAAGGAGACGGCGTCGGCGATTTCGTCCAGCGTTCCCACCCGGCCAAGCGGCACCTCGGCGAAGAGCGGCAGCACCGCCTGTTCGATCGTCTCCCATGCGGCATCCGCAGCCACGCCGCGCTCACCCGCCACCTCGCGGAAGCGGGCGTCCAGGCGGGCGCTGCGGATCGTGCCCGGCGAAATCGTATTGACGGTCACGCCCTCGGCCGCCACCGCCTTGGCCATGGAAGAGGTCATGGCGTTCATGGCGGCCTTGCAGGCGGAGTAATCAGGCCTGCCGGCAGGCGGCATCAGGCCAGCGAGGCTTGAAATATTGATGACGCGGCCGAAGCCCGCCTCGCGCATGTCAGGCAGCAGCCTTGTGGTCACCCTCACGGCGGCCAGGACATTGCGGTCGTAAGCTGCGACCCAGGAGGCGGGGCGGCTGTTTGCCCAGTCCTCCGGCTCGCCCGAGCCGCCGGCATTGTTGACGAGGATGTCGATTCGGCCGGCAAGCGCCTGTGCCTCGTCGATCAGGCGCTCCACCTCGTCATCGATAGTGAGGTCGCCGGTCACCGCATGGGCGCGGCCGCCTTCGGCAATGATCTCACGGGCCACGCGCTCCGTTTCGGCCCTGTCACGGCCGTGGACGATGACGGTGGCCTTCTCGCGGGCGAGCCCTCTGGCGATCGCTTCGCCTATGCCCTTGCTGCTGCCGGTAACAAGCGCCGTCTTGCCGTCGAGTTTCAAATCCATCGCGGTGTTCCTATCTTGGAGTGGAGGAAAGCACAGAAGAACAGGACGATGCTCGACACAATTACGCACTTAAAAGTGCCTGTAGAACAGGAAGAACGCTCCGTCTGCCTCGGGCCTGACGGCTCCGTCGCGCATGTGACGCGGGTGCTCAAAATGATTAGCGGGCGCTGGAAGCTGCCGATCCTGTTCCGGCTCTTCGCCGAGCCCTCGATGCGCACCCTGAAATTGAAGCGGGACATGCCGGGCATTTCGCAGAAGATGCTGACCCAGCATCTGCGGGAGCTGGAGCAGGACGGGCTTGTCGAACGGCGGGATTTCGGCGAGCAGCCGCCGCGTGTGGAATATCAGCTGGCGGAGGCGGGAAGGGCGCTGATGCCGGTGCTGATGGCAGCGCGGGAATTTTCGAGGGGGTATGCGGGCACTGTTCCAGCCGCTCAGGGGGCAAAGGATGATTGCTGAGAGGATGTGGTGAAAACCCCTCCCCAACCCCTCCCCACAAGGGGGAGGGACTTAACCTGCCGCACCCGCTTTCCAAATCCCCGATGTTTCGGGAGGAGTGAGGCGGTGCCACGAGAAGCCCCTCCCACCTGTAGGGAGGGGTTGGGGAGGGGTCTTTTTTCGAGGCACGGGCGGGGTCTGTACCTTTCACGTCCCCCCAAAAGCAAAACGGCGCCCCTTGCGGAGCGCCGTCGCCTGCTTAACGCAGAAAGACCTGAATCAGATCAGAAGGCCTGGATGTTGACAGCCTTCGGGCCCTTGCCCATGCGATCCGGCTCGGTGTCGAAAGAAACCTGCTGACCTTCGCGGAGCGACTGGATGCCAGAAGCCTGGAGAGCGGAGATGTGGACGAAAACGTCCTTCGCGCCGCCTTCCGGCGTGATGAAACCAAAACCCTTGTCCTGGTTGAAGAATTTTACGGTGCCCTTAGTGGCCATGGGGGATAGTCCTTTTCCCATTGGTAGTTAGTTTATCCGCACCCCCGGCGGTGGGGAGGCGGACGGCTTTAGCTTTCGCGTTTCGGCCCTGGAGCCCGGCGCGAAGGGTCAGTCGAGACGTCACGTACGGGGAAAGAACATCTACGCGCATGGGTGTCACCCATACCGCCCTACCGGAGTTGGCGCTCCGAAAGGGCATTACCACTTCAGTCCAGTCACCGGCATGCGAAATGCCCGAGTGTTGCAGTTGGTGCCAGCATTTCGGGCAAAAAGCAAGCGGCAATATTGTGGCATGTCTTTCGCGGTTGCGAGAATGGGTGATGATTCAAATGGTTGGCAGAAGATTAGCAGAGCCTTGCAAGGTTGTGCCAATACGGGACGAGGCGAGATTTGCAACCTGAAGGCGGCGGGCTGCGTCTTCCGGCTGACGGGCTCCCGTTTCCCCTGGAATCCCGTTTATCAGCGTGCGGAGAGAAGGGTGGAGAAAGGCGGTATGATGCAGCAAATGCCACAAGCCGCTTCACGGCGGTTCCAGCGGCCATTTTGCGCCCAAAGCGGCCATGACGTGGGCGGTCCCGATCATCGAAGTGTGGCGACGAGAGCCTTCAATCTGGTGGCGAAGGTAAAAATGTGCGATTATCAGTCAAGGCGACTGCTGACACCTCGGCAGACGCCAGGGCAAGTATTTCATTGCTAGCCATCGACGCTTCGATAGCGGGTACGCCTGTCGCCACTCTATGGCGAATAATCAGCGCGGCATTCATTCAGCCAACATACCCGACTTCCCACAACACCATGCCGCGAACTGTCACAACATCAGATCGTCTTCGGCCGAGAGGATGGGCATCCTTCTGCTCTAGGAGGCAGTGCCAATGGGGCCGAGCAACGAGCAAACTCAACGGAGGATACACCATGAGTGCCATGAGAAACCTTTGCTTTGGTCTGCTGGCTTCCGCGTGCGCAACCGCACTGGGTGCACCGGCAGTCGCGCAGCAGCAGTCAAAGCCCAACATCCTTGTGATCATGGGCGACGATGTTGGTTGGTTCAACATCGGTGCCTATCACCGGGGCATCATGTCCGGGAAGACGCCGAACCTCGACAAGCTGGCGTCCGGTGGCATGCTGTTCACCGACTATTATGCCGAGGCGAGTTGCACTGCCGGCCGGGCGAGTTTCATCACCGGTGAAATCCCATTGCGCACTGGCCTGACGACTGTCGGTCAGGCGGGCGCGGATGTGGGTATGCCGGACAAGGCTGCAACCATCGCCGCCGTCCTCAAAACCGAGGGCTACGCCACGGGCCAGTTTGGCAAGAACCACCTCGGCGATTTGAACAAGTTTCTGCCAACGCTCCATGGCTTTGATGAGTTCTTCGGGTACCTGTACCACCTCGATGCGATGTCGGACCCCTACTGGTATTCCTTCCCGAATGACCAGTCCTACCGTGACAAAGTCGGGCCGCGCGATTTGGTGCACAGCTTTGCCACTGATACTGATGACGCGACCCAGCAGCCGCGCTGGGGCAAGATCGGCAAGCAGCGGATCATCGACGAAGGCCCGCTGGCGCCATACCCGGATATGTCCAACGTGCCGAACATGCATGACATAACGCCCAAGGCCAAGTACGACATGGGAACGTTCGACGAAGTGCTGGTCAAGGCTTCCTGCGACTTCATGGACAAGGCCAAGACCGAAGGAAAGCCGTTCTTTGTCTGGCATAACACGACGCGCATGCACGTCTGGACGTTCCTGTCTCCCAAGTACCAGGCTTTGATGAACAGCGAGACCAATTATGGTCTCGAAGAAGCCGGTATGGCGCAACTGGACGACAGCGTCGGTGCCATCCTGAAATGCGTGGAGGACGCGGGCGAGACCGACAACACCATCGTCGTCTTCACGACCGACAATGGCGCAGAAGTATTCACCTGGCCTGACGGTGGCATGACCCCGTTCAAGGGCACCAAGGGTACTGTGATGGAGGGCGGCTTCCGCGCACCCGCTATCATCCGCTGGCCGGGCAGGGTCAAGCCGGGCACTGTCGAGAACGGTATTTTCTCCGCTCTGGATTGGTTCCCCACGCTGGTGGCGGCGGCCGGCAATCCCAACATCACCGACCAGTTGCTCAAGGGCGTGAAGCTGGGTGACGTGACCTACAAGAACCACCTCGATGGCTACAACCAGCTGGACCTGCTGGAGGGCAATTCACCGTCCGCACGTCATGAATTTTTCTACTTCGGTGGCCCTGCTCTGGGTGCCGTACGCCTCGACGATTTCAAGTTTCAGTTCTTTCAACAGCCGCAGGGTTGGCCCGGTGCGAAGGTAACGACTGATATGCCCACCATGGTCAATATCCGTCAGGATCCCTTCGAGCGAACACCGTCGATTGGCGAACAAAGCCTCAATGACCTGGGTGGGGGCTACATGAATGACTTCTTTGCTCGCGAATTCTGGCGCTTCGTCAGTGTTCAGCAGGAAGTCGCCAAACTCGCTCTTACGGCGGTTGACTATCCGCCAATGCAGGATCCGGCCTCCTTCAACCTGGATGCTGTGAAGAGGCAAATAGACGCGGCGATCAAGAACAAGCCAGGCAACTGATCGAGAAAGGGTCGAGACGACGGGTGGCCTGGAAGGGCTGCCCGTTTGTTCTTTTGCCTGGGTTCAGCCCTATCCTCCACTCTATCGCCGACCAGCGCAGCAGAAATCGCACCCGTTAACCCCTTGCCTGTGGGAAAATCTACCCCGTTCCACAATTTCGTCCCGAGCGGCCGCAATTATGGCAGGGTGTTTCGGGGCTTGATGCGGCGCGAGCCAGCCGGTAGGTCTCGGAGGGACGAAGCAGTGAATGAAGGAAGTGCCGGCGTGATCGATCCCTATGCCATGCTTGGACTGGAGCGTGACGCCAATGGCGAGGCGATCAGGCTTGCCTGGCGCAAGGCCGCCAAGGGCGCGCATCCGGATGCCGGCGGCGACACCGATCATTTCAACCGGCTGCAGATCGCCTACGAACTCCTGCAGGATCCCGTGCGCCGGCGCGTCTACGATGATACGGGCTACGATCCGCAACTGGCCGACCCCAAGGATCTCGAAGGTGTCCTTATGCTGGAATCACTCGTCAACGAGGTGATCCTCGACGAGCGCGAACCCGGCAGCTTCGACCCGGTCGCAGCCATGCGCCGCAAACTGTCGGACGATATCGTCAAGAGCCGCTTCCACATCCTGGAGCTCGAACGCCACCGCGCCCGCGTGCGCAAACACATAGACCGCCTCGGCCGCCGCCCGGAAACCGACGTGCTCGGCTCCATGCTGCGCGCCCGCAGCGAAGCCATCGCCGACGCCATCCGCAAGACTGAAAAGCAGATCCAGACGATCGAGCATACCTATACGATGCTCGAGGGCTACTCGTATGAGGTGGAGGTTCTGGCGCCGCTGGAAGAGGTGGATGCGGTGGAGCCGCAGCGCGGAGAGGCTGCGGAGTAGGGGAACCTCACCGCAGGAGATCATCCGGCCTTGCTCGCGCGCATGATTCCGATTTTCGGGCCGATGCTGTAGCCACCCGGATGGCAGGGGCGTGAGCCCAACGGATTTCCGTACAGCATGTCCGGCATGTGATATGATTATCCATGACCTATTCCCTGAAGGATCTGGACGTTGCGCGCCGGCAAGTGGTTGCCGACCGGCAGATGATTTCGGCGCAGGAGATCCTGATCGACGGGATGCTTACGCGGGGAGAGCCGGCGGGGCTGGCGCGGGAAAGGCTGGTCACGATGACCGAGGATCTGCGCAACCATCGCTTCCATCAGGATCTGATCCAGGCGGCGATCCGGCTGCAGCGCTGAGCCTGCCGTTCATGCCGCGGGCCTCCACCGGGCGCGGATTGCTCGCGCCTCGGTTTCTTCTTTGGATTTTTGGTCTTTCCCATCAGCCGCGCGGGCTTTCTTGTGGGCTTCGCGTGCTCTCCCGTCGGCTTCTCTCTCGGTGGCGATCTTCTTTTTGTGGTCGTCGCGCGCTTCCTCGAGTTCTTTGATTGTCGGAAGATCATTGCCGGCCGGAGCCTTGTCTGACGGTCCGGGCTGGTGGCCGTTCAGGGTGGCGCGGGCAGCGGTGGCCTGGGCGATCAGTTCCACGGCCGAGGGGCTCCTTGCCGGGCGCTTCGCATTGGCGTTGTGATGCCTTCCATCCCTATGAGAGGCAGGTTTGTCGGGTGTGTTTCCAGGCATGTTGCATGCCTCCTGTTCGTGTCTTGAAGCCGCCGCCCTTCATCGCTCCTGCGCCGGCGCTGCTTGGCGTGCCGTATCGCTATCGAAGGCGGGTATCCCCATGGTCTCAGCGGTCTGCCGCTGCCGGACGGGGATTGACGGTCATGGCGCCTGATCGCAGCCAGAGATCGTTGCGCTCATGGCGCAGGCGAATTTCTGTCTGTACATGATCATCCTCCGGGAAGGATTGGCGAGCGGGTGGCCTGGGTGAGCGGTCGGTGGGGCAAGCGGCCGGGGATTTCTCGCCGGCCTCGTTTTTGCGGGGGCGAAACGCTCAGCTCGGCTTTCCAAGAGCGATCTGGCAGGCCTGCGCAAGGTCCGCGTTCGGTTCGGTGGTGCCGAGCGGCGTAGCCCAGCCGGCCTTCTTGATGATGTCGCTGCGTCCATAGGTGCCGGCTGCGTTCAGCTCGGCCATGATCTGCGCCGAGGCCGGATCGCTCTTGGCGCGGTCGAGGCAGTAGGGTGTCAGCGCGGCGGCGATCGCCGAGGTGCGCTCGATGCCGGCCGCCTTCTGGGCGCTGCCGCTGGTCACCCAGCCTCCCCAGCTGAAACCCACAATCGCCAATGCGGCCGCGCCGCACACGGCGCCCCACAGGCCGGGGCGAAGCCATGTTATATTTTGCATCACGAATTCCAATCTTTAAAAAAAGCACGCGATTTCGCGTTCTTAAATAATAACACAATAAAAAATCTGCGTTTTGTTTATTATTTTATTTGATATTTCTGTTGTAATTGTTCAATTATATTTAAAAAATTCTTTGGATATGAGTGTAAAAACTCGATAAAACTGCTGTTTTATATTTTCGTCCTAATCGCGACTCAATTGGGGCGCAATGATATCCGGTCGTCGTTTGGCCATATGGCTCTCGCCGGTGTCAGAGACTTAGAAGGCAGCCACGCTTCCGAATTCCGATTGCCAGACCGATGCCGTAGCCCGATGAGGCTTTCACCCGGCTGCGGTCAACCGCCTTCACCTGGAGCCTGTCACCATGTCAGCCTACGCATCGTCAACACGCACAACCAACACCATCGTCCATTTCTCCGCCTCCTTCACGCTGCCCGATCTCGTTGGTGAGATCCATCCGGCCGGTGATTACAAGATCGTGCAGGATGAGGAGCCGATCGAAGGGCTTTCGCGCATCGCCTACCGACGCGTCGGAACCTTCATTCATCTGCCCTCGATTGCGGAAGGCAGCCGCTTGCGCCGGATCGTGAGGATCGAGCCCGCACTTCTCGACCATCTGCTGGAGACCACGAATGCGACGGGGGGGCTTTCCTCATGACCGTATTCGAAGATCGCGAGAAGGCGCTGGAGCAGATGTATTTCCTGGATTCCGACATGGCTTTCAAGGTGCGGTCGCGCCGCGACCGACTGCTCGCCCGCTGGGTCTGCGGCATGACGGGCACAGACAGCGAGGCCTATATCGGCGAGATCATCGATCTCAGGCTGACCGGAGCCGATGATGAAGGCGTGATCGCCAAGATGGTTGCGGATATCCGCGCCGCCGGGAAGGATGTGGACGAGAAGGCGCTCAGGGAGCGCATGGAAACGCTGACGGCCGCCGCCATGCGGGATCTCGCTCGACCTCTGTGATCTTCTCGGCGATCGGCCTGTTTGAACCGCAATCGCTGTCACCCCACCGTGACACCGCTCCATACCAGCAGCGGTCGCCGGAACATGCGCCTCTCCGCCGCATTGCCTTGACCGTCGCTTCACCCAAATTGCGTGGTGAAGGTGTCAATGTCGTACCATGCATCCGCCAGAGGTCGTTCAGTGAAAATCGCGCGGTTTCTCTTCTGCCTCGTCGTCTCCCTGGGCATCGTGCCGCAGGCCTATGCCGACGAGCTGGTTCACTTCGACAGTGCCACCGTCAAGCCAAGTCCATTCCGCGAGCGCAAGGCGAAAGAACAGGGCGTAGCGCTGCCATCACCGCAGGCGACCCCGCTCATCGGATATCTCACCCGCCCGCCGGGCGATGGGCCGTTTCCGGCTGTGGTGTTGATGCACGGATGCGGCGGCATTCATGCCCATGTGAAAGAGGTCTGGCCGGAGCGGCTGGTCTCCTGGGGTTATGTCACGCTCGTGGTCGACAGTTTTACTACCCGCAACATCGAGAATAGCTGCAAGACCTATCTTCCCGATCGGGTGTTCGATGCCTATGGGGCGCTGGACTTCCTGACGAAGAGCGGCTTCGTCGATGCCAAGCGCGTCGCGCTGATGGGCTTTTCGGCAGGTGGGATTGCGACGCTGGAGGCGACGAAGATCGAGGGCAATGAGCAGCTGATGGACGAGAAATTCAGGGCGGCGGTTGCCTATTATCCGGTCTGCGCGCCGCATGAGAGCGATGCGACGGTGCCGACGCTGATCCTGAATGGCGATCTCGATGACTGGAGCCCGGCGGAGCGCTGCCGGCAGCGCGTGTCGCGGCTCATCGGCAAGGGGCCACCGGTCGAGCTGCATATCTATCCCGGCGCGCGTCATGATTTCGATGATGAGGCCGTGACCACGCCGAAGACAGTGTTCGGGCATGTGGAGGAATATAACGCGGCTGCGGCGGAACAATCGATCGCCAGCATTCGTGGCTTCCTGCAGAAGTATCTCGCAAACTGAAGCCGGGGCGCCAGCGGCCCTGAAGCGCGACGGCGCAGGAAAAAAGCCCGGCGGGGTTTTCCGGGCTTGAGGTCGAATGCGGGCGTGGCGGCTCGTTTCCGCTGCGCCTCTGTGTTCGGCCTTTGCCCCTCTGGCCGTTTCGAATGAAGCGGTCACCGGCCGAAACCGATTGAAGCTTAAGATGGCGCGCGCTCGGAGATTGAAAAGGGGAAGGGAGCGCGGCAGGTGAAAATTGCCGGGAACAATCTTGGCCACGCGCTGTTCACTAGAGATCAGCAACCGAATGCTCTCAGGAGAAGACCAATGCGCATGAAAATTGTCGCAGCATCGCTGCTGGCCCTCGGCATGGCCACATCCGCCTTCGCCCAGTCCAACCCGGCCCCGACGGCCCACACGATGGACAAGAGCACCGTCGATTCCGGCGGCGGCGCCGGCATGGGCGCGAAGAAGCCTGTCGTTACGGACAAGACCAAGACCGGCAGCACGAAGATGGGCAGCATGAAGATGAAGAAGCTCAACTGCAACGGCGAAGCCGCCAGCAGCACCGGCACCGGCAAGCTGCAAACCCAGGGTGGCACCAGCAACGCCACCCCGATGGACGAAGCCTGCGCGGCGCACAATAATTGATCCCCAGAGCCTGATACGGCGCGGGTTGAGGACGCCTGGTCATCATGGGGTGGCCGGGCGTTTTCTCGTGGGGGTGGTTTGCCAGGATGGTAGTCGCAGCGGAGCTGATGGGTGGCGCGCTAGCAATCCTCTCCTCCGTCATTCCTGTGCTTGTCACAGGAATGACGGAGGAGAGAGAGGCGTCAAGTCCTCAATCGACGCCCATCACCCCAAACCACCCATAGCAACCCGAAAATATCCCGCTATGCTGCCCTCGACACCGAAGCAGACCTGGGAGCAGAACCCGCGTGCCGCATATCTACATCGTCACCGATTGCGAATTCGACGGCCCGATACCGGGTACCCATTCGATGCTGTCCTTCGCCTCCGTCGCCGTTTCCGAGACCGGCCAGGCTCTCGGCGAGTTCGAGGCGGTGCTGCAGCCGCTCGAGGGCGCGGGGCAGGACCCTGTGACGACGGCCTTCTGGCAGGCCCATCCGCAAGCCTTTGCGGCCGCGACTGAAAACCCCGAGCCGGCTGCCGAGGTCATGGCCCGCTTCATCGCCTGGGTGAAAGAATTCAAGGCCGAGCCGATCTTTGCCGCCCATCCCGTGGCGCTCGATGGTCCCTGGCTCGATCATTACCTGAAGCGGTTCAGCGGCCGGCCGCTGTTCCAAGGGCCGTGGATTGCCGATCGCCTGTTTCGCCATCCGCCGCTCTGCATCCTGTCGCTGGTGGCGGGTGCGACGGGCCGCAAGCCGTGGGAATGCGATATCGCCCATTATCCGCGCGAATGGCTGGGCAATATCGAGCACACGCATCGCGCCATCGACGATGCGCGCGGCTATGCCAATCTCCTGCACTTCTTCCTGACCCGGCGCGAGCCCGGCGGCGGCTACCGGCCGCTTCTGTCGTAGCCCAGGCCTAGGTCAGCTGTACCAGGCCGGCCTCCGTCGGCCTGAAACCGCAGGCGCGGTAAAAGCCGGTCAGATGCGGCTCGAAATCGACATGCAGCCATTCGGCGCCGCGCTCCCGGGCAATCCGCACCGCCTCCATTACCAGCGCGGTCGCAATACCCTGCCGGCGGAGATCCGGATGAACTGAAGTATCGAGGATGAAGGCGTGGATGCCGCCATCCCAGGCGACATTGACGAAGCCGATCAGCCGGCCCTCGTGGTAGGCGCCGAGATGGGCAAGGCTGCGCGGCAGGATGCGGGCGAGATCCGGCGCTTGCGCGCCATCCCAGGCGGCGGACCAGAGAGCGGCGAATTCATCGGGCGTGGGGAATGGGTCGATGCGGATGTCTGGCATTGCTGGCTATCCGGGGCTGGTCGGTGGCGCTTTTGTCGATTCACGCTACAGAAAATGCAGCCGCTCGGCCATGCTGGCGCGCGGGTTCGGGCTTTCCGAGCCTGCCTTGCGCGACGAAACCGCCGTGCGCGCGCAGCTCAATCTTCCCCATCCGCCTTTCGTCCGGCGATCTTTCTGCTGTGGTCGTCACGGGCCAGTTCCAGCTCTTCCATAGTCGGAAGCGGGCCGCCCGCCGGCGCCCTGTTGTCTGCCTGGCCTTCACCGGGCTTTTCCGCCGCAGCCGCCTCATCGCCGTCCGCATCCAGCGTGGCCCGGGCGGTTTCGGCTTCGGCGATCATCTCGCCTGCTGAGGGGCTTCGGGCAGGGCGGTTCTCATTGGCAGTGGCGTGCCGGCCTGTGGGGGAAGGGGCCGGTCTGGTGATTTCGTCGATTTTCTTGCGCATCACTTATCCGTCGGTCGTGTGGGCCGATCGCGATCGGTCGCGTGTGGGGGAACCGGGCGGCTCGCGCCCGGCAACGCGGTGCGTGCCCGGCAACGTGAAACGTGCCCGGCAACGTGGAACCCGGCGCTGGGGCCGGGCTCCTCGCCTCCGGCCTGCGTTCGAGCGTTGCCGGAGGTCGGCGCGCAGCCGCGCCGAGACGAATGGGTGCGCTAAAGATCCCGCGACAGCTCGTTGTGAACGCTGCGCACGCCGCGCGTTTGCAAGGTCACCTGCTCGGCGAGCGAGATTTCCTCGCTGACGGAAACCCAGCCGGCGAGCGTGATGTCGCTGCCGTGCGCCGTCACGAAAATATAGCTGGGGTCGAGATCGCCCGTATGGGCAAGCGCATCGTAGACAGCCGTTTCGAGATCGGCGTCTTCGGGGTGAGCGCGCGGGCGTCTGCCCACCACGCTCAGATGTTTCCTGTCGACTGACATGTCTCATCTCCGTGCCCGGTTGATCCCGGGCGTGAAACTGAAGCGTGTCGCGATCTCCAGGATTCGCCTGCCACGCTTTACGTTCTTGTCTTGCGCATGTCGTTGTCGCAAACCGCTGCGCACTGTTGCGCGATTGCTCTAGCGGCGGATATCCTTCTCCGTCAGCGTATACCGGTCCTTGCCGCCGCGGCCGTAGACACCGGATGCCGCCTCCAGAATGGCGGGGCGCGCCGCATCGAAGGCGCTGAGGCATTCGGCTTCCGTGCGGCCCGTCTGGGCGATGGAGCGCAGCGCGCTCGCCTCGATCAGAAACCGCACCTCGAACATGCCGTCATAGCCGGAGAAACGAACCCCATCGCGGCCCTCGTCGAAACTACGGCTTCTATTGGGGAAAATCAGGGACATCGCAGTTTCTCCAGAAATTGGTGCCTCCGGCGCCTGCCGGGGACTCATAGGCGGCCACACCTGATGCAGGCGGGATATGCACGGCTGATCATCGAATGCGTCAGAGGTCTTTTTCAGCGCGGTCTCTTAAATGTCTGGGCGTATGAGAGACATTGCTCTTTGCCGGCCCTTGCGGGCGCGGCCATGCTGCTCAGGATCGCTGCGAAAAAGCTGTTCTGCAGAGTGTCGGAAGACAGCGCGTCTTCCCTTGAGGGCATCGGGTAAACCGATGCAAAAGGCGGTTTTATTCCACATGCCGCCATACTGTGGATATGGGGCGCGGGCCGGCCATTACAATGACCGGGCGCTAATAAACCCGGCTCGTTTCAGAGGGTACTGCCGCCCAAAGGCAGGTTCGGCGGCAATGACAAGCCGCGCACCCGACGCCACCTATTGCGCATCGCCCAGCAGCGCGCTGAGGCTCCACGGCTCTTCGCCCTGCTGGTTGGCAATATCCTCCACCTTCCAGCCGCCGTGCTCCTTCACCAGCGTATAATAGAGCGTCACCTCTTCGCCATTGCGGAACTGCACCTCCAGTTCGGCGCGATCGTCCAGCAGGATCGGCTGACCGATCTTCAGGCCGCTCGCCTCGCCATCCTGCCCGGCAATGACGGGATCGAAATCGACTGCCCCGACTTCGCCATCCGGTGTGTTGTCGAGATCGGCTTGGAGCATCTCGTTCAGGTGGTCGGAGAAGAAGGCCGAATAGGGCGAGGGGGTGTCGTCAGGGGCGGTGTCGATATTGAAGGTGTAGAGGGCTTGAAGGAGCGCTTTCGGGGTTTTGTAGGTTGCGGCGAAACCGGGAGAGGCGATCAGAGCGGATAGGATGAGGCTGAGGATCAAGGCGGGGAGGCGCATGCGGGCTCCTTCTGGCAGGTGTAATCGGATGTCGCGAGGGCTATGAAAGATTCAGCGCTATTTTAGATTGTTCGAAATGACGATGTGCATACATATTTACCGTTGTAATTTGGTAGAAGTCGCCTGTAGCATCCGGAGTTGTATTACACGCCGGGGTATCAATGTCGAACTACGATCAGAACCGACTTCGCGCGTTTGCCAGTGTTGTTAGCGTTGACGTCTGGCATCCTCCCTTTAAGCCCGAACGGCGAGAAGTAGATCTCAAAGCGGATGTGTTTTTCTCTGAGGCTCGCGTTGGAGGCGAGGTCGAAAGTCAAGTCGAATTCAGGCTTCGGTTGAAACGTGCGGTTTTGACTTTGATAAAGCCTGAGACCGAGCCTGTAGAAGTGATACGTGAAAGTATTAACAGAGGACAAGCAACTGAAGCCGCAACTTGGACGGAGGAGACCGTAAAGAAAGTTGAAGGAGGCGTGGGAGCGAGCTTAGCGGCTAGTTTCAAAGATGGCAAAATCGCTGGTTCTGGCGATATAAATGCCAAGGCAAACGTCGAAACCTCGAAAATCCGAAAAGAAAAACAGAGTGGTACGCAGCAGGAAATTCGGACAACGTTTGTCTATGACAATATAGATGACTCATTCACCTGGGTCATCGAATGCGATGCCGCGAACTTCCTTAGCGGTCGAGCATTTTCAGGCGCGGATTTACCGTTGCTGCGTTTGAGGGATACCAGAGTTGATTCAGGTCGAGGCATTGCGCCCAACGTCAGAATTGGCATCAAGTGTCTGCGGGAGGATCTTATAATTTCCGACATAAAAATGAAAGAAGGCGTGCCGTTAAAGCAAAAGATTCGAGGAAACCAAGGTAAGATTAAATTAAGGGCGGCAGAGGCTTACATTAGGACGAAGCTTTGCGAAATTGGTCTCGAAGTTGGCGATCTCGGAAGCGATTTCTCAAAACTAATTCTTCTGGATGTTTCAGCAAAAGTTCAGGAATAGATCGTTGCATTGGCTTGATATTGTTACGGATATCCTTTCGTCCAAGACTCATGACTTAAGGGAACTTGCAAAAATTGCCGGTTACGATCCCGTTGTATTGTATCGAGGTACGTCGATGACGGGACTCGATCTCTCCGGCCAAGATTTGACCGGGTTGGATCTATTGGGGGTTGATGAGAACAATGAGGGTGATGAGGAGTTTTCATTAAAGGCGGCCAAGGAAAAGATCATTCAGAATATCGAGATCCCCGCCAGCTGGCGTGAAAAAATTCCGAGCTTTCGCGCAAGTAGGCGTAGAATTTCAAGCATAGAACAACTAAAGAATACACCAAATATCGTTGACGTAAGGCTTTCTGGAACGAATATATTTAATATATCTCCTCTATCTGCCTGCTTTAAGCTTGCAAATCTCGATATTTCTGGAACGATGGTAGAAGATATAACGCCGCTGAGTTCTCTCAATGGTATAATGGAGATAGATATATCAGATACGAATATTTCCGACGTTAGCCCACTTTCCAGTTGTCGAGTTTTTTATTTTCGACTAGCAAATTGCCCAGTTAAAGACATCTCCATGCTGAAAATAGAATTCATTAAAAACATAACTTTATCAGGAACTGCAATTGAAAGCATAGATAATTTGGGGGTGGAATTTGATCCGTATTTTTTAGATTTGTCGAATACCAACATTTCCTCGGTGTCTATATTGAGAGATTCTGGGAATATTAGGCATTTCTATGCTGACAATTCGAAAATTAGATCGTTTTCCCCTTTAGCAGGCAAGGACACCCTCCGGACGCTTTCGATCACGGGCTGTGATGTTGATGATTTCTCTTTCTTGGGGACCATCTCCAATATCGATCGAATCTATCTCGATAGAACCAATGTGAGGAACATAACGCCACTGCGTGGCTTGAATAATTTACGTCATTTGGTTGTTTCTGATACAGCCATCGCAGATATATCGGCATTGAACGAATTAAAAAAATTGTCGATCTTGAATATTTCAAGAACTCTTGTTGAAGATATTTCGTATTTGGGAGCCTGCCATAATCTAGAATTTCTCGATATTTCTGGAACGCGGGTTAAAAAATTGGACTCATTGACGGGTTTCGATCGTCTTGTTCATCTTAACATCAGTAATTGTAAATACATTAGCCTCGAAGAGGTTTATAATCTTAAGGTAGGAAATATTGTCATGAAAAATATTTCTGTCGCTGATTTCAATCTTGATCTGGTTAATGATAAGCTTTTCAGCGTCCATCTTTCCGAAGATCCTTATTCTATGACAACTTCTCCGAAGGGATGGTCAAAACAATTAACCCGTGACGGATATTTCTATTTTAGAGTATAATCCGCATCCGCAGGTTGGCTTCAACGCCCCGGCCGCCCAGTCTTACCCTTCGTCCGGCTCTTGCGCTTCTGCTCACCCGGATCCTCATAACTCCCGACACCCGTCTTCCCGCGCACCAGCGGCCGCACATCATCACGCTCCGGCTGCCCCTCAAGCAGCGGCGAAAACCGCTGCGTGCCCTTCGCCGCATCCGGCTTCTCCGGCACATGTCCCGTCACCGGCTTCTCCGTCCGGCCCACGGTCATCTCATCCAGCGTGTTGCGGCGGAAGAGGCTCTTGCCGTTGGCGTTGCGGCCGCCCATGTCGTCCAGTTCCGGCTTGGCGAAGTAGGAGGGCGCGGCGCTCTCCGCCGCCTTGCCGTTCGATTTCTCTCCCTTCGAGGGAAGGGACTCGCTGACGGCCTTGGCGTTGCGGCGGATGCCTTCCATCGACTTGGCTTCCTCGCGGGCCAGCGGGTCGTCCATGGCGGCGAGTTCGACGGCCTTGAGGCGTTTGATTTCGTCGCGCAGGCGGGCGGCCTTTTCGAAGTCGAGGTCGGCGGCGGCGTCGCGCATGCTCTTTTCCAGCGCGTTGAGATGGGTCTGCAGGTTGTTGCCCACCAGGTTGCCGCCATCGGCGAAGCCCTTGCCTGAGGCGCCCGAGATATCGGCGCGCACGTGGTCGCGCTCGTAGACCGAGTCGAGGATATCGGAGATCTTGGCCTTGACGCTTTCGGGCGTGATGCCGTGCTCGGTATTGTAGGCCATCTGCTTTTCGCGGCGGCGCGTCGTCTCGTCCATGGCGCGCTGCATGGAGCCGGTGATGTTGTCGGCATAGAGGATGACCTTGCCGTCGACGTTACGCGCGGCACGGCCGATCGTCTGCACCAGCGAGGTTTCGGAGCGCAGAAAACCTTCCTTGTCGGCATCGAGAATGGCGACGAAGCCGCATTCGGGAATATCCAGGCCCTCGCGCAGCAGGTTGATGCCGACGAGCACGTCGAAAGCGCCGAGGCGCAGGTCGCGGATGATCTCGATACGCTCCAGCGTGTCGATGTCAGAGTGCATGTAGCGCACGCGCACGCCTTGTTCATGCAGATATTCGGTCAGGTCCTCGGCCATGCGCTTGGTCAGCACGGTGCAGAGCGTGCGATAGCCCTTGGCCGCCGTCTCGCGGATTTCGCCGAGCACGTCATCCACCTGGCTGCGGGCGGAGCGCACCTCGACGGGCGGATCGATGAGGCCGGTCGGGCGGATGACCTGTTCGGCGAAGACGCCGCCGGCCTGTTCCATTTCCCAGCCGCCGGGTGTGGCGGACACAGCGATCGTGTCGGGGCGCATGGCGTCCCATTCCTCGAAGCGCAGCGGGCGGTTGTCCATGCAGGAGGGCAGGCGGAAGCCATATTCGGCCAGCGTCGCCTTGCGCCTGAAGTCGCCCCGGTACATGCCGCCGATCTGCGGCACGGTGACATGGCTTTCGTCGATGAAGACGATGGCATTGTCTGGCACATATTCGAAGAGCGTCGGCGGCGGGTCGCCGGGGTCGCGGCCGGTGAGGTAGCGCGAGTAGTTCTCGATGCCCTGGCAGGAGCCGGTGGCCTCCAGCATTTCCACATCGTAGCGGGTGCGCTGCTCCAGGCGCTGGGCCTCCAGCAGGCGGCCGGCCTTTTCCAGCTCGGCAAGGCGAAGCCGCAGCTCTTCCTTGATGGATTTGATCGCCCCGTTCAGCGTCGGGCGCGGCGTCACATAGTGCGAATTGGCGTAGATCTTCACCGATTTCATGTCGCCGGTCTTCTGTCCCGTCAGCGGGTCGAATTCGGTGATCGCGTCGATCTCGTCGCCGAACATGCTTATGCGCCAGGCGGCATCTTCCAAGTGGGCCGGAAATATCTCAATGGTATCGCCGCGCACGCGAAAACTGCCGCGCTGGAAATCCATGTCGCGGCGCTTGTATTGCTGGGCCACGAGGTCGGCCAGCAGCTGGCGCTGGTCCAGCTTGTCGCCGACCGACATCTGGAAGGTCATGGCCGTATAGGTTTCGACCGAGCCGATACCGTAGATGCAGGAGACGGAGGCGACGATGATGCAATCGTCGCGTTCGAGCAGAGAGCGCGTCGCCGAGTGGCGCATGCGGTCTATCTGCTCGTTGATGGAGCTTTCCTTCTCGATATAGGTGTCGGAGCGCGGCACATAGGCTTCCGGCTGGTAATAATCGTAGTAGGAAACGAAATATTCCACCGCATTGTCGGGGAAGAAATTCTTGAATTCGGAATAGAGCTGGGCGGCCAGCGTCTTGTTCGGCGCGAGGATCAGGGCTGGGCGCTGCGTTTCTTCGATCACCTTGGCCATGGTGAAGGTCTTGCCCGAGCCGGTGACGCCGAGCAGAACCTGGCTGCGCTCGCCGGTTTCCAGCCCGCCCACGAGATCGCGGATCGCCGTCGGCTGGTCACCGGCGGGCTCATATTCGGAGTTCATGCGGATGGCGATGCCGCCTTCGGATTTGTCCGGTCGGGCAGGTCGGTGGGGCGTCCAGATCTTGCCGTTCTTGTGCAGCGGGTTGCCGCTCTCGATCAGCGCCGACAGCGCCTCGACCGTGGCGGTGACGCTGCCGGGCGCCATATTGCCGGCATCCTCAAGGGAAATATCCAGGCCGGCAACGGGGTTGAGACCGGCGGCCGCACGCGTCTTCGGATCGCTCGACCCGCCGATGGAAACGCCACGCGCCGTCTTGCTGACGGTGGCCTTCTTGTTGACGCTGACAGCCTCCGTATGCTTGCGCGCCTCGTTCTCCACCTTCTTGCGGTGCTTGCCCGCCTTGGAGGCGATTTCGCGCTGGCTCTCGACGCCGGCCTGCTCTGCATCCGCCTCGAGCTGCTTCACCCAGTCGGCCACGGAGCCTGAGAGGGGTGCGCCTTCGAAAGACGATTGGGGGGCTTCCTCGAAACCGGTCGAGGCGGGAGATTTCTTCGGAGATTTTGCCATGCGCGGAATATGGCCGTTGTCATGGGGAAATGGAAGGGGTTGAGAGTACAAAAGGGAAACGAATGAATCGTTCGGATTTTGGAATAGTGGGGGTGCTGCTTCGTCCGTTGTCGAGTCAATAAGATGGGCAAGGTTTGCGCCCGCGGCCCCCTCATCCGCCCTTCGGGCACCTTCTCCCCGTTGGGGAGAAGGGGTGTTTGCCGCAATGCCTCGTGCAACTTCAAGCGTCTCTTGTTGCAAGCGGTGCCGCGCGCTCCCCCTTCTACCCATTGGGGAGAAGGTGCCCGAAGGGCGGATGAGGGGGCTCCGGGTGGTGCAGTCGCCAGAATCGACTCGCCAAAAGGAAGGTTGCCGCCACCCACCCCATCAAGCCGACCGCTGGTCCGCCGGCCCCTCCGCCCGCGCCAGGTTCAGCGCACTGTTGATCAGTCCGATATGGCTGAACGCCTGCGGGAAGTTGCCGAGCATCCGCTTCGCACCCGGATCATATTCCTCTGCCAGCAGCCCGACATCGTTGCAGATCGCCAACAGCCGTTCGAACAGGCGCAGCGCATCGTCCCGGCGGCCGATCATGTTGAGGGCGTCGACCAGCCAGAAGCTGCAGGCGAGGAAGGCGCCTTCGCCTGGCGGCAGGCCGTCATCCACTTCCTGTGTCTCGTAGCGCAGCAGCAGGCCATCGCGCAGCAGCTTGCGCTCCACCGCCTCGACGGTCGCGACATAGCGCGGATCGTCAGGCGCAATGAAGCCGACCATGCCGAGATGCAGCAGGCTGGCATCCATCGCCCTGGAGCCGTAGGCCTGGGTGAAACAGCCGAGCTCGGCATTGAACGCCTTCTCGCAGACCTCGGCATGGATGCGGTCGGCGAGCGTGCGCCAGCGGGCGGCGGCTTCCGCCTCGCCGTCCTCCTCGGCGATCTTGACGGCGCGGTCGAAGGCCACCCAGGCCATGACCTTGGAATAGGTGAAATGCTGGCGCTGGCCGCGCACCTCCCAGATGCCCTCGTCGGGCTCGACCCAGATTTTTTCCACAAAGGGCAGGATGGCAGCGGAAAGTTCGCGCTCGCGATGATGCGGCGGCAGCCCGTCCTTGCGGGCCTGCAGCATGGCATCCGCCACCTCGCCATAGACATCGAGCTGCACCTGTTCGGCGGCGGCATTGCCGATGCGCACCGGCGCCGAGCCCTCGTAGCCCTGCAGCCAGGGCACCTGCCATTCCAGCAGGTTGCGCTCGCCGGCGACGCCATACATGATCTGCATCTGAGCCGGCGCGCCAGCGACCGCCCTCAGCAGCCAGCGGCGCCAGGCGTGGGCCTCTTCGTAATAGCCGAGCTTCATCAGGGCGAGCAGGGTCAGCGTCGCGTCGCGCAGCCAACAATAGCGGTAGTCCCAGTTGCGCGGGCCGCCGATCTTTTCGGGCAGGGAGGTCGTGGCGGCCGCGACGATGCCGCCGGTCGGCATGTAGGTCAGCGCCTTCAGCGTGATGAGGGAGCGCTTCACCTGATCCGTCCACTTGCCCACCTTGGGGCATTTCGCGGCAAAGGATAACCAGAATTCCTCCGTGTCCGGCAGCGCATATTCCACCTGCCGCTGCGCCGGCGGCGGCAGATGCGAGGGGGACCAGGTCAGCGTGAAGATCTGGCTCTCGCCGGCCGCAACCTCGAAGCTGCCGACGGTGCTCAACCCACGGCCTTCGAGCGGCACGGCGCAGTTCAGGGTTAGCCGGTCCGGGCCGGCAATGGCGGTGATGCCGCCATCCTCGCCATGCGTGACCCAGGGAACGGTGTGGCCGTAATCGAAGCGAAGGTTGAGCTCCATGTCGAAGGCGACGGTGCCGCTCTTGCCCTCGACGATGCGCATCAGATCGCTCGTTCCGTCGCGCAGTGGCATGAAGTCGGTGAGGACGGCGGCGCCGGTCTCGGTCTGAAACTCGGTTTCGAGAATGAGCGTGTCTTCGCGGTAGCGGCGCGAGACGCTGTATTTGCCGCCCGAGGGCGAGAGCGACCAGAAACCATTATCCTGAGTGCCGAGCAGGGCGGCGAAGCAGGCGGGAGAGTCGAAGCGCGGAAAGCACAACCAGTCGATCGAGCCGTCTCTGGACACGAGTGCCGCGGTTTCGCAATCTCCGATAAGGGCGTAATCCTCGATAGGTGCCGTCACCATAGCCTCCTGCGCATATCAGCTGGGCTTTAGGTAGGGCTCATATGCAGAGGTCAACTGCGTTGATCACCCGCTCGCCATCACGGCCTCAACCAGCCTCCTGTACCGCGGGTGATCGCGGATCGGGTCGAGGTCCGGATCACTGCTCCACCAATAGCGATGCGCGGAGGCGCGCGGAATGACTTTTTCCAAGAGATCGAGCGCCGCTTCATGGTCTCCCATGTTCAGGTAGGCGCAGGCGATGTTGTACATGGCGTTGAGATCATCGGGGTCGATGGCGAGCGTGCGCGCCGCCCATTCCCTGGCGCGCTCGCGCTCGCCGAGATAGGCCAGCACCAGTGCTCCCAGCTGGGCCGGGCTCGAATTCTCCGGATGCAGACTGAGTTCGCGTTCGGCCCGCTCCAGGCCCAGCCGGCCAGCCCGCTTCATGTCGGCGTCGCGGCCAAGCTTGAGATAGACGCAGGCCAGGAGGGCGGCGGAGCGATAGTCATCGAACCGCAGCTGGGTGGCCCGTTCGAACAGGGCGGCGGCCCTTTCGAAATCGCCATTTTCGAAGAAAAAGCGCGCGAAGAAATAGTTTGCCTCATGCAGATCGGGATCGAGCTTCAGGGCGAGCTCGAATTCGGCGGCTGCCTGTTCGCGCTGCCCGCCATATTGGAGGGCGAGGCCGCGCGAGGCGTGTGCGTCGGCGAGATCGGGATCGAGTTCCAGCGCCCTGGCGCTCGTGGCGAGAATGCCTGCTATCGAGATATCGGCATATTGCCAGGAGCGGAGAACGGAATCGCAGAGCGCGATGCCGGCATAGGCGCGCGCATATTCAGGGTCGATCTCGGCTGCCTTCACGAACATGCGCCGCGCCAGCAGCATGTAGGATCTTGAGCACATGTGCAGGAATTGCCGGCCCCGGAGGTAATAGGTGTAAGCCTCGACATCTTCCGTCGGCGCGGTGTTGATCGCCGCTTTCTCGCCCGGCAGCAGCCTGACCTTCAGCTGTTCGATAATGGCGTGGGCGATCTCGTCCTGTATGGCGAAGATATCGGTCAGTTCGCGATCATAACGCTCCGCCCAGAGATGGCTGCCATCCCTGCCGTCGACGAGCTGCCCGGTGATGCGGACGCGGGCGCCGGCCTTGCGCACGCTGCCTTCAAGCAGGAAGGCGACGCCGAGTTCGTGGGCCACCTGCTCGATCTTCACGGGCCGGCCCTTATAGGTGAAGCTCGTATTGCGGGCGACGACATGTAGGTCGGAGATTTTCGCGAGGTCGGTGATGATGTCTTCGGTGATGCCGTCGGAGAAATATTCCTGCTCCGGGTCGCCGCTCATGTTGCTGAAGGGCAGGACAGCGATCGATATTTTCTTGAGCACTCGCGGCTCGGTGCGGGAAGACATGCCCTGATCGAAATTCACGCGGTAGCAGGCGATTGGTTCGGCGATGTTCTTGACCCGCTGCTCGCCCATCGGCTCGAAGGCAAAGGCGAGCTTGCCAGAAACCTCCTTCGAAACCTTGCCCGACACGCAGATGCCGCCGGGCTCGGCAAGAGCCTGCAGGCGGGCGGCGATGTTCACGCCCTCGCCATAACGATCCTCACCCTCGACGATCACCTCGCCGAGATTGATGCCAATTCGAATTTCCAGGGGAGTGCTTTCCGAAGCGCCGGCATTGCGCCTGATCATGCCGCGCTGCAGGGCGGCGGCGCATTCCACCGCGTCGACGACGCTGCCGAATTCGGCCAGCAATCCATCGCCCATCAGCTTGAAGATGCGGCCATTATGTTTGCGGATTTCCGGCTCCAGCAGCTCCTTGTGATCCGCCCTCAGCCGCTGGAACGTGCCGGCCTCATCCTGCTCCATCAGCGCCGAATAACCGGCGACATCGGCGGCGAGAATAGCGGCGAGCTTGCGTTCCATGCCGGTCCCCTCGATGAGCATGCTCTCGAGCGGGAGTGTAGCATAGGCGCGAAAGGCAGTCTGCTCCGCTGCAGATATCGGGAGCAGGCCCTGATATGACGAAGGCGCCGCTGGCAGCGAGAGGGGGCGTCACACGGCACAGCCCTCCGCGATGCGCCGTCTCCCCCCTACAGCAACAGCCGCTCCAGACTCCCCTGGTCCTTCACCCCATGCTGATAGAAATGCAGGATCTGGATGGCCAGTTCCTCGCGCTCGTCATTGCTGGCGATATGCCTTGCCACGCAGATATGCTCAAAGACGCGCTGGCAAAGGGCGACGTCCTCTTCCTGCATCGGCGTCTGACTCGCCGACATTTTCTCTCTGATCATCGACATTCCCTCAAACGTCCCCCCGGAACGTTCTAGGGCGCAGATTGTGTTCTTCAATAAAAAGGAGATCACGTCATCGTGCAGCCCCCGGTCCGCCCTGGGGATTTCTTCAATGCCTGTTCACGATGTTACGCACGTAATAGCAACATATCGGCGCTTGCGGTATGGAAGGAGAAGGGAGGCCCGATTTAGAGCTGTGGGCAACCCTTCTCCACTGGGTTTGCAGCATCCAGCGTGGAGCATTGTAGGCCGGAATAATGGAACCGCAATTTCACTTTTTAAATCTCGGGGAAATTATTTCAGCTATTGCTTAATAAATGCCCGGCGGTACTTTCCGCCGGGCATTTACGCAATCTTTGCACAGTAAAAACGGCGATTTGTGTGACTTTTTGACTGATCAAACCGCAACGCCGATCTGCGATTCGTTCATCTGGGTAAGGCAACGCGCCTGATCGAGCGGCCGGCCGAGCTCCTCATAGCGGGCGGCGGCCTCGGCGAAGGCGGCGACGGCGCGAATCCTGTTGGCCTGGGCCTGGCGCTGGACGCCGCGCGCTTCCCACAGAGCGGCCGCCCAGGGGCCGCCCTGCCACATGCCGGCGATGCGTTCGGCCTCGTTCAGGCGGCGGTCCACCTGGTCGAGATTGCCGGATTGAGCAAGCGCGATGGCCGAGGCGGTGCGCAGGCCCATGGAGCAGGGCTGGCAGCTGCCTGAGGTCAGCAGCCGGTCGCCGGTGAGGATGGCTTCCGCCAGCTTCTCCTTGCTGGTGGCGGAGCGGACGGCGAGCGCCTGCAGGCGAAGCAGCAGGTGGCCGGAGAGCCAGGAGGATTGCGCATCGGCGAGCGCTTTCTGGATGAAGCGGCCGGCGCGCCATTTCTGGCCGCGGGCGAGCGCGATTTCCGCCAGCCGCTCCRGCACCAGCACCCGGCCGGAAATGGCATTGGCCTCCACATGCAGGCGCTCGGCCTCGGTCAGCAGCCGTTCGGCCTCATCGAGATTGCCGGCGCAGCGGGCGATTTCGCCGAGGATGAGGCAGGCGAGCCCGCGGCCGGCGGCGGATTTCGCCTCGTCGGCGACGCCGAGCAGCTCCTCAGCGCTTTCATGGATCAGCCCGTGGCCACGGGCGTCACACAGGCAGAATTCCGCAAGGCAGAGATGGCCATCGAAGACGGCGGGCACGAAGGCGCTGCGCTTCCGCACCCATTCGGTGAATTCGCTGCGGAAAAGCTCGCGCCACTGGCCCTGCATATGGGCAGTGAGGCCGAGAATGGCGCCGGCTTCGCCGACTTCCCGGCCGAGCCCTGCATCCAGTGCCTCGGCGCGGGTCTGGCGGGCGAGATCGGCCGCCTCGCCGAATTCGCCGCTCTGCAGATGCACCAGCGCCCAGGCGAGCGAGGCGCGGATGCGCTCCACAGCGGCGGGCGGCTCTTTACCTGATAAGGCCAGCGCCCGCTCGTAGAGCTCAATCGCGGGGCGGCTGGGGCCGACGCCGAGCTCGGCATGCAGCTTTTCGCGCAGCTGGTCGAACTGGCGGATCGCCTCCGTGCGGTTGCCGGCATCGAGCGCTGCCTGCATGAGGGCGCATTGCGCCTCCTCGTCTGTCGGGTCGAGCGCGATCAGCCGGCGCCAGAGCTTTCCGGCACGCAGCGTCTCTACATAGAGCTGCTGCAGGCGCTGGCGGGGTGCATCCAGCCATTCGAGGAAACGATCGTCCGGCAGCAGCGCGCCGCCATAGAGATCGGCCGCCGCCTCGCATTCGGCCGCGTCCTTGCTGCGCAGGGCCGCCTTTGCCGCAGCCTCGAACCTGATGACGTCGGTTTCAACAGCGGCTTCGGGCGAGAAGGCAACGATTTCCCTTGTTATGCCGATCGCCTCGGGCGCATCCATCGCCTTGCGGGCGAAATGCAGCGCCTTGCGCAGGTTGGCGCCCGCGGCTTCCGCATCGAGATCGGGCCAGAAGGCCTCCATTGCCTGTTCGCGGTGGATGCGGTGCTCCGGCGAGAGCATCAGCAGCTTGATGATGGCGGCGGCGCGATCGCGCTTCCAGGCGGCGGAAGGAATTTCGGCATCATCGATGCGGACGGCAAAGCGGCCGAGCAGGTCTATGGAGATTTTCACCTTGCGCCCCTGTCAGATCAGGCCCGATCCGGCCCGGAATGATTGAAAAATGCCATGCCGAAATGGGTGCCCGTAACAGCGTTCCCACCCGCCGCAGAGAAAGGCACGCCGGGGAACGCTGAGGGAACGGGCTCAAGCGTAATGTCGTCATCGTACATCCGGCGCTGGCGATGGCAACACGGTCAGAGCAGCGCAGAGAGGATCAACCCAGATTTCGCGACCCCGGCCAGAGGCGGCCGGCAAACCAAGAGAGGACCAAGACCATGTCACTGCGTATCAACGACATCGCCCCCGATTTCACCGCCGAGACCACCGACGGCATGATCAGCTTCCACGAGTGGCTGGGCAAGGACTGGGGCATCCTGTTTTCCCACCCGAAGGATTTTACGCCCGTCTGCACCACGGAGCTCGGATACATGGCGCGGCTGAAGCCGGAATTCGACAAGCGCGGCGTGAAGATCATCGGCCTCTCGGTCGATCCGGTCGACAGGCATTCCGGCTGGGCTATGGATATTGCGGAAACGCAAGGCGTGGCGCCGAACTTCCCGATGATCGGCGATCCCACGCTTGCCGTCTCCAAGCTCTATGACATGCTGCCGGCCGCATCCGGCGAGACATCGGAGGGACGCACCGCCGCCGACAACCAGACGGTGCGCAATGTCTATGTCATCGGCCCCGACAAGAAGATCAAGCTCGTCATCTCCTACCCGATGACGACGGGGCGCAATTTCGACGAGATCCTGCGCGTGATCGACAGCCTCCAGCTCACCGCCAAGCATCGCCTGGCAACGCCGGTCAACTGGAAGCCGGGCGATGAGGTGATTATCGCCGGCTCGGTTTCCAACGATGAGGCCAGGCAGCTCTATCCGCAGGGCTGGAAGGAGCCGAAGCCCTATATCCGCATCGTGCCGCAGCCGATCCTGACCTGATTACGGACCATGACGTAACGGCAAGGCTTACATCGCCTTACGTCAGCTACCAAGATTAGGCGAGGGCGGATCTGCGATCCGTCCCCGCCCGCTTCTTCCGCTTTTTTCCCCGCAAGGATATCATCGGCTGCAGAGCCAGTATCCGTTCGCATCAGCATGCCTAGAGCATTTCCGGCGAAAACGGCGTCGCCTTCAATGCTCCTGCTTATTGTTTTCTCTGCAATTCCGGACGCAAAACCGGTTCCCACTTTTGCTGGAATTGCTCTGGATGAGCACATTACGGAGGCAACCATGATTTTCCGACAGCTTTTCGACAGTGTTTCCGGCACCTACACCTATCTCATCGCCTCCAGGCGCGGCGGCGAGGCGCTGATCATCGATCCCGTCCTGGAAAAGGTGGACCGCTACATGCAGCTCGTGCGCGAGCTGGACCTGAAGCTGGTCAAGGCGGTGGATACGCACCTGCATGCCGACCACATTACCGGCCTCGGCGCGCTGCGCGACCAGACGCATTGCATCACCGTGATGGGCGAGCAGACCAAGGCGGATGTCGTGGCCATGCGGGTTGCCGAAGGCGACCGCGTCGGCATCGAGGGGCTCAGCCTCGACGTGCTCTATACGCCCGGCCATACGGACGATTCCTATTCCTACCTGATGGGCGACCGCATCTTCACCGGCGACACGCTGCTCATCCGCGGCACCGGCCGCACCGATTTCCAGAACGGCGATCCCCGCGCCCAATATGACTCGATCTTCAACAAGCTCCTGCGCCTGCCCGAGGAAACGCTGCTCTTCCCGGCGCATGACTACAAGGGCGACACGGTCTCCACCATCGGCGAGGAAAAACGCTTCAACCCGCGCCTGCAGGTCAAATCGATCGAGGAATATGCCGAGCTGATGAACAATCTCCACCTGCCCAACCCCAAGATGATGGACGTCGCCGTCCCCGCCAACAGTCATATCGGCCTCCACCAGGACGAAATCGCCCGCAAGGGCTGGGCGGTATCTGCGAAGGATGCGCTTGTTCTCCGCGGCCGCCCGGATGTTGTGATCGTCGATCTGCGCGAGAGGAGCGAGCGGGAGCGGCATGGGGTGATCCCGGGTGCGTTGCATGCGCCCTATGCGGATCTGCAGGAGAACCTGTCAGCGGGCGGGATGCTGCATGAGCTGGCGGTGGCGACGGGCAAGCGGGTAGTGTTTTACTGCGCGTTTGGGGAGAGGTCGGCGATGGCTGTGCAGGCGGCGCAGGATGCCGGGGTGGGGAGTGCGTGTCATATTGAGGGTGGGATTGATGCTTGGAAGAAGGCTGGGGGATTGGTGGGGGAGTGAGATTGGGAGCTTGCTGGGGCGGCTTCAAGGCGCTGCGAGGCGGCCCGCACCGCGCTCAAGGATCCATATCCCGTCCGTGACGGCGAGATCTCCTGGATCATGGGCAGGGAGCCCAATACCTATGTCTGCGTGCGGGCAAACAGCAACAACGGCTTTGCCGGCTGTAAGGGGCGCAAGGGCTATGTCGTCACCCTGAATAACAGCCGGCCGGCCAACTCTTCCAGAAGGACGCGTGGTGCAGCGAGCCCGCCATCAAATACGAGCGCTTTATCGAGCTCGAAAACCTCAAGAACCTCTGAGGAACCGGCCGGGCCGGTCAAGCCCACAGGACCAGCCCGCCATTCATATAATGGATGCCAAATCCTGCTGCCACCAACGGCAGTGCCAGGCTGCGGACAATGAAAACGAGGAACAGCAGCCACACCTCAAGGCATCCAGACGCCTCTCCGCGCATGGCCCATTTGGTGATGTCAAATTTGAGAAATTTCTTCATGTGGGTCTCCGGCGAAAAAGCTCGCGGGACTCACAATGAGAATTAACGCACCCAAAGGGTTTGGCGTCAACGATGAAGATTACGCAAAATGAAGCTTGTTGGTGAGTTACGCGCAGCTTTTGTCCCGGGTTGACAAATCCACCGACTCAACTGCCGCGCAAACTGCACCTAATTAGACGACCTCAGCAGCTGAAATACAAAGGTAGCAGTCGCGGCCAGCAGTGAAACTTGCGTAAGGCGATAAACGACAAACATCACGAAAAGAACGATCGCGCCGGACCAGCTACGCGCCTCTCCGTGCATTCGCCCAAGCTGAAATTTCAGTTGATGTTTCATGCTGCGGTGCTCCAGCGGATAAATTCGTCGGCACCACAATGGCAAGTGATGCACCCCTAGGGCGGGGTGTCAAACGTTAAACATAGTGTTAGCAGCTTATTTGTCCCAGTCCCCGATGGTCTCGAAAAAGCTTTACAGGCTATAGTTCAGCGGACATTCAACTGGAAGCTTTGTAACTTGCAAACACGGCTCCGAGAATTCCGCGACGAATCCGCTCGTTCTTAAGAATTCAGAACAACGCAGGCGCCCTCCAACCCCCCATGTCCGAAAAATCCACCCCCGAAGCCCTAAGCTGCCGCATCCACGCCCGCCTTCTCGCCCGCAGCCGCGGCCCAGCATGGAGCACCATTTCCGTCCACCTTCTCTCCCACCAGCCGCTCGAAACCAATCTCCTCGTGCCCGCAGTCGCCGAGCCGCTTGTGGTCTGGATCGTCTCCGGCTCGGCTCGGATCGAGGAGCGCGACATCGGTGGGGAGTGGATGTCGGTGGAGGTCGCGGCGGGGGATTTTTATCTGACGCAGAGCGAGACGCCCTATGAACTGCGGTGGGAGACGAGCGCCGGCGAGCCGCTGCGCGTCATGCATCTCTATCTCGGGCTGCCGATCTACCAGCGGGCGATATCAGAGGTTTTGGGCGCAGACGGCGGGGATCGGTTTCGGCTGGCGGATGTTTCGGGGGCGCGGGACGAGGTGATTTCCGGACTGATGGGGATGATCCTGAAAGAGTTGACGGGCGCGGCCGAGCCCAGCGAAATGGTTGTGCAGGGCATTGCGCAGGCGCTCGCCGTCCATCTCGTTCGGCAGTACGGCAAGCGGGATAACTCAGTGCCCGCTCGGCGCGGGGCGCTGCCGGCATTCAAGCTGCAGTTGATCGTGCGGATGATGGAGGCGGGGCTCGATCAGGCTTTCAATCTCAAGAGCCTAGCAGCCGAGGCAGGGCTTAGCGCCTTTCATTTTTCCCGCGTCTTCAAGCAATCGACCGGTTCTTCGCCATCGGATTATTTCATCCAGCTGAAGATGGCCGAAGCCCGCTGGCTGCTGCGCGAGACGGATGCCAGCATCATCCAGATCGCGCTCGATCTCGGCTATTCGAGCCCCAGCCATTTCGCGCAGGTGTTCCGGCGGCAGGTGGGCGTCAGCCCGCGTGACTATCGCGGGTAGAGCCTTTCTGTTTTTACGCAATTCCGGACGCAAAACCGCTGCGCACTTTTGCTGGAATTGCTCTCTTTCGCAGCAAATCCCCGACAGTTTCAGCAAGCGGCCGAGCGAAAGCGCGCGGCCATCCTTCTAGTTTGTTCCCGTCGAAACCAACCGTCTCAGGGCGGCAGAAAAAGGGAATGAAACCATGTCACTCCAAGGAAAAGTTGCTCTTATCACGGGCGCATCGAGCGGTATCGGCGCTGCCACGGCGCTGAAGCTTGCGGCCAATGGCGCCAAGGTCGGTCTTGCCGCGCGGCGCACCGAGCGGCTGGAGGCGCTCGTTGCGGAGATCGAGAAGGCCGGCGGGCAGGGAATAGCGCTGGAGATGGATGTCGTCGACAGCGCCTCCGTCGCCTCCGGCGTCGCAAAACTCGCCGAGGCATTCGGCACGATCGATATCCTCTTCAACAATGCCGGCCTGATGCCGCTTTCGGATATCGATGCGCTGAAGACGGATGAGTGGCACCGGATGGTGGACGTCAATATCAAGGGCGTGCTCAACACGACGGCCGCCGTGCTGCCGCACATGATCGGCCGGAAATCCGGCCATATCGTCAACACCTCGTCGATTGCCGGCCGCAAGGTCTTTGCGGGCCTGTCGGTCTATTGCGCGACGAAACATGCAATCACCGCGCTGTCTGATGGCATGCGCATCGAGCTTGGCAAGAAGCACAATATCCGTGTGACTTGCGTGCAGCCGGGTGCTGTCGAGACCGAGCTTTACGACCAGATCTCCGATCCGGCCGCGCGCCGGCAGATGGAGGAGCTGAAGACGCAGATGGAGTTTCTGAAGGCCGAGGATATTGCCGAGACGGTGCTGTTTGCGCTGCAGTCGCCGCGGCATGTGGATATTGCCGAGGTGTTTGTGATGCCGACGCAGCAGGCTTGGTGATTGACTAGAAGGTGGCTGGGACGCAGTTGTATCGTTGTCCTATTGTGCTTCCCGGGCCCTGAAAAACCCGGGAAGTAAATCGCAGTGGGCTCGGATTGTGCCGTCGAGCCACTCATCCTAGAGCGGCGTCACTGTCCTAAAAATTAAAAAGCCTTCTCAACGGTGCGAGAAATATCGGGATCGACAAAGAAAGCGCCTCTACCCTTTGCTTTTTCGACGCGCTTCAGTCGCCCTTCTTGCAGCATTAGTCCTATTACGCTGAAAGTGAGATAATCCTCGTTTTCTTTATTGTGATCACTTTTTAGATCAAGAGCCCTAGCGGCCTCGGCATTGGTTATTCCATTTTCATTTGCTTGAGCCAACTCTAGCAATGCACCTTTTATTAGCGCTAACCCCAGCTGTGCTCTTTCGAGCGCTCCTGGAGGAACGTTAATTTTGCGCTTTTGGCGTGATGTCTTTCCAGATGGAATTACAACATTCGTAAGTATTCCGCCTGTTGCCTCGGTCCCGAACGTACTGATTATTTCTGCCTCCAGCGCAATGGCATGGATTTCGTCAAGACCGGCGCAGATGATATGTACAATAGGGTTGTAACCGGCGTTTTGAATCTCTTGTATTCGTTTTCCCTTCGAATTGTCTTCGAAGTTTATTAGATGTTCCCAAGCTCGTGCTCCAGAGCCTTTTCCAATATAGAATGGCTTCATCGTTCTCGGGTCTTTGAGGGCATAGACGTAGTAAATCTGCACGAGCTTCCTATCTGATGGTTTGTTTTCTTGCACCTCTTGATTGCATGGCTTTTGTAAGCAATTCATTTACGTCGCTTCGGGTGATGAGGATTTTCACAACTGGTCAGAGTGTCATCTTGAAAGCTGGGCTTCATTCGCTGAAATCGGTTCATACACCCCGCACCGCCCAGGCCACACTCTCAAACCCCCGCGGCCCATCCTCTGACCTGCCATCCAGATATGCCATCCTCAGAGCATCCTGCAGCCGCTCCTGCCTCGCTTCCGGCAATCCATCGAAAAACGCCGAAAACCGTCCCTGCCCATAGACCTTCGGCAGGTAGAAATCGTGGAAACCGGCGTAGTCCATCGTGATCGTCAGCCTTGCCTCTGTGACATCGGCAAAGCCTGCGCCGGCAAAGAGCGCCCGCAACTCGCCCTCGGAGGTCATCGGCCGCGGGCCTGATGGAATGCCGTTGCCTTCGGCTTCGGGTTCGATGGCGCGGATGGTGTTCCAGAAGAGGCGCCAGCTCGGCATGCCGTCATGGGACCAGACGGCGGCGGCAGCGGTGGCGCCCGGCTTGAGGACGCGGCGCATTTCGGTGATGGCCCTGTCGGCATCGGAGACGAAGTGCAGGACGAGCAGGGAATAGGCGGCGTCGAAGCTCTTGTCTTCATAGGGCAGGGCGCAGACGTCGCCCTGGCGGGCCGATATCCTCGGGTCGTCCGTGCGGGCGCCGAGGGCCGCGACGAAGTTTTCCTCGAAATCCAGGGCTTCGATGGCGGTCAGTTCGGGATGGGCTGCGAGCGCCAGCGTCAGGCTGCCGGTGCCGCAGCCGGCGTCGAGGACGCGGCCATGTGCGGGTACGCCGGCGAAGGCGAGGAAGGGGTCTGCGAGCTTGCGGCTCCAGCGGCCCATGGCGGCTTCGTAGGCCTGTGCGCCCCTGGCGATGAAGGTGGATGGCATGGGGTGCTCCCGGCAATTGTGCTTTTGCCGGGCGGATATAGGGCGGGTGGATACGGTGTCTATTGCTTGGGCTGGTTCGTCCGGCCTTGGAGTGCTCGACATCCCCCTCTGGCCTGCCGGCCATCTCCCCCACAGGTGGGGAGATTGGCTGGGAGCGCCGGCTTCCCCAAATAGTAGACGTGGCAAACCGCGCAATGTCAGCGAGGTGGGAAGGTCGCGCCGCTTGTCGATCTCCACCCTTGTGGGGGGTCCGAAGGACGGGTCGAGACCCGTGGCTCGACCCCGGCAGTCCGGCAGGCCAGAGGGGGGTGCTCCACGGCAGACCCTACAATTCTTCAGTTTCGCCCAAGCCCCAGAAACAAAAAACCTCCCGGACCCTCAAGGGAGCCCGGGAGGTATAACGCACCGGTCGTAGGTCAGGAGTGGGTGGCCGGGGCGGTTGGAGGTGTCTCGGGTGCGGCTGGCATTTGCTCCTCAGTGACCGGCCGCCTCGTGCGCATCAGCTTCAGCACAAACACGAAGAAGGCCGGGACGAAGAAGATCGCGAGGACCGTCGCGGAGATCATGCCGCCAAGCACACCGGTGCCGATGGCGTTCTGGCTGGCGGCGCTCGGGCCTGTCGCGATCGCCAGCGGCACGACGCCGAGGGTGAAGGCGAGCGAGGTCATGATGATCGGGCGGAAGCGGACGCGGGCGGCTTCTATCGCCGAATCCAGCAGGGATTTGCCTTCGGCGTAGTAATCCTTGGCGAATTCGACGATCAGGATGGCGTTCTTGGCCGATAGGCCGATGATGGCGATGAGGCCCACCTTGAAATAGATGTCGTTGGGCATATCGCGCAGCATCACCGCCGCCACCGAGCCGATGACGCCGAGCGGCACCACGAGCATGACCGCGAGCGGGATCGACCAGCTTTCGTAGAGACCTGCCAGAAGCAGGAAGACGAAGAGGATCGACAGGCTGAAGAGGATCGGCGCCTGGCTGCCGGAGGTGATTTCCTCCGCCGACTGGCCGGACCATTCGAAGCCGAAACCATCCGGAAGCTGCGAGGCGAGGCGCTCCATTTCGGCGATTGCCGCGCCGGAGGATTGGCCGGGGGCCGGCGCGCCGGAGATGCGGACGGTCGGATAGCCGTTATAGCCGACGATCTGCGGTGCGCCCTTCTGCCATTGGGCAATGGCGAAGGAGGAGAGCGGCACCATGCCGCCGCTGGCATTGCGCACGTTGATCTTCATCACGTCGTCGATCTGCAGGCGGGCGCGATCATCCGCCTGAACGATGACGCGCTGCATACGGCCGGTATTCGGATAGTCGTTGATATAGGACGAGCCGAGATTGGCGGTGATCGCATTGTTGATGTCCGCGAATGAGATGCCGAAGGTGTTGGCCTTTTCGCGGTCGATCACCATCAGCACCTGGGCTGCATCCGGCATGCCTTCCACGCGCATGCCCGTCAGGACAGGGCTCTTGGCGGCCATGCCCATCAATTGGCCGGCCGCTTCCGAAAGGGCCACTTGGCCCTTGCCGCCGCGGTCCTGCAGGCGGAAGGAGAAGCCGCCGGTGGCGCCGAAGCCTTCGATCGGCGGCGGCGAGAGCGCGAAGGTGGTGGCATCCTTGAGCGCGAAGAGCTGGCCGTTCACGCGGTTGGCGATTTCCTGGACGGTGTTGCCGGGGCCGCGGTCTGCCCAATCCTTCAGCGTGACGAAGGCGAGTGCGGCATTGGCGCCGTTGCCCGAGAAGGAGAAGCCCTGGATCGCCACGATATTTTCGACGGCGGATTCGGTGCGGAAGATCTTTTCCACCTGCTTGATGGATTCGATCGTGCGGTTGGCGCTCGCTTCCGGCGGGCCCTGGATATCGACGATCATGAAGCCCTGGTCTTCGTCGGGAACGAAGGCCGTCGGCAGGTTGATGAAGAGATAGCCGAGGCCGATGACGAGGGCGAGATAAACGATCATCATGCGGCCGGCGCGGCGCGCCATGCCAGTAACGGTCGTCGAGTAACCCGCGGTGATGCGCTCGAAATTGCGGTTGAACCAGCCGCCGATGCCGCGCTTGTGGTGGTGGCCCTGCTTGATGGGCTTCAGGAATGTGGCGCAGAGCGCCGGTGTCAGCGATAGCGCCAGGAAGGCCGAAAACAGGATCGAGACGACCATGGTCAGCGAGAACTGACGGTAGATGATACCGGTCGAACCCGGGAAGAAGGCCATGGGAATGAAGACGCAGGAGAGAACCAGCGTGATCCCCAGGATGGCGCCGGTGATCTGGCCCATCGCCTTCTGGGCAGCCGCCTTTGGTGACAGCCCTTCCTCGGCCATGATGCGCTCGACATTTTCGACGACGACGATCGCGTCGTCGACGAGGATGCCGATCGCCAAGACCATCGCGAACATGGTGAGCACGTTGATGGAAAAGCCGGTCGCATACATGACGGCGCAGGTGCCGAGCAGCGCCACCGGCACGACGAGTGTCGGGATTACCGTGTAGCGGAAATTCTGCAGGAAGATGAACATGACCACGAAGACGAGGGCGACGGCCTCGATCAGCGTGTGGATGACCTTCTCGATCGAGGCCGAGACGAAGGGGCTGGTATCGTAGGGGACGGAATATTCGATGCCTGAGGGGAAGAAGCGCGAGAGCTCCTTCATCTTCTCGTTGACGGCGTTGGAGACGGCGACGGCATTGCCAGTCGACGAGAGCTGGATGGCGATGGCCGCGCTCGGCTGGCCGTTCAGGCGGCTGGTGAAGTTATAGGATTCCGCACCCTGCTCGACGCGGGCGACATCCTTCAGCCGCACGGTGGAGCCATCGGGATTGGCGCGCAGGATGATCTCGCCGAATTGCTGCGGCGTCTGCAATTGCCCCTGCATGAGCACTGTTGCCGTCAGGTCCTGGGTGACCGGGTTCGGCGCGGCGCCGATCTGGCCGGCTGCCACCTGGGCGTTCTGGGCGGTGATCGCGGCATTGATGTCGTCGGTCGTGAGGTTCAGGCCGACCATCTTGTCCGGGTCGATCCAGACGCGCAGGGCGCGCTGGGCGGCAAAGAGCTGAGCGCGGCCGACACCATCGATGCGGCGCAGCTCGCCGATGATATTGCGGGTGATGTAATCGCCGAGCGCCACTTCATCACGCGTGCCATCGGTGGAGGTGAGCGCAATGAACATCAGGAAGCCGGAGCTTGCCTCTTCCACGTTGATGCCCTGCGAGCGAACAGTCGCGGGCAGGCGGGCTTCGACGCGGCGAATGGCGTTCTGCACGTCGACGGAGGCCTGGTCGATATCGGTGCCGGCGCGGAATGTGGCGTTGATGCTGACCGAGCCGGAATTGTCCGAGGTCGATTCGAAATACATCAGCCCTTCGACGCCGTTCAGCTCATCCTCGATCTGGCGCGTCACACCCTGATAGATCTCCTGCGGGGAAGCGCCGGGATAGGACGTGGAGATCGAAAGCTGCGGTGGAGCGACCTTCGGATATTGCGAGACCGGCAGGAAGGGGATGGCGATGATGCCGGCAATCGAAATGAACAGCGCGAAGACCCAGGCCAGGATCGGCCTGCGAATGAAGAATTGTGCCATGAGCTCTTACTCCGCCTTTGCAGGGGCGGGCGCCGAAGCATCCGCTGCCGCATCCGGCTTCCAGGGTTCGGGCGCCACCGTCGCGCCGGGCTGCACTTTCTGCACGCCATCGGCGATGACGGTTTCGCCTGCCTTCAGGCCCGATTCCACGACCCATTCTGAGCCGAGAACCTGGCCGAGCGTGACGGGGCGAAGCTCCGCCTTGTTGCCTTCGGCGAGCACATAGACTTGCGCCTGGCCGGCTTCGTTTCTGGTCACCGCGCGCTGCGGCACGGTCAGCGCATCCTGGCGCACGGCCTGTTCGATGCGCACGCGCACATACATGCCGGGCAGGAGATCGCCGTGCTTGTTGGGGAACTCGGCACGCAGTGTCACCTGTCCGGTATTGGGGTCGACATTGGCGCTGGCGAACAGCAGCCGGCCGGGCTCGGCATAGAGGCTGCCATCATCGAAAACGAGTTCGACGCGGGCCTCGCCCGGTGCGGTGCTGGCGAGCTTGCCGTCGGCCACGGCCCGCTTGAGGTTCAGGAGATCCTGGGCGGACTGGGTGAAATCGGCATAAACAGGGTCGACCTGCTGGATGAGCGCCAGATTGGAGGTGCCGTCGGCGGTCACCAACGCGCCTTCGGTCACCAGCGCGCCGCCGATAATGCCTGAAATCGGCGCGCGGACGTCGGTGTAATCGAGATTGATCTTGGCTTCATCGAGGCCGGCTTCCGCACTCGCCACATCGGCATCGGCCTGGGCAACGGCGACGGCTGCCGAATCGTAATCGATGCCGGTCGCGATATTGCGCTCTTTCAGGTTCTGCTGGCGCTCCAGCTGCAGGCGGGCATTCTGCTGTGTCGCCTTGGCGCGCTGCAGCGTGGCTTCAGCAGAGGCGACGCGGACGCGGAAAATGCGGGGATCGATGCGGTAGAGCACGTCGTCCTTCTTGACGAAGGTGCCCTGTTCGAAGACGCGCTCCTGCAGGATGCCGGAGACGCGGGCGCGCACTTCCGAAACGCGGGTGGCGGCAATGCGGCCCGGCAATTCGTTGACCACAGGCACGGCATGGCTCTTCATCTCGACCACGCCGACGGCCGCCGGCGGCATCTGCATTCCGCCCTCTTGAGCGAATGTGTGCCCTGCTGTCAGTGCGAGAAGGGTCGTGGCTGCCATCAACGCCCAAGGGCGAGGCAGTCTGGTATTGCGCAACATGGATATATCCCTTTTTGGCCGCCCCCGGGCGGCTTGCTAGGTTAGTGCTTTGGTATCTTGGTCTTCACGCAATTCCGGACGGAAAACTTCTTCACGCGTTTCCTGGAATTGCTTTGGTTCAGGGTTTCAGCTCTTCGTTTCAGGAGGCTCGGGGAACGTTGTGTAGACGTTACGGATATCCTCGAGCAGCTCCTGCCGTTCCGCACCGCTCCAGCGGTGGAAATCGAAGAGTTCGGTACAATAGAAGCCGGTCAGCGCCAGATAGGCCATCAGCGCCGCGCGCGGCTTCGGCCCGGCGGCCATGGCCGCCAGATCGGTCACCACCCATTTGCGGATGATCTGCTGCAGATTTTCCTCGCTCGACATGGAGGCGCTGATCGCCATCGCCACGGCGCGGTCGGTATCATCAAGCGTCTTGTCGGCAGCCGCGATGCGGCCGTAAAGCTCCGGGTGAGGGGTATCCGCACTCGCCTTCACGCATTCTTCCATATGGGCGATATCGGCGCCGACGCGGCGATCGACCAGCGCTTCCAGAAGGGCGCTCTTGGTCTTGTGGTCATAGACGACACGCGACTTGCTGACGCCCGCCTCCTTCGCCACCGCATCGATCGAAAGCCCCGTCGCACCGGCGCGCACGACGACGCGCTCGGCAGCATCCAGAATATCGTCAGTGGTGATCTTGCGCGTTCGCGTCACAGATAGGGTTTCCCGTTTTCGCGGATAAAAATACGAACGTTCGGATTTAAATGCAAGTGGTTTTGTTTTTTGCTCGCCTGCGTTGCCGGGCATGGATTTTCGCGTCGCGGCTCACTATGGTCCCGGCCGTGAACACAGGGGGAACATGTGCGAATCAATCTGGTCAAGGCGCAGCGCTATGCCTGCATCGCTACTGCGTGGGTCATCGTCCTTTTTCAGCTACTGTCATTTGCCCAGAGTGGCGTTTATGGGAGCGACTGGGTCTTTTCCTTCATCGTCGCTGCGGTGTTCGGCTTGCTCGGTACACGCCGGATCACGGGGGAGCGGACGGAAGAGAACTTGGCGCCTAAAAACACGACACCCGAGAGACTGTTACCCGAGAGACCAGCACCTGAAACACGGGTACCCGCAGCTGGCGCCTCACAGGATGCCGACCCTTCCGAGATGGACGAGATTGAACGCAGGATTCTCATTCTGAACGCCAAGGTTCTCTCGATGGAGATTATGTGGCGCGCTCGTAACATGATCGAATTGGTCCCTAAACCATTCTATACAAAGCAGGATAGCGACAACAAGGAAGAGACGTGGGCAAACAGCACGAAATTGCTTCAGTACGTCAAACTGAGGGAAAAGATATGGCTGCTTTGCTTCGGTCTTGTCGCAATCCGCAGGGCCGGGACGGATCCGGACTACGTGAGCAAGGGGGAATATCTGGAGATGTGGCAGCAGACTTTCATCCGTCTGGCCGAGGAGACCATTTTCCCGCAGGAGCAACTGGGCTTCACCATAGATGTAAATGAAACGGTATACCGCCTTGTGTGGGATCTGGATGCCGTCAAGGGCTTCGTGGCTGATGCAGCAAGGGCAGCAGGACGGGGCGAAGCAGGTCGCGCCAAGCCTTTGCTCGATTGGATCAAGGAGCAGGGATTGGAGGTTTCCGAGCCGCTATTGATCAAGCACGCTCTTAGGACGATTGAAGAGTGGAAATCCGATTCACCAGTCTCTGCCTATCCCGGCTAGAATGATCGTAGCGGATAGGTAGCCAGTAGGGGACTATGGGGCATCATACTCACTCCACCCGCAATACCCGCGCCTCCACGGGCTGCTCGATGCCCTTCAGCAAGAGCGACCGTGCTTCCGTGCCGCCCATCAGTTCGGGGGCCTGGAGTGTCGTTTCCAGCGAAACGAGGATTTCGCCGGGTGCTGCCTGCGATTCCAGCCTTGCGGCCTGGTTGACCACGCCGCCGATTGCGGTGAAATCGCTGCGGAAGCTCGAAAATTCGCCGATCTGCACATCGCCGGTGTGAATGCCGACGCCGATGCCGAGGGTGTAGCCGGTGTCGAGTTCGGCGAGCGCTTCCGTGCAGGAGCGCTGGATCTCCAGCGCGGCCCTGATGGCGGCTGCGGCATGGTCCTTGCGGGTGATCGGGAAGTTGAAGATCGCCATCAGCCCGTCGCCCATCTGTTTGTTGACGATACCGTCATTTTCCCAGATCGCCTGTGCGGCGCGATCATGAAACAGGCTGACGATGCGGCTGAGCTCGATTGCCTCGATGCGTTCCGACAGGCCGGTATAACCTCTGATATCGGCAAAGAGGATGGTGGCGCCGGCGGTGATGTGGCGCTGCTTCTTCACATATTGGAAGGAGCGCTCGCAGATCGTGCAGATATCGGGGTTCATCTTGCTGCGGGTTATCCCGAAAGCGCGGAAAGGCAGCGAGAGCGGGCCGCGGATCGGGATCGGCATATGCATCTGGTCCCAGCAGCCACGGCAGATGCTTGCGCTGCCGGATTTTGCCGGATGCCCTGATATGGCTGATATAGTCATATGCCGCATTCCCTCGATCACAGAAAAGGAGCTTCTGCTTATCGGGCGGCTTTGGCAACCATCAGGCTGATGCGCGCGGCTGGTCTAAGGACTATTCGGCAGGATGTTTCGCGCATCGGCCGCGTGCAGCCGCTTTTCTGCGAGCGCGATGAAGGCGCGCACCAGCGGCGAAAGATGTTTGCTGCTGGGATAAACGACGTACAGGCCGCCCGATGCCGTCGTGTATTCGTCGAGCACGCGCTGCAGTCGCCCGTCGGCGATGCAGGCGAAGGCTACGCCGTAAGGCAGCTGCGCGATGCCATAGCCGGCAATGGCCGCCTCCATGACCGCCTGCATTTCATTGGCGGCGAAGCGTCCTGATACGGAGACCGTTTCCGGCCCGGCCGAGCCTTCCAGCACCCATTGCGCGTGGGCGGCAGATGGGCCGGCGATGACGCAATCATGGTTTGCGAGATTATCAGGCGTGAAGGGTCGGCCTGCGCGGGCGAGATAGGCGGGGCTGGCGCAGAGCAGGCGATAGGTCGGGCCGAGCTTGCGGGCAATCAGGGTGGAATCCTCCAGCGATCCGGTGCGGAAGGCGAGGTCTATGCCATTGTCGACGAGGTTCAGCCGCTCGTCGGTCAGCCGCAGCTCGACCCTGGCTTTCGGATAGGTCGCCATGAATTCGAAAGTCGCTTCCTGCAGGAAATGGCCGCTGAAGCCGACCGGAGCCGATATGCGGATGGTGCCCGAGGGCTCGGCCTGCGCTTCGGCAAGCCTGTTGTTGGCGCCTTCGATCTTCCTCAGCGCCTCGCTTGCCTCCTCATAATAGAGCCGCCCGGCCTCCGTCATGCCGAGGCTGCGGGTCGTGCGCTGCAGGAGGCGCACGCCGAGGTCACGCTCGAGGGCCGCAACCCGGCGGCTGACCGTCGTCTTGGGCATGCCGAGCAGCCGGGCAGCTGCGGTGAAGCTGCCGGTTTCTATGACGCGGGAGAAGATCACGATATCGTTGAGATCGATCATTGTTGCTCTCAATGGGACGATGTTTGGCATTTTTAGGTCATTATGAACCAATGCGGCAATCCTAAATCTACTCCATCAGCAACTGCCATCGGCAAGAGAAGGAGCAGAGACATGAGCAACACCCGAAGCATTCTCGTATCGGGCGCAACCGGCCAGCAGGGCGGCGCCGTCGCCCGGGCGCTTGCCGCACGCGGCCACCACGTCAAGGGGCTGACGCGCCGGCCGGACAGCGATAGTGCTAAACGGCTTGCCGCATCCGGCATCGAGGTTGTCGTCGGCGATCTCGACGACAAGGCGTCGATCGTCAAGGCCGCCAAAGGCGTCGAAACCATGTACCTGATGGGCAACAGCTATGAGGCCGGCATCGAGGCGGAGACGCGCCAGGGCATTGCCGCTGCCGATGCGGCCAGGGAGGCCGGTATCGGCCATCTCATCTATGGGTCGGTCGGCGATGCCGACAGGAAGACCGGCATCCCGCATTTCGACAGCAAGTACTTGGTCGAACAGCATATTGCCGGGCTCGGCATTCCCTATACGATCAGCGCACCCGTCGCCTTCATGGAAAATACCGTCGCCCCCTGGTCGATCGGCGGCCTGAAACAGGGCGTCTATGCCGCGGCCCTGCCGCCAGCCCGCAAGCTGCAGCAGATCGCCATCGACGATATCGGCCATTTCGTCGCCGCCCTTGCCGAGCGGCGCGAGCAGGTCTTCGGTAAGCGTTTTGATATTGCCGGCGACGAACTCTCGGGCGAGGAGCAGGCGAAGATTCTCACCGAAGCGCTCGGCCGGCCGATCCGTTTCCAGGAGCTGCCGATTGCGGCCATGCGCCAGCAGAGCGAGGATGCGGCGCTGATGTTCGAATGGTTCGACCGTACCGGCTATTCCGCCGATATCGCCGCCCTGCGCCGCGATTTCCCCGATGTCGCCTGGCACAGCTATGCCGACTGGGCGAAGGGTTTTGACTGGAGTGTTCTCGACAAGGCCTGATGAACGGCCGCATTCGGCAAAGCGGACCGGCGAACGGCTGGTCCGCTTCATGCTGTGTTCACGCCTGCGCTGTCGGCCGGATGACGATATCGCCGACATCGACATCGTCAGGCTGTTCGATCGCAAAGGCGATCGCGCGGCCGATCGCATCCGGCGTGATCGCCATTTCCTCCATGCTTTTGGCAATGCCGGCTTTCACGGCCGGGCTGGTCAGGGAGTCTGCGAAATTGGTCCTGATGAAGCCCGGCGAGATATTGGTGACGCGCAGATGCGGGCCGGCCTCCTGCCGCAGGCCTTCGGCGATGGTGCGCATGGCATTCTTGGTACCGGCATAGACGGCCATGGTCGGTTTGATGCTGATGCCCGCCGTCGAGAGCGTGTTGACGATATGGCCGAAACCCTGGCGGCGGAAGACGGGCAGGGCGGCGGCAATGCCATAGAGCGGCCCCTTGATATTGACGTCGATCATCTCCTCCCAATCCTCGACGCGTAATTCATCCATCGGCGAAATCGGCCCGATGCCGGCATTGTTGATCAGGACATCGAGCTTTCCGTAGGTGTCGCAGGCAAGCGCCACGAGGGCTTCGAGATCCGCGCGCTTCTTGACGTCGGTGACGCGGTAGATGGCCTCGCCGCCAGCCTCGGTGATGCGCTGAACTAATTCTTCCAGCTTCTCGCTGCGCCGGGCGCCTAGTACGATCCTGGCGCCGCGCTCGGCCAGAATGAGGGCGGTCGCTTCGCCGATGCCGCTGCTGGCGCCGGTAATGGCAATGACCTTGTCCTTGATCGGGGACATCGTTCTTCTCCTTGGTGGTGACCTCAAGGATTGCAGCGACAGTCTGGAGAATCTATGCTGCAGGCTCTGTCATTTCGTCGAGATCGTCCAGAAGTCATGATCGATCCCCTGTCCGATGTGTTTTCGCTCGTTGATATCGAGAGCGCCCGCTGCACGTGTTTCGAAGTGGGCGGGCGGTGGGCTTTCCGTTTTCCGCCTAAGCCGGCACTGAAATTCGTCGCCGTCATCAGGGGCGGGTGCTGGATCATCCTGCCGGGCGAGCAGCCCTTTGCGCTTGAGGCGGGCGATACGTTCCTGCTTGCCAATGCGCCTGATTATGTGATCGCCAATGATCTCGCGAGCGAGCCGGAAGACGGCATCGCCTTCTTCGATTGGGCGCATTCCGATATTGCCCGGCATGGCGGCGACGAGAYGGTGCTGATCGGTGGCAGTTTCGTCATATCCGGCGGCAATGCGCAACTGCTGCTCGATGCGCTGCCGCCCTTCATCCATATACCGGCAAGCGACCGCGCTGCCGCCGTTCTGCGCGCTACACTTGCGACCCTCGACGACGAGCTCGGAGCCGGCGAAATGGGCTCGACGCTTATGACACGGCGGATGGGCGATATCCTGCTCGTACAGGCGCTGCGCGCCCATGTCGCCCGCGCCGGCGCAGACAATGCCGGCTGGATCGGCGCGCTCGGCAATCCCGGCATCGGCAAGGCGATCAGCCTGATCCACAACGATCCCGGATATCGCTGGACGGTGGGCGAACTCGCAAGCCGCACCGGCATGTCGCGCTCCGCCTTTGCACAGCGCTTCCGCGATCAGGTCGGCGTTGCGCCCCTCGACTACGTCACCCGCTGGCGCATGCACCGCGCCCGCGAGGCGCTGCGCCGAAAGCAGGCGACGGTAGCGGGCCTTGCCGCCGATCTCGGCTATTCCTCCGAAAGCGCCTTCGGCAATGCCTTCAAGCGCGTCTTCGGCCGTGCGCCCAAACGCTACTGGCGGGACGCCTGACCGGGCTGGGAAGAGGCCGCTCTTGACGGCGCGCCGGCGGACGCCACTTCAATCGTCACTTAAGCGGGGGTTCCGTTGCACCGGTTTGATCATTATCTCGTTTTCATTCTGCTCACGCTCGGCGGCGGGCTTCTCATCGGTCTCATCAATCTGCCGGATGAATGGTACCAGTCGCTCGCCAAGCCCTGGTTCACGCCGCCGAACTGGCTGTTTGGTCCGGCCTGGACGGTCCTTTACATCCTCATCGGCATTGCGGGCGCGCGGACATATGCGCGCAGCAGGCGCTCACCCGTCATGACCACCTGGATCGCACAGCTCGTGTTGAATTTCGCCTGGTCCCCGGCCTTCTTCGGCCTCAAATCCCCGAGCCTGGGACTGATGATCATCATCCCGCTGCTCCTGCTGATCCTTGCTTTCATCGGCCTGTCTTGGAAACGCGACCGGCTGTCGTCGTTTCTGTTCATGCCCTACGGCGTATGGGTCGCCTATGCCACGGCGCTCAATGCCGCTATCGCCTCGTTGAACTAGATAGAAGGCCGAAAAATACGGTCAGTTGAATTTCCCTTTCGCCTTGTCGGCAATGGCAGCACCAGAAATCAGGCGGTTGCGATCGGAGGCCCATGCGGCGACGAATTCCTTGCGCACAGCATCGGGGAAAGCCGTGCCCGCCAAGACAGCCTCGCTTGGGGCACCGGGCGCAAGCGCCAACTCGGCGCGGGTCGTCGACGCAATCCGCGCATAGGTGAAGGCGCGCGTGATCGGATCATTTTCCGCACTTTGCGGAGCGCATTTGCCGCCTTGCGGCGCGCGTGACGTGACCGCTGCCGTCCTTACCGTCACGCCGTCGCGGAACAGAAAACAGTAGGCTTCGTTCGACGCACCCCCGAGTACCGAATGCGGTTCGATCACATAGCCGCGTACTGGAAACTGGGCATTCGAAGCCGACCAGATGCGCTTCTCGATGTAGCGCGCGCAGGCCCTCATGTCGGTTGCTCCAGCGTCGCGGCAGGCGGAAACCGTCCAACGTGCCAGTTGCTCTGCGCTCGGCAAGGCGAGCGTGACCGTCGCCTCGGCGTTCAGTTCCCTGTAGGTGCAGCGCAGGAGTTCGACGCCTGGCCAGTCATTATCCGCCGTTGGCGAGCATGATGATCTCATATACTGGCCACCATCGATCCGCCTCTCGAAGCGGTCTTTCATTTCAGCGATCAACGCCGCCGGGTCGGTTTCCGCCGCCTGCGTGATGCGTGTGACAAACGCGGTGATCAGAATAGCAAGCCCGACGTTTCTCAGGGTCATGAGAATTAGCCGCTGCATCTTCACCCTCCTTGCAGAATCCCTGCAGGAAATACTTTCAACCTGCAGAAACATTAGTGTTGCAATTGTCGTCAAGATTGCACACTCTAAGATTAAATGGAAGAACCATTTGGATCGCACACGTTGCATCGAAGCCGAGCAAGAGGAGTGCCCGACTATGTCCCTCTACATGCTTCAACTATCCCGAGTTTTAGTGACGTTTGGCATTGCAATGCTGGCTATTCACGCCCACGCTGCGGAACCGCCGGCGAGCTCCGCCGACCTCCTCAAGGCAGTCGAATTCCCGGCATCAGTGCCGCTCGACGAACCCTATCGACAAGAGTTTGTCGGTTGCGACGGCGCGGCCGGACAGGGCGCGAAGGATCGCTTTCTCGGTTTTAACCTGAGGCTTCCTGGTGTCGCGGAATCGAAACAGTATTATCTGTGCAGTCGCGACCCCAGCAACGTGAAAGCGTTGCTGCGTCTCAAGGACGGCGCGATCTACTGGCGCAGCAAGATGGCGCTCGACGTTGATGGATCCTGGGCGGCATGGAACGGTCTGCCCGGTGCTACCGATCTGAAGGAGACGTCCTATAAGTGGCCCGGTTCCTCTAATCCTTCTGCGCGGTCTGCTCAAATCGATCCGGACCGCATTCCCTTCATCGTGATGCCGACGGCCGGCCTTTCCAGGATAACCGGCAGCAAGAGCGGTGAAATGGGCCGCATGTTCGCGGACAAGACCGGGCTGCGGTTCGGCGATATGGGGGTCGTCGTCTACAAGGACCGGTGGACGCCGGTTCTGATCGCGGATGGTGGTCCTTTCATGCGGCTCGGCGAGGGATCAAGCAGGGTTTTCGAGGCAATCGGCGAAAGCCGTTGCAAGAAGTGGAACAGCGATGAAACGGCCTGCGTCGGGCCGGGACACGTTTATCCCTACAAGAATTTCGGGCTCGGCCACGACGTGATTTTCATCGTCTACCCAGGCAGCCAGAGCCCCGATCTGAAGCCGGAGAACGCCATCTCGAAATTGTGTGCCTTTGCCAAGGAGAAGCTCAACCTGACGGGCGGCGCAATGTGCCCGTGATGTTTCCACGCAAGCAGGAGAGGAATTTGCGATGCGTTACCTTTTGACCCTAGGCATTCTGATAGTTGCCGGCGCGGCCAGCCAGACGACAGCGGCGACCTTTGGAAAATGCAAGTTCAACACAGAGACCATGGCCTTTGCGGGAACTCCCGGCGAACAGGCATCCTGTCTGCTGCGCAAGGTGAAAATACTGGGAAATGTGGACGCCACGCCCGCACAGCTACCGCCCAATCTTGCCGGCTTCATCGGCAAACCGGTCGAGATCTCCAGGCCCAAGCTGCAGCAGGCAATCTCTGCCACCGGACTGACCGAAGCCGGGCTTGGAGGCAGTCTTGACGCCCCGGTATCCCGTGGCAACTCGAACAATCCGAATGCGCCGTTCGCGCGCTATTTTGTCATTCACGACACGAGTTCGCCGAATTTCGGGAACGTGGCGCAGTTTCCCGCCGACATCGATACAAGCAACCAGGTCAATCGGCTCGACGGTTTCAAGAGCCCGTCGAACGCCAAGGCGCACATATTCCTCAACCGCCGGGGCGAGATCTATGTCGGCCATGATTTTGGCGTGCCCTGGCGCGCAACCAAGCTGGAACTGCAGATCGGCACTTTGTCTCGCGGAATGTTCCTGCACATCGAGAACGTGCAGCCGCGCCGGAAGCACCCGAGCCAACCCGATGGCAATGCGCCAACTCCGGGTTTCTCGCCGGCCCAGTATGACCGGCTCGCCCTCCTTTACCTGATGGCGAGCATACGTGCACAAACCGGCCTCGTTCCAGCATTTCATGCGGCAATCGATCAGGGCCTGAGCGACGAGCATGACGACCCGCAGAATTTCAGCCTGGAGGATTTCGACGCCGCATTCGGACGCCTGCTCGCCAGCGTGAAATAATATACCGCATGGGACAACTTCCGCTACGGGTGCAAACCGGAAGAAATGACGCCAAGCTACTGAACTTCAGGGCAAAAAGCGGGTACTGAAAACGACAGAGCAATTCCAGCAAAACTGCGCTGCGGTTTTGCGGCCGGAATTGCGTGAAACAAAGAGAGCCGATTTGCTTGCGGCGTGGCTCGCGCAGTCCTAATGTTGGCGCGGACATTGTCCCGCTTGCTTGCCTCTTTTTGGGGGAGACTGCGATGCCGTCGAGTTTCAATGTCGAAAGTGCCGATGGTTACGAGCAACTGATGGGGCGCTGGAGCAGAAGGCTCGCGCCCGGGCTCATCGATTTTGCCGGGTTTGCGGATGGGGAAAGCATTCTCGATGTCGGCTGCGGCACGGGAAGCCTCACCTTCACGCTGGCGGAAAATCCCGGCCTGAAGGCGATCACCGCCATCGATTTTTCGCCCGTCTTCGTGGAGGCCGCGAACTGGCGCAATACCGATTCCCGTATCAGCATTCGAGAAGCGGATGCCTGCGCGCTGCCGTTCGAGGATAGCAGCTTCGATCGGGCGATCTCGATGCTCATGCTGCACTTCGTGCCGGAGGCCGGCAGGGCGGTGGCCGAGATGCGGCGCGTCGTGCGCCCGGGCGGTGTCGTTGCCGCCGCCGTCTGGGATCATTATGGCGGCATGTCGGGCATGCGCATGATGTGGGACACGGTTGCCATGATCGACGCGAATTCGCGGGCGATGCGCCATCGCTATTCTTTCCAGCCGATGACGCAGCCTGGGGAGATGAAGGCGAGCTTTATCAGCAATGGCCTTGCCGATGTGGAGGAGACTTCGCTCACGATCCGTATGGATTACGGCTCGTTTGCCGACTACTGGGACCCGATTGCATCAGGCGAAGGCCCTCTCGGCAAGTATGTGGCGGGACTGGATGCATATACGCGTGCGAGGGTCGATATCGCCGTGAGGGATGCCTATGAGGCCGGAGAGCCGGACGGGCCGCGGTCGTTTGCCTCGGTCGCCTGGGCGTGCCGGGGCAGGGTGCCGGGGTAAGCTGGCGTTGGCTGCGATTCATCAGAGATGGCGGGTTCCTCGACCGTATAGACGCGCACCGGATTATCAGGCACCGGATTTCCGTCGGTCGCGATAAAAGCCAAGGTGGACGACATTCGGCCCAAGGTCTTTTCCCTGCGGCATCCCGTCCGGCCATTCGGCGGCCTGCGGAGCTTTCTTCACCGGCGCCTCGGCCTGTGCCCGCAGATCCCGCACGTTGCCATAGAGCCGGGCCACCAGCTTCCGGTAATAATCGACGATCCGCTGATGCTCTTCGCGCGTGATATACCGCTCCTGAAACGACTGAACCATGTCACTCTCACTTCATCGATTGCAGCAGGGAAACTTCCCGCCATGGAAGACGGTTCCGGAGCTGTCTTTGTATGGTTAAGTTTCCGTTTCTCTGGGGCTTCGCCGGCACTACTTGCCTCTGGCGTGGTCTTCCCTCTTTATTCTTCTCCGCTACTTCGTCCCTGTATCGAAAATCTTAAAGCCATCGCCAATCGCCGATGCTGTCGCCCGCATGACAGCGGCTCCCAGGTTTCAGTCGTGATCAATGCAGCCCCAAGCCAATCACAGAAGGATAGGTACTATGAAAGTTCTGCTCGTACTGACTTCACATGACCAGCTCGGCAATACCGGCAAGAAGACGGGTTTCTGGCTGGAAGAGCTCGCCGCTCCTTACTATGCGTTCAAGGATGCGGGTGCGGAGATGACGCTCGCTTCGCCCAAGGGCGGCGAGCCACCGCTCGACCCCAAGAGCGACGAGCCGGCGTTTCAGACGGATCTTACGCGACGCTTCAATGCCGATGAGGCCGCCAAGGCGCGGCTTGCGAATACAGTGCGGCTGGATAGCGTCAACCAGGCTGACTATGACACGGTTTTCTATCCCGGCGGGCATGGCCCGATGTGGGATCTGGCCGAAGACCCCAACTCCATCAAGCTGATCGAGTCCTTCATCGCGGCCGGCAAGACCATCGCACTCGTCTGCCATGCGCCGGGCGTGTTGCATCGGGTCAAGAACGCCGACGGCACGCCCTTCGTCGCGGGCCGGAAGGTGACCGGCTTCACCAATGGCGAGGAGGAGGCCGTCGGGCTGACGAAGGTGGTGCCTTTCCTGGTGGAAGACGAGTTGCTGAGCCTCGGGGCGATCTTTTCCAAGGTCAAGGATTGGGGTGTCTACACCGTCACGGACGGGCAGTTGATCACCGGGCAGAACCCGGCATCGTCAGGTCCGGCAGCGCATGTGCTCATCGAAGCGCTGCGCAAGAAGGGTAAGTAAGCAGGGCGAGCGGATCGGCAGCCCCAGCAATTGTGCTGCACCACGGACATCCCCGGCCCAACCTTATCGCGGCCGGCGGACCGCCCGTACCTTGCCGCTGCCGCCGCCACCAGCATAGAACAGGTCCGCGCCATCGGCCTCGAGCCCGGAAACGCCGGTGCCCTCGGGCATATCGAGCCGTTCCAGCACCTCGCCGGTGTCAGGGTCGATGCGCCTGATGTCGCTCTTGTCGTCCTGCCAGGTGGCGTGCCAGAGCTCGCCATCGACCCAGGTCACGCCCGTCACATGGCGTTTGGATTCGATTGTGCGCAGGATCGTCCCCGTCTCAGGGTCGATCTGGTGAATGCAGTTTTCGCGGTACTGGCCGACCCAGAGACTGCCTTCGCACCAGGCCATGCCGGAATCGGCACCCTTGCCGGGGGCGGGTATGGTGGCGACCACGGTGCCGGTTTCGGGATCGATCTTGCGGATTTTGTCCTCGGCGATCTGGAAGATGTAACGTCCGTCGAAAGCGGTGCCGGCATGGGCGGCGACATCGATGGTCTTGAGCTCGGCCCCGGTTTCGGGGTCCAAAGCCCGCAGGTTTTCGCCGGCGGCAAACCAGACCCGACGGCCATCATAGGTGACGCCACCGATATTGCGCGTGCCCTCGAAGGGGCCGTACTCCCTGACGATTTCTGCCTGTGATGTCTTCATGGTGCTCCATCCTCCTTCTTTTTTCGCAATTCCGGACGCAGAACCGCTCCGCACTTTGCTGCCGTTTATTTCTAATCGCTCGGTAGCGGACCCGGGAGTAACAATGTTGTCGGGAAGCCGACGACCGGCGGCATCATCCAGCGGCGCGCCCGTCCATTGCCGAAAAACTGCACCTTGCCGGCCGCTTCCAGCGCGTCGAGCGCCCGCTGCACCGTGCGCGGGCTCAGGCTCAGGGCGATTGCGAGCGCCGTGCTGGACCACGATTCGCCATCGGCGAGAAGTGCCAGCAGCGAGGCATGCTCCTCCTCGACCGGCGGGGCGAGCACTACGACGGCGCGTCCATCATGCGGCATCAGCGCAAAGCCGTGGGTCGTCGCCTTGACCTCCGCAAGATTGGCAAGTGCCGCGCGCAGCCGGCCGATTTCGACGCGCAGCCGCGCCCGGTGGGATTCATCGGCGTGACGGGCGCGGAAGGCGCGGGCAAGCAGAATCGAACGTAAGACATCCGATGGTGCTGCCTCGGCGAGCGTGCGGGCGAGTGCAAACAGCACCGGGCGGCTTGCAAGCGGCACGATCGCGCTGCCCACGCGCACCACGTTGCGGCAGGCATCGATGACGAGTGTATCTGAGGCAAGCAGCGCCTCGACCTCCTGAAGCTGCAGCAGGCGTTCCGTGCCGCCATCGATCAGCCGGGCGGCGGGCGCTTCCAGAACCTTTGCGGCATCGCGCACCTCTACGGCAAGTGCCGGTATGTCGGCTTTCAGCGCCGCTTCGGCCGCATGGGCCAGTGCCTGGCGCGCCGGCTCCGTGCGCAGCCGGCGGATTGCGACACCGGCGACGGCAAGTTCATGGCCGGCGCGGGCAGCCGGCGGCAGCGGCGAGGGGTCGAGATCGGCGAGCAGCTTTTCGGCGGCATCGAGATGACCGATCAGGAGCAGACGGCGGATCTGCAGGTTGCGGGCATGGGCGGCGTTGACGCGGTCACCGCGCCTTTCGAGCGTCAGGCGCGCGCCTTCCAGCGCCTTTTCCGGCCAGGTGAGATCGCGCGAGACAAGGGCAATTTCGGCCTCCGCCACAATACAGCGGGCGCGGGCCACGGCCTCGCGCGGGCCGAAGGCATGAGCAGCGCTCTTCAGCAGTGCCTTGGCGCGGGTGAGATCGCCGAGCTGGGCCATGGCGATGCCGCGCAGCGCAAGCGCCGGCGGGTCGTCGCGCAGCGCCACGCGCTTCATTGCGCCCAGCGCATCGCCCACGGCCAACGCCTGCGCGGCAGCTGTTATCAGCGAGTCCATCGGAATCCCGTCACACTTGTAACTCCCACCCCTCGGGCATTCAGACCTAGTTTATTCCCCATCGGCAGGCAACGGCCCGCCGGCTTAGACCCTTCAATGCAAATGAGGAGAAGACCAATGATGATGCACAAGACCGGAACACGGGCGGAATGGCTGCGGGCGCGGCTGGCGCTGCTGGACGAGGAAAAGGATCTGACGCGCCGCAGCGATGCACTGGTAGAGCGCCGCCAGGAACTGCCCTGGGTGAAGATCGACAAGGACTACCGGTTCGAGACCGAAGCCGGCATCGTGCCGCTGTCGGCACTCTTCAAGGGCCGCTCGCAGCTGCTCGTCTATCACTTCATGTTCGGGCCGGACTATACGGCCGGCTGCCCATCTTGCTCGGCGATTGCCGATGGCTTCAACGGCGTCACCGTGCATCTGGAAAACCACGATGTCGCCTTTACCGCCATCTCCCGCGCGCCGCTGGCCAAACTCTTGGAATTCAAGCGCCGCATGGGCTGGACCTTCGACTGGGCGTCGTCGGCCGGCAGCGATTTCAACCATGATTTCAATGTGGTGTTCACGCTGCAGGAACAGCGCGACGGCGGCATCGACTACAACTACCGCCGCGAACCTCCGATCCCGGATGCGCAGGCCGGCAAGAGGGTACAGCAATGGGAGCTGCGCGGCGGCGAAGGCCCGGTGGCGCAGATGGCCGCAACGACGGGCACCGATATCTCCACCTACACCCGCGACCGCCCAGGCCTCAGCGCCTTCGTCGTGCAGGACGGCGAGATCTACCACAGCTACTCTTCCTATGCCCGCGGGCTGGACGGGATCTGGGGCATGTACCAGCTGCTCGACCGCGCACCGCTGGGGCGCAACGAAACGGGTGTCTGGTGGCGTCACCACGACCGTTACGGGGCAGGGCAATGAGCACGCCTTCGAAGATGGGGGCCGGCAATAGCGCCGGCCCGCTTCTGCCTGGTGTCGCACGCGGGCTATCGCTTGCGGCGGCACCCACCTTTGCCGTCATGGCTGCGCTCTCGGCAAGCGATCCGGCGGCGGACATGATCTGCTCGATGGGCGGGATGCCGATGCATGGCGCATCGGCCTTCAGCGGCATGGCGGCCATGTATGGACTGATGAGCCTGTTCCATGTCGGGCCGTGGCTGAGGCTGATGGGCGGCGAGGGAGGCTTTCGCCGCCCGTAAGGCGGCGGAGGCTCAGCATATCATTGCCTTGGGATAATTTTGACCATTCGCTGCATATTGCCTGCCTGCGCGAACAGGTTGTATGAACCAGAAATCAGTGTCGGCAATGTTTTTGGGGCGAGGATTTGCGGATATTTGCGATTGCTTGCGGGGTGTTGATGGCATCGATCGCCGCTCCGGCTTTTGCTCAGAAGCTCAAGGAAGATCCGTCTTGCGCTGAGGTCAATTATGCCTACGCGGCGACACGATCCAGCTGGTTTTACAGCGAAAGGTTCTACGACCTTCGCAAAGATGGCGCAGGAAAACAGTTTGGTGAGCAGCGCTTCGACGACGAGACCGCTTATTACAGAACGGTCGGCAAGCCGGCCTGGTCTCGCTCCCAACGGGCCAATTGGTCGCCGAGGGATGACTATGGTCCACGGTTCCAGTCATGCCAGTTCGTCGCCGAGCGCGAGGATCTCGGCGATAAGATCCGCCAGTATCGCGCCACATGGCAACGTGATGGTATCGTGGCCGACATCGACGTCTGGTTTTCGTCGAAAGGCAAACGTTTTGTCCGAGCGGAGCGGCGTTTCAAGGATCCGGAATATCCAAACAAGACCTATGGAACGACCGAAGGAGCAATTCTGGAAGTCTTCGACTATAATCCAAAGGCGGCGGTCGCGCCGAAGGGGCCGTTCGAGCCCGATTGATCTGGCGCGGCGATCACTTCATTGCCCGACCACCAAATCCCCAATCGCGTCGATGTGATGGAACCCGGTCAGCAATCCTGACGTTTCCGCCTCGCTGTCTCCCAGCAGCATGCCCACCCTGACACCCCTTCCGACGGCATCCGGAATTGCCCCGCCTCGCCGCCGCTTTCGGACGGAGGAATGCTTATGTCCGCATTGGCAAGTCTGCGCGCGCTCACGCCGCAGCAGCGCAACACTGTCATCGCCAGCTATCTGGGCTGGACGCTCGACGCCTTCGATTTCTTCATTCTCGTTTTCGTTCTCAAATATATCGCCGAGGAGTTTCATACCGACGTTCCCGCGGTGTCCGTGGCGATCTTCCTGACACTTGCCATGCGGGCGCTCGGCGCCCTGATCTTCGGGCTGGCGGCAGACCGTTACGGGCGGCGCATCACGCTGATGGTGGATGTGCTGCTCTATTCGCTCTTCGACTTCCTCACCGGTTTTTCGACCGGGCTCACCATGTTCCTGGTGTTGCGCGCGCTCTACGGCATCGCCATGGGCGGGGAGTGGGGTGTCGGCGCCTCGCTCGTCATGGAGACAGTGCCGGAGGAAAGCCGCGGCATCGTCTCAGGCATCCTGCAGGCGGGTTATCCCTCGGGCTATCTGATCGCCTCGCTGCTGTTCTTCCTGCTCTTTCCTGTTATCGGCTGGCGCGGCATGTTCTTCGTCGGCGTGGCTCCGGCGCTGCTCGTGCTCTATATCCGCCGCAATGTGCAGGAGAGCCCGGCCTTCCTGAAACGCCAGCAGCAGGGTCGTGGCCGGCCGTTCCTAACGGTGTTGCGCGAAAACATTCCGCTCTTCATCTGGGCGGTGCTCTTGATGACCGCTTTCAATTTCCTCAGCCACGGCACGCAGGATATCTACCCGACCTTCCTCGAAAGCCAGCGCAACTATTCGAGCTATACGGTCGGCGCGATCGCCATCGTCTATAATATCGGCGCGATCGTCGGCGGGCTGTTCTTCGGGGCGCTGTCGCAGCGCATCGGCCGCAAGCGGGCGATCGTCATCGCCGCGCTGATCGCCGTGCCCGTGGCGCCGCTCTGGGCCTATGCGCCGGGTCCGGTGCTGCTGGCGATCGGCGCCTTCCTGATGCAGTTTTTCGTTCAGGGCGCCTGGGGCATCGTGCCCGTTCATCTCAACGAGCTTTCGCCTGACGAAGTGCGCGGCACATTCCCCGGTTTCGCCTACCAGCTCGGCAATCTGCTGGCCTCAGGCAATGCGACGATGCAGGCCGACCTCGCCGCCCATTGGAACGGCGACTATGCCTATGCGTTGGTCATAGTGGCCGTGATCGTCGCTGTCGTCGTCGCAGTGCTTACGGGCCTCGGTTACGAGAAGAAGGATGTGCGCTTCGGCACGGAGGAGGCCGAGGAGCCGCGTGGCGCGATGCGAATATAGCGCTGCCTGCGGCCTGAAGGCCGGCGGCGAAAGCTGCCGGCCTTTCCTTGTGGTCACCACGTCGCAGGCACCCCGGCCGCTGCGTAATGCCTAGTTCTGGTACGAATTTTTGATGCCGGCCGGTTTCTCCTTTTTTAAGATCATTGTCCTAGCGTGTCTGAGCGCCGGTTCTGTATTGCGTCCCGCCGCGAGGGGTCATGGATAGTAATTTCGCCTTCCTGCTGCCGGTCATGATGCTGATTTTCGGCTGCACTTTTCTGATCGTTGCCCGGTTCGGGTCGCGGGAAGCGAGGCTTTGGGGCCCGGGCTATCTTTTTGCTGCGGCCGCGTTTTCCGTTCCGCTTTTCGACAGCCTGCTCGCCGAGCGCACCGCCTCTGCCATTGCCGATGCATTGTTCCTTCTCGCGTTCTTTTTCTATTCCGGGGCCATGCTCGCCCGTTTCAGACGGCCTTCCTATTTCCGGCTGCGTCTTGCCTTTGCCGGGGTGATGTATGCGGGCATGCTCTATGCGGCGCTGGTCGCTGTCAGCATTCCGGCAGAGTTCCTGCTGAATGATCTTGCCTGCGTGGCGCTGCTCGGCTTTGCCGTTGCCGTCAGTCTGCGGCACATACGCCATGCGGCCGACAAGCTGCTGCTTGCCGTCTCCGGTCTCGTCATTGCCGATATCATCATCCGCAATGTGGTCTTCGTCTTCATCGTGCCATCCTATGGCGGCCACGAGGATTTCATCTCGTCGCAATACGCCTTCACCATGCAGGCGGCGGCTTCCATCCTGGCGCTGATGTTTGCGCTTTCGGCGCTTGCGGCAACGACGCTCGATACGATCACCGCGCATCGCGATGCCGCGGAGCGCGATCCGATGACCGGCATGCTGAACCGGCGCGGCTTTGACCGCATGGTCGGGGAGCGCGGCCGGGCGGAAGGCGCCGTCATCATCTGCGACATCGACAATTTCAAATGGGTGAACGACACGTTTGGCCACGGACCCGGCGATGAAGTGATCCGTGCCTTTGCCGAGATGCTGCAGGCTCGGATGCCGGAAGGCGGTTTTGCGGCGCGGTTCGGCGGCGAGGAATTCGTGATCTTCCTGCCGGCGACGCCGCTGGCTTCGGGTGCCGATTTCGCCAACCGGGTGCGGCTTGCCTTTGCGGCGGTCGACCGCAAGCCGATCGGTTTCGACGGCGAGCCGATCGGCTTCGACGGCAAGATCACCGCAAGCTTCGGTGTCGCCGGCGCCAATCCGGCCGATCATTCCCTTTACGAGCAGATCGCGCGGGCCGACAAGGCGCTCTATGCCGCCAAGGAGGCCGGGCGCAACAAGGTGATGGTCGAGGGCGAACCGCCGCGCGACATGTCCAGCCCGCGGGTGGTCTCGGTCGCGCGCGGCTGCTGAGCCAACTCGCAAATCCGGTCAATGGTGCCGTTCGACGAGGCAATTGACAAACCCGCCCATAAGTAATGGGCGCAACGCCACCGACAGCTCGAATCCAACGATTTCAATAGATTACAAATCGTCCATGTCGGAAAATCGCCGCATTTCCTACACCTTGCCGTCGCAATTGGCTGAGACCTTGTCACCGTTAGGTGATGAGGAGGTGAGCGGTCATGAGTCTGTCTTTTCCGACGATGGCGGCGATCCGTTTCGGCTATGGATTACGGCCGGGCGAGGCCCCGGCGCAGACGAAGGATGATTTGATCGGGCAGGTGACGCGCGGCGTGAATGGCGTGCCGGGCTTTCCCGTCGGCGGTATAGAGGCGCGGCATACTGCGATCCTCGACCTGCAGGACAGGCTGAAACAGATCCGGCAGGCCGATGGCGACGATCTCGATCGCCGGCAGCAGCGTCGGCTTTTGCAGCGCCGGGCGCAGGTGCTCTTCCAGATGGATGCCAATGCGCGGCTGATGCAGGCGGTGCTTTCGCCCGATGGGTTCAACGAGCGGCTGGCGACCTTCTGGACCAACCATTTTTCTACCAGTGCTGCGAAAAGCCTGCCGATGCGGCTGATCGTGCCGCTCTATGAGGCCGAGGCGATCCGGCCCTATATGGGAGCCAAGTTTGCGACGCTTCTGCGCAGCGCCACCGAGCATCCCTCCATGCTGATCTATCTCGATCAGGCGCAGTCGCTGGGGCCGGATTCCAAGGGCGGCATGCAGCGCAACAAAGGGCTCAACGAAAATCTCGGCCGCGAGCTCCTGGAGCTGCATACGCTCGGCGCGGGCAGCGGTTATACGCAGGCCGATGTGCGCTCGGCAGCGATGGTGCTGACCGGGCTGACGATCGACCAGCAGGCGATGGAGACGGCTTTTCGTCCGCAGATCTCGGAGCCCGGTGCGCATGCGGTGCTCGGCGTCAGCTATGGCGGGGCCAGGCGTACGCGGAAGGATTATCTCGCGATGCTCGACGATCTCGCGGTCAATCCAAAGACGGCCGAGCATATCAGCCGCAAGCTTGCGGTGCATTTCATCTCGGACCAGCCGCCGCAGGAGATGATCCGGGCCATGAGCGAGGCGTGGAAGAAGACGGATGGGGAACTGCCCGCCGTCTACCGCGCCATGCTCGACCATCCGGCCGCTTGGGCGGATGAAGGTGCCAAGGCGCGCCAGCCTTTCGATTTTATCGTCACGGGCTTGCGAGCACTGAACAGCGGTTCGGGGGCGGGCGATGTCGCGGCCTTCATGCAGGCCTATCAGCAGGACGATGCCGACAATGACGAGATGATGGCGATGCCGAAGAAGGATGCAGCGCCCGCTTCCGACGGGCAGGCGATGATGCAGGCGCCGCCGAGCCCTGAAGACGAGGCGCGCATCAAGCAACGCAAGGCGTTCCAGATGGCGCGTGCGCTCGGGCAGGGCGCTCTTCGCCGCATGGGCCAGCCGACATGGCTGCCGCCGAGCCCGGCCGGCTTCGAGGAGAGTTTTTCCGCCTGGATCACCGCAAGCCAGCTTTCCGAGCGGCTGTCATGGGCGCGGCGCGCCAGTGCCCAGTTCGGCAAGGATGTCGATCCGCGCGACTTCCTGAAGGCGACGCTTGCCGATGCTGCCCGCGACGAGACGATCCGTGTCGTCTCGCAGGCGCCGAACAGGGTGAGCGGACTGACGCTGGTTCTTGCATCCCCCGAATTCAACCGTCGATAGGAGCCCGTCATGACAGAGTTTACGCTTTCGCGCCGCGGCTTCCTCACTTCCGCGTGCTGTCTCGCCGCAGCCCCCATTTTCACACCGGTCACCTTCGCGGCCATGCCCGGCGACAAGCGCTTCGTGACGATCGTGCTGCGCGGGGCGATGGACGGGCTCGACCTGGTCCAGCCCTATGGCGATGCCGGCTTTGCGGCGCTCAGGCCGACGCTGGCGCTCACGCCCGACAAGGGGCTTCTCGATCTCGACGGGCATTTCGGCCTCAACCCGGCGGCGGCCGATCTCATGCCGCTGTGGAAGAGCAAGGAGCTGGCCTTCGTCCATGCGGTCTCCACGCCCTATCGCGACCAGCGCAGCCATTTCGACGGGCAGGACATGCTGGAATCCGGCGGCGAACATGTGGCCGAGGAGAAGACCGGCTGGCTGAACCGGGCGCTTGCCGTCATCCCGCGCTCAGATGCGCGCAAAGCGATCGACGTCAACACCTCCACGGAGCTGATCCTGACCGGGCCGAACAATGTCGATGTCTGGGCGTCGGACTCCAATCTCGGGCCGGCCAAGGATGAGATGCAGTTCCTGATGCGGCTCTATGCCGGCGATCCGGCTTTCGCCAAGGCAATGGACGAGGCGATGCGGGCCAACAGCGCTTCCATGATGGCCGAATCCTCCGGCCAGCGCGGCGAGAAGATCACCGATGTTGCGGCGCTCGCCGGCAATATGCTGAAGGGCGATTACCGCATCGCCAGCTTCTCGATTACCGGCTGGGATACGCATGTCGGCCAGCTCGGCCAGTTCAAGCGGCCGGTGCAGGATCTGGCGCAGGCGATCATGACGCTGAAAGCCACGATGGGCGCCGATCTCTGGTCGAAGACGGTGGTGCTTGCGATGACGGAATTCGGCCGCACCGTGCGTGAGAACGGCTCGGGTGGTACCGATCACGGCACGGGCGGCTGTGCGGTGCTTGCGGGCGGTGCGATCGATGGTGGGCGGATTCTCGGCAGATGGCCGGGGCTTGCGGATGGCGCGCTGCTCGATGATCGCGATCTGATGCCAATGGCAGATGTGCGGGAACTGGCGGCGGCGATGCTTTATCGGCAGTTCGATGTGTCGGCGGAGGATCTGACGGGGAAGATTTTTCCGGGGCTGAGCTTTGACAAGGGATCGCAGTTTTTGCGGGCTTGATGTTGGATGCTTTGATCGGGTGGTTCTGTGATTTTGGCCCCGAGCCACGGGTCACGACCCGTCCTTCGGACCCCCGCAGGGGAGAAGGGGATGTGCCGCGCCGTCTCTGCATTCTCAAAAGGCGTCGTATGCCACGTCCCCTCTACCCAGCGGGGAGAGGGCTAGGGTGAGGAGCCCACGCGTGATGAGCTCCCTTCAATCAACATCAAACCGCGTCATCCTCAGTCCGCGCACCACCCTGCAAATTATTCAGCACCGAGAGAATGCTCTGCCAGCTCTGATAGCCCGAGGTCGGGTCGTCGGTGCGGCCCTGGGATTCGATCTGGTCGAGCGCATTGTTGGCAATGCCGATGAAGTCTTGCGAGGTACCGTCATAGGCGGAAGTTTCAGCATCCGAGAGCGGCAGGAGCGTGCCGTCCGGGTCGATCTTGCCGAAGGGGCGGCCTGAGAGCTGCAGCTGCAGGATCTCGGTCAGGTCGAGATCGCCGGAGTCATAGAGATCGGTGGAGAGATCGCGCATTTCGGCCGGCGTCATATGGCTGAAATCGTGAGAACCGCCTTCTTCCTCGCCCGAGGGATCCTCGCCGATGGGCTGGTCGAAATCATCGAGGCTTGCGGCAAAGGCCGATCCGCCGGCGGCGCTCTTCTTCTGGGTCGAAAATGCGGAGTAGCTTGGGGTGCTGCCATCGATACGCATTGGTGGTCTCCTGATCAGGATCATCCTGATGGGTCGGACAATGCTTGGCCGTACTTGCGCGAAGCTGGTCGATACTGCGAATTTTCGTGTTGCTGGGAGTTACTACACAGGACCGACTCTTCGGCTAATTGCTGATGAAGAAGTCGCGGTCTTTGTAGTCGATCTCGACCCAGTCGAGTCCTTCGGCCTCTTTGGGCAAAGCAATTCCGAAAGTTACGCCGTCCTGCGTGAAGATCATCAATCCCCACAGCCTGTCCGTCAGTTGCGCACCCAGAATAAAATGCGGACCACGCCTGGTAACTTCACCTGTTATCTCATTGTGCGACTCGCTCGAAAATACCCAACTGACCGTTGGTATCGTTTGTTTGTCACGTTCGCTTCGAGCCATATATGCGCCGAACGAACGGACTTCGTTCAGGGCACTTCGAGTGAGATGGACCTTCATGTCGCGATCCTCGTACAGGCCGGGAAGGGATAAAATATATGTAGGGTTGCGATTACGGGATACGCAATCAATGTGCGTAGGTTGGATTAGTAGTCGGATGTTACAGTAGGTACGACGTTGCTGTTTGGCGGGGTCGGTACCCCAACCTCCGTCATTCCTGTGCTTGTCACAGGAATCCAGCCGGCTTGCGTCGGCAAGCCGAAAAGACTCTTTTAAAACAATACCAAATAGGAGATCCGAATGTTTCGCAARGGGAGGAGTCTCCCACCGCGTAGACACGCGGCTGCTGGATTCTTGTGACAAGCACAGGAATGACGGAGGAGAGAGGCCTCAAATGAAATCATACAGCCGGAAGATCCACGTGATCTGGTAGATGAGGCCGGCGCTGACGAACACCGCATGAAACCGCCGGTTCGCCGTCCAGGCCGCAATAATACACAGCACGATATAAACCGCATTCCGCACCGGATATTCCCACCCGAGTGCGGCCAGATACGCCTTGCCCTTCAACAGCGTATCCAGAAAATCCACCGCATAGGTCACGGCCAGCATGCCGAAGAACCATCTGCGCCGGGAGATGAAATATTCCTCGTAGCCACCGTAATCCTCGATCGTCGTCGGGAAGATCAGCACGCAGAGGAAGAAGAACAGGCAGCAGAAACTAATGAGGAACAGATAGACGCCGAAGGAGATGACGGCCAGCGACTGCAGGCGATATTCCCACCACCAGAAATGGATGATGAACAGGAACATCGAGGCGACCCAGCCGAGATGCACCCAGTAGACCCTGAATTTGCCAGGCGATTGCACGATGCCGCCGAGGCCAGTCAGCAGGCGGGCGAGCGAGAGGCCGATCACCATCGACATCACGGTCCGGATGTAGACGTAGACTTCCGGTGTCGCGGCCGCCTGCATCATCTCACTCCTGGGGGACGACCTTGGGGTTGCCGTCTTCGTCGAGCGCCACCATGATGAAGGTTCCGGCGGTCACTTTTTCCTGCTGATTGTAGCGCGAGCGGTGCGCCCAGGCTTCAACACGCAGCGTGATGGAGGTGCGGCCGACGCGCTCTACCTCGGTATAGATGGACAGCGTATCGCCGATCTTGACCGGCAGTTCGAAGGCCATTTCCTTCACCGCGGCGGTAACAACGCGGCCCCTGGCGCGCTCGGCGGCGCGGATGCCGCTTGCCAGGTCCATCTGCGCCATGACCCAGCCGCCGAAGATATCGCCGGCCGGATTGGCATCGCCGGGCATGGCGAGCGTACGTAGCGTCAGTTCGCCTGTCGGCTTGGCGGCATCGGTCATCAGGGCTCTCCGTTTGGCCGGTGATTCATCTGGAATCACCCTAATGCAAAGGCAAGCCGGTGGGAAAGGGCGCAAAAACACAGGTTTGCGCGACGCCTGCAAAAAATATCAGGCGGCTGCGGAAGAATTTCAACCGTTAAAATTCGGTTCGAATTCAAATGCTTGATCTTGCAGCGGGGCTGCGCCCGATTGCCTCACGTAGCGTTATTTCATCAAGATCTAATCAAATTTTACCGTCCGGTAAGCGGCTCACATCAGTATCTGATGATTGTCACACATGAGAGCTGCCGGAACCCCATGCGCAACATCAGGATTTCAACCCGCCTCTACAGCCTCGTCGCCTTCGCGCTTGCCGTGCTTGCCGCAACGATGATCTTCTTCCTCAACTATTCCTATCGGGAGCTGGAGGCCGAGCGCAAAGCCGGTCTGGCGCAGATGGATGCGACGGCGCTTGCCATCTTCGACAAATATTACAAGCTGGAGCAGGCGGGCGCGATGACCCGCGAGCAGGCGCAGACGGCGGCCAAGGAAGTGATCGCTTCCATGCGCTATGGCGGCGGCACCGGCTATTTCTGGATCAACGATATGCATCCGACGATGGTGATGCATCCGGTCAAGCCAGAACTCAACGGCACGGACCTGACGCAGAACAAGGACCCGAACGGCAAGTTCCTGTTCGTCGAATTCGTCAATACGGTGAAGGCGAGCGGGCAGGGTTTCGTGGACTACTACTGGCCGAAGCCGGGCGCCGACCAGCCGGTGCTGAAATACTCGCATGTGGCGGGCTTTCAGCCCTGGGGCTGGATCGTCGGCACCGGCGTCTATTCGGATGACCTTGCAGCGCTCTATCGCCAGAACGCGATCTGGACGGCCGTGGTCGGTCTCATCGGCGCGCTCATTACCCTTGCCATCGCCTATGCGATCGTGCGCAGCGTGACGGCGCCGGTTGCGCGCCTGAAGGCGGCGATGAATGCGATTGCCGATGAGAATGCGAGCGTCGATATCACGGATGCCGATCGGCGCGATGAGATCGGCCAGATGGCGAAATCGCTGATTGTGCTGCGCGACTCCGTTGCCGAGCGCGCCGAACTGCGCGTTCGCGAAGACGAGCGCCAGCGGGAGATCGAGGGCGAACGGCGCGGCAACGAGGCGAGCCTACGCTCGTCCTCCGAACGCCAGACGGCGGCGATGCAGGCGCTCGGCGCCGGCCTGGAGCGGCTGGCTGCCGGCGATCTGACGGTCGCGATCGACGATCTCGGTCAGGATTATGCGAAACTGCGCTCCGACTTCAACGCGGCGGTCGATGCGCTCAACGGCGTCATCCATGCGATCGCGGAATCCAGCCATATCGTCAATGACAGCGCCCGGGACATCAGCGATGCGACCGGCAATCTTTCCAAGCGCACCGAGCAGCAGGCTGCAGCGCTCGAAGAGACGGCCGCCGCTCTCGACGAGATCACAGCGACGGTCCGCACCGCCTCCGAGCGCGCCAACGAGGCGCGCACCATGGTGGCGGAGACGAAGACGAGCGCCGGCAAATCCGGCGAGATCGTCCGCAACGCCGTCTCCGCCATGAGCCGCATCGAGGATAGTTCGAGCCGCATCAACCAGATCATCGGCGTCATCGACGAGATCGCCTTCCAGACGAACCTTCTGGCGCTCAACGCCGGCGTGGAAGCAGCGCGTGCGGGCGAAGCCGGCCGCGGTTTCGCGGTCGTGGCGCAGGAGGTGCGCGAACTCGCCCAACGCTCGGCCAATGCGGCCAAGGAGATCAAGACGCTGATTTCAAGCTCGGCAGCCGAAGTCGAAGGCGGCGTGGCGCTGGTGCGCTCCACGGGTGATGCGCTGGTCGAGATCGAGGCGCTGGTCAACCGCGTCAACTCCCATGTCGACTCCATTGCGACTGCTGCCCGCGAACAGGCAACCGGGCTGCACGAGATCAACACCTCGGTCAACCACATGGACCAGATGACCCAGCAGAATGCCGCGATGGTCGAGGAGACCACGGCTGCGAGCCAGACGCTGGCGGAGGAAAGCCAGCAGCTGCGGGCGCTGTTGTCGAAATTCCGCCTGCGCGACCAGACGGGGCAGGGTGCGCGATACGGCCGGGCTGCGTAAGCGGCAGTGTGACCAATATTCACGGGCTGCGGCAGATGATGCCGCGGCCCTTTTTTCATTTTGGGATTTTCCGCTAGGCCCCTCTCGGTGTGCCCTGATGAAAAAGCATCTGCCAGCGCTGCCCGTCATGCTTCCAGATCGAGCTGCGCAACACATGCCGTTCGGCGCCATCAGGTTGCCTGCGCCACGTGCGGTAGGTCAGCAACACCGCATGGCTGGAGATCGGTGTGAGCGCATAGTCGGCCGAGTGAAGCTCGCCACCATCAGCGCTGTCTTCCTCGCGAAGCAACAACTCGATCATGACATCGCGGCGATAGGCTCTTCCGGAGGCGCCGAATTCGGTAAAGCCATCGGCTAGGAGCGCTTCCAGTGCTTGCCTGGAGCGGCGTATGTCGGGGCGGTGCAGGGCCTCTTCGAGCGCGCGGATGTCTTCAAGGGTAGTCTCTGCGGCGTGCATCATTTCGCGTGCCTTTCCAGGATTGGCAACCAGCCTAGAGAGCCAGTGTGACCGGGGCAACGTGTTGCCGGCAAGCGGCAATTCCGGCCTGGCAGTCACGACAGAATCCTGGTGTCGTGATCGAAGATTTTCCAAGAAACAGTCAGCCGATTTGATTAATCACGAGCCGGATATTCAAGTATAGAGAGAATATCATTGCAATGACTATGCTAATATGCTTAATTCAGGTTGTACTTGAGGGGCGAGATATCAAGGCGGCGACTGCTACCGACATAGAAGCCAGTACACCTTTCCGCATCTTTTGAGATCCGAGACCATCGTCACGGCACTTTGTTGCGGCCGTTGTCCAAATTCCACGTTTTAGGCCCGGCGAGCGACTGTTCGCCGGCTGCAGAGATCTGCATCCAGCCGCTGCCACTCAATCTCATCGCTGCCGACGTGCATACGGAAACCTAGATTTTCGCCATCGCATTCCAGCTTTGTAACCGAGGGAGGCCCGAAATGGCCCAGAGCAAGCATGGTTCACCCGTGAGGGGCATGGACAACGTCGCGCAATCGAGCGTTCGAGACCAAAGGTTCGGGCGCATGTTCCGCAACCTGCCGTCCGCCGCCTATACCGAGGACGCGCTCGTCGATCTCGCAAAGACGATGTTTCAGGGGGAGTTCGCTGAGAAGATCGAGAAGCACGAGCCTGTCGATGTTGCGCTCGACGAGAAAGAGCCGGAAGACGAGAATCCAACCATTCCGGCCGGCTTTACTTATTTCGGCCAGCTTCTCGATCACGACATCACCTTCGATCCGGCCTCGTCGCTCGATCGCTTCAACGATCCCAATGCGCTGCAGGATTTTCGCACGCCGCGCCTGGATCTTGATTCCGTCTATGGATCGGGGCCGGCCGACCAGCCGTTCCTCTATGATGCGGACGAACTTCATCTGCTGCTCGGTGACGACAAGGATTTCGATCAGGCGCGCAAGAAGCGTCCCGACCTGCCGCGAAATACGGCAAAGATCCGCCGCGCGCTGCTCGGTGACAAGCGCAACGACGAGAATGTCATCGTCTCGCAGCTCCACACCACCTTTCTAAGATTTCACAACAAGGTGGTCGATACGCTCGACAGCCGCGATTTCGAGCTCTGTCAGCAGACCGTGCGCTGGCACTACCAGTGGATCGTGCTGCATGATTTCCTGCCGCGCATCATCGGCCAGGATACCTATCGGCGCGTCATCGTCGGCAAGGGCGAAAAGCCCAATATCCGCTTCTACAATCCGCAGGGCCGCTATGCCTTCATCCCGGTGGAATTCTCGGTTGCCGCCTATCGCTACGGCCATTCCATGGTGCGGCCGAGCTACGCGCTGAACAGGATCGTCAAGGCGCCCAATCCCGTGCAGCAGCCGTTCAACGGCAAGCAGGCGACGTTCAACCGCATCCCGATCTTCTCGCTGATGGACGTGGCGCAGCATCCCCAAGCGAATTTGAACGGCTTTCGTGAATTGCCCGGCTTCTGGGCGATCGACTGGTCCTTCTTCTTCGACGGTGTTGCGCCTGATGGACCGCCGCCTCCTGGCGCCGTGCTGCCGCAACCTTCCTACAAGATCGACACACTTCTCGTCGATCCGCTGACCAGCCTGCCGGATCATCAGCAGGAGCCGGTCAAGATCCGCAGGGCGCTTGCAGCGCTCAATCTCCTGCGCGGTTGGCGGCTCGGGCTCCCATCGGGTCAGGCGGTGGCGCACCATATGGAAATGGAGGCACTGACGGATAAGCAATTGTTCGACAGCGAGGATGCTGACGTGAAGGAGGCGCGCGGCAAGGTGCTGAAACACCATCCCGGCATCTTCGAGAACAATGCGCCGCTATGGTTCTATATCCTGCGCGAGGCGGAAATCGCCGCAGACAGCCAGCATCTCGGCCCGGTCGGCGGCACGATCATTGCCGAGGTCATCGCCGGCCTCATCCGCGAGGATCGCCATTCCTTCCTGGCGCAATGGCCGAAATGGCGGCCGACGCTGCCGGGCAAGGAAAAGGGGAATTTTACAATGGCCGATCTGATCAATTTTACCAACGGATAGGCTCGTGGGTGGCCTCGATCGTGGCGGCGTACGACCTCGATAGGGGTGCAGTAAACGCAGCTTCCTCATTCCTGTGCCCTTGTGCGCGAGGGCATAGAGATGAGGGGAGGAAGGAGACGCGGCCGCCCGGAAGGCGAGGTTTGCGACGCCGGATATGTTTCTGGGATTCCTTTCGGTTCCCAGATACCTCTCTAACGAGAGCAAACGCCTTCGGTCTCCCATTCTCCACACGTAAAGCTTTCATTCACCGTTTTTAATTAAATTTGAATCGAGGTTTTCCGATCACAGGCCGCATGCGGAAGCGATAAGTATGGCGTTTCTTTCCCTTCTCCGGCGTACCGCCCTGCCAATTCTGCTTTCCACGGCGTTGACGACCTGTTCGATCAGCGATGGGCTGGTGCCGCCTGAAAATGTCGATAGCAGCACGCGCGTCAGCTCCATTTCGCCCGCGCGGGGCGGGGCCGTTCGCATGGCGCCTGTCCAGAGCCAGCAACCCTATCCCGTCGCCAGCTCGCCTGTGGGCAATACGCAGGGGCAGATCGACTATCTCGATACGCCGAACCTTGCCGGATCGGGCCATCAGATGCGTGCGCCGGCGCAGCAACCGGCGCCCATGGCCGCACCGCAGCAGGGGCAGCGACGCTTGCCCATGATCGACAGCGACGAGGCGCTCGCCCAACAGAGCCAGCAGCGAGAGGCATCCAATGGCAACTGGGGCGGCGTGAAGCCGCTCGCCATTCCCCAGGGCGGCGTCAACATGGATGAGGAGCTCGGCGCCGGGCCGGGCAATCAGCCGGTCGTCGGCCTGGCGCAAGAGCAACAGCAGCAGATCGCCGAAGGCAACGCCACCGAACCTGTCGTCGACGGTATCGGCACGGAGAATCCCAGACAGTTGAACCAACGCACCATGCCGCAGCCGGTCGCGGCCAGCCAGATGAGCCGTCAGCCGGTGCGCGCTGCCGGCGGTGGCGCCCGGACCTGGAGCGACGGCAGCCCGGTTCTCGCGCCGACGCGCGTGCCCGAGGAAGACGAGCCCGAGCAGGTCGCCATGCTGCGGCCCAACAATCCCATGATGAGCGAGCCGGCAGCCCCCATCGATCCCGGCGCCATGCCTGCTTCAGAGCTCTCCTGCCGGCGCGAGTTGAAGCGCATGGGGGTGATCTTCGAGGATCGCCCGCCGATCTCCAACGGGCCGGCCTGCCAGGTGCCTTACCCGGTTTCGCTCCAAGGCCTCTCCGGCAATATCGGCGTCAAGCCGGCGGTGATCCTGAATTGCCAGGTCACGCTCGCCTTCGCCAAATGGGTGAAGAACGAGCTCGCGCCGTCTGCGCGCTTCCGTTACTGGACCGGCATCAGGACCATCGAGCCGCTCGGCGGCTACTCCTGCCGGCGCATGAACAACAGCCGCCAGAGATACAATCCGATTTCGGAACATGCGAAGGGCAACGCCATCGATGTCGGCAAGTTCGTGCTGAAGGACGGCCATGAGATCGACGTGCGCAAGAAGGGCCTGTTCTCCTTCCGCGAAGGGCGCCTGCTGAAGGCCGTGCGCACCGACAGCTGCAATTATTTCACGACGGTGCTCGGCCCGGGCTACAATCCCGAACACTGGAACCATTTCCACTTCGATCTCATGTCGCGCAGGGGCGGAAGAGCCGTCTGCAAATAGGTAGAGATTACCTAAGATCTGCGTCGCCTTGATCATGCCGACGATGGCGGCGTTGAATCAATCTATCTCTTCGACCGGTATCCAGTATTCGAGATGCGCCCGGCCGCCGGCTTCCCGATGTCTTATGGCATCTTCGTCGTGGCGGTCGTCTCCGGCACCCGCGACATCGAGACTGGTTGGACTGATATAAGCCCTTCGAAGTTGAAGCGCTCTCGCAAGCCCCTTGCAGACGGCGGCGCGGGCGGTCAGATTGCCGGCATAGCTAAAGTGATATTCCCGAAGTTGCGCTCTCATGACCGGACTTTTCCTCCTGCTCATCGGCTTTCCGGGCACCGGAAAGCTCACCATCGCCAAGCGGCTGAGCCCGCTCATTTCGGCAAGGATCATTGACAACCACTGGGTCAACAATCCGGTGCTCGGCGTTCTCGATCATGATCTGACGCAGCCGCTGCCGGAGGCGATCTGGGAGCAGACGGGCAGGGTGCGGCAGGCGGTGCTGGATACGATCGTCGCTTTCAGCGCTCCGTCAGCCAATTTCATCTTCACCCATGCCGGCATTCAGGGCGATGAGCGTAGCCAGCGAACCTTCCGGCAGATTGCCGATGCTGCCGATGAGCGGGGATCGTTGCTGGTGCCGGTGCAATTGCTTTGCCAGGCGGAGGAGCTGGCGCGACGGGTTGCCATACCAGAGCGGCGTGAGCGGCTGAAATCGGTCAATGCCGAAGCCTCGCGGGAGCGCAGCCGGACGCTGCAGGTGCTTGATCCCGAGCATGCGAATACGCTCAATCTCGATGTTACCTCGCTCTCAGCAGAGGAGAGTACGGATGCCATTCATCGGCACGTGCAGGATCTCCTGAGTCGGATGCGCGGCTGAAAGCGCGGAGCCCGAGGCTTCGGCAAGTGCTCACCGGAAGGCCCGGCTGGAAACCTGGATCGAGTTCTGACACGGGTCCTTTGCATTGGCGTAGACATAGCCGTCCGCCTTGTGGATCGGCCCGAATGTCAGGCCGTTGCCGACGCATTCGGCACAGAAGGATTCGACGTTCTCGACATCGAAGACCAGCTTGACAATGGACTGGCCCCGGCGCTGCCCCTTGGCAGCCTGATGCAGCATGATATTGGCGCCGCCATCCTGCGCGACCAGCTCGACGATGCGGTCGCCGGGCAGCCGCATGGGCTTGAAGCCGAAATGTGTCTCGTAGAATGCGGCGGTTTCCTCGACATCGCCGGCGTAAATCACCAATCGGTTCAGTGGCAAGACAGCCTCCAGTGACGTCATGTTCGATGCGCCTGCACCGGCACTCGCGCCGGAGTTTGCCATGGGTCGTCCTGCCGGAACAGACTGCTTTTGCCTGCTCTGACGCAGGCCGGCCAGATATTTGCGCCGGAAACCATTGCCGCGGTGTGCAGGTAGGGTCACTCAGCCTGATGGTTTCGACCTTCCCATCCGTCGCCGAGCCCGAATTGTGAGCAATTGACTTGCTCCCGCGAAAGATTAAGCTTTGAGACGTAGCAACCACCATCGGCGCGCGAATGTGAGCGGAGGGTGTGAGTGGCTGGGCGACCTTGAGGAGGATGAGGTTTGCCGTGGATTACCGTCTTGTTCTGCTGATCGCTGCATCCGTGTTTGCCCTTTCCCCTGGTAAGTCAGGGGCGCAGGAGGGCGATGCCAATGCGGGTGCCATTGTTTTCAAGAAATGCGCGACCTGTCATATCGTCGATTCCGATACGAACAAGGTCGGTCCGTCGCTGAACGGGGTGCTCGGCAGGAAGGCCGGGACGCATCCCGATTTCGCCTATTCGGCTTCGATGAAGGCGGCCGGCGATGGCGGGCTCGTCTGGGACGAGGCAACGCTGCGCGATTACCTGCACAATCCGAGAGTGAAGGTGAAGGGCACGAAAATGGCCTTCGTCGGCCTGAAGGATGATCAGGAAATCACCGATCTCATCGCCTATCTCAAGCAATATTCCAAATGACGGGCAAGATTCCAGATGACGGCAATACTCCTGATGGAGGGTCGCGGACTATGTGGCCCCTGCCTAAATCGCCGTAATTGCCGATATTTTCTATCTGTGCGATAATAAATACGGACTTTTGCGGAATACGGTTTCACGGTCGACTGCTCAGGGAGGAGCGGAAATGGCTGTCGTGCTGATCCTCGTCCTGATCGTCGTCGGCTCCGTGCTGTTTCATGTGCTGAGCCCGTGGTGGTGGACGCCGATCGCGTCCAACTGGAGCTATATAGACAGCACGCTCGTCATCACCTTCTGGATCACCGGCGTCGTCTTCGTGGCGGTGATTTCCTTCATGGCCTATTGCGTGTTCCGCTTCCGGCACAAGCCGGGCAACCGGGCGCATTACGAGCCCGAGAACCGCAGGCTGGAAGTTTTGCTCGCCTCGGGAACGGCGGTCGGCGTCGCCGCCATGCTGGCGCCCGGCCTCATCGTGTGGAAACAGTTCATCACGGTGCCCGCCGATGCCGCATCGGTGGAGGTCGTCAGCCAGCAATGGCTGTGGAGCTTCCGCCTGCCGGGCGCTGACGGAAAGCTCGGCCGTGCCGAGACGCGCGACGTCACCGCCGAAAATCCGCTCGGCCTCGACAAGAACGACGCAAGCGGCCTCGACGACGTCATCATCGAGGGCGGCGAGCTGCACCTGCCGATCGGCAAGCCGGTGCACATATTGCTGCGCTCCGTTGACGTGCTCCACGATTTCTACGTGCCGGAATTCCGCGCCAAGATGGACATGATCCCCGGCATGGTCACCTATTTCTGGCTGACGCCGACACGGACGGGAACCTTCGAGATTCTCTGTGCCGAGCTCTGCGGCGTCGGCCATCCGCAAATGCGAGGGACCGTCGTGGTCGACAACGCCGCAGACTATCAGACCTGGCTCGATCAGCAGCAGACATTCACCCAGCTTACGGCATCATCGGGAGAGCCGCCGCCGGCAAACTAAACCGGCGCAGAGGGTCGGAGGCCGCCGGCCGGTAACCGGCGGAAGACGGCCGGAGGCCGCATCGGGAAGGAAAGGGAAGAGAGATCATGGTCGAGATTCCATCCGGCAGCATCCCCTCCGCCGAAGTCGAGGATGTCGAGCTTTATCATCCGCACAGCTGGTGGACCAAATATGTGTTCAGCCAGGATGCGAAGATCATCGCCGTGCAATATTCGATCACCGCCATCTCGATCGGCCTGGTGGCGCTGGTGCTCTCCTGGCTGATGCGAATTCAGCTGGCCTTTCCCGGCGCTCTCTCCTTCATCGATGCTGACCATTATTACCAGTTCATCACCATGCACGGCATGATCATGGTGATCTATCTCCTGACCGCGCTCTTCCTCGGCGGTTTCGGCAACTATCTCATTCCGCTGATGGTCGGCGCGCGCGACATGGTCTTCCCCTACGCGAACATGCTGAGCTACTGGATCTATCTGCTTGCGGTGCTGATCCTGGTCGCGGGCTTTTTCGCCCCCGGCGGCCCGACAGGGGCCGGCTGGACGCTTTATCCGCCGCAATCGGTTCTGTCAGGCACGCCGGGCGGCAAGGACTGGGGCATCCTCCTGATGCTCATCTCGCTGATCGTCTTCATCATCGGCTTCACCATGGGCGGCCTGAACTATGTGGTGACGGTGCTGCAGGGACGGGCGCGCGGCATGACGCTGATGCGGATGCCGCTCACCGTCTGGGGCATCTTCACTGCGACCGTGATGGCGCTGCTCGCCTTTCCCGCGCTCTTCGTCGCCTGCGTCATGATGCTGTTCGACCGCGTGCTCGGCACCAGCTTCTTCATGCCCGCCATCGTCGAGATGGGCACGCAGCTCCAGCATGGCGGCGGCAGCCCGATCCTCTTCCAGCACCTGTTCTGGTTCTTCGGCCATCCTGAGGTCTATATCGTGGCGCTGCCGGCCTTCGGCATCGTTTCGGACCTGATCAGCACGCATGCGCGCAAGAACATCTTCGGCTACCGCATGATGGTGTGGGCGATCGTCATCATCGGCGCGCTGAGTTTCGTCGTCTGGGCGCACCATATGTATGTCAGCGGCATGAACCCGGCCTTCGGCTTCTTCTTCGCGACCACGACGCTGATCATCGCTGTGCCCACGGCGATCAAGGTCTACAACTGGGTGCTGACGCTATGGCGCGGCGACATCCACCTGACGCTGCCGATGCTCTTTGCGCTCGCCTTCATCGTCACCTTCGTCAATGGCGGGCTCACCGGTCTCTTCCTCGGCAACGTCGTCGTCGACGTGCCGCTGTCGGATACGATGTTCGTCGTCGCGCATTTCCACATGGTCATGGGGGTCGCGCCGATCCTCGTCATCTTCGGGGCGATCTATCACTGGTATCCGAAGGTGACGGGACGCATGCTGAACGAGACGCTCGGCCAGATCCACTTCTGGATCACGTTCCTCGGCACCTATGCCATCTTCTTTCCGATGCATTATCTCGGCCTGCTCGGGGTGCCGCGCCGGTATTTCGAGATGGGAGAGACGGCCTTCGTTCCGCCTTCGGCCCATACGCTGAATATCTTCATCACCGTCATGGCGCTGATCGTCGGGGCCGGGCAGATGGTCTTCCTGTTCAATCTGGCCTGGAGCCTTTTCCGGGGCAGGGAGGCCGGCGGCAATCCATGGCGGGCAACGACGCTCGAATGGCAGACACCGCAGACGCCGCCCGCGCATGGCAACTGGGGCAAGGATCTGCCGGTCGTCTACCGCTGGGCCTATGACTATAGCGTGCCGGGTGCGGCCGAGGATTTCATCCCGCAGAATGTGCCGGCAAGCGATGGCGTCACCCGCGAGGTTCCCGCATGAACGTCATCCTGCTTTTTCTCGCCGCCATCGCCGCCATCATCATCTGGTGGCTGGCCGGGCAGCGGCTAACCTCGAAGCCGTGGCTCGAAACCGGCTCGGTGCAACTGCCGGATCGTCATGGCGTCGACCGGCCGCCGGTGCCGGCGGTGAAGATCGGCCTCTTCGTATTTCTCGGCGTCGTCGGCGCGATCTTCAGCCTTGCCGTCAGCGCCTATTTCATGCGCATGGCCTCTGCCGACTGGTGGGGGATGCCGGTTCCCCGCCTGCTCTGGGTGAACACTGCAGCACTCGCCTTGAGCAGTGCCGCGCTGCAATGGGCCAAACGTGAAGCGCGGAATGGCCGCATGGAAAGCCTGCGGCCGGCGCTTGTGACAGGGCTTGCGCTTGCGGTCTTCTTTCTCGTCGGGCAGATCCAGGCATGGCGGGAGCTTACGGCAGCCGGCTATGTGCTTGCCGACAATCCCGCCAACAGCTTCTTCTACATGCTCACCGGCCTGCACGGCCTGCATATTCTGGGCGGGCTTGCCGTGCTCGCGCACACGACGGTCAGGGCATTTTCAGCCGACGTTCAGCCGGAGAGGCTGCGGCTCAGCGTCGATCTCTCGGCCATCTATTCGCATTTCATGCTCGCCGTCTGGCTCCTGCTCTTCGCACTTTTTGCCGGCTGGGCGAATGATTTCGTCGATCTCTGCCGCACATTACTGAACTAGGAGATTTGCAGATGGCACATCCTGTCCAGACACATGGCGAGCCCGGCCTCAGGCCGGCGGGTCTTCGTGGTGTCGCGGCCGATTTCAGCTCGGATCAGCGCGCCTTCAAGACCGCCTCCTGGGGCAAGGCGATGATGTGGATCTTTCTGCTGAGCGACACCTTCGTTTTCGGCTGTTTCCTGATCGCCTACATGACCGCCCGCATGTCGACGCCGGTCCCCTGGCCCAATCCGAGCGAGGTCTTTGCGCTGCATATCGGCGGCCAGGACGTGCCGCTGATCCTGATCGCGATCATGACCTTCGTGCTGATCTCGAGCAGCGGCACCATGGCGATGGCGGTCAATTTCGGCTATCGCCGCGAACGCGGCAGGACGGCGGCGCTGATGCTGCTGACCGCACTTCTCGGCGCATGTTTCGTCGGCATGCAGGCCTTCGAATGGACGAAGCTGATCACCGAAGGCGTGCGCCCCTGGGAAAACCCATGGGGGGYAGCCCAGTTCGGATCGACCTTCTTCATGATCACCGGCTTTCACGGCACGCATGTCGCCATCGGCGTCATCTTCCTCCTGATTATTGCCCGCAAGGTCTGGCGTGGCGATTTCGATGTGGAACGGCGCGGCTTCTTCACAAGCCGGAAGGGCCGCTACGAGGCCGTCGAAATCATGGGCCTCTACTGGCACTTCGTCGACCTGGTCTGGGTCTTCATCTTCGCGTTCTTTTACCTGTGGTGAGGTCGTCATGAGCGAGACAACGGCGCATGCGCAAACCCAAACGATGCATGCACAAGCACATACCGGACAGCAGCATCCGATCCGGCTCTATCTCCTCGTTTGGGGCCTGCTCTTCGTGCTCAGCGCCGGTTCCTACATGGTCGATTATCTCGGCATCCAGGGCTATCTGAGGTGGACGCTGATCCTGCTGTTCATGATGCTGAAGGCTGGGCTCATCGTCGCCGTCTTCATGCACATGGCCTGGGAACGGCTGGCGCTGGTCTACGCCATCCTGCTGCCGCCGCTGCTGGTGCTGGTTTTCGTGGCACTCATGGTATCGGAAGCGGACTATACGATCTTCACCCGGCTCGCCTTTTTTGGCGCCGGGCCGTAGAAGACGCGGGTCCGAACTGCCGTCCTGACAGCAATGGTGAAATGCATTTGTTTTCCCTTAAAGGCGACTGCAGGGTCGCTTGCAGGCCCTGAACCGGGGCATAAAGACAGGCTCCCAGGAAAATTTTTGCGTCCTGTATTTTGTGTGGAACTCTCTGCCTCTCTGTGCGTTTGGCAGCATCTTTATGGAGCGATCAGGAGGAGATCATGCAACCGAAGATCGGAGCGGATGGGCCTGCGGACCGCTGGATTGGTGCTGTGGAGCTAGCGATCGTGCAGAAGGCTTTCGACAAGCTTTGCGCGGAGCGCGGCTGGTCACGCGACTGCGCAGAGGCGCGCGAACTCGCTCGTATAACAATCGACCTTTACCGGCAGGGTGCTGACAGCGAATACAAGCTGCACACCATGCTGTCAGGCTCCGATTTCAAGACACCGGCCCTGTGAGGGGCGGGCCTATGAGCAATGTCGTAACATTCCCGCGCCGGAACCTGCGACCGCATCGGCCATCCTATGTCGGCTCGGCAAGGCAGGTGGAGGGAAGGATCGCCATTCTGGAGACGATCGCGAAGATCACCGTTCGCGACAGCGCCTTCACGCCCTATGAACAGGCTGCCCTGCTGGCGAAGCTGAGGACCGCTATCCGAGCGGAATGCGTTGCGCACAAGCTGTCGCCGGAAGAACAGTTCGAAACGATGCGCTATGCCGAGCGGCTTCTCGACGAGATCCTCGAAAGCGTCAACGACTGAAGCAAGTGCCTTCACGTCTTCTTGTTCCGCCGCACCCTTCCAGGCACCATGCCGCAGTTGCAGAGCGCCATCTGCTCATGCCAACATTCGATCATGCTGATCCGACCTGCCAGAGCGGAAGACCGCAGCGCCATCTGGACGATCCTGGAACCTGTCATCCGGGCGGGTGAAACCTATACGCTCGACCGCGACATGAGCGAGGCCGATGCGCTCGGCTACTGGCTCGGTTCCGACAAGGAAACATTCGTCGCCGATGACGGCGGCAGTATTATCGGCACCTATTATATCAAGGCCAATCAGGCAGGCGGCGGCAATCATGTCTGTAATTGCGGCTATATGACCGCGCCGGAGGCCGCTGGCCAGGGTGTGGCGCGCATCATGCACCAGCACTCGCTTGCCCATGCGCGCCAGCGCGGCTTCCGGGCCATGCAGTTCAATTTCGTCGTCAGTTCCAACGAGCGGGCAGTGCGGCTGTGGCAGTCGCTCGATTTTCAGGTGGTCGGCCGGCTTCCGGGTGCGTTTCGCCATCCCACACTTGGGTTCGTCGACGCGCTTGTCATGTACAGGGATCTTTGAGGGCGGGAGCCCTTTTTTACAGCGACGACATCAAAATCGTGGAAGCGTCTGCCTGCCGCGCCGCGACGCATTGCGCCCAATGATCGCGGCGATCACTACGAAGAGCACTGCCGTGCCGAGGTTCCAGCCGAGCACCATGACGGTCGCGTCCAGCGGATGAAACATCGAGAGCGCCGAGGAGGTGATGCCCGAGACGGCGAGGCTGCCGATGAGAGCAACTGAGACTGGCCGCAGGAAGGCGACGTAGCGCAGCATGATCAGCATCAGTAGCGAGAGCGGTATGCTGGTGACGATAAGCGTCACCAGGCAGCTCGTGGCGGCCTCGACGGTGACGGCGGCCGGCGGCAGCGCCACCCAGCCGGCAAAGCACTGATAGCCGATATTGGCCATCCAGATGATGAGCGTGGGAAGCGGAAACAGCATCCACAGACGGGATTTGTCGGGTAGGCTCATCATGAATGTGGCGATTGCCGCGAGAATGCCGGTTGCAAGCGAAGACAGCATGCCCGTCAGGAACACGGGATCGGCCATGCGTTCGGCAAATTGCGGGCGCAGGCCGTGGATCATCGTCAGGATGCCCATCAGCGCGAAGGCGAGCGCCAGCCAGAGGGCGGCGCGCAGGAGCGGCGGCCGCAGCCGCCTGACGGGTTTAACATTGTCCGCGAGAGACCGGATGAGATCGGCGGTCTCCATCACAGCTCACCATGATCGAGAAGGATCTTGCGAAGGCTTTTCAGCGCCCTGTGGGTGGCTACCTTCAGCGACGTGACGGACATCCCGCTCTCCCTGGCAGCCTCCTTCAGCGACATTTCCTTCAGTTTCAGCATGTTGATCGCCTGCTGTTGCGCCGGCGGCAGGTCGCTGATCGCGCCCTCGAGATGAATCCGGTTGGCAGCTTCCTCGATATCGCTACCGGTTGCAACCGCGTCATGTTCGCTCGACAGCGGAAATTCATGGGCGCGCTGGCGTCCCTGCCGGCGCAGCCGGTCGAAGGCGCGCCGGTTTGCAATGCCGACGAGCCAGGGGCCGAAGGGCCGGGTCGGGTCGTAGGTTTCGCGGATCGAATGAATGGTCAGCAAGATATCCTGAACCGTATCCTCCACGTCTCTCGGGTCGCGGTGATAGCGCACGGCCAGCGAGCGCAGATAGGGCGTGATCTCCTGCAGCAGGCGCATATAGGCGGCGGCATCGCCACCCTGGGCGCGGGCCATGAGGATCGTCCAATCGAGTTCGCGATGGCGTGCGCTCCTGATGTCGGAGCCAGCCGGCCGGGAGGAGACGAGTTTCAGTCGGTCGCCGCGCTCCTCGCTCATGCGGGCGCGCTCCTTTTCCGCGGGCGGGCAATCAGCCGTGACATGAGATGGTCGAGCGACAGCGAGCCGGGGCCGAGCGCCATGACGGCGAGCGCAAGGGCAGCCCAATAGAGGTGAAAATTCACCCAGCCGTCGGGAAAGACCAGTTGGATGACGCCGGTCATGATCAGCAGCGCAAGGCCGACAAGGCGCGTGGCAAAGCCCGCCAGCAGCAGGACCGGCAGCACGATCTCCGCACAGCCGACGAGGAAGGCGACCGTATCGGGGACGGGGAAACCGTAGAGATTGCCGAATATATGCAGCTTGAACTGCTCTTCGAACAGGAATTGCGTGCCGATCGAGAGCTGCAGGAAGCCGTCCCAGCGCGTGAACCCCGAGCGCAGGAAGGGCAGCGCAAGCGCGACACGCACGACCGGTGAGGCGACGGCGAGGCCGATCAGGCTGATGATCTTGAGAAGCCGCAGATAAAGTGTGGCAAGCGTAAAGCGGCTGTCCGTCATTTGCTGCTGCTCCCGGATGCGATTGCGAAAGCGATGAAGGCGCGCGCCGTCATGAGGCCGGAAAGGCAGGCAGGCAGGTCGAAACGGGGACTGTCTTCCAGCGCGTGTTTCATCGCGTCGATCATCGTCCGTCCCTTGCCGAGTGCGATGATGAAGGCGGCCGCGCCCGGCGGCAGCGCGCGCGCTTCGACATCTGCGCCGGGGCGCAGCAGCAATATGTCTTCGCCGCCGGCGGATATATCCACTTCGACCGGCTGCCCGTCCGCAACGTTCATCTGCCAGATCGTCAGCGCCGGGAAGGGCGAGCGCACGATGCGCAGTGACGGATGCAGCTGCACCCGCAGATGCGGCTGGTCATCGGCCTTGATCGCGGTAAAGGCCCTGGCCTCAATCGGCTCTGCCTCGGCGGAATGATAGGCCTCCACCCAGGCCCGCTCGATGCGCGCCACGTCGGCGAGATAGGGAAGGTTTGCCGCCGGTTCGAAAGTCTCGATGAAATCGGCAAAGCCCCGGCCATAATCGAGCATGATCGGGGAAGTGGGCGGATCGAGCGCGACATAGATCCGCCCCATAACGTGGAAGAACTCGTCGCCGACGATGCGTGCCACGGCCGGAAACGCATCCTTCAACGTCGCCGCCAAGCCCGCGATGACGTTGTTGCGATAGACGTTGAAGCGCTTCAGGCTGGGCCGGCCATCCGGCCCGACCAGACCTTCGGGCAGGGGCCGCGCGGGGTCCAGAAGGGCTATGGCAAAATCATGCTGGCGTTTGGCGGTCGAAGGTGTCGCCGGCATCAGCCGATCCCCCATGTGACGACATTGCGCCAGAACCGGCGCAGACTATCGAGACCGCCGGCGGTCGAGCTCCAGAGCGTGGCGTCGCTGCCCATCGAGGCGGCAATTTCCTGCGAGCGATCCCAGGCATAGTAGATGGCAACTCTGTGGCCGGTCATCTGGGGCTCCTCATTCGGCGGCCGCGCGTGGATGGTGCAAGGCCGCCTCGCGCATCAGCCTTTCGGCGCGCGACGCCTCCTCGGCCAGAACAGGCCATTCCGGAAGATCGGCATCCCATTCGATCAGCGTCGCCACCGGTCCGATACGGGAGAGCGCATGGGCGTAGAGATCCCAGACGATGGCATCGACCGGGCGATCATGCGTGTCGATGAGCAGCGGCCGGTCTTCCTCGTCAGCTTCGCGCGCGTGGCCGGCCAGATGGATTTCGCGGACATGATCCAGCGGATAGGCATCGATATAGGCGACGGCGTCCCAGCGCTGGTTGGTGGAGGCGACGTAGACATTGTTGACATCGAGCAGCAGGCCGCAGCCGGTGCGCTGCACGATCTCGGCGATGAAGTCGATCTCCGACCAGGTGCTTTCGGCAAAGGCCAGATAGGTCGAGGGGTTTTCGAGCAGCATCTGCCGGCCGAGCGCCTGCTGCACCTCGTCTACGTGATCGGCGACGCGAGACAGCGTCTCGTCCGTGTATGGCAGCGGCAGGAGATCGTTGAAGAAACCGGCATCATGCGACGACCAGGCGAGATGTTCGGAAAAGAGGGCGGGCCGGTAGCGCTCGTTCAGCGCCTTCAGCCGGGAAAGATGCTGCCTGTCGAGCGGCCGGTCGGCGCCGATCGACAGGCCGACACCATGCAGCGACAGCGGATAATATTCGCGCACGGCGGCGAGATAACGATGCGGCGGGCCGCCTTCGCCCATGTAATTTTCCGCATGCACCTCGAAGAAGCCGATATCGGGCAGGGTCTCGATGATGTGGCTGTAATGCTCCGCCTTGAGGCCGACACCGGCGCGGGCCGGCATGTCTTGATCAGGTAGGGCAATGTCTGGATTTTGCATGGGGCACCTGGCATCGGTCGGGTGGGACCGGCCCGCGCAGGAGCGGGCCGGTCTTTTCGGGAGGCAAGTCTTCGGAGGATGTCGGTCCTCGGGGGCAGTCTTCCGGCGGGCGGTCATCCGGTTCTGCCCGGAGCAAGCCTCCCGGATCGGTGCCGGATCAGGCCTTGGGAGTGAGGCTGCCGGCGCCCTTCGGTGTGGACATGGTGGTGCAGGTGCCCTTCGGAACGAGCTTGAAGGCATTACCCTGGTAATCGACAGTGCTCGTGCCTGCGCAGGTCGTGCCGGCGCCGGCATAGCAATCGTTCTGGCCCTTCAGCGCCGTGCCGAAGCAGGGCTCGACCTTGCCAGATTTCACCTGGGCCGTGTGTTCCGCCTGGATCTTCTTCTGCGCGTCGGTGAATTCCTCCGCGCCGGCCGGCAGGGCCGTGAGGGCACCGATGGCGCTGGCGAAGGCTCCGACGACAAGCGTGGACAACATGCGATTGGACATTGATATTCTCCGGTTTTCGATGATGGCCAGAAGACTGTTCAGTCGCCTGGGGCGGTGCGATCCGCCTGTCTTGAAGTTCGCTGCAGCAGTCGAAAGGTTACCTGCTCCTGCTGCCTCTTTTGTTCGGCGCAGGTCGCTCACATCCTGCCTCTGCCGGGCGCGGGTTTGCGCGCAACGAGCGTTGCGGGATGGATGGAGGGCGGCTCGGCGAGCAGCGGCGGAACACTCCCAAAGATCGGCTTTGCCGCTTCGCCGCTCATATGCGCATTGCGGCTTTCGCGGTCGGTGAAGAGATCGATGAGGAAGATCAGGTCGGGATCGGCCTCGGAGCGCAGCACGAGCCAGGTCGTTGTGCCGGCCTCGCTTTCGACGTGCGGCAGCGCGGCCGCACTCAGGCGCGCGACATCCTCTCCGCTTCCGGTCCTGGCGCGGAACGGAATGACAGCGGCAAGTTCGTTCATCGCAAATTCCCCTCAATGGTCTGTCCGAGCCATTAAGGTGAAAAATCCGGGCCAGTATTGAAGGGTGTTGCGGTTCTTGGTACCGCCTTGCTACCGCCGGACGTTCAGTTCAGGTGGGAATCCCGTAGACCGGTATTTCGCCGCTGAGCCCCCGCAGGAAGGCCGTGGTGCCGTGCAGGCTGCGGCCGCGCGCGGCAAGCAGCGCACGCGCCTCCTCGTCCTCGACCACCGGTGTCGTTGCAAAGATCATGTCCGGGGTGGCGATCGTCTGCAGGCGCGAGGCGACATTGACCGTCTGGCCGAAATAATCCTGCCGTTCGTTCATCAGCACGGCAAGGCAGGGGCCGCTATGCAGGCCGACCTTCAGGAACAGGTCGTCGCGGCTGTCGCGCCGGTTGAGTTCATCGATCACCTTGCGGATGTCGAGCGCGGCCGCCACGCCCTGCGCCGGGCTCGGAAAGGTTGCCATGATCGCATCGCCGATCGTCTTGACCACCGCGCCGCCATGGGCGGAAACAACCTGATGCATGAGCTGGAAATGCGAACGCACCAGATCGAAGGCCGCAAGGTCGCCGATCCGCTCGTAGAGTTCGGTCGATCCCTTCAGGTCGGTGAACAGGAAGGTCAGGCTGGTGATCCTGAAGCGCTGATTGATATCGAGAACATTGGTGCGGTAGATATCCCGGAAGGTCTGGTGGGTGAGCAGCCGCTTGGCGGTCAGGACAGGCACGCGCCGCGTAAGGATCGCCTCCAGCGCCTCGCCGGCGATCCAGAGGATCGGTATTATCCTGCGGTTCGTCCGGTTTTCCAGATCGAGCGTCAGAGGGCCGGGCGCCACCCGCAGCGTTTCGCCGGCCTGATGTGCGTCATCGATCTCGATCGACAGGCGCTGGCCTTCGGCCGGTTCGCCGGTCACCTCCAGGAAGCGCGAGCTGTGCGTCACAGGATCGAAGAGGATCGCCACACCCTCGCTCATCTGAACCTGGCGGCCCATGCGCGCACCCGGCGCAATCTCGAACGCGTCGAGAACGACCTCGCCGACGATGGGCGCAAGATGCTCGGGCAGATCGCTGCCAGAGGACCAGAAAATCTGGCGCGTATAATCCCAGAGCGGCAGGCTGTCGGGATCGTGGGCGGCGATGTGGCGGATGCGCGGGTCGACCGTGAAGGTGATCTCCACGGTTTCGTCCAGCGTCGGTTCGCAATCGAGCGCACAGAAGGAACAATTATAGTGGTGCTGGTCGATGCCCTGCAGCGACTCCGCCTGATAGAGCACGCCGCCGCAGCTTTGGCAGACGATGTTCCAGGAGAGTTCGAAAAGGCCGAGCTGGGTGGCGTGCAGGAAGGCGGCGATGCTCTCCTGTTCGCCGAGCCCGTTGGCCCGCGCAAAGGCCAGCGGATTGACGCGGTTGAGGCCAAAATCCGGCGCGTCTTCGATCAGATGCGCCATCGCGACGGCAACGGTTTCGTCGACATGCTGGCGCACGGCCATGACGCGGTTGGCTATATCGGGCATCGCTCATCCCATCAGATAGGGCCCGAAAAACAGGGCCGAAAGGAGCAAGAATAGGGCGGCAACGGCAGGCAGGCGAGCCGTTTATTTTTTCGCCTTAAAGTAACCTTTTGCGCGCCGAAGCGAAACAGCTGATCGACCCGTGCAGGCGGCCGCTTGCTTCGAGCAAAGCCGAGCCCTAATTCGGCGGGCGCCGCCGCAGCCGACGTCCGTGTTCGCGCGCAAAAGCGGCGGGCGTGCCACCCGTCAGGCGGTGGAAACGCCGGGTGAAATGGCTCTGGTCCGAATAGCCGGTCGCAAGGGCCACTTCCGCCAGCGACGTATCGGTTTCGGCAATCAGCATCCGGGCGCGCTCGATCCGGCGCTGTTCGACGAAATTGATCGGGCTTGCGCCGGTGCTCTGCTTGAAAAGCCGGGCGAAATGAAAGCGGCTGACATTGACGAGGGCCGCCAGTTCCCCAAGCCCGATCATCCGGTCGAGATTGTCCTCGATATAGTTGGTGATGCGCTCGATCTCGGCCTTGCCGAGGCCGGGCAGCGTGCGGCGCTCCGCAATGCCAAAGGCGTTATAGGCCCTCAGGAGATGCGCAGCGAGGGCAGCGGAGACCTGGTCGACGATCAGCGCCTGGGCGGGATGGGCCTGCTGCTCCAGTTCGGCCAGCAGCACGAGCGCCATATGCTCGATCAGCCTGTCGCGGGTTTCGAATATATTCCTGATCTCGATGCTAGCCGCCGCGTGCGACCCAAGCTCTTCGCCGGCCGCCGCCACCAGCCGGGCCGGAACGCGAAGCCGCGCCGATGTTGGCGTGCGGCCCTCCCAGGTCGATACGCAGCCCGCCGGCATCAAAAGCGACATGCCGGCCGAAATCGTGCCCTCGTGGACGACCCCGTCGCGCCGCTGGATCAGCCGGGCGCGGCCGGAGGGGCAATAGGAAATCAGATGATGATCGAGGGCCGGATAGGTCTGCGAACAATCGAGCCGCGGCCGATAAAGATCGACCGTCACTCCGCTCCATCCCCGATCCCGCGTCGTCGCCAGCGGCCGTCGCGGCTTGATATCGACGATCTCCTCGATGGAGACGAGCTTTTGTCCTGACGGCGAAATTGGGTGCGGCTCGTTCATGACGGTTCGGCCAATCCAGGTTGTGCTGGAGTCAGGATAGAGGTTTTTGGCGGCGGGTTGAAGTGTTCCGGTGATTGAAATGAGGCTGCTGGCGGGCAGGGTACTGCACGCTGGAGACCTTGTTTCGTTGTATCGGTTTCGTCTGCCGGACAAAAAAGAAAGCCGGCACAGGGCCGGCTTAGACGAACGCGGCTGAACAGGGGATACTGGGCCGGTTCCTTGCATTTCGTGACTGACAATAAATTTCACTACAATGCCGAGGTCAGCAGAGAAGGCGTAACGAGATCGCCATGAGGGCGGCTCCGCAAAGGGGTGGGCGGCGGGCGGAGACCGGTGCTGTCCTCGGGTGTGTTTATGAGGGAGGAACATCACCGATTGATGACATCGCAAACCGGGCGGTGATTTTCTTTTCATAGGCCCGATCTGTCCTGTGGATGGACGTCCTAGCCTGACATTGGTGGCTGATAGCCGGATCGTGTGAATTCAGTGTTCAGGCCCGTGCGGATGTCAAAGCTTCACAAAGGGGCTATATAGCGGGCGAATTCGACCTGACATCCGCAAAGAGCCCCATGGCACCGATCATTTCCATCCAAAATCTCACCAAGACCTATGCAAATGGCTTCCAGGCGCTGAAGGGCATCAACCTCGAAATCGAACGCGGCGAAATCCTGGCGCTGCTCGGACCGAACGGGGCGGGCAAGACGACGCTGATCTCTATCATCTGCGGCATCGCCAATCCAAGCGGCGGCGCGGTCATCGTCGACGGGCATGATGTGGTCAAGGATTTCCGCGCCACGCGCACGCTGATCGGGCTGGTGCCGCAGGAGTTGACCACCGACCAGTTCGAGACGGTGTGGAATACGGTGAGCTTTTCGCGCGGGCTGCACGGCAAGAAGGCCAACCCCGCCCATATCGAAAAGGTGCTGCGCGACCTGTCGCTCTGGGACAAGAAGGACAATACGCTGCGCCAGCTCTCCGGCGGCATGAAGCGGCGCGTGCTGATCGCCAAGGCACTGTCGCACGAACCCTCGATCCTCTTCCTCGACGAGCCGACGGCGGGCGTGGACGTGACGCTGCGCAAGGACATGTGGCATGTCGTCGAGCGGCTGCGGGCCTCCGGTGTGACCATCATTCTGACGACGCACTACATCGAAGAAGCCGAAGAGATCGCCGACCGCGTCGGCGTCATCAATGGGGGCGAATTGCTGCTCGTTGAAGACAAGCAGGCGCTGATGGCCAAGCTCGGCCGTAAGCAGCTCATCCTCGAACTCAACGAACCGCTGGAGAAGCTTCCGGACTGCTTTACCGGCAACGGCCTGTCGGTCGAGGCCGAGGGCAACCGGCTGGTCTATGAATTCGATACGCGCAACGAGCACGAAAGCGTGGCATCGCTTCTGACGCGGCTTGGCGAAAACAACATCCATTTCCGGGATCTCTCGACGCGGCAGAGCTCGCTCGAAGATATCTTCGTATCGCTGGTAGGAGGCGCAAGATGAACTTCGAAGCGATCAAGTCGATCTATTACTTCGAGATGGCGCGCACCCGGCGCACGCTGCTGCAGAGCGTCATTTCGCCCGTCATTTCCACCTCGCTCTATTTCATCGTCTTCGGGGCGGCCGTGGGCTCGCGCATCCAGCAGGTGGAGGGCGTTTCCTACGGCGCCTTCATCACGCCCGGCCTCATCATGCTGACGCTGCTCGGCCAGTGCATCGGCAACGGCTCTTTCGGCATCTATTTCCCGAAATTCACCGGCACGATCTACGAGATCCTCTCGGCCCCCGTCGCCATGACGGAAATCCTGATCGGCTATGTGGGGGCGGCGGCCACCAAGGGGCTGCTCATCGGCGTCATCATCCTGGTGACGGCCAATATCTTCGTCGATGTCCGGATCGAGCATCCCTTCATGATGGTGCTGTTCTTCCTTTTGACCGCGATCAGCTTCAGCCTGTTCGGCTTCATGATCGGCATCTGGGCGACGAATTTCGAGCAGCTGAACCTCATCCCCATGCTCGTCGTTCCGCCGCTGACCTTCCTCGGCGGCAGCTTCTACTCGATCAACATGCTGCCGCCCTTCTGGCAGGCGGTCAGCCATTTCAATCCGGTGCTCTACCTCGTCAGTGGCTTCCGTTGGAGCTTCTACGGCATCGCCGATGTCAATCCGCTGGTCAGCCTCGGCATGATCTCGCTGTTTCTGGTGATTTGCCTGAGCACGCTCGGGTGGATCTTCAGGACGGGGTATCGGCTGCGCAACTGACGGGTGGCCGCAGCCACGGCAAAATCCGCTTAGGCGGCACAAGATCGTTCACATTTTGTTCGCGACTGCTAGTCTGGCCTCACTGTCATTTGTGGAGGAGAAGAGTCGTGGCGGAGCAACAGGCGAAGTTTGAGCGACTGAAGGCATTGCATCAACGGGGTGAAGCGTTCGTCATTCCGAACCCATGGGATGCCGGCTCGGCCCGGATTCTGGCGAGCCTTGGTTTCGAGGCCTTGGCGACGACCAGCGCCGGTTATGCCTTTTCCAAGGGCAAGCGGGATTCCTTTGCGGGCCTGACGCGCGGTGAGATCCTCGACAATGCCGGCGAGATCGTCGGGGCAACCGATCTTCCCGTATCGGCCGATCTCGAGGACGGGTTTGGTGCGGCGCCCGAGATCTGCGCCGAAACGATCCGGCTCGCCTCCGCGGTCGGGCTCGTCGGCGGATCGATCGAGGATGCCACCGGCGATCCGGCGAGGCCGATCTATGATCTCTCGCAGGCTGTCGAGCGCGTGCAGGCCGCGGCGGAGGCGGCGCGGAAACAGCCTTTCCTGCTGACGGCGAGGGCGGAGAATTTTCTCTGGGAGCGGCCGGATCTCGATGACACGATCAAGCGGCTGCGGGCTTTCTCGGCAGCCGGCGCCGATGTGCTCTATGCGCCCGGTCTGCCTGATATCGACGCCATCCGAACCGTCTGCGCCGCAGTCGACAAGCCCGTCAATGTGGTGATGGGCCTGAAGGGGCCGCGCTATAGCGTTGCCGAACTCTCGGCGGCAGGCGTGCGCCGGGTGAGTGTCGGCGGGTCCTTTGCGCGCGCGGCACTTGGTGCATTGCTGCGGGCGGCCGAGGAGGTGAAATCATCGGGCACTTTCACCTACGCCGCCGATGCGATCCCGGCGGCCACACTCAGCCAGCTCATGTCGCAAGAGAAACGGCGCGACCGGCAGTAAGGCCGGAAGCCGGTGGGAGCGGGTTCGATGCATCCCGCGCCTCGCTTCTCACTTCCCCACCGGCTGCGGCTCCGGAAATGTCCAGCTTCCGTCGAGGATCGGCTGGCGCGGGCGGTAGAGGCGGACGGTGTAATTCCAGCCCTTCATTACGGGCAAGCAATTGGCGATCTTGCCGTCGCAGCCGCCGAACTGCACCTTGACTGCGCCGTCGGCATCCTTGTCCGCGGTGATATTGTTCAGCGTATAGGCATTGAGTTTGTTCTTCTCGTAATAGCCATCGGCGTTGTAGACGCTGACCGACCAGAAGCCGTCGACGGGAACATCCTTGACGGAGAGCCGGTAGACCGTCTTGCCATCGTTCTTCGGCGGCGTCTCGTTCAGGTAGATCGCGTCCTTCTCGGGATTTCCGCCCCAGCCGACGGCGCTGCCGATCAGGTGGCGGATCGGGTCGACCTGATCTTTCGCCCCGAAGGCGCCCTTGAAATCCGGAATGGTCGTGCCCAGCACGATCAGTGCGTCACGGATCTTCTTCTGGCTCGCCTTGTCCCAGTCCGGCACCTCGAACTTTCCCGCATTTGCCTGGCTGATGGTGAGAGCATTCTGGAGATTATGGACCTGCTTGATATCATCGGGGTCGTTGGGATCGACGAGCGTCCTGATGCCGACGAGGATGTAGCGCGTGCCGACCGTTTGCCGATCATAGGTATAGCTGCCGGCGTCATATTTGATGTCGCCGACCACGTAATGGTCTTCGTTGATGACCTCCATCGACCGGAAGCGTTTGCCGGCGTCCGGCAGCGTGATGGTGACCGGCCCGGCATCGAGGTCGATGATGGCGGAGGAATAGAGCGTGTCGCGGTTGGCCCGGATCACGGACTGATGATCGATGTCCATCGGCTCGCGATGATGGTTGAAGGTGCCAGTCTTGCCGCCGCTGTCCTTCACTGCGTTGCCGAAATAGAGATCGGATTCGGCGCGGGCGAAATTGTCGACGGTGACCGGCTTGGCCGTCTGCGCCCCGGCCTGTGATGCGAGCGCGAGTGCAAGAGTGATGATGGCGGCGTGACTTGCAATGCGCCCGATGCAGGCGACAGGCGCGAAAGTGGATCGTCTCATGGCTCTTCCCCGTTTCGATGAGCTTGGGAAAGATGGGCTGAACGCCGAGCCTGCGGAAGTACGTTACCGTAAACCCCGCCGTAAATGACTGGAGGAGGACCGCGTCCGACACCCCAATTTTAGGGGTCACTATTTTCGATCTGATGTTGCGCTCTATTCTCCATGCAAGGAGAAGGGGACAATGAGCGGACCATGCATTTATCCAGGCATTTATCTGAATTGAATGAGGAAACCCCGGCAAAGACAGGCCGCCGCGAGATCGACCAGTGCGGCGCTATTTGTTGCCGCGTCGAGAGAGGCGGAAGGCTGAGCGTGCTGCTCATCACCAGCCGCGATACCGGACGATGGGTGATCCCGAAGGGCACTCTCGGAAGAAAGGAAAGGCCCTATCGATGCGCCCAGCGCGAGGCTTTCGAAGAGGCTGGTATCATCGGCAGGGTCAGGAAGAAGCCGCTCGGCTTTTACACCTATCTGAAGGATCACGAGACGCCGCTGACGGTTTCTGTTCATCTGCTGCGGCTGGAGAGCGAGGCCGCGCATTTTCGCGAATATGCCGAGAGGCAGAAGATCTGGATTTCTCCGGCGGAAGCAGCGCTACTCGTCGAGGAGCCGGAATTGCAGGCGCTCTTCCAGGCGATCGATGCGGATAATCCCCTGACATCGCAGGACCGGCTGAAACCACGGCGGATTGCCGGACGGCGGCCGGTGCATGAGGCGGCGGTGTCGCTCGCCACCTCGCCGGCATCGCACTGACGGCCGTCAGTTGCGCGGAATGCACTTTGAAATCACGAAGGCCCGGTATACGGGCCTTCGCGTTACAGGCTATAGGGGACTGCCGGTCGCCAGGGGTCCCCAGGAGAGCTCGCGATCCGCGACGGTCGCAAGATCGATCACCACTTCGATACCGGTCCTGATACGCCGCCGCAGGATGTCGGCGGGATCCGAGTTCGTCCGGAGCAGACCTTTCTCATGCAGCGTCTGGAGCCGCGTGCGCGAAAGCTCCAGTTCGGACGCCAGCAGACGGTCGAGTCGTGTACCCGCAGGTAATGGCACCGCCAATTCGATCTCCAGCCGCGTCCAGCCGGCGGCCTCGCGCAGCACCTCCTTGGCGATCTCGAATTCAGGGAATTCGTCGACGCGCTGCGACTTGCGTTTCAGTGCGTCGAGGTTGAAGCTTTCGGCGCGGATCCATTTGACATCGTTGGACTGGAGTGCGTCGAGCGTTGCCGGATCGATCTCGCGGACATTCCTGCGCTCGAAGAGCGGCCGGTTCCAGGTCTTGTCGCAGACCAAACATTTATAGATCAGCCAGGCATCCAGCTTGCGGCCATTGGCGTTCAACCGGATCTTGTCGCTCGATTGAAAGGCTCTCAATCCGCCGCATCCGCCACAGGCAATCCAAGGCTGGGGGGCGGTTTTCGGGGTAATGGTCCATCGGACCCGAAGTGCACAGCACATAGTATCTTGGTCTTCCGTTCGGAAGTCCACCAAGATGGCGCGTGAGAAAACCCATGAGGGCGCGGCGTGGCGATGCTTTCGGGTGGGTGAAGAGCAGAGACAGCGGAGCTGCACTGGCGTTCGGAACAATGCCAAACCGGTCTCTTGCCGCCACCCGATGAACGTGTTCAACCGCCGATAGCCCGCGGCTATCCGGCGATAGGGGTGAAACTGGATTGAGACCGGTACTTACTTAGGCAAAGTCTACCTCGATGCGCCTACGCTCTTCGCGGATACGGATAGCAAATGATCGGCGCAAAGGGGAGAGCAACGCCGCGGCCTGATGATATCGGCTGCGGCATTGCGGCATTTATGCAACTTTGTGCTGAAGGTTGCTTCGTCTGCCAGCTTGTTCCCGTCAGAGTTCCTGCGCCGTCGGCCGGAACAGGATCTCGTTGATATCGACATCATCAGGCTGGGCGATCGCGAAGGCGACGACCCTTGCGAAGCTCTCGGCCGGGATGGCATAGCGTTCGTAGAAATCGGCAATGCCGGCCGCGACATCGGCCTCAGTAATGCTCTGCGGCAGTTCGGACTCCACAGCACCGGGCGAGACGATCGTCGTGCGGATATTGTAGGGCTTCACCTCTTGGCGCAGGCCCTCCGAGATGACGCGGACGGCTGTCTTGGTCGCCGCGTAAACGGCGCTGCCGGGGCGGACCTTGTGGCCGGCGACCGAGGAGACGTTGATGATATGGCCGCTCTTCTGTTCCTTCATATGGGGAAGGGCGGCGGCAATGCCGTAGAGCACGCCTTTGAGGTTCACGTCGATCATCCGGTCCCAATCGTCGATCTTGCCGCGCTCCAAGGGCGAGTGCGGCATGAGGCCGGCATTGTTGACGATGACGTCGATGCGACCATGCAGGCGGACAGCCTGATCCACGAGGTGCTTGACCTGGTCGGCATCCGTCACGTCGGTCTCGACGGCGGAGCCTTCGGGCAGGCCGAGTTCATTCGAGAGCGCCTGCAGCCTGTCGAGCCGCCGGGCACCCAGCACGACCTTGGCGCCGGCGCTTGCGAGATGGCGGGCAGTCGCTTCGCCGAGGCCGCTGCTGGCGCCGGTGATGACGACGGTTTTTCCCTTGATATTGTCAGTCATAGTCATTCCTTTTGCAGAGCATCGTCGGCCTGTTTTGATAACGGCAATGCTCTATCTCGTTGTTTTCACAGAAAATCGCTGTGTGCTGCTGCTGGCGCCCGTGGCCCCTCATCCGCCCTTCGGGCACCTTCTCCCCGCAGGGTAGAAGGGGGAGCTCGTGGCGCTGTCTGCAACGAATTAGGACGCTTTGAGGGGTGGCTGGACGTCGCTGCGCAACCCTTCTCCCCATCGGGGAGAAGGTGGCCCGAAGGGTCGGATGAGGGGGCCACGGGCTCAACCTTGCCAGCTATCCGACCTGATATTGTCAGCCATGACAAGTCCTCTCGGTGCCTTCCGTTTACCGCCCAACACGCGCCTGCAAATGAGCCGGGTAGCGATCTCCCTGTACGGTGACATCCGCCAACGCCGCTTCGATATCCTGCAGATCCTGCGCCGTGAGTTCGATTGCCGCGCCCCCGATATTCTCCTCCAGCCGATGCAGCTTGGTGGTTCCGGGGATGGGTGCGATCCACGGTTTCTGGGCGAGCAGCCAGGCGAGGGCGATCTGCGCCGCGGTGGCCTGTTTGCTCGCGGCGATCCCGCTCAGCACCGCGACGAGGCCTTGATTGGCCTTACGGTTTTCCTCAGAAAAGCGCGGCACGACGTTACGGAAATCCGTCTTGTCGAAACTGGTGTTCTCGGTGATCGCGCCTGTCAGGAACCCCTTGCCGAGCGGGCTGAAGGGCACGAAGCCGATGCCGAGTTCTTCGAGCAGCGGCAGGATCTCCTTTTCGGGCTCGCGCCACCAAAGGGAATATTCGCTCTGCAGGGCCGCGACGGGCTGGACCGCATGCGCCCGACGGATCGAGCCGGCGCCCGCCTCGGACATGCCGAAATGCTTGACCTTGCCCGCGGCGATCAGGTCCTTCACCGCGCCCGCGACATCCTCCATCGGCACTTCGGTATCGACGCGATGCTGGTAGAAGAGATCGATACAATCCGTGCGCAGGCGTTTCAGCGCCGCATCGGCTACCTCACGGATGCGTTCGGGGCGGCTGTCCTGGCCCCTGCTGACATCACCGTCGCGAAAGCCGAATTTGGTGGCGATCACCACCTCTCCGCGGAAGGGTTCGAGGGCTTCGCCGAGCAGTTCCTCATTGGCGCCCTGGGCATAGGCCTCCGCCGTATCGAAGAAGGTCACGCCGCGGTCGAAGGCGGTGCGGATGAGGGTGATGGCTGCCTGTTTTTCCGTTGCCGGGCCGTAGCCATAGCTCAACCCCATGCAGCCGAGGCCGAGGGCCGAGACTTCCGGGCCATGCGTTCCGAGTTTGCGCTTCTGCATTATCGTGTCTCCATCAGGTGATATTGTTCGTCCGTGACCTTCTCCATCCAGTCGACGGGACTGCCGTTGAGCTTTTCAGCGATGGCGATGTGGCTCATGGCCGTGCTTGCCGTGGCGCCGTGCCAGTGTTTTTCGCCGGGTGCGAACCAGACGATGTCGCCCGGCCGGATTTCTTCGATCGGGCCGCCTTCGCGCTGCGCCCAGCCGAGGCCGGAGACGACGATGAGCGTCTGGCCGAGCGGATGGGTGTGCCAGGCGGTGCGCGCGCCCGGCTCGAAAGTCACCGTGGCGCCGCCGACGCGGTCGGGATCATCGCTGTCGAAACGGGAGTCGAGACGCACGGTTCCGGTGAAATAGGCCTCCGGACCCTTTATGGATGGTGCGAAACCGCTTCGCTTGATCTGCATGTTGAGCATCCTCGTCTGCGGATAATTTCTGCCGATCATCATTTAGCGGCTACGCAGTTCCGCGATTAGACGCTAAATTCCGCATGAACCTATTAAGGCATCTTATGAATGAGCCGGACCAACCTTGACGATATTGCCGCCTTCCTGACCGTCGCGCGCGAGGGAAGTTTTACTCGGGCTGCCGCCATGCTTGGGGTGTCGCAATCCGCACTCAGCCAGACGGTGCGCGGCCTCGAAGAGCGGATGGGCCTGCGACTGCTCACGCGCACCACGCGCAAGGTTTCGCCGACGGATGCCGGCGAGCGGCTGATCCAGTCGGTCGGGCCGCGGCTGGAAGAGATCAACGCGGAGCTCGCGCAACTATCGGCGCTGCGCGAAAAGCCCTCGGGCACAGTGCGCATTTCGGCGGGCGAACAGGCGGCCGAGCTGATCCTCCTGCCGGCCGTTGAGAGGCTGCTGCCGCAATATCCCGATATCGCCATCGAAATCCTCGTCGATAACGGCCTGACCGATATCGTCGCCGAACGGCTCGATGCCGGCGTGCGGCTTGGCGAACAGGTTGCGAAGGACATGGTGGCCGCGCGCATCGGCCCGGATGTCAGGATGGCCGTCGTCGGTTCCCCCGGCTATTTCGAGGGGCGAGATCGCCCGCACACACCGCATGACCTGACGGAGCACAATTGCATCAATCTGCGGCTGCCGACGGCGGGCGGTTTCTATGCGTGGGAATTCGAGCAGGGTGGCCGGGAGCTGCGCGTGCGGGTGGAGGGCCAGCTCGCGGTCAATACCGGCGCGCTGGCCGTGAAGGCGGCGATTGCGGGCGCGGGTCTCGCCTTTGTGCTGGAAGACCGCATCCGCGACGATGTTGGGGCGGGCCGGCTGACGCGCGTGCTTGCAGACTGGTGCCCGCCCTTTTCAGGCTTCCACCTTTACTATCCCAGCCGGCGCCAACCGACGCCGGCCTTCGCCGTGGTAGTGGATGCGCTGCGCTATCGCGGCTGAGTGGTAACGATGCTCAAAAGCCCAAGCGCTTGAGATCTTCAGGCAGGAAGTTCTGGCCGCTGCGGTTCTTGACGGCGGGCAGATCAGCCATGCGTGCCTGCCACCGCGCCAGCGCATCGAGGCCCGGCGGGACGATGCCGGCGACTTCTGCAAAGGCGAGGCCGGCGAGCAGGGTAATGTCGGCCATCGAATAGGCCTCGCCTGTCAGGAAGGCTTGCTTGCCGAGGATCTCGTTGAAATAGCGCAGACCTTCCTTTGCCTTCTCGCCCTCGCGCTCGCCCATTTCGGTGCGGCCCGGCCATTGCGGGCTCTTGAAGGCTTGAAGTGCTGCTCCGAGGCCGGGTGTGGCGTGATGGAAGTAAATGCCGACGGGGTCGAGCACATAGGCCTCGGCGCGCCGCTGCATCATGTGGATGAGCGCCTTTTCCTTCGGGGTGCGGCCGGTGAGCTCCGGCTTGCCATCGAGATTGTCGAGATATTCCGTGATGGCAGTGCTTTCGGAGATCAGCGTGCCGTCATCCAGCTCCAGCACCGGCAGGACGCCCGATGGGTTCTTCGCAAGGAAGGCGGGCTGCTTGTGCTCGGCGGCGATCAGGTCGACCGGCACGAAGTCGATTTCGGAATCGAGGCCCTTTTGCGCCAGCACGATGCGGATGCGCATGGGATTGGGAAAGCCCGGTCTGTCGTAGATTTTCATGGAATTCTCTTTCTTTTGGGCAGGCGTGAAGGCGCGCCTCTTCGATCGAGAGGACACCGAGCCCGAGGGATTGCCGATCAAGGTTTGGAAGGGCGGAGAGCTGTTGGCCGCGCTTCTTGCCAAGATATGGCATGCGGCCTATTGTTTGATAATAATCCCCTATCTGATCAAGCTGTAAAGTAAGGCTGCACAATGGACCGAGCGGAACTGGATGGCCTTGCGATATTTCTGGCAGTTGCCGAGCAGAACGGGTTTCGCGCAGCAGCACGCCAGCTGGGTCTGACCCCATCGGCAATCAGCCAGGGCGTCCAGACGCTGGAACGGCGCGTGGGAGCTGCGCTGTTTGCGCGAACGACCCGCAGCGTGCGGCTGACGGAAGCGGGCCAGAAGCTGCTTGCGCATGCCAAGCCGGCAGCGGCGATGTTTCAGGCCGGCGTGAACGCCGCCCGCGATCTTGGCGAACAGCCGAGTGGTAACCTGCGCATCAATGCGCCGCGCCCGGCGGTTTCGCTACTGATCAACAGCCTGATGCCTGACTTCCACGAGGCCTATCCCGGTATCACTCTGGAACTTGTTGGCGACGACGAGTTCACCAACATCGTCGAGCAAGGGTTCGATGCCGGCATCCGGCTCGGGCATACGATCGAGCTCGATATGGTCTCGACCTGGCTGACGCCGCCGGACAAGTTCGTTGTCGTCGGCGCGCCGAGCCTGTTCAAGAAATATCCACGGCCCGGCCATCCACGAGAGTTGCAGGGGTTGCCCGCTCTGTTGACCCGTCGAGCCGGGCAGGTGTCGCGGACCTGGGAGTTCGTCGATGGCGGCGAGAGCCTGAAGGTTGCCGTCGATGGTCCGCTCATTCTCAATGACTACGAAGCCTCGATCCGGGCAGCCCTTCGCGGCGTCGGCTTCCTTTACACGGTCGGCTCCGTTGTCAGGCACTATATCGAGCAGGGAAGCCTCATCCCGGTGCTGGAGGATCACGCCCGCGATGTGCCGGGGCTCTGCCTCTATTATCCGAGCCGTAGCCAGTCGCTGCCCAAGCTCCGGGCCTTCGTCGATTTCGCGACGAAGCGCATGCGGCAGGGAATGACGTCAGACGCGTTCTCGGTGCAGCCGCAGCGGTCGCCAGAAAGCTGAGGGCCGGCGCCCAATCGACGCCGGCCCTCGCTTTACGATTTAAGCGACGTGCTGAAGCTGGACTTCGCGATTGTGCAGAAAGCAGGCTTTGCTGAACAGCGTGAGGTCAAGCCGGTTGGGCAAGCGGACATCCGCCAGATCCGGCAAGCCCTTGCCATCAGCCTCGAAAGATCGGTCGATTTGCGAGATGAAGGCCAGCACGATACCGGTTTCGCGAGCGAAGGTCTGGAGTGCAGACACTTGTTCCGAAAGGCCGGGCTTGCTGCGCTGCTGATCGAGGATCTGCAGATAGTCGATGACAGCCACCGTTCCCCGCGGCGCACCCGCGAGATGCCGCATGACATAATCGGCGCTGATCTCGTCCGAGGTGACGATCTCGATCTTCTCGCCGATCGCTTCGCCTTCCGGCAGGGCATGAATACGCTTCATGGTCTGCTGTTCGGTATATTCGAGCGTGAAGAAGGTGGCCTTGCGGCTCTCCCTGACGGCGTCGAGCAGAAGCTGAAGTCCGAGCAGGGTCTTGCCGTGGCCCGGACGGGCGGCGATCAAAAGCAGGTCGCCTTCGGCAAGCTGCGACAGCATGGGTGTGGCCGGCAGCAGCGTTTCATGCTGGGAAGCAAGCAGGCTCCAGGCCGTAAAACCTTCTTCCTGCGCAATACGGTCCAATGCCTGGTGAAGCGGGATCGTATCCGTACGCGCCAGCAATTTCGCACGGCGCTTCAGCTGATAGATGGGTGCAGACAGTTTCATTCAAACCTCCATTGCGAGCCGGAAACGCAACCCCTCCTTATGCGGTGCTCGAACAGATGGTTCGATGGTCGATGAACCCCGCATGGACGATGCTTTCCCGGCTGGAGGGAGGAGGCCTGGGTCGGGCCTGACAAAAGAGGTAGCGGGCGTTGCGATTCGCGACAAGCGGGAAATGACGGCATCAGCGTGGGCTGTCGCCGAGCCGCTACCTGCCGCTCGCTTCCCTTCCGGATTGGTGAATGCGCTGATAGTGTCACCGTCTGATCCATCCCGACGATTCGTCCGCAATGCGAGCAGCGGCCTCTTTGCGAGTGGCCCCGGGATCGAGGTTGCGGCGTCGGCTCCCAACCCTGGAAAAAGCCATGTTTCATCTCAATCGATGCGCCCCTGACCGTCTTCCTCAATGAACTTGATCAGCATGAGACCAGCGCATTGCCTGAGCAGCCTGTCGCGCTCATCGCCAAGATCGTCTTGGAAGCGCCGATAAAGACGCTCATAGCTCTGGCGGAACGGGGAGCCGGGCAGATATTTGGCTTCCATGCGCAGGCACGTTTCCTGCAACTCCCTGAGATCCGGCGATGTGTGCATGGCTGGCATCCTCTTGACGCGTTACGGAATTGAGAAGGACATTCACGATGTCAAATACACCGGTTACATGCGAGGTGCGCTATCGCCTGGATCCGCAAAAGCTCGCGGAATTCGAAGCCTATGCGCAGATCTGGATGGGGCTGATCGAGCGCTGCGGCGGAACGCATCACGGCTATTTCCTGCCGCGCGAAAGACCCGATGGCACCGGCATGAGCTTTCCCGCTGCCGGGTCGGATGGAGCGGGCGATATTGCGATCGCGCTCTTCACCTTTCCGGATGAGGAGAGCTATCTCAACTACCGCAGCAGCGTCGCCGCCGATCCTGAGGGTATCGCGGCCAATGCGCGTTTCGGGGACAATCCGCCGTTCAAGAGCTATGAACGCCTGTTTCTGCAGCCGTTGCCGCGCGACGATTAGGCGAACCGAAGCTACAGTCGCCGACAGCAAACAGACAGCTTCGCCGCGCTACCCGATTGTTCGTCGCCCGCAAGGGGCAACAGCAAAAGGGTATAATCATGAAGCTGAAACTGATCGCCGCTCTCGCAATCCTGTCATTCACGCCGGCTTTGGCGCTTGCAAGTCCAAGCTGTACCGGCGAGCCGAAATCCAAATGGATGCCCGAGGCGGCCATGAAGGCGAAGATCGAGGCCATGGGCTACAAGATCAAGACCTTCGAGATTACCGGCAATTGCTACGAAATCTACGGCCGCGACAAGAACGGCGAACGCGCCGAAGTCTATTTCAATCCGGTCTCCGGCGAGATCGTCCAGAAGGGCGATTGAGCGATGGCGGCCATCTCGTCGAAGAAGGAGGGCGTTGAGCCCTCCGATACCGCCCGCCAGACGATCCGGGTCTGGGACCCGGTCGTCAGGCTGTTTCACTGGACCATCGTTACCGCCTGCACGCTCAACCTCTTCATTCTCGAAGAGGGCAAATACTGGCACCGCTTCACGGGTTATGTCGTTGCTACGGCAATCGTCATTCGTATTCTCTGGGGTTTCGTCGGTACAAAACACGCTCGCTTTTCCGATTTCCTGCCGACGCCGCGCAGGGTCATGGAGCAGATCCTCGATATGATCGATGGCAATGATAAACGTTACCTTGGTCACAATCCGCTGGCATCGGTTATGATGCTGCTCCTGATGGCACTGCTGGCGGCAACGGCGCTGACCGGCTGGATGACGACGCTCGACGCCTTCTGGGGCGAAAAGTGGCTGGAGAAACTGCATGGCACCATCGCAAACGGCATCATGGTGCTTGCCTTCGTCCATGCCGGTGCGGCCATCGTCGAAAGCTGGAGGCACAGGGAAAATCTCGTCTGGTCGATGGTCACGGGTCGAAAGAAGGCATGAGGATACTGCTGATCGAGGATAGTCCCAGGCTTCGCGAACTGCTTTGCGAGGCCATCCGCGATGCCGGCTGGAAGATCGATGCTTTCGCGCTCGCGCAGGAGGGGCGGCTTGCGTTGCAGGAAGCGGAATACGACCTGCTGCTTCTCGATCTCGGCCTGCCTGATGAGGACGGGATCGCCTTCCTGAGGTCGCTCCGGGCGACAAGGGTGCAGATGCCGGTTCTGGTGCTGACAGCGCGCGGGGCGATCGACGAACGCATTGCCGGGCTCGATGCCGGCGCGGATGACTATCTCGTAAAACCGTTTCACAATGGCGAGCTGATCGCGCGCATCCGCGCGCTGACGCGGCGTGCGCCGGCAACCATTATGCCGGTCCTGGAATATGCCGCACTTCAATATGATGTCGCGTCGCGCCGGGTGATCTGTGCCGGCGCCGAGATCGCGCTCGCGCCCTCGGAAAAGGGGCTGCTCGAACTGCTGATGCGCAATGGTGGCAGGGTGGTGCCCAAGCCGAAGATCGAGCACGCCTTCTCGGAATTCGGCGACGAGCGCAGCAGCAATGCCGTCGAGCTTGCCGTTTCGAGACTGCGCAAGAAGCTGGAGGGGCACCCGACGAAGGCGCTGATCGAGACCGTCAGGGGTGTCGGCTACATGATGCGGGAGGCGCGCGCGTGAAGCAGATGTCGCCGACATTGGGCGCGATCCTGGCGCGGCGGATCGCCTTCTTTGCGGTGCTGGCCATGGTGCTGCAGCTCGCCGTGATCTTTTCCGACTATTACTGGAATGTCGGGGAGCTCTCGCGGCTCTTCGTGGAGCAGGAGACCGAGCGGCTCGCCTCCGGCATTGCTGTGGAGGATGGCACAATCCACTACCGGCTTCCCGAAAATGTCGAGGGGCGCTACAGCGAGGCGCAAACCGGCTATGTGGCCCGCATCCGTGAGGCCGACGGCGGGCTGGTTTTCCAATCCTGCGATGCGGCCTGCGAGAGCCGCTTCCTGCCACCTGATGTCAATCCTCCGGATTTCTGGCTGCGGTCGCTCAAGCCCGGCAAGCCGTTGACGCTCGCGGGCGGGCGGGCCTTTACAGTCGACGGGCGGCGCTTCGTCGTCGATGTCGCGACGACGGGCGATCCGCAGGACGTGCTGTCGGACGTCTTCTGGAATGAGGTGATCGAGCATATGATCGTGCCGATGAGCATTCTGCTGGTGCTCGTGCTCGGCGCCACCCTGCTTTCCGTGCGCCAGGCGCTGAAGCCGGTGCGGATTGCAGCCGAGGCGGCGGAACGGATGGACCCGATGGATTCCCGCTCGCATCTGCAATTTCAGGAAATGCCGCGGGAGATTGCTTATCTTGCCGAGGCCGTCAACCGGGCCTTCGAGCGTGTCGGCGATCTGATGAAATCCCAGAAGATCCTGACATCGGGCATCGCGCACGAGGTGCGCACGCCGCTTGCGGCAATCAAGCTGGAGCTCGGCCATATCGACCATCCACGGGCGCGAAAGGCTGAAGCCGATCTCGACGATCTCGTGCGCTTCGTCGGCCAGATCACCGCGCTCGCAAGGCTCGATACGTTCGATCACGGCATGTTCGAGGAGGTCGACCTCGTCGCGCTTTCGTCCAGCGTGGTGGAGCAGCTGGCGCCCTGGGTCTATGAAAACGATCACTCGCTGGAATTCTCCGCGCAGGTGGATGCCGCCATCGTGCAGGGTGTGCCGGCCCTGCTGCGGGATGCCGTGCGCAACCTGATCGACAATGCCGTCCGCCACACGCCCAAGCATACCGATATCGTCGTGCGGGTCAGCCGCAATCTGATCCGCGTCGAGGACCGGCACCCCGCCGGCATCAGGCAAGCGTGCGATGTCACAGCCCATACGGACGGCCTTGGGATCGGCCTGAAGATCGTGGAGCGCATTGCCGCGATCCACCGGGGTTCGCTTCGCCGCTCGGCCGGCAGGCAGGGCCACATCTTCGATCTGGAAGTTGGCACATAGCCGCGTCTGCACCACGCTTCTTTTGCATCATCTGTTTTTCGAGGGTTCCATGATCAAATCCGTCGTTATTTCCGGCTGTTCGGGTGGTGGGAAATCAACGTTGCTCGAAGAGCTTTCCCGGCGCGGTTATGCCACCGTCGAAGAGCCTGGACGCCGGATCGTGAAAGAGGAGCTGGCCGGGCAGGGCGCAGCCCTGCCCTGGGTCGATCCGGTTGCTTTTGCCCGGCGGGCGATCGAGATGGCGCTCGAGGATCAGAAACTGGCGGAGCCGCAGGCGAGCTGGACGTTTTTCGATCGCGGCCTGATCGATGCCGCCGCCGCGTTGCAGGCCGCAACAGGAGAAGCGGTGCTGGAGGCGCTGCGGAACCGGCATCGTTATCACCAGACGGTGTTCCTGACGCCACCCTGGCCGGAGATCTATGTCAATGACCCGGAGCGACGGCACGGTTTTGAAGAGGCGGTTGCCGAATACGAACGGCTGACTTCGGCCTATCCTGAAATCGGCTACGAGGTCGTCATCCTGCCGAAGGTCGATGTCGCCGCGCGGGCGGATTTTCTGCTGAGCCAGCTGCGGGCCGTGTAATTTCCGGGAACCAAATTCGATGCGGCTTGTTCTTTATCCGACGCGGCAACCTTATTCCCCTCTCAAAGGTTGATCGTTCCCAGCGATCGCTGCGTTGATCCTGCAAATGAAGACCCTCGGTTCCACTCCCGGACCGAGGGTTTCTTCTTGAAATTACCCGCTGTCCGATGCGGGTCTGAGATAGCCGGTGACCGCGCGTTTGACGCGTAGCGCCAGCTCGTTTCTGGCCACTTCGCCATGCTCGCCGGCGGCATCGATCATGCCCTTGATGATTGCCACCACATCACGTGCTGCGACATCGATATCGGGCTGCGGCGGCATATCCGGCCGCAGCAGCGTATCGCGGGTGAGCTCGAAGAAGTGCTGCTTGACCTGCTCGGTCTCCGTATCAAGCGGCAGGCGCGCCTCTTCATAGTCCAGCAGGCGGGCAAGGGCAGGGCGTTCCAGCTGCTGATGGACGCATGGGTTGATCAGGGCAGCGAGCGCCTCTTCGCCCGTCGGCTGATCGGCAGCACTTTCCGCATCTCCAACCAGTGACATTGTCTGCCGCAGGATCAGCGCGCCGATCAGCGCATCCTTGCGCGGGAAATATTGGTAGAGCGAGCCGACGCTGACGCCTGCCTTTTCCGCCACCGCATTGGTGGAGAAACCTTCATGGCCGCGCTCCTCCAGAATGCGAGCCGCGGCCTCGACGATCGCGCTTACCGTGACAAGCGAGCGCGCCTGTTTGGGCGCTTTTCTGGGCGAGGAGCGGCTCTCGTAGGGGCTTTCGGACATTGCTGGAAATGAGACCTGAAATGCGAGTAGCGGGAAAGCGAGTTATCGCTCACATTACTGGCGTCAGATCAAGCGCACAAGCGATCGGGCAACACAGCAGGATCTGAGATCTTCGAGCGCCTTACCGGGACCGGTGACGCGCATACGACTTGCTGTGCCTGCGATCACTCGCGCTGTAGGAACAGGAGAGTTACACATGTCAAGCGAGACCAAGACCGCCATCGTCACCGGCGCATCCAGGGGCATCGGTGCAGCGATCGCCAGGCAGCTTGCAACCGATGGATTCCAGACCGTCGTCAATTATGCGGCAAATGCCGCCCAGGCCGAAGAGGTGGTTGCGGCCATCGCGGCGGCCGGCGGCCGGGCGCTTGCGCTCCGCGCTGATGTCTCCGACCCACAGGCGGTCGCCGACCTCTTCGAGCGCACCGAAGCGGAATTCGGAACCGTCGACGTGCTCGTCAACAATGCCGGCGTCACCACCTTCGGCCCGCTCTCCGACGTGAGCGACGAAGACTACCATCGCCTGATCGCCGTGAACCTCACCGGCACCTTCAACGGTATGCGCGAGGGTGCAAGGCGGGTGCGCGAGGGCGGCCGTATCATCAATCTCTCCACCAGCATCATCGGCCATTATTCGCCGGGCAATGCCGTCTACACCGCGACCAAGGCGGCGGTGGAAGCGATGACGCATATCCTCGCAAAAGAGCTCGGCTCCCGCCGTATTACCGTCAATGCCGTGGCGCCCGGGCCGGTCGCGACCGAGTTGCTACTCGCCGGTCGCTCCCCGGAACTGATTCAGCGCCTGACCAACGAGATCCCGGTCGGCCGCCTCGGGCAGCCGGAGGATATCGCCCGGATCGTGTCGTTTCTGGCGAGCGCTGAGAGCGGGTGGATAAACGGGCAGGTGATCCGCGCGAATGGCGGGCGGAACTGATGTGCACTAGGCCTTTCTGGAGCGCGCGATTTCGGCGCGCATCCAGCTCGAATCTCCCCAGGTCGACAGCCAGATCATGAGATCGGTGAGCGCACTGATGACGGGTAGAAGCAGCGCGTGGCTGATCCCGCGCGTTGTCTGCTTTTCCTCGGCCTCGCGCAGATGTGCCAGTTCCTCGTCCTGGATCGAGGCGATGAGGGCATGAATCTCCGGGTCTCTGGTCTTCAGAAAGGCCAGTTGATCTTCCAGATGGCGATGAACGGTGCTTTCCACCGCCTCAGTGCAGATCCAGACCATGTTGCGCCCGCCGAGCGCCGTTAGAAAACCGAGCACAAAACCACCGAGGCTCCAGAAGGCCATCACACGGCATGGTTTGGCGTCCCTTGCGGGCATTGCCTCGCGAAACAAGCGACAATGCCTGATCTCGTCTTCTCGCATGTCCTGAAGTGCCGGCACGATATCCGGAAACAGGCGGTGGGCCATCCGGATTTGCGCCCCGTAGATGCGGATAGCCCCGAACTCGCCGGCGTGATTGACCTTGAGGATACGCCTAACGGTGATGGCCGGATCGCGCTTGCTGACGATATCAGGCAGATTGTCCATGATCCATGCGACCCCAGCTTCGCTGTCTGTAATAGGCAATACGAGCGCCGCGATCGTCAATGGCTGGACACAGCCTATGAGGCGTATTTTCGACCTTATCGCCGATGGCCGGCAGCACAACATCACATAAAGGAGATGATACTCTCGCTGCTTGACACGAAAAACGGCGGCGCGCATAAAAACCATATGGGGTTGCGATCACCCCACGAGGCGACATGCCGAAGAATCGCGTCCATCGAAACCGAACAACGGAGGGACGCGTCATGCCTTCATTTCTCGAAATATCTTCAGATAAGCTCGCCCGTATCGTCGGCACACCCAATGCGCCTGTCATCGTCGATGTGCGCACCGAGGAGGATTTTGCCCGCGATCCGCGGCTCGTGCCGGGCTCGATCCGGAAATCCCACACCGATGTCACGGAATGGGTTGCCGGTTTCATCGGCCCGGTCATCGTCGTTTGCCAGGCGGGCGGCAAGCTCAGCCATGGGGTCGCCGCCCATATCAGACATGCCGGGGGTGCTGCTGAGGTGCTGGAAGGCGGCTTCGAAGCCTGGATAGGTTCCGGCGGCGTGGCCGTGCCCATCGACAAACTGCCGCCGCGCGACCGGCAGGGACGGACTGTCTGGGTCACGCGCGCGCGCCCGAAGATCGACCGCATCGCCTGTCCGTGGCTCATCCGCCGCTTCGTCGATCCTTCAGCGGTCTTTCTCTTCGTACCGACGTCCGACGTTGCCATGGTTGCCGACCGCTTCGGCGCCATGCCGTTCGATATCGAGGAGGTCTTCTGGAGCCATCGCGGCGAGCTCTGCACCTTCGATGTGATGATCGAGGAATTCGGCCTTGCTTCAGGGCCGATGTCGAGACTCGCCACGATCGTCCGCGGCGCCGATACCGCCCGGCCGGACCTTGCCCCTGAAGTGGCCGGCCTGCTTGCCGCATCGCTCGGCCTGTCGCGCATGTTCGTCGACGATCTCAAGCAGCTGGATGCCGGTATGCTGCTCTATGATGCCTTCTACCGCTGGTGCCGCGACGCCACGGACGAAACGCACAACTGGCCCTCAGCGAAAAAGGGGGCCTGACGTGACCAGCGCCATTACCCATGCGACGCCCGATACCGGGGCGTCGCCAAACCCGCATGGCGTTACCTTCGGCGAGGCCTTTCGCGTCTGGCTGCGCGTTGCAGCCCTCAGCTTCGGCGGACCGGCCGGGCAGATCGCCGTCATGCACCGCATCGTCGTCGATGAGAAGAAGTGGATCGGCGAACAGCGCTTCCTGCATGCGCTGAACTATTGCATGCTGCTTCCGGGACCGGAGGCACAGCAGCTTGCCATCTATATCGGCTGGCTGATGCACCGGACTGCCGGCGGCCTGGTCGCAGGTATCCTGTTCGTGCTTCCGGGCTTCCTGTCCATCCTGGCCCTGAGCTATCTTTACGTGACCCTCGGCAGCGTCGATGCCGTCGAGGGGCTGTTCTTCGGGCTAAAGGCCGCCGTGCTTGCCGTCGTCATTCAGGCGGTCGTGAGGGTTGGCGGCCGCGCACTGAAGAACAGGGCGATGATCGGGATAGCGGCAGCCGCCTTCCTGGCGATCTTCGTCCTCCACGTGCCTTTTCCGGTTATCATCCTCGCAGCCGCCATCATCGGCTTCCTGGGATCAAAGTCGGGTTCCCGCCTGTTCCAGAGCGGTGGCGGGCACAAGGCAGCCGGCGGCGCGGTACTGTCCGATGCCGACGCGCTGCTCGGAGAGGAGATACCTGATCACGCGCGACCGAACCTCCGCTGGTCGCTGAGGGTCTCGTCGGTGCTGCTGGTGCTCTGGCTGCTACCTATACTGCTGCTCTATCTCTTCCTCGGACCCGACGATATCTTCACGCAGATCGGCGTCTTCTTCAGCAAGATGGCGATGGTGACCTTCGGCGGCGCCTACGCAGTGCTCGCCTATGTTGCGCAGGAAGCCGTCCAGCATTTCGGATGGCTGAAGCCCACTGAGATGCTCGATGGTCTGGGCATGGCGGAAACGACGCCCGGGCCGCTGATCATGGTTCTCCAGTTCGTCGGCTTCATGGGGGCCTATCGCGATCCCGGCAGCCTGAATCCGATGACGGCGGCCACGCTCGCCGCCATTCTGACGACATGGGTGACCTTCGTTCCCTGCTTTCTCTGGATCTTCCTCGGTGCTCCCTTCATCGAGAAGCTGCGCGGCAATGCTGCGCTGGCAGGCGCGATGTCGGCCATCACGGCGGCCGTGGTCGGTGTCATCCTCAATCTCGCGATCTGGTTCGGCCTGCACTTCCTGTTCCGGAGCGCCGAAGTCCACAACCTTGGACCCTTCTCGATCGAGCTGCCCGTCTGGACGTCGCTGTCGCTGCCATCGCTATTGCTGAGCCTTGCGGCAGCGATCGCGATCTTCCGGTTCAAACTGGCGGTCATTCCGGTTCTGCTCGGCTGCGCAGTCGCCGGGATGGTCTGGCCGGCCTGAGGTTCACCGGCAGCCGCGTCATCGGAAGAACCGATGGCACCATCGGTTTCTTCCGTTTTTCTTCCGGCCCGGCGCAATGCATCTGCTCTCCCAGCCAAGAAGGAGATGCAGATGACGGACATCAAAATAGAAGGCGCAGACATTATCATTGTGGGCGGTAGTTCCGGCATGGGGCTGGCGCTGGCGAAACGGCTGCTGGCCGAGGGGGCGCGGGTGACGATTGCCGGGCGCAGTGCCGAGAGGCTTGCGGCGGCACGGCGGGAGCTCGGCGATCCTGCTGATCTTAAGACCACGGTCCTCGATCTCACGCGGGAGGAGGAGGTTGCCGCCTTCTTCCGCGATTGCGGGCCGGTCGATCATATCGTCAGCACGGCGGCGGATATCGAGGGGGCTTACCAGCTTCTGCCGGATCTGCAGCTTTCGGCGGCTCAGCGGGTTGTCGAGAGCAAGTTCTACGGGCCGCTGCTGCTTGCCAAATACGGCACGCCGTGCCTGCCGCCGTCCGGCTCGATCACCTATACGTCAGGTGTTGCGGCCTATCGGCCGGTGGCGCGGGGTTCGGTTGTTGCAGCCGTCAATGCGGCGCTGGAAGGGCTGGTGCGGGCGCTTGCCGTGGAGCTTGCGCCTCTGCGCGTCAACGCGGTGTCGCCGGGATGGGTGGATACGCCGATCTGGAGTTTCGTCGCCGGTGACGCCAAGCAGGCGACGTTGGACGCGATGGCGAAGCGCTTGCCGGCGGGCCGTGTCGGCCGACCAGAGGATATTGCCGATGCGATCCGCTTCCTGATCGGCAACGGCTTTACAACAGGCACTATCCTGCACGTCGAAGGCGGGCATCGGCTGGCCTGACCGGCCGCAGATCCTCGCTCGCCGACGCGAGTAATAGGGAAAGCGCCGGCGGCTGCACCCGCCGACGCCGCCACAGCATAATGAGCGAGGCGGTGGGCGTGTCGCCCGGCCAGGGCAGTTCCGCGACATCGCCGCGCTCCACGGCCAGATTGGCGGCCAGACGCGGGACAAGACCGTAACCAGCGCCGGAGGCAACGAGGCGGATGATCGTCTGGATGCTGTCAGCCTGGGTGACGATATCGGGCGTGGCAATGCCTGCTTCGGCAAAGGCGGTATCGAACAGGCGGCGATAGACGCAACCGGTTTCCGTGGCGATGAAGGGTAGCTGGCTCAGGTCCGCAAGGTTCCCGGGCGGTATCGCCCCGGCATTGCGGCCCGCAATCAGCATCAGCGGTTCGCGCGAGACGAGGCGGGTCACGAACCGCTCGTCCTGTTCTCCGCGATCGAAGGTGATGGCGATATCGATCGAGCCGTCTTCCAGGCGGCGCTGCAATTCACCGCTGCCAGCGATCTTCAGCGTCAGGCCGATATCAGCATGGGCCTCGCGAAAGCGCGACAGGAAGGGAGCGAACTTCTCCGCCGCGACGGTTTCTAGTGTGCCGATCGCAAGCGTCTGTCCGCCAAGACCGGCGGCGGCACGGATCGCCGCTTTCGCCTCGTCGTTCAGCGCCAGGATCTCCTCGGCATAGGCTTTCAGCGTGTCACCGGCCGGTGTCAGCGTCACCCCCTGTCGGGAGCGCTCGAAAAGCTGTACGCCCAATTCCTCTTCGAGCACCTGTATCTGGTCGCTGAGGCTCGACTGGGCGAGGTTCGCGTCGCCGGCGGCACGGGTGAAATTGCCGTGCTTTGCGACCGCAAGGAAGGTTTTCAATTGTCGTGGGTTCATCTCGGGCTCCGTGCTCCTCAGCAAGGATGGGCACTCTCTGCCTATATCAGGCGGCGGTGCGAAGAGGGAGTCTCTCCGCTTGGGTGTCACCTCCGCGCCGGGTCAGTAATGTTGACGGCAGCCAGCGGTTTGGCCAAGCTGCGGCGGTATTTGCAAGCAAAAGGGAGCCTTGCCGATGCCGCCTTTAGAGACATCCGTGATCGACTGGCTGCTCGCCTCCGACCCGGCCATCCGCTGGCAGGTGCTGCGCGATCTGCTGGATGCGCCCGAGCCCGTCTGGTCCGCCGAGCGGCAGAAGGTCGAGCGGGAAGGGTGGGGTGCCAGACTATTGTCCTTTCAGGATGCCGATGGGCAATGGGCGGGCGGCTCGTTCCTGCCTAGCGATTTCACACGCGAGGAATGGCAGGCGACCGGCCAGCCCTGGACGGCGACGAATTTTTCGCTGACGCAGCTTCGTGAATTCGGGCTCGATCCGCGCTCCGAGAGCGCAATGAGAACCGTCGCGCTCATCGGCGCCAATTGCCGCTGGGACGAAGGCGGGCAGCCCTTCTGGGAGGGCGAGGTGGAGGAATGCATCAATGGCCGCACGGTAGGCGACGGCGCCTATTTCGGCATCGATATCTCGCCCATCGTGGAAAGATTGCTCGGCGAGCGGCAGTCGGATGGCGGCTGGAACTGCGAGCGGGCGAATGGCTCGATGCGCTCCTCCTTCCACACCACGATCAATGTGCTGGAAGGACTTCTGGAATATGAGCGGGCAACCGGCGGCACGGAGCAATCGCGCGAGGCAAGACGGTCGGGAGAGGATTATCTGCTGGCGCGGCACCTGATGCGGCGGCTCAGCACCGGCGAACCGGTCGACGAGAAGTTCATGCAGTTCCTGCATCCGAACCGCTGGCGTTTCGATGTGCTGCGGGCGCTCGATTACTTTCGCGCCTCAAGCCTGCTGACGGGGGCTGCCCCCGATATGCGGCTGAAAGAGGCAATCCAATACCTCCGGCTCCGACGACTGGAGGATGGTCGCTGGCCGCTCGACTGGCGCGTGTCCGGCAGGGCATGGTTCGTGATGGATGACGGAGAGGGAGAGCCCTCACGCTGGGTGACGCTCAGGGCGCTCAGGGTATTGAAATGGTGGGATGGCCGGCAGGCTGAACATGCCGTACCGTGAAGCCGCTGCGCATCCGGCATTGTCTTGGGCAATCCTTGGTTTAGGCCGGTGTGCTGAAGGCCGAAAGCCTGGCCTCGAACTCTTCCATCGTATCGAGAAACCAGCAGTTCGTGCCGCTGTTGGATTCAAGGACGAAGCTTTGCAGCGCGTTGCTGCCGGCAAGCTCCGCATCGATCCTGCCGATAATGGCAATACGAACCTTGTAGTTGACGAATTTCTGGATCGCAGCACCTGCAATGCCTGAGCGGAGCGTCAGGAAACCCTCGGGCAGGCGGGCGACCGGCAGCACCACCCAATCGACGGCTTCGCCGAGCGCGTGGCCGATCAGATCGTTGATGCCGCTTTCAGCCGATAACGGCTTGCCATCGGGATTGCGGAGGAGCACGCGAAAGCCGTGCGAGAGCCTGATATCATTGCTCACGGAATGTCCTTTCTGGTCAGCGGAGCGCCTTCAGATAAGCGTCCAGGCTGTTCAACAGTTCCGCCGTATCCGACGGCGTACCGATCAGGATGAATTTCTGGAGTTGCCGTTCCGCATCATAGGCGGCGTTGAACTGCATGGCGTGCGGCCGGCGATGCCGCGAGATCAGCATGGCCTGCATCAGCACCGTCAGGCGGTTCGAGATTTCGGCGGAGAGATCGGGCACCTCGACGACGCTGGTGACATAGACCTCGGCCTGAGGGGCCGGGGCGCTGTTGCTGACTCCGGCGAAGGCTTCGAGGTCGGAGCGCAGGATGCGGTAGGATTTGCCGATGCGCTTGGCGCGCAAACGCTCTTCGCGGATGAGCCGCAGCACGGTCTTCGGGTGCAGTTTCAGGCGTTCGGCCGCCTGTTCAGCAGTGTAGAACTCTTCCGACATGATCCGTATTATTCTCTATCATGATTTTCATTTCGAATAATAAGGAATATTTTGGAATAATCCAGATCGATATTCGCCTTGATGCGGATCAATGCGGAATGCCCTACAGCCGCACATGCTTCAGCCATCAAACCGAGCGGAGCGAGCGATGGACGAGGCGATCAGGAAGACGATCCAGGCGATACTGGATGGGCAACGGATCATGAGCGTTGCAACGCTCCGGCCAGACGGCTGGCCGCAGGCGACGACGGTCGGCCACGTCAATGACGGGCTGACGCTCTATTTCCTCTGCAGCCCGGACAGCCAGAAGGCCGCCAATCTGGCGCGGGACAAGAGGATGTCGCTGACGATCAACCCCGATGCCGGCCAGCTGATGCAGATCACCGGCCTGTCGATGGCCGCGCATGCCGAGAAGGTGGAAGACGCTGCCGAGGCCGACAAGGTGCTCCAACTGATGCCGGCGAAATATCCGGTTCAGGAGGGTCTGGCAATCGCCATGCCGACGCGGGATCAGATCTGCATCTTCCGCGTCGTGCCGAAGGTGATTTCGGTGCTCGATTATTCCAAGGGGTTCGGGCACACCGATCTCGTTACGCTCTGATGCGGCGTGCCGCGCAGAGGCGCGGCAGCCTGGTGCTGACGGCGTGAAGGTCAGGCGCCCTTGGTGACCTTGGCAGCGCCCCAGAGCGAGCCGGGATTGGCACGGTTGGGGTGGAGCGCCAGCATGGCGTCGAACAGTTCTCGCGCCGTCGTCGTTTCCAGCTCAAGCCTGTTGAAATCGCGCAGATATTGCTGGGTCTCGTCGATGATATGAGGATCGTCGTCATTTTCGGGGATCTTGTGGCCGGCGACGACGGCCTTCGGCGTCAGCTCTTTCAACTGATCCAGCGTTTCGATCCAGTGCAGCCGGCTCTCGCGCGTGGTTTCGCCGAGGTAGCAGTGGATGCCGTTATAGACGACGTCGCCGCCGACGATCAGCCCAATCGAGGGAACGTGGAGGGCGGTCGAGTGCGACATGTCGGTATGGCCGGCATCGACCGGGATCAGCTTGTGGCCTTCAAGATCCAGGTCCGGTGCTTCAAGGACATCGGCGACAGCCATGTTCTCGGCGATTTCGCCGGGGAAGAGTTTGCGCCAGAAGCCATCGAGCATGTCGGGTGCGCTCTGGCGACGCATCGCTTCCACCACATCCGATATGGCGTAGGCCTTCGCATCGGGGAAGCGTTTCAGCAGAGCACCGATGCCGAAGAAGTGGTCGCCGTGACCATGAGTGATGTAGATCGCTTTCAGCCGCTTGCCGCTCGCTTCCACCCAGTCGGCGAGCGTCTTTGTCTGCGGTTCGGTCAGGAAGGTATCGACGAGCACGGCATCGCGTTCGCCCGAGATCAGCGTGGCGGAATTGGCGACCCACTGAAGGGATGGATCGCCAGCCGGCACATCGCGGCTAAGGCCGGGGCGGCGGATTGTCAGGACATCATAGCGCAGGCTGGGAGTGGGGCTTGAGGTCATGGTGGCAATTCCTTGAAAAAGTTGGAGTTAAGGCGGCTGAGCGGGCGGGAAAGCCCTTGATTTTTGTGGTCTGGCAATAAATACATGACCAGTCGTCTTTAATTATTCAAGAGGAAACGAACGTGGAAAAGCAGACCCGCCGCGGCCCCAAGCCGAATATGCAAATGCGGGAGAAACTCATCGAGGCGGGTCTGAAGGAGATCCATGCCAACGGGTTTGTCGCGACCGGGATCCAGAAGATCGTCGATGACATCAAGGTTCCGAAGGGCTCCTTCTACAATTATTTCGACAGCAAGGAGGCTTTCGGAGCGGAGGTTTCCGATCGCTATTCCGAGCAGGCGCTTGCCCGGCTCGTGGGCTTTCTTGCCGATGCCGACAAACCGCCCCTTCGCCGCCTCAAGGCCTATTTCGACGATCGCGTCGCATCCTTTGCCCTGAGAGGTCATGCGCAGGGCTGCGTGCTCGGCAATTTCAGTGCCGAGACGGTCGACCATAGCGAGCTGATCCGCCAGCACGTGGCAGCGCATTTCGGCCGCTGGAGCGAGGTGATTGCGGCTTGCCTGGCCGAAGCGCAGAGAGACGGCACACTAACCAGCGAGCTGCCGGCCGGGACACTTGCCGATTTCATTCTGAACAGTTGGGAAGGGGCGCTTCTGCGCATGCGCGCCGAGCGCAACGGGGCGCCGCTCGAGACATTCAAGCAGATGGTCTTTGGCGTGCTGCTCCACGGCAAGGCGCATTGAAGGCTATTTACCTCGCGACATGCTCTGCCGCTTCCTGCAGGACAATCCCGACGTCCGCGGGGGGCGAGGGCGACGAGCTGCTGATGACCGTCATCTCCCGCCGCTACAATTGCCGGGCGCAATAGGCGTCAGGCATTGCTGACAAGGATGGCGCCGCCGACGATAAGCAGGGTGCCGGCAGAGAGTTTCATGAGATCGACCTGCGCAGCCTCCCCCAGAAACACCGCGCCGACGGCCAGCGTCACCGGCACGTTGCAGCTCCAGATCGGCGCGAGTTTGGAGACCGGCACGCCGTAGGCAAAGAGCGCGAAGCTGATGAGGCCGGTGCCGAGGGCGAAACAGAGGCCGGCGATGGCGGCAGAGCCGATGCCTTCTGCCGTCCAGGGCGCGGGGCGCCAGATCAAGGCGGAGATCCCGCCCGCTACCGCAAGCGTCAGGCCGAAGGCAATGAGATAGGCGGAGGAGCCGGCGCCCGATACGGCGCTCTGCTTCTGGAAAATAGCGGTAATGCCCCAGAGAATGGCGGGGGCCACGCCGCCGACGAACAAGGGCCAGAATGCAGTCATGATAAAACTCCTGTCGCACCGGACACGCTGAGGCCTTCAGGGAAAGCGATCGGGATGTGGTGCCACCAGACTAGGAGTTTCTTCTTGTTCTTTGTGGTCTTGTTGTTTTGCTGAAAATTGGCAGATTCACGCGCCGTCAGCAAGCAGCCGGATGGCTGTCACGCCCTCTTTTCTGCCTGGGCGGTGGCCATGGCGATCTCGCCGACCTCGGCCAGCGTCACCTTCTGGAATTCCCGCTCCAGCGCCTGCTCGGCGCTTTGATAGGCAAGTTGCAGCTTGGCATTGGCGGCGCGTTCGACCGGGCAGGAAGGGTGATCGTTGGAGAGCGGCGCATCCAGAATGGTTTCGCCCTGCAGCGCGCGCTGCACATCCAGAATGGTGATCTCGGAAAGCGGTCTCGTCAGCGACCAGCCGCCGCCGCGGCCGCCCTCGGATTCGACGATGCCGTGCTGGCGCAGCGACGCCATGGTGCGGCGAACGACGACGGGATTGGTGTTGAGCATCTGGGCGATGCGCTCGCTTGTTTCCCGGCCGCCAAGCAGCCCCATATGGACGAGGACATGGATCATCCGCGCCAGTCTTCCGTCTTGCCGCATCTGTGTTTCTCTCCATAGCGTAACAAATAGTGTTACGGTATATTGACTCCCGTTTTCTGTAACGTAAAAAGATACGGAATTAAAGATTCGATGTCGCCCGGAAGCGATTTTTCCGAAGGCGACGGGCTAATTATCGAGGAGGCAGCGATGCAGCAGCGCGTGATTGAAACCGCAACCTTGAGGATGAACATTGCCGAAGCCGGCGAGGGGCCGTTGGTGCTGCTCTGCCATGGGTTTCCGGAGACCTCGCATGCCTGGCGCCATCAGATTACTGCACTTGCCGGGGCGGGCCTCCATGCCGTGGCGCCCGATATGCGCGGTTATGGCCGAACGGAAAGCCCTGATGAGACCGGCGCCTATACAGTCTTCGATCTCGTGGCCGACATGGTTGCGCTCGTCGATGCGCTTGGTGAGGAAAAGGCAGTCATCGTCGGCAATGACTGGGGTGCGACGGTTGCCTGGCAGGCCGCACTGATGCGGCCGGACAGGTTCCGGGGCATTGTCGCGATGAGCGTTCCTCTCATGGGCCAGCCGCCCGTGCCGCCGACGAAAATCTTTCCGGCGACAACGGATCACCTGCTCTATGTGCTCTATTTCCAGGAGCCGGGATTGGCTGAAGCCGAGTTCGAGCGGAATGTGGATGTCACGCTGCGCAAGATCTATGGCGCCGCCTGCGGCGAGGCGGGTCCAAGACTGCCAGGCGACGGAACGCCCAATCCGTTTGGCATGGTCTCGCGCGCATCCGGTCTGCTTGCTGATCTGCCCAACGGGGAAACGCTGCCCAGATGGCTGCCGCAAGCCGACCTCGATGTCTTTGCCGATGCATTCAAGGCGTCAGGCTTTCGCGGTGGGTTGAATTATTACAAGAACCTCGACCGGAACTGGGAATTGCAGAAAGCTTTGGCGGGGCTGAAAGTCGAGGTTCCAGCGCTGTTCATGGCTGGCGAGCGTGACACGGGCCTTGCCATCCCCGGTATGCGGGAGATTATCGATGCGATGCCACGGCTCGCGCCTGGCCTCAGGGCGACGCAGTTCGTGCCCGGTGCGGGCCATTGGCTGCCGCAGGAACGGGCGGAGATCGTCAGCCGCGCGATTATCGATTTCGTGCAGGCTTTGTGACCGGTTTAATGCCCGTCATCCAGCATCGCCTCGAGCGTGGCGATCAGTTCGTGGCTGCCATCGCGATCATCGGCAATGGTCTGGAAGACGCCGGCCATGCCCTTGAAGATGAGGGCAGCCGGATCGTCGGCTCCGAGGAACTCGGAGATTTCTTCCATTTCCGCCACCCAGCGATAGGCCTTCGGAAACATGTCCGGGATGGACTGGCGCAGCCGCTTCAGATGCTCGGCCTGGCTTTCGGCCAGTTCCACCTTCAATGCCTCGCTGGCACCGGAGCGCGCAGCGGCAAGGAGCATGGCGGCGGAGAGGCCGGTGATGCCCTTGTTGATGCCGGCATAACACATCTTCAAGGCGGAGGCGGCTCCAACAGGGCCTTTCACACGGCGGATCTTCAGGCCGAAACGGGAGAGGAGATCGGGTTCGCCTGCGAGATCGCCGCTGAGGCAGACGACCGGGCCGGCCTTGCCGGGAACCGGCGGGCCGCCGATGATCGAGCCGTCGAGGACCTTGGCGCCCGTGGAAGCGAGGCCTGCGGCCAGCTTTTCCATGGTCTTCGGGCTGATGGCGTTGAGATCGACGAAGGGCGGCTTCTTGCCGCTGTCGCGCAGCACCGGAGCAATGAGATTCGCGACTTTCTGCGCTTCGGCCGGCGGAACGATGGAGAGGATGATATCGGCCTCGGCGAATGCCGAAAGCGGGGCGGCGGCGAGGCCCGTTGCGCGGGCGCGTTCGATCGTCGCTTCACTGCGTCCATCGAGAAAAGTGATGACCTTGGCGCCGGACTCGGCGAGGCGGCGGCCAACGGCGCTGCCCATGGCGCCGGCGCCGAACAATGCAATGGTGATGGACATTGGCGGATGTGACCTCTTTGGCGGGATGCGGAGAGACTAGGGCGGGATGGCCGATGCCGCAAGGCAGGTGCGGCCTTCAGCCCGCAGCCGGGCCGTCCGGCGAAGCTCCTATGCCGACGACAACGGTCCGCCACTTGTCGCCCGTTGCTCGAAGGCGTCGATCATTGCGCTGACTTTCGGAGAATCGTCTTCGGATATTTCGGCCCAGCGCGCGGCGCGCTCCTTGCCATCATGCGAGATCCGCAGCGCCGCAATGATCTGATAGCGCCAGAAGGGACGAAGCTGGTGCCATAGCGGTAGAGACCGCAATGCCTCATGCAGCGCACCGCCGCGCTCGTGGCTTCCGGCCAGAATCTGGGCCGCGACGATGAATATCCGTTCGATCTCGTCGGCCGCTTCCTCGTCGGCATGGCGGAGCTGCTGGACGGCATTCTTCGGACGCGCCCACGCAAGCGCCAGGGCGCTGATGCCCCGAAAATAGGGATTGGAGTCCGTGAGGCCGCTCGCCGCCCGTTGGGCTTCGTCCGCTCCGTTTCTCAGAGCAAGGGACACGAGCATCTGGCCACCGATTTCAGAGGTGTCGTCGGATTTGGGCTGAATGAGTTCCTTCTCGTTCGGCCATTCGGTTCCAAAGCCGTAGAGCACGGATGCGGCCCAATGGCCGCCGATACTGTAGCTGCGCCCGGTAAATTTCTCCGCGACAAAAATGGCCGTCGCCTCGGAGCTGATATTTCCGAGACAAATCCCTGCTTTCCAAGAGATATCGTCACGAGCATCAAACAGGCGGGAGGCGACGGCGCCGATCGAGCGCTGGTTCCTCAGATGCGCGAGCGCATCGAGGGCCATCCTGGCATAGGGGCCTTCGGGACGCGCAAGCCAATGTTTTACAAGCGCATCGGCCGCAGCCGGCTTCAGGTCGCGAAAGCCCGCGTCGATGGCATTCTCGGCGGACCATGATTTCCCCTGCTGATCGCATAACTCATGGAACTTCGTGAGGAAATCCAGTTCGCTCTCGTCGCCGGTCACAGCAAAGCCGCGTGCCAGCGCTTCGCAGACATAAGAGAAGAGTTTTCCGAAGGAGTAATCGTAAACTTCCGCGTTTTGATCGGTGCCACCAAGCCGGTCGAATTTCGCGAGGTCGGCGAGTTCCCACCTGATATCGGAACTATATCCGGTGTACCCGGTCGCCTCGATTGTCAGGCGCGTTGTATCGAAGTTCCCGCTTTGCTGCAGTATTCCGAACAGCGTATCCTTGATCTCCCCGGACGGTGGTCGGAACGCCGCAAAACATGGCGCTGCCGCAGTCTTCTGGTGCCATTCGCCATTGCGGATCGCATCGATGAGCGGCGCGACCGCGTCATGACCGAGTTTCCTGCACAGCTTGCGCATGCGAAGCGTCTGCTGAACCCTGAACTGGCCGGCACCTCTTTCCAGAAGCTTGGCGATGATGTCTGCCCCTCGCTCAGAAAGCGGCTCGATTACCTTGTCGCCTTCGACGGGATCGGTGTCGAGAAAGATTTCCACCAGGGCATTCGTATCCAATTGCAGTAATACCGGCGCCGGCTGGGCGATGGGAACGCCGGGCTGCTGGTCCTGCTTCAGCGCTTCGGATGCTTCCCTGATCGCGGCCGCGTTGGGGTTGCGGGCGATGATGACGGGAGTCGTTTCCTCCTTGACCGAAAGCCTCGGCTGCATCGGCGCCTCGTATTCGGCGACGCGGCTGCAGGCATAGGCATGAAGATCATGGATCGAGATCGCCTCCTTGTTCGGAGCCGCTTGCCCGGTCTGCAGCCCTTCCACAAGGCATCGGGTGAAGATCGAACGTCCCTCGACTTCAAAGGCGCTCTGGTTTGCTCCTGATGCGGCCAGCACGAATTGACCGTAGCCGCCCGGATCGAGGTCATCCGGCATGAACACGACGCTGTCGCTGGCCTGTTTCGCTTCCAGGCCCATATAGGCGCCACTGTGGCAGCAGTCGAGGATCAGGATCTGGCGCTTCGCGAAGCTGTTTCTCATCGCGCGCTTGATGAAGTCGGCGTCGATGGAGCACGGAGCAGGATTGCTGACCTTTGTTCCCTGCAAGGCAAGGTAGAGATCGCCGAAGAGATCGCGCAATCCGTGGCCGGTATAATAGATCAGCACGAAATCATCGGGCTTGCGCATCAAGAAGTGATTGCTGATGCCGGTTCGCACTTCCTCCAGACCCGCATTAATCATAGGCTCGACCTTGAAGCCGCCGATCAGCGGATTTTCCAGCACCTTTCCCAGATCAAGGACATCTGCGGTGGGAGCGGTCAGTTTATGAAGATTTTTGTCATCGAATTTATCGTTGGCAATGAGAAGAGCAAACCGATCGGCCATCGAAGCGCCAAGCCTCCCAAGTGACGTGCAGCCCTGTAACTGCTATACTACCTTGGAGAGAATTTCACAATCTGAAGACTATTCTCAAGGGGGAAGAGAAATGACCGGTATTGTTACATTCAATACAGAACACGGAGCTATTGCCTTCGAGGTGGAGGAAGCGGTGGCGCGCGAAAACCTCGTCATGCAGCAGCACGGCGGATTTGTCCCGAAGGGCGTGGCGGCCGATGCCGGCGAGATCGTCGCTGCGTCAGCTAAATCCTTCACGGAGGCGATGTCGACGTTCAAGGCCTATGTGGCGAACCTGCAGGATCTCCTGTCTGATCTCGCCGTCGCTCCCTCGGAAATGTCGCTTGAACTGGGGCTGAAGCTGACGGGTTCGGCGGGCTTCGTAATCGCGAAAGCCGGCGCAGAATCGGAGATCAAGATCTCCTTGTCCTGGAAGAACGAAAAGACCGGATAGTTGCCGGTCAGTCGCGCATCCTGAGCTCATCCGTCTGCATCTGCAAGGAGCCGAGTGTCTCAAGGAAACTCATGCCGAGCAGGCTCTGGTCGAGCCTGCCGTCTTCGGCAACGGACGCGGCGACATTGCTGCGCACGATCGGGCCGATCGCGACCTGATCGAGGGTAACAGGAGCGGCGCGAGCGCGGCCGTTGGCGGTCATCACTGTCATGGAATAGGTGAGCTGCTTCGGGTCTATGCCGATGCGCAGCGCGTCGGCATGCGAGAGCGCCACCATGCTGGCACCGGTATCGACCAGCATCGGTACCGACTGGCCGTTGACCGAGACCTCGGCCTCGAAATGGCCGTTCAGCATCTTGTGGACGATGACTTCCTGCCCGCCTTCGCTGGTTGTAACCACCACGGCGCGGCCGGGCACGAGGCCGGCAAGCAGGCGATTGCCGACGGCCGTCGCATCCTGGCGGTAAAGGTAGGCGGTGGCGAGCGCCAGGATGATGACGAGCCAGATCATCAGTTGGCGCAGGGTCTGGCCGATATTCTGGCGGCTGCCCCAGATGCCGGCTGCCAGCATCAGAGCGATTGGCAGCAGGTAGACGAAGCGGCCGAAATCATCGCTTTCAAGGCCCATGATGCGGCTCTGGTCATTGTTGAGGAGCAGGACGGCAAGGCCGATGACAATGACGGCAAGCAGGACGATGAGGCGCATCAGCCGATGGCCTCCAGGGTTTTCGTCGATACGGGAGCGAGTTCCGCGAGGCGGGTCGGCAGGTTTTCCATGATGGTTTCGCGCTCCTCGTCGGAAAAGCGCATCCAGCCGGCAATTTCATCCGTTGTGCGGCCGCATCCGGTGCAAAGACCGGTGAGAGGATCCAGGGAGCATACGCGGATGCAGGGTGTTCGCATGGGCGATATATCGTGATTTCAGAGGGCCATGGCAAGGGCGCAGAAGGCTGCGACCTCGCAAATCTGCTGGTTAGCGCCGAGCGTGTCGCCGGTGTGGCCGCCAAGCCTGCGGCGGATGAACCAGGTGAAGGCAAGCGTCGCGAGACCGGCGGCAAGAAGGGCCGAGACGAAGGGCAACAGACCGAGTGTCGGCCAGATGAGAATAGCGGTGATAAAGCCAGCGGTGACGAGGGCGATCTGCATCGTCACCTCGGCGGGGCTGCCGGCCGAGGCTGCAAGCCCATCCGGCTTTGCAGCGGGAAGACGCTGCCAGTGCCAGGCAATGGCCCCGCGGCTGAGTGCGGCAACGGCTGGAATGGCAAGTGCCGCGGCAAAAGGCGATGCTTCACGCGCAATGGCGGCAAGTGCCGAGGCCCGCAGGGCGAAAGAGAGGATGAGGGCGATCGCGCCGTAACTGCCGATGCGGCTGTCTTTCATGATGAGCAGGCTCTGCTCGCGGGATTTGCCGCCGCCGATACCGTCAGCCGTATCGGCAAGCCCGTCCTCGTGCAGCGCGCCGGTCAGGATCGTCTGCACGGCAAGCGCTATCAGTGCGGCCATCAGACGGTCGGCGCGAAATGCCAGCATCAGCAGCAAGACGAGAGCGGGCAGGGCGCCGATGAGGAGCCCGGCCAGGGGGAAGACACGGACCAGCCGGCCAAGCTTGCCGTCATAGCCGGTAAAGAGCCATGGCGGCACGGGAATGCGGCTCAAGAAAGCCACAGCGCGCGCGGCATCGACCGCGATGTCCTTTATCATTCCTGGGATCATTCTCTGCTGCCCCCGCCTCTCCGCGGCGTCTTTGTCTCCCTGCGGCTTTTGGCGCTGTGTGCTTTTTCACATTGTTCGCCTGGGCCGCTCGCTTTAAGAGAGTCGCCACGCAAAGAACCCGATTTGCCGGGAAAAGACAAGAATACAAGGAAAGCCATTCAGATGAGCGTTTCAGGCCTGCCGTTCGACGATTTTCGCGCCCTTCTTCGCGACCTGCCGGGACCGGATGCCCGCGCGCTGGTCGCCGCCCGCGAACGCGACGCGCAACTGACGAAGCCGCCGGGTGCGCTCGGCCGTCTCGAGGAAATCGCCTTCTGGCTCGCCGCCTGGACGGGCAAGCCGCCCGCCGTCAACCGGCCGCTGGTGGCGATTTTCGCCGGCAATCATGGCGTCGTGCGGCAGGGAATCACGCCTTTCCCGCCTGAAGTGACACAGCAGATGGTGGAGAATTTCGCCGCCGGCGGGGCTGCGATCAACCAGATCTGCGTCGCCTATGACCTGGGACTCAAGGTCTTCGACCTGGCGCTCGATTACCCGACTGGCGATATCACCCAGGAAGCAGCGCTGACCGAGCGCGATTGCGCCGCCACCATGGCCTTCGGCATGGAAGCGATTGCCGGCGGCACGGATCTGCTCTGCATCGGCGAAATGGGTATCGGCAATACGACGATCGCGGCTGCCATCAACTATGCGCTCTACGGCGGTACGGCGCGCGACTGGGTCGGCCCCGGCACGGGTTCCGAAGGCGAGATGCTGGAGCGCAAGATCGATGCCGTCGAGCGCGCCGTGGAACTGCACAGCGATCATCTCGACGATCCCTTGGAAATCATGCGCCGGCTCGGCGGTCGCGAAATCGCGGCCATGGCGGGCGCCATCCTTGCGGCGCGCATGGAGCGTATTCCCGTGCTGATCGACGGCTATACGGCGACGGCTGCCGGCGCGATCCTGCGGGCGGCCAATCCGTCTGCACTCGACCACTGCCTGATCGGCCATGTCTCGGCCGAGCCGGGGCATCTGCGCGCCATCGAACAGCTCGGCAAGACGCCGCTTCTGGCGCTCGGCATGCGGCTTGGCGAGGGCACTGGTGCAGCGCTCGCCGCCGGTATCGTCAAGGCGGCTGCCGCCTGCCACTCGGGCATGGCAACCTTCAGCCAGGCCGGCGTTTCCGGCAAACACTAGGGCTCGAACTTCAGCTCGCGGAAGCGGGGGCGAACTGTGGCAGATCGCTCCCGCCGCTGGAGAAGGTGAGTCGCCCGCCGCACTGGCCACGGCCGATGCGGATCGGGGTTGCGCCAACATATTCTGGACCGAGTATGCGAGTGGCGCTTCATCTCGGTCACCGCGGGGCGTGTTTTCAGACATTTTGGCGAAAGACGACCGGTATCATCCGGACATTGTTGACCTGGATCAAGGATCATCGGCACGAAAAGACCACACTAGCGGTGTCGTCATGGTCGCATGGACAGGTCCGTTGATCGTCGCTATCTTCAATTTCATCAGCCAGCGCTTCGGCTGATCAGGGGAACGGAGCCGCACTTCATGGCCGCCGACCGCCGCAGGTTCGCATGGATGAACGCAGTGCTGACTGTCCTGGTCACGCTCGTGCTTGTCTTCGCGCCGACTGCAGGGGCAATGGCGATGAAGTGCTACGAACGTCCGGCTCACGCGCACCACGGTGTCGAGCGCAGCTTGATCCAGGAGGGCGCCAAGGCCTCGCTCCAGGGCGGCCTTCACATTCCCGACCATAAGAGCTGTTGTGCCGTTTCGTGCGGCTTTTGCATCGTCCTGATGAATATCGACAGAACGGAAGCTCCGGCAGCCGGGGGGTCCTTCCTCCGTTTCGCATGGGGCGACCAGACCGGCCGCGGCCTGACGCTCCCGCCCACACTCGGTCCTCCTCGTCTTTCGGTCTGAGGATGCCGGAGGCCGCCTCGCCGCGGCGTCCGGTCGATTCCGCGGGCGCCGCAGGTAGCCCAAGACCAACGGTCGGCATTGCCGATCTGCAAGCAAGGATCAAATACAATGAAACGCCGTGATTTTCTCAACGGCCTGACGGTCGGCGCAGCAGCGCTCGGCATGTCGGCCGTGCTCCGTCCCATCCGCAGCTTTGCGCAGGACGCCAAGTCTTCATCTCTACAGGACGCAACGCCTCGCATTCTCTCCACTGGCTACCGGACTATCGACGTCAAGGGCAGGTCCGCGCGCGTCTTCGGCCTCGTTCAACCTGACGGCAGGCTGGGACTGACACTTGACGCCGGAACCGATTTCGACGTCGCTCTGTCGAGCGCCATCGATGAGCCGACCCTGATCCACTGGCACGGATTGACGCCGCCATGGGCGGCCGACGGCGTGCCCGACAATCCGGCCGCACTCATCAAGCCGTCCGAAACCCGCCGCTACACCTTCCCGGTCGGCGCGGGCGGCACGCACTGGATGCACGCCCATACGCTGCAGGAGCAGAACCTGCTTGCCGCCCCGCTGATCGTGCGGACCGCTGATGATTTGAAGCGCGATGAGCAGGAGGTCGTCGTCCTGCTGCACGACTTCTCCTTCCGGTCGGCGGAGGAACTGCTGGCGAAGCTGAAGGGAAATGCCGCGCATGGTGTCATGCCCATGGACCACGGCTCGATGCAGGGAATGGCCGGCATGCAGCACATGATGTCCGGCAACAGCATGGCAGGCATGGCCATGCCGGGAATGGCGGCCATGGACCTCAACGACATCGACTACGATGCCTATCTCGCCAACGACCGCACGCTCGACGATCCCGAGGTCGTCACCGTCGAGAAGGGCGGTCGCGTGCGCCTGCGCTTCATCAACGGAGCCACTGCGACCGCCTTCACCATCGACACGGGCAGCCTTGCCGGAGAACTGGTCGCCGTCGACGGGCAGGGCGTGCAGCCGGTTGCCGGCACGTCTTTCCCTGTTACCATGGGCCAGCGCCTCGACATCCGGCTCAGCCTTCCGAAGAACGGCGGGGCCTTTCCCATCCTCGCGCTGCGCGAGGGGGCCGTGGAACGCACGGGCATCGTCCTTGCCACCGCGGGCGCGAGCCTCCGCAAGATTGCGGTCGAGGGTGAGGCGAAGGGGCCGGTTCTCGGGCTGGATTTGGAACAGCGACTGCGTCCCGTCGGGCCGCTGGCGATCCGTGCAGCAGACCGCCGCTTCGAACTCGCGCTGACGGGCGACATGGCCGCCTACACATGGGGCATTAACGGGGCGGACGGTCTTGTCGTGAAGCGCGGCGAGCGGATCGAAGTCGCGATCACCAACATGTCGATGATGGCGCATCCGATGCACCTGCACGGCCACCATTTCCAGGTGATCGGCATCAACGGAACGCCAATCGCCGGCGCGGTCAGGGACACGGTCCTGCTGCCGCCGATGGCGAGTGTCGTCCTCGCCTTCGATGCCGACAATCCCGGTCGCTGGCCGCTTCATTGCCATCACCTCTACCACATGGCGTCGGGCATGATGGCCTATGTCACCTACGATGGCATCGGCTGACGCACGTCGATTGACGAGGCGGCCGGCGGCGCGTCCGCCTGCCACCGCCACCACATTCGAAACCGTCCTGTTCCGCTTCACGAAGCAGGCGCTGATACTGACCAAGCCAAAGGAGAAACGACATGAGAACGACGAGAATTCCAAACGCGGTCCTGCTGGCCGCGCTGATTGCGATCGGCGGAGCCGATTCCACCTTTGCGCAGACGAGCGAGACGGATGCCCATCATCCGGCGAACATGTCGCAGGCGAGCCCACCGTCGGGAATGGGGGACATGATGGGACAAGACCAGGGGGCAATGCCGGGCGGACCGGGGATGATGCCTGGCGGCATGATGGGTGGGCGCATGATGGGACCTGGCATGATGGGCGGCGGGATGCCGATGATGCGAGGGTTCATGATGAAGATCATGTTCGCGATAGCCGATACCGATGAGGATGGCGCGTTGTCATTCGAGGAAGTGACGGCCATCCATAAGCGGATATTCGACGCCGTGGACGCGAATAACGACGGCAAGGTTACACCGGAAGAGATACAGGCGTTCTGGCTGCAATAGGTTCCGGTTTCGGATAATCCGATGCTTGAACAGGAAGAGCGGCGGATGCTATCTGCCGTTCCCGGGCGGCGCATTGCTTGCGCTGCGATCGGGGAAACGGTATCTGCGTATCCGCTTATAAATGAAAGCGTCGGCAAAAAGACCGGCGTGGAGGAAACGAGGCGCCTTTGACGAAACCTGCCGTGACCAAGGAAACGGGATTTCGCCATTTCGTGGCAGCGGCCAGCTATTCGTGGGCAGGCTTCCTGCGGGTCTTCAGGGAATCGGCCTTCCGACAAGAGATCGGCTTCTTCGCTGTGGCGCTGATTGCGCTTTTTCTCGTCGGTGCGGATGCCACGGAATTTGTCGTCACGACGGTGCTTTTCCTCGGGCTCTTTTCCATCGAGGCGATGAATACAGCGGTCGAGGAAGTGATCGACCGGATTTCACCCGAGATTTCCATCGTCGGCAAACATGCCAAGGATCTCGGCTCCTTCGCCGTCACCTGCATGATCGCCGCCTGCTGCCTTTATCTTGGCTTCGTCATCATCAGGCATCTGTTCTTTTAAATTGTGGGATGACTAAGCGAAGCTGCGACGCTTCTTGGTGACCGGCTGAGCTTCTTCCACCGCCGGGATGCTCTGCAGCACGCGCTTGGCCGGCAGGATGGCGATGACTTCGGTGCCTTCGCGCAGCCTGGATTTCAAAATGAATTGACCGTCATGCTTGGCAAGGATCGCCTGAACGATCGGCAGGCCGAGGCCGGTGCCCTGTTCGGCGCTCTTGATGGCGATCGAGCCCTGACCGAAGGCCGACAGCACGACCGGGATTTCGTCTTCGGGAATGCCGGGGCCATTATCCCTGATGGAGATGTACTGGCCGCCGCCGGCCGTCCAGCCAACCTTGACGTTGATTTCTCCACCCTGAGGCGTGAATTTCACAGCATTGGAAAGCAGATTAAGCACCACCTGGCGCATGGATTTCTCATCCGCCCAGATCGCCGGAAGCTGGCGCTCGACCTGATCGTGGATGGTGATGTTCTTGGCGCGGGCGCGAAGTTGCACCATGCCGATGCAGTCCTCTGTTATATCGAGCAGAGAAATCGCCTCTTCGCTCAACTCATACTTGCCGGCTTCGATTCGCGACAGGTCGAGGATTTCGTTGATGAGATCGAGCAGATGCTGGCCGGAGCGATGGATATCGCCGGCATATTCCTTATAGGTCGGATTTGCGAGCGGCCCCATGACCTCTGCCGACATGACCTCGGAGAAGCCGAGGATGGCATTCAGCGGCGTGCGCAGCTCATGCGACATAGAGGCGAGGAAGCGCGACTTGGCGAGGTTTGCCTCCTCGGCACGGCGGCGAGCCTCGTCCGACATGGATTTGGCCACTTCCAGCTCGGCGATCAGATCGTCCTTTTCCGACTGGAAAGACAGGATCCTCAGGCTGAACTGGAAGAGCCGGTCGCTGATGTAATTGAAGAAGACCACCGTCATGGTGAAGACGCCGGTCAGGGAGAGTTCAAGAATATCGCGCGACAGGCCGCTCTTTGCGGCAAGCGCTACGACCGCAGGCGCAAAGCCGACGAGTACGGCGCGCGTCAGCATGAAATTCGACATGGTCGTGACCGACAGCGCGATCAGCAGTGTGGCACCCTTATAGAGCGTGAAGCTCGAAGGTTCGCAGGCCGAACAGCCCTGCAGGGCAAAGACTGCCCAGCAGCAGCCGATCAGGAACTGGCCTGCCAGCAACAGGTTGCGCCAGCGGCGCACAGCTTCTGCGGTAATTTCCTGTTTCCTGGCGCGGCGGGCCAGAAGAATATTGACGGCATGGCAGGTCAGTGTCAGCAACGCCCAAAAGAACAGGCTCGCATCCTCGGTGAAATAAGTGCCGAGTGCTGCAACGATGATGACGAAAAGCGGCATGATCGCCGCGCCCTGCAGGACCGCAGCGATATACATCTGCAGCACATCACGATCGAAGGCGGAGCTGGAGGCATGGCCGGACTGCAGGCGTTCACGCGTCTGCCGCACGGCCTTGGAGACCGCCTTGTTGCGGTGGCCGCGCGATTTGTCGACAATGATCTTGTCGGTCGATGTGCTGACGCCGGTACTCATGTGCACGTTGAAATTTGTCCCGCAGATGAATAAGAGCTTAACCGGAAAGTCTTAAGAAGATGTTTGCCATCTTTGCCAAGGGTTTGTTTTGCAAGGAGGCAAAAGCGTGGCACGGCTTCTGGTGTTGACCCGAGACGGTGCAACCGCCCTCGCTTTTCTTGCTCTCGTTGCATTAATTGCTGCCAAGCTCAATGACAGACCCGACATCCAGCACCAGGGCGCTTTTCACGCCGCCGATGGCGATAGTCTCTTTCTCGATGGCGAGCGCATGCGGCTGAAGGGTATCGATGCACCGGAACTGTCGCAGACTTGCGAGCGGCAGGAGCAGGGCTGGGCCTGCGGCAGGCAGGCGCAACAGGCGCTTCAGCATTTGGTTTCTGACAACGCTACGCAATGCGGTGGAAACGAGCGCGATCGCTACGACCGGCTGCTGGTCACTTGCCGAAATAGTGCCGGCAATATTAATGCGCGCATGGTGGCTTCCGGGATGGCGGTTTCCTATGGCGGCTATCAGCAGGAGGAAAGGCAGGCGAGGGCGCAAAAGCTCGGGCTCTGGGCCGGCCATTTCGAAATGCCGCGCGATGTCAGGGATCAGGCCCGGCATGAAAGCTCCGGCCTGCAGCGGCTGATCGGCGGATGGACGGGATGGCAATGAATAGCGCGTTGAGCGAGGACCGACTGGATGGGCTGCGGGCCGAGATTGCCGGCTGCCGGATCTGTCGCGATGCGCCGCTGCGCGGCATCGAGGACCGGCTGCCGCACGAGCCGCGGCCGGTTGCCGTGCTCTCATCGCGCGCCCGTGTGCTGATCGCGGGCCAGGCGCCGGGGCTGCGCGTGCATGAAAGCGGACTGCCATTCGACGATGCCTCCGGCGACCGGCTGCGGCAGTGGCTGCAGGTGGACCGGCCGACCTTCTATGACCGGGATCGATTCGCGATCGTGCCGATGGGCTTTTGTTTTCCGGGCTATGATGCCAAGGGCAGCGACCTGCCGCCGCGGCGTGAATGCGCGCCGGTCTGGCGGGATCGCGTGCTTTCGGCCATGCCGCAGATCGAGCTGGTGCTTGCCGTCGGTGGTTATGCGCAGGCCTGGCATATGGGCGCTATGAGGCGCGAGAACATGACCGAGACGGTGCGGGCATGGCATGACAGCCTCGCCGTACCGGGCAAGCCTTCGATTCTTCCGCTGCCGCATCCGAGCTGGCGCAATACCGGCTGGATCAAGCGGCACCAGTGGTTCGAAGAAGAACTGCTTCCCGAGCTGCGCCGGCGAATCAAAATGCTTGCCTTCTGAAACAAAATTCTTTTCGTCGGCCGGAATCGCGCTATACAAAGAAAATAATTCGAAAAGGACTTAGTTTCGCATGGATCGCCTCGACCGAAAGATACTGCGCCTGCTCCAGGAAGATTCGACGCTCGCCGTTGCCGACCTCGCCAAAAAGGTCGGGCTTTCGACGACGCCATGCTGGCGGCGTATCCAGAAGATGGAGGAAGACGGCGTCATCAAGCGCCGGGTGGCGATCCTCGATCCGGAAAAGGTCAACACCAAGGTCACGGTCTTCGTGTCGATCCGCACCGCGACCCATTCCATCGAGTGGCTGCGCCGCTTCTCCGAGGTCGTGGCGGAATTCCCCGAAGTGGTCGAATTCTACCGGATGAGCGGCGATGTGGATTATCTGCTGCGGGTCGTCGTGCCCGATATTGCCGCCTACGACGCCTTCTACAAGCGGATGATCGCCAAGATCGAGATTCGCGACGTCTCGTCTGCCTTCGCGATGGAGCAGATCAAGTATTCGACGCAGCTGCCACTCGACTACATGCTTCTCGAAAACGCCAAGTCTAACGAAGACTGAGTCGGGTAGGCGCTTTCAAGACAGCGCAGATGTTTTAAGGCAGGCGCGAGCGAATCGCGCCCGCCGGTGAGGAAGTAGAAGCTCCTCTGGAGACTGCTCAGGCAAGCTGGGCAGGGAGACTCAGGAGTTCATCTGTGACTTCTGAGGGTGCTCGTGGAGCACCAGCCACTTGACGGCGGCGCGAAACCTTTCCAAATTGTAATCTTCCTGTCATGGAACTATGCGAAGCCACGCAAGCCATGAATTGGCCCAAGCGTTGGGAGGCACGGGTGCCGATTCAGAGGGGTGGTCCGGGGGTATCTGGAGCACGTTTATAATGTCCGTGCAGCGCAATATCGCGCTGTGCACGATTTTTTTGTGCTATTGGCGAAACGTTTAAGCGACGCCAAAATGCATGCCTATGGTTGTTTCTGCAACAAAAAGTAGGCCTCAAATCGATTAATGGTCGCTATCTGCACCATTAGGTTCGATTTCAGGACACTATGTCCTAATCTCCCATCTTTATATAGCCCTTAGCCGGCGCTACAGTTCGGTTGCTTCGCGAAAACGTTTGAGCTCTGCTCCATTTTTGCGGTGCCTTGGGAGGAGCATTTCAGCCGCCTGCGATAGCCATTGGCTACCGCGGCGGTATTTGTGCGTTAACTATTTATCCATTTGAAATTGTTGTATAAAAACCACGCTTGGCGCAGAAAGCATGCTCGGACTGTGGGTTGGCGCCCTTCACGAATTGCTACACTCAGATGTCTGTGGGATGAACGTTCGGCGGTTCGATCGATCCGCACGCCGTGAGGCTGTTCAAACGGGTCGGCTTTGGATCTTCGGAGACAGGGTAAAGCCCCGATCGACAAAGGAGTGGAATTCTACAATGAACATCAAGATGGTATTGCTTGCGTCGGCAGCAGCTTTTGCTGCATCGACCCCGGTACTCGCAGCAGACGCAATCGTTGCTGCCGAGCCGGAGCCGGTTGAGTACGTTCGCGTCTGCGACGCCTACGGCACCGGCTACTTCTATATCCCGGGCACGGAAACCTGCCTGAAGATCGAAGGCTACATCCGCTTCCAGGTTAACGTCGGCCAGAACGCCGGCGGCAACCGAGACACCAATGACTCCGACTGGGATGCAGTTACCCGTGGTCAGGTTCAGTTCACGGCCAAGAGCGACACCGAATACGGCCCGCTCACCGGCGTGATCGTTCTCCAGGCCAATGCTGACAATGCATCGAGCCAGGAAACGCACCTCGACTCCGCTTACCTCGACGTCGCGGGCTTCCGCGCTGGTCTCTTCTACTCCTGGTGGGACGATGGTCTCTCCGGCGAAACGGACGATATCGGCTCAGTCGAAACGCTGCATAACTCCATCCGTTATCAGTACGAAACCGGTACCTTCTACGCTGGCCTCAGCGTTGACGAACTGGAAGACGGCGTCTACCAGCCTGGCGAACGTCCGAACAACGTCGGCGTTGCCTTCGGCATCGGCGGCACGGCAGGTGCCTTCAGCTACCAGGTCACCGGCGGCTGGGACTTCGACAACGAAGACGGCGCTATCCGCGCTATGGGTACGGCTGAACTCGGCCCGGGCACGCTCGGCCTCGCAGCTGTCTACTCCAGCGGCCCGAACTCCTACTACTCGTCTGCTGAATGGGCAGTTGCTGCCGAATACGCCATCAAGGCAACTGACAAGCTGAAGATCACCCCTGGTGTTCAGTATTACGGCAACTACTTCGGCGGCAGCAAGGTTGTTCCGAGCGACTTCGACGGTCTCGACGATGCCTGGAAGGCTGGTCTGACGGTTGACTACCAGATCGTCGACAACTTCTACGCCAAGGCTTCCGTACAGTACCTGAAGCCGGAACATCAGGACGACACCTGGACGGGTTACTTCCGTCTGCAGCGCTCATTCTAATCTGAACGACGGAACCCCCGGCTTTATGCCGGGGGTCTCCTAACCCACGAGTTTCTGATCAGAATGACCTCCGATCAGTAACGAGGGACTGGTCCGGTTTTCCCTGCTGGGCCAGTCCTTTGCAGTTGGAAGCCGATATGAATCCAGGAGCGCCGCCACGCTTACCGGTTTCACCTTGTCGGCAGGCTTCCATCCTGATTTTTCCCGACGTCGAGCACATTTAAAAATTATCAATGTATTCGTTGCCCTTGATCAATCGTGCGCTATTTTGTTGCGCGATACGCACCTTTTAGTTGCATATATTCATCCGGTGAACTACGCGTTTGGATAGGTTCTATTCCTCGGGAATCGATGCCAATAATGTGACTGTAACGTGACAGGTGAGGCGCTATAAGCATTTCAGAGGCTGGCATTCATTACTACTCTCGGGTAGGTTTCGATAATGGACGATCTTAACGACTACTTCTATTTTGCTGCCGTCGTCTCCAGCGGTGGTTTTGCATCCGCAAGTCGAACATTAAAAATACCCCGCTCCAAGCTGAGCAGACGCGTAAGCCGTCTGGAGGATTGCCTGGGCGCCCGGCTGATCGAGCGCTCCACACGTCACTTCCGGGTGACGGAGATCGGGCAGGCCTTCTATGAGCAGTGCCAGACGATTCTGAGAGAGGCCGATCGTGCCAAGTCGATCGTCACGGAGGCCCAGTCCGATCCGCAGGGGATCGTGCGCATGGGCTGTCCGCTCGGCCTCATCGATATTTCGCTCGGAGCGGTGTTGCCGGAATTCCTGGAGCGCTACCCCAAGATCAAGCTGCAGATCATCGGTTCCGACCGGCGCACGGACCTTATCAACGAGCGCATCGATGTCGAAGTCCGCGCGGCGAGCGAGCCGGAAACACAGACGAGCCTGATGATGCGCAAGCTCGACCGGGCACGGCGCATCCTGGTCGCAAGCCCCTCGCTCGTCGAGCGCATGGGCGAACTCGGCTGCGTCGACGATCTCGGCAATGCGCCGACGCTTGCCATGACCACCTGGATGTCCTTCCATACCTGGGAGCTAGTCGGGCCTGATGGCGAGAAGAAGGTCGTACGCCATCAGCCGCGGCTCACCTGCCGCAGCATGACGGCTATTCTCGATGCTGCTCGGGCAGGTGTGGGCTACGGCCTCATCCTGGAAAATGCCTGCGCGTCGGATCTCCAATCCGGCCGGCTGGTTCGCGTGCTGCCGGAGTGGCAGACGGTGGAGAGCCAGTTCTATCTGGTCTTCACGACGACCAAGGGCATGCCGCCGGCGGTGCGGGCGCTGATCGATTTCCTCGTCGAGAAATCCAAGCAGCATCAGATCGTTACGACAGGGGCTGCGATCGCAGCACAATAAGGCTTTGTTCCATGCAGGTGCTACGGCAAAACCGCGGCAAAGTTTTGCTGGAATTGTCCGCATTGTTTTTGCGCAATTCCGGGCGCAAAACCGCGACACACTTTTGCTGGAATTGCTCCGGGCGCTTTAGCCGAGCCGGGCCAGCAGCTTTTCGCTCGTCAGTTCCTGGACCGCATCCTTGCCGATCCAGCGAGCTGTCTTGTCCGTGCTTGCGGCGAGGTGTTCGGCGAGGGGGAGCGCCTGACCATGGCAGGCGCGGTTGCGCTTGCCGATGTTGCGGAGCGCCCAGTTGACGGCCTTGCGGACGAAGTTTCTGTTATCGGTAGAATGCGCTTCGATCAGCGGCAGGGAGGCAAGCAGGCTTTCATCTGGGTCCGTCTTCCGGTGTACCGCCGCACCGGCGATCATGGCGAAGGCGGTTCGCCTGATGAATTCACGCTCGTCGGCGGCAAAGTCCGGGATCAGCGCGTCGAGTTTCGCCTCGACGAAGAGGTCGGCGGCGCAATCGACGATTTCCCAAGAGTTGAAGTCGGCGGCAAGCGTGCGGGCCTCGGCTTCCGTCAGACTTTTCGGATCGAACGTGTAGAGCGCCAGCAACCGCGCTTCGCGGATGCCGCTTGCCCATAGCGCCTTCGCTCTGATGTGATCCTTCTTTGCGAGCCGGGCGATCCTCTGCAGATCAGGGTTGGAAATGCCGATGGCGGTCTCGGTAACGATGCCGAAACGCGCCATGCCAGCGATATTGTCTTCAGAGCGCAGCGCCTGAAGATGCGCGATCAGTTCTGCTGCACTCGAAGATGGGGAGATCATTGACAGGGCTTGGTCATTTTTCGAGGCGGGCGAGCAGTGAGGACGTGTCCCACCTGTTGCCGCCGAGCGCCTGGACATCGCCGTAGAACTGGTCGACGAGGGCCGTCAGCGGCAATTTGGCGCCATTCTGGCGGGCTTCGGTCAGCACGATGCCGAGATCCTTTCGCATCCAGTCGACGGCGAAGCCGAAATCATATTTGCCCTGGTTCATGGTCTTGTGGCGGTTTTCCATCTGCCAGGAGCCGGCGGCTCCCTTGGAGATGACGTCGACCACCTTTTCGATATCGAGACCGGCGCGCTTGCCGAAATGCACGGCTTCGGCGAGGCCCTGGACGATGCCGGCGATGCAGATCTGGTTCATCATCTTGGTGAGCTGGCCGGAGCCGGCCGGACCCATGAGGCCGACCATGCGGGCATAGGCGTCGATAACAGGTTTTGCCTTCTCGAATACGGCCTCGTCGCCGCCGCACATGACGGTCAGCACGCCGTTTTCAGCACCGGCCTGGCCGCCGGAGACAGGAGCGTCGATGAAGTCGATACCCTTTGCCTTGGCGGCTTCATAGAGTTCGCGGGCGACTTCAGCGCTGGCCGTAGTGTTGTCGATCAGCACAGAGCCAGGCTTCATGGTCTTGAGTACGCCGTTTTCACCTGAAGTCACCTGGCGGAGATCGTCGTCATTGCCGACGCAGACGAAGACGAAATCGCTGCCATCGGCGGCCCCGGCCGGCGTCGGGGCCGACTTGCCGGAGAATTTTTCTGCCCAGGCAGCAGCCTTTTCGGCCGTGCGGTTATAGACGGTGACATCGTGGCCGCCCTTTGTCTTCAGATGTCCCGCCATCGGGAAACCCATGACGCCGAGACCAATGAAAGCGACTTTCGCCATATGCTGTTCTCCATGACCGCTTGCAAACAGGGTGAGAGGATTAGCGGAAACGGGGGGCGGCGGAAAGCCAGGAGGACGGGTTAGAAGGCCTAGCTTGGAACAAAATTTCTCCGAGCCTGACAAAACGGGGTCGGGAAAGTTTCAGATATCGCGAATATGATAAATTTCTTTGTCGATCTAATTTATAGACTAAATCATCATTACTCCATCGAAACAGGCAAGCTAGCGCAGCTGAGGCGCAGGCCTGCCAGAAAAAGGGGATAGAGATGATCACACGTCGACAGACGCTCGGGCTTTTCGCAGCCGCAGCCGTCACGGCCATCCTGCCGTCCGTCAAGCCGGCCCGTGCCGCAGCAACGGAATTTCGCATCGGCTGGCAGAAGAATGGCGTGCTGGCGCTCGCCAAGCGTCGTGGCGCCCTGGAAAAGCGGCTTGCCGATCAGGGGATCACGGTGAGCTGGTCGGAATTCACCTCGGGCCCGCCGCTGCTCGAAGCACTTGGCGCCGGCGCGCTTGATTTCGGTGCGACGGGCGACGTGCCGCCGCTCTTTGCGCAGGCGGCCGGTGGTGCGCTCTATTATGTCGGCGTATACCGCGGCAGCCCGGCGGGCTCGGCCATCCTCGTGCGCAAGGATTCGCCGATCAAGACGCTGGAAGATCTGAAGGGCAAGAAGGTTGCCTTCAAGCGCGGTTCAAGCGCTCATAACGTGACGGTCAAAGCCTTACGTAAGGCGGGGCTGAAGCCGGAGGATGTGCAGCAGATCGATCTCGCGCCGCCGGATGCGGCAGCCGCCTTCAAGAACGGCAGTATCGATGCCTGGTCGATCTGGGATCCCTATCTCGCCATCGCGGAAGCCGATCCCGATACGCGCATCCTGACGACGGCGGAGGGTATCGTCGACTCCTACAGCTTCTTCCTCGCCAACAAGGATTTCACAGACGAGAACGGCACGGTCATCGTGAACGTGCTGGATGAGCTCGCCAAGGTCGGCCGCTCGGCGCAGGACAATCTCGATGCGACGGTCAAGGAGCTCTCGGAAATAACAGGCGTTCCCGCCGAGGTGACACGGGTGACACTGCAGCGCCCCGGCGCCGATCTCGGCAGCGTGACGACGGTAAGCGATGCGGCAGCCGCTTATCAGCAGGCGCTGGCCGACGAGTTCTACAATCTCGGTATCGTACCGAAGAAGCTGACCACCGGCGATATCGTCTGGCGCCCGAAGGCGAGCTGATCTCTCCTGCAGCTTGGGGTGGGCGCTGGGGCAGGGTCCTGCGACCGCGGCATGGGAGCGTACCCATGCCGCGGAACCGGGGAAAATTATTCTCCTGACCAAGTTAGAATAGCAAATTGATATTGTCGATCTAATTGGTCGTCTATGTCAGTATCTCCGCATGATCAGGCGCGACCGGTTCGCGACATTGGTTCGCAGCAGGGAACGGCCGAAAGCCACCAGAACGGAGAAGAGATTTCATGTTCACTCGCAGACAGACGCTCGGCCTATTCGGCGCTGCGGCCGCCGCCACCATCCTGCCGCAGGTTCGCTCCGCAAAGGCAGCGGCCACGACGCTTCGCATCGGCTGGCAGAAGTTCGGCGTGCTGCCACTCGCCAAGGCCTCGGGCGCGCTGGAAAAGCGGCTTGAGGCCAAGGGCGTCAGCGTCGAGTGGAATGAGTTCACGTCGGGCCCGCCGCTGCTCGAAGCCGTGGGTGCCGGCGCGCTGGATTTCGGCGTCTCCGGCGATGTGCCGCCGCTCTTCGCACAGGCGGCCGGCGGTGATCTTCTCTATGTCGGCGCCTATCGCGGGCCTGCCGCCTTTCACGGGCTTCTCGTCCAGAAGGATTCACCGATCCAGAAACTCGAGGATCTGAAGGGCAAGAAAATCGCCTATAAGCGTGGCTCCAGCGCCCATAATTTTGCGCTCAAGGTGCTCGCCAAGGCTGGGCTTTCGCTTGCCGATGTTACCGAAGTCGATCTGCCGCCGCCGGATGCGGGAGCGGCCTTCAAGACCGGCAGCATCGATGCCTGGGCGATCTGGGATCCCTTCTTCGCGGTGGCCGAGGCCGATCCGCAGACACGGGTGCTGACGACCTCCGAAGGCCTGCTCGACAACTGGGGCTATTTCCTCGGTAACGGTACCTTTACCGGCGCCAATCCCGAAGTGATCGTCGATGTGATCGATGAGCTCGCCAAGGTCGGCGCGGCCGCCCAGGCCAATCTTGACGACACGGTGAAGGCGCTGGCCCAGATCACCGGCGTACCTGCCGATATCACCCGCGTGACGCTCACCCGCAGCCAGGCCAACCTCGGCAAGATCTCTCTCGTGCCGGATGCCGCGCTCACCTATCAGCAGGCGCTCGCCGACGATTTCTACAAGCTCAAGATCGTGCCGAAGCAGCTCAAGGTCAGCGATATCGTCTGGCACCCGAAGGCGAGCTGACAGCCGCCGGGCGAGCTAACAGCCGCACCGCCGATTTCAGACAGTTATAAGAAAGGAATGCGCTCATGACCGCTTCATCCGACCCGATCAATTTCCTCTGGTTCATCCCGACTTCAGGGGACGGCACCTATCTCGGCTCCACCGATCTCAACCGCGCGCCGGAGATCGGCTACCTCACGCAGATCGCCCAGGCGGTCGACCGTCTCGGCTATTCCGGCGTGCTGCTGCCGACCGGTGTCGCCTGCGAGGAATCCTTCGTGATGGCTTCGGCGCTGGCAGCGCGGACCGAGAAGCTGCAGTTCCTGGTGGCGATCCGCCCCGGCACAGCATCTCCCGCTTACTATGCCCGTCTTGCCACCACGCTCGACCGCATCTCCAACGGCCGCCTGCTGCTCAACATCGTCGTTGGCGGCAGCCCGGCAGAGCTTGCCGGCGACGGCATCCATCTGGAGCATGACGAGCGCTACGCCCATGCCGACGAGTTCTTCCATGTCTTCGAAGAACTGCTCGAAAAGGGTGTCGCCAGCTATGACGGCAAGTACATAAAAGCGACCGATGCCCGCCTCGGCTTCCCCTCGGTGCAATCGCCGCGCCCGCCGCTCTATTTCGGTGGCTCCTCGGATGCCGGCATCGATTTCGCCGTCGGCCGTGTCGACAAGTACCTGACCTGGGGCGAACCGCCGGCACAGGTTGCCGAAAAGGTTCAGAAGGTGCGCGCTGCCGCTGCCGGCAAGGGCCGCGAAGTCTCCTTCGGCATCCGCCTGCACTTCATCGTTCGCGAGACGGACGAAGAGGCATGGGAAGCAGCTGACCGCCTGATCCGCCATCTCGATGACGAGACGATTGCCGAGGCGCAGGAGCGTTTCGTCAAGGAATCCGACTCCGTCGGCCAGAAGCGTATGGCAGCCCTCCATGGCGGCCGCCGCGACAAGCTTGAAGTCTCCCCGAACCTCTGGGCTGGTATCGGTCTGGTGCGCGCCGGTGCGGGTACCGCGCTCGTCGGCTCGCCGAAGACCGTTGCTGCGCGCCTGCGCGAATATCAGGAAGTCGGCATCGATACAGTCATCGGCTCCGGCTATCCGCATCTGGAAGAGGCCTATCGCGTCGCCGAACTGCTCTTCCCGGAACTCGGCATCAACAGGGACGAACAGCGCCTGAGCTTCAACAACGAGTTCGGCCGCAAGAAGGTTTTTGCCGGCGGTAGCCATGGCGGCAACCTGAAGGTCGTTTCCGGCTCCTGATCGGGGCCGCTTTTCCCAACGCAGTTCCGGACACGAAGCCCCGCACAGCTTTGCCGGAATTGCTCAGAACCGAAGCGCGAGGAAGATATCCATGTCGACTTTCGATACGCCGTTTGCGCGGGCTGCCGCCGAGACGAGCAAGGGCAGGGCGGGTTTCCGCCTGCCGCTGCCCGGCCGCGACAAGCTGCTGCCCTATCTGGTGCCGGTTGCGATCATCGCACTCTGGCAGCTCGGCTGTTCTCTCGGCTGGATTTCCTCGCGCATCATGCCGTCGCCGGCCGATGTGGCGAGCGCCTTCTGGACGACGACGATCTCGGGGCAATTGCCTGAAGATGTTCTCGTCAGCGCAGCGCGCGCCTTTGCCGGTCTGCTGGTCGGCGGTTCGATCGGCTTCCTGCTCGGCATTGCCAATGGCGTGTCGAAGCTCTCGGAGCAGCTGACGGATACGACGCTGCAGATGCTACGGACCATTCCGCACCTGGCGATGATCCCGCTCGTCATCCTCTGGTTCGGGATCGGCGAGGAATCGAAGCTGTTCCTCACCTCGCTCGGCGTGCTCTTCCCGGTCTATCTCAACACCTATCATGGTGTGCGCAATGTCGATCGCGACCTGATCGAGATGGGCAAGGTCTATGGCATGAGCGGCTGGACCCTGTTCCGCAAGGTGATCTTCCCCGGCGCGCTGCCATCGATCTTCGTCGGCCTGCGCTATGCGCTCGGCATCATGTGGCTGACGCTGATCGTCTCGGAATCGATCGCCGCATCCGCGGGCATCGGCCATATGGCCAACAATGCCCGCGAATTCATGATGACCGATGTCGTGGTGCTGGCGCTCGTCATCTATGCCGTGCTCGGCAAGCTCGCCGATGTCGTCGCCCGCGTGCTGGAGCGTCAGACGCTCAAGTGGAACCCGGTTTACGCCAAGTAGGAGTTGAAGCCATGACTGTTGTCACGCACGAACGTTTTCATGCCGCCGAAGCTGTAGAATTCTCCGAGAGCCAGTCGGTCGTCGCCGGCGAGGGCGCGGCGGCCATCACCCTTTCCGGTCTCGAAAAGAGTTTTGGCGCCAACCGGGTGCTGCGCGGCATCAATCTGCATATTCCGGCCGGCCAGTTCGTCGCCGTTATCGGGAAGAGCGGCTGCGGCAAGAGCACGCTGCTGCGCATCCTGATGGGCCTCGATGAACTCACGTCGGGCGATCTACACTTCGAAGGCGCTGATGGCAGCGAGACGCATCCGAATGCTCGCATCGTCTTCCAGGAACCGCGGCTCTTGCCCTGGCTCAGCGTCGCCGACAATGTCGTCGTCGGCCTTGGCGAAGGCGTCGAGAAGAAGCGCGCGCTTATGGAAGCGAAGGCAGTGCTCGACGAAGTGCAGCTTGCCGAAAAGGCAGGCGAATGGCCGGCACGTCTTTCGGGCGGCCAGCGCCAGCGCGTGGCGCTTGCCCGCGCGCTCGTCAGCAAGCCGGGCATTCTGGCGCTCGATGAACCGCTCGGCGCGCTGGATGCGATCACTCGCATCAGCATGCAGCAATTGCTGAACCGCGTCTGGCGCGAACTCGGATGCACCACTGTACTCGTCACCCATGATGTCAGCGAAGCCGTGCATCTCGCCGACCGGGTGATCGTGCTGGAAGAGGGCCGCATTGCGCTCGATCTCGCCATTCCCTATCCGCACCCGCGCCGCCACGGCAATCCGGCGTTGGCGGAGCTCGAAGGGCGGCTGCTGTCGGCGATCCTCGGTAGCGATGGCGGGCATTAGGCGTGCCAAGATGACTGGCGCTGCTCACACACAGACATCGGCTCAGTGTAATTCACCGAGGATGAGATAAGTTCTGCCATCAAATTCGACGCTGTGAAACGCCGCTGCTTCGCCGGCGGCGCAGTCGCTGGCAACGAAGTTATCCGGAATTCTCGCCTCAAGCGACGGGGAGACCTCGTGCTTGGCCATGGCATCGAGCTGCTGGGAACGGTTGAAAGTTGCTACCGCAACGGTTTGCTTTCCGATCAGCACGTAAGAAAAGCGGCTTTCGTCGGCCTTGAAGTTCGTCGCCGTCAGATACTCGTTCGCTTTGACCGCCTCGGCACCTTCGAAATGCAGGCGATTCTGATAGGGCTGCATCAGGCAGACTAGTTGTGCGTCGAAGGATGAGAGACGAGAGAATTCCGCTACTTTTCCGACAGGGATATTCAGGAGTGCGTTTTGGTGGAGAACATCGGCCGCCGCCGCAGAGCCTGCGCAGGCGAACGCCATCGACGCCACCAGAGTTCCGGAAAGATATGCCAGCCTCATCCGTTGCTCCCCATTGAGAGACAGAGACAACCTCGCGATGTGGATTTTGTCAATTCGTCCCTGGATGGTTATTCGCCGGTTGGAAGAAATTTGACTTGCGTGGATTAGGTCAATCGTCCTAGAAGTGAATTAGGACAAATGGCCTAGAGCGGTCGCGAGGGAAGCCGATGAGTGCCGAGGATACGCGCAGAGAGATCGTACAGGCTGCGGACCAGCTCTTTTACGAGCGCGGGTTCGAGGCGACTTCATTTGCCCATATAGCTGTGGCCGTCGACCTGTCGCGGGGCAATTTCTATTATCATTTCAAAACCAAGGACGAGATTCTTGATGCCGTCATTGCCCTGCGGATGGCGAATACGCAGGCGATGCTTGACGCATGGGAAACGAAAGATGAGCGGCCTGCCGACCGTGTCAGGAGCTTCGTCAATATCCTCATCATGAACCTCACCAAGATCATGGCCTATGGCTGCCCGGTTGGCACGCTTTGTAACGAGCTTGCCAAGCTCGACCACGCGGCCAAGGCCGATGCGGCGGAGATCTTCACGCTGTTTCGCAACTGGCTGACACGGCAGTTTGTGGCGCTCGGCATAGAGACTGATGCCGACAGGCTTTCCATGCACGTGCTGATGCGAAGCCAGGGTGTTGCCTCGCTTGCCGCCGCCTTCCGCGACGAAGATTTCATACGCCGCGAGGTCGAAGACATGGGCGTTTGGCTAGATGCGCAAATCGCCGGTAGCGCACGCGCTGCCTGATCTTTTTCATCACCAGATCATCCCGGGAGATATCGATGTTCGTCGTCACGTTGAAATTTGCGGACAAGAGCAAGGCAGCCCAGCATATGGAAGGGCACAATGCCTGGATCAAGCGCGGCTTCGACGATGGCTTTTTTCTGCTTGTCGGCAGCATTCGGCCAAATGTCGGTGGCGCCGTTCTCGCTCACGGCATTGCGCGTGAGGCGCTGGAGAGCCTAGTGAAGGATGATCCTTTCGTCGCCGAGGGCGTCGTCAGCGTCGACATTATCGAGATTGCCCCGAGCCGCGTTGACGAGCGGCTGTCCTTTGTGAAGGCTTAGCGCGCGGGAGATTTCGTCGCGCACCTGAATGCCGGCAAGTGACATTGCGTCGCTGCAGTGGCGCGAGGCGAGACGCGAGGGCGGATCATCCGCTAGATTGGGGCAGGTTCGCATCATCGCGAGACCTGGCATTCAATCAGAGCGGATCACTCCCATGACCATTCAACTCTACGGCTTCTGGCGCTCAAACGCGGCTTTTCGCGTCCGCGTCGCGCTTGCCCTGAAGAAACTGCCGTTCGAGGAAATCGAAATCGATATTCTCTCCGGGCGTCAGTTCGATGCTGCTTATGCCGAAGTGAACGCCGAGCACGTCGTGCCCACCCTGGTTCACGATGGCCATCGCGTCTTTCAGTCGCTGGCGATCATGGAATATCTCGACGATATCCATCCGCAGCCGCGCCTGATGCCCGAGGATGCCAGGGAGAAAGCCTATGCTCGGTCGCTGGCGCTGGTTGCCGTCGCCGATGCGCATCCGCTGATCGTGCCGCGCGTGCGCAAACATCTCGGCCAGGCATTCGGCGCAGATGCATCCGCGATCGAGACATGGTGCCGGCATTGGACGACGGAGGGACTTGCGACCTACGAGCGCCTGCTCACGCGGCGCCCGCCCACACCCTTTGCGCTGGGCGAGACCCCCGGCATTGCCGATATCTGCATCGCCGGCCAGATCGTCTTGGCCGAGTTCAACAAGATTGACCTCTCAGCCTTTCCGGCCGTGGCGGCTCTCGGGAAGCGCTGCTTCGACATGCCGGAGTTTGCGCAGGCGCACCCGTCCAGGCAGCCCGGTTACTCGAACGCTCATTAGACAATCCGGGCTCGCCGGACCCGAAGGCAGGCTTCAGTCACGGTCGAAATCGATGCCGGCGGCATGTCCGTAGATCGTGAAAAAGCCGTCGCTTTCGACGAAGGGCATGCGTAGCCGCATGAGCAACGCGCGCAACCCGTCCGAGCAATCATCGATGACAGGTTCGAGCAGGCGGCCTGTGACCCGTTTGTATCGTGGCGCGACCTTGACCCACTCGATGTGAACGCCCAGCGCCGCCTCATATGTCCTTCCCCAGTCACCCCAATATGTCGGCGCCGGTTCCATCGCAGAAGGATATGGCTCGGTCTCATCCAGCGTCTTGACTTGATAGGCAGGCGGAAACGGAAGTTCGGCTATCGCCGCGCCGAGTTCCCGCCACTTCGTATCGTTCATGTGCGAGGCTAGGCCTCGTTCCGTCAGAAGGACGTAGATCTTCTTATCCATTGTCGCTCCTTCGCGTGGCCCTGCTGCCTATTCCTGCGGCCGAAATTCGTCCGGCAGGTTTTCCTTGTAGGGGTAGAACTTAAAATAGGGCAGCGCCTCTTTCAGTGCGCGGGCGAAGGAGGGGCGCTCCAGCAAGCGGCGGTAATAGGCTCCCAGCCCCGGTCGTTTCTCCGCGAAGGGCACCAGCGTGCGGGCGTAGAAGAGGGCGGGTGCCGCGGCGCAGTCGGCCGTGGTAAAGGCGTCGCCGGTGATCCAGGCTTTGCCGTCGATCTGCTTTTCCACCATGTCATAGGCGAGAGACAGCATGGCGCGCGCTTCGTTGACGCCGTGCGGATCGGCCGAGCCTTCCGGGCGTACCCGATCTATGACGATCTTCTGCATCGACACCTGCACATAGAGATCGAAGAAACGGTCCCAGAGGCGGACCTGCAGGCCGGCATTGGTTTCCTCCGGCACGAGTGAAACAGGGCCGGGATAGTGCCGGTCCAGATATTCGATGATGATGCTGGTTTCAGGAATCGTGCTATCGAGCGTCTCATCACGCAGGATGGGGATCTTGCCGACGGGCCAGAATCGCAGAAGGTCGGCGCTCGATTGCTCGTCGGCGAGATCGACAAAGCGGTTTTCGAAGGGCGTCCCGTTCCCGTAAAGCGCGATCAGCACCTTGTGGCAGAAGGAGGCAAGCGGATGCTGGTAGAGAACGAGCGCCATGCATTGACCTTTCCTGAAGAGATCAGGTCAAGAAATTAGCAAGGCGCCCGCAAAATGCCAGATGGCACGTTCAGCCGTTATAACGCGCCGTCACCAGATGGCCGGGGCTCGGCTGGCCCTCCTGCATGCGCACGTTGATCTCCATCATCTCGATGAGCTCGAAGCCTGTGGCGGCCAGGCGCTCGCGGATATAGGTCTCGGTGTGGATGAAGCGCTGGTGCGGGCCGACCATATAGGCGCGGCCGTCCGCCAGCCTTTCGGGCAGGGTTTCCGAGGAGAAGATGAAGATGCCGCCGGCACTCATGTTCTCGGCAGCGCCGAAGAACAGCGGCTCCAGCGCGCCGAGATAGGGCAGCACGTCAGTCGCGGTGATCAGATCGAAAGGATCCTCTTCATTGTCGTCGAGGAAATCCTCGACCTCGGCAACGAAGAGCGTCTCATAGACTTCCTTCTCATCGGCGATGACGACCATATTCTCGGAGATATCGATGCCGATCATCTCCTCGCATAGGTCATTCAGCGCGCTGCCGGTCAGGCCCGTGCCGCAGCCGAGATCAAGCATGCGCTTGAAAGGGCCGAGCTTCAGGTCCTGCAGGCGCTGGCGCACGAGCATCGGCACATGATAGCCGAGCTGTTCCACCAGCACATCTTCGAAGACTTCGGCATGCTGATCGAAGAGAGTTTCGACATAGGCGTCCGGCGCGCGAACAGGCGTTTCGCCGCGGCCCATGGAGGCAATACGCACAGCCGCGCCGCCGTGATCGTCGGGATCGATGGCCAGAACTTCCTGATAGGCTTCCACGGCCGCATCGATGTCACCGGCTTTTTCAAGCGCAAGAGCGCGGTTATAGGCTTCCGCGAGAGCCTCTTCGTCGATCTTCTTTTTGTTCATGCGGGCGTTTTAGAGCCCACAGCTTACCATCGCAACTGCAATTTCAGTGCAATATGAATTCGCCCTTAAGAGAGCGCCACTCCGTTGCCGAAATGAGCCTGCGGTGAATGTAACGCACCGAATGCAGCGGCCCGTCCAGTTTTTCCTGCCAGAACTTCAGGAAACCATGCATTTCCGGAAAGTCCGGCGCGAGGTCGTAGTCCTGCCAGATATAGGTCTGAAGAAAGGCCGGGTGATCCGGCATGCGGTAGAGGATCTGGGCCGTCGTCAGCCCGTAACCCTTAAGCTGCTTTTCCATGTCCTTGTGCATGTTGTCTCACTTCTTCTTGTTCCCACTCCGCGCTTATTAGCGCAGCATGATATTAGATCATGCCGTGATTAACGGAAGCTTGACAGATATCGCATAGAAGCGCTATTTGTTTTTGATTTCAATAACTTGGCAGCAGCAATAGGAGAGTGCTGCCAAGTCTCTTCAGCGCTTCAGGTGGCGCGTCAGGCGGCGCTCGATCCAGCCCCAGAGGTGGCGCAAGGCTTCCACGATCGTGAGATAGAAGATCGCCGCCCACAGATAGGTCTGGTAGTCGAAGGTGCGCGAAAAGGCGTAACGCGTCTCGCCCATCAGGTCGAGCACGGTGATGATGGCAACGACCGCCGAACCCTTGATCAGCAGGATGATCTCGTTGCCATAGGGGCGCAGCGCCACGATGAAGGCCTGCGGCAGGATGATCTTGCGGAAAGCGATGATCCTGTGGATGCCGAGTGCATCGGCCGCCTCGCGCTGGCCATACGGCACGCTTTCGATGGCGCCGCGCAGGATTTCCGCCTGATAGGCCGCGGTATTGATGGTCATGGCGAAGACGCCGCAAAACCACGCATCGCGAAAGAACCACCAGAGACCGACCGCTTCCAACTGCGGCCGAAACGCGCCGAGGCCGTAATAGACCAGGAAGAGCTGGGCCAGCAGCGGCGTGCCACGGAAGAAATAGATGTAGCCGTAGGCGAGCCAGTTCAGCACGCGATTTTTCGACATGCGCGCCATGGCGAGCGGCAGAGACAGCACGGCGCCGCAGACGACCGAAATGCTCACAATGCTGAGCGTCATCCACAGGCCGTGCAGATAACGCGGCCCGTAGCGGGTGAACTTCTCCGGATCCCAGCCATTGATGACGGTGTAGATCAAGAGTGCGGCAAGCAGCGCCCAGAAGGCCACGAATATGTAGCCGGCGAGGCGTGAGGCCGTCATCGGCTTTGCCACGGCGCGGGGTGCCGGCTGCGGGGGGATCAATGTTTCAGCGTAGCTCATCGACGGACCTCCGAGCGCTTGGCCCAGCGGTCGACATAGACGAGCAGGAAGGAGGAAAGGATGGCCAGCGCCAGATAGAGACAGCAGGCCAGGCCATAGAAGAAGAAGGGCTCCTTGGTCACGCGCACGGCGACACTCGTCTGGCGCAGGATATCGGCAAGGCTGATGATCGACACATAGGACGTGTCCTTCAGCAGCACCATCCAGAGATTCGTGAGGCCGGGCAGGGCGATGCGAACGAGCTGCGGCAAGACGATGAGGCGCAGCGTGCGGCCGCGATGCAGGCCGAGCGCGTCTCCCGCTTCATATTGCCCCTTGGGAATGGCGCGGAAGGCCGAGAGCAGCACTTCCGAGCAATAGGCGGAAAAGACGACCGACAGCGCGATGACGCCAGCAAAGAAGGCGTTGATTTCGACCGGCGGGCCGTTATAGCCGGCGAGATCCAGCAGATACTGGATGAGGATCTGCATGCCGTAATAGATGATGAAGAGCGTCAGAAGCTCCGGCAGGCCGCGGAAGATCGTGGTGTAGACGCCGGCCGCCAGCCGCAGGGACTTTTCTTCCGATTGCTGGCCGAGCGCGACCAGAAAACCGATGGCGAGACCGATCGGCAGGGTGACGACCGCCACCGAAACGGTGACCTGCAGGCCGAGCGCGATCTCATCGCCCCAGCCGGTATCGCCACAGGCAAGAATCGTCGACGGTGCTAACCAGGTGAAGATGCCAACGGGCCCGCACAGTGGATCGACGATGTGCACAATCAGGCTCCAGAAGGAGCCAAGCGCGGAAAATAATCCGCCCATGCCAGAATTCCCCTCACGGCTTTTGCCGTTTTGATATTGCCACCTTTGTCAAACAAAAATGGCGGAAGAGCAAGCCTTCCGCCATCATCTTCATCGGCCAGATAGCGAATTTATCATTCGCCGTAAACGTCGAAGTCGAAGTACTTTTCCTGGATCTTCTTGTACTCACCGCTGGCGCGGATCGCAGCGATCGCCGTGTTCAGCTTTTCCCTCAGCGCGTCACCCTTGCGGATGGCGATACCCGCGCCGCTGCCGCTGGTTTCCTTGTCGATCGGCAGGATCGCCAGGATCTTGCAGCAGGCTCCGTCGTCGGCCTCGATCCATTCGGAGAGAACGACGACGTCGTCGATGACGGCATCGACACGACCGGCTGCAACATCGAGCTTGTACTCGTCAGCCGTCGGGTAGAGCTTCAGCTCGCTATCAGCGAAATGCTTCTCGACATAGTCGACATGCGTCGTGGAGGTCTGCATGCCGATCGCCTTGCCCTTGAGGCCGGCAACATCTGATATCGTGGACTCCTTCGGGACGGCGATTGCCGGCGGGGTTTTGTAAATTATGTCGGAGAAATCGACGAGCTTCAGGCGCTCCGGGGTGATCGACATCGAGGAGACGATCATGTCGATCTTCTTGGCGTTGAGCGCCGGAATGATGCCGTCCCAATCGGTGGAAACGAAGGAGCAGTCGGCCTTCATCTGCGCGCAAAGGGCCTTGGCGATATCGATGTCGAAGCCCTGAATGGTGCCACTGGCATCGACGAATTCGAAGGGCGGGTAGGTCGAGTCTGTACCGATCACGTATTTTTCGCCATCGGCAAGTGCCGAACCGGCGAAAAGAGACATTGCCGCAAGCGAGGCTGCAGCAAGGAGCTTGATGGAAATGCGCATGAGAATTCCCTCACGGCTTGTGCCGTTTTGACATCACCGTGTTGCCAAACAAAAATGGCGGAAGAGCAAGCCTTCCGCCATTACCTTCAGCCAGATAGCGAATTTATCATTCGCCGTAAACGTCGAAGTCGAAGTACTTTTCCTGGATCTTCTTGTACTCACCGCTGGCGCGGATCGCGGCGATCGCGGTGTTGAGCTTTTCCTTCAGCGGATCGCCCTTGCGGATGGCGATGCCTGCGCCGTTGCCGTTGATTTCCTTGTCGACCGGCAGGGTCGTCAGGATCTTGCAGCAGGAGCCGGCATCGGACTTGACCCATTCGGAGAGAACGACGACGTCGTCGATGACGGCATCGACGCGGCCGCTGGAAACGTCGAGCTTGTACTCGTCAGCGGTCGGGTAGAGCTTCAGTTCGGTGTCGGCGAGATGCTTCTCGGCGTAGTTGGCATGGGTCGTGGAGGTCTGCGCGCCGATCACCTTGCCCTTGAGGCCGGCAACATCAGTGATCGTGGAGTCCTTCGGCACGGCGATTGCCGGCGGGGTGTTGTAATACTTGTTGGAGAAGTCGACGAGCTTGAGGCGCTCAGGCGTGATCGACATGGAAGAGACGATCATGTCGAACTTCTTGGCGTTCAGAGCCGGGATGATGCCGTCCCAGTCAGTGGACACGAAGGAGCATTCGGCCTTCATTTGGGCGCAGAGTGCCTTGGCGACATCGATGTCGAAGCCCTGAATGGTGCCACTGGCGTCGACGAATTCGAATGGCGGATAGGTCGAGTCCGTGCCGATCACATATTTTTCGCCGTCGGCAAGAGCCGCGCCGGCGAAGAGAGACATTGCCGCCATCGAGGCAGCAGCAAGAAGCTTGGTGGAAATGCGCATGAGGATCCTCTCTGTTGGTGGCTCCGGGCCTTTTTGTTGTTCGCCGGAGGCCGCACACTTCGACGGTGCCACCACCGTCTTGCGGCGATAATCAAACCTTTTCTCACAAAATTGCAACAGGAATCCCGCCGCAATTGTGCGCTGCAACCGGCAGCCAACGTGCGAGCCGACATGAACGAGGACCGACTGCCACGTTCAGGCGAGGTTAATGCGTGCCTTCCTAGCTTCCGGAACAAATCGGCATTTTAGCGCTTTGATTTTCGTGTGGTGCACAAAAAGCCGTGATTGCGGGGCAGTGAGCCCCGGTCGAAGTCAAAACAAAGGACGAGGAAACCCCTGATGGGCATGAAATCCAGACTGTTTGCGAGTGCGGCCTTTCCGCTGCTTTCCCTTGCCTTCGTAGTGCCGCCGGTAGGCGCTTACGCCGCAGTCGGCGGGGTTCAGCATGGCGCTGCCGGCACTGTTGCCAATACCGTCGTTGGGGGCAGCTACGAGGTGGCGCAGGACGCACCTTCTGAAGAGGAGCTTCTGAAAAAGAAGAAGCAGGCAGAGGAGCAGCAACAGCAGCAGGAGGCGCCCGCCGAGAAGCCGCAGAAGCGCGAAGCGCCCGCCGAAAGCGCTCCGGAACCGGAGCAGAAGCCCAAGCGCGAGCCCGAGCCGCAGGCAGAGCCGCAAGCCCAGGCACCGGCGGCTGAGGAGCCCGCCCGTCCGCGCCGCCAGCGCGAAGCCCAGCCCGAACAGGCGGCACCCGATCAGCAGGCTCCTGCCGCCGAAGAGCCGCAGCGTCCGCGCCGCCAGAAGCAGGCACAGCCGGAACAGCAGGCCGCACCGCAGGCTGAACAGCCGCAAGCAGAGCAGCCCCAGGCAGAGCAGCCGAAGCGCCAGCGTGATCGCAACAAGCAGAACAGCGAACAGGCCGCTCCCGAAGCCCAGCAGCCGGCCGAACAGGCGCCCGCCGCCGGCGAAGCGAATCAGCCCGCCGAAAAGCCGCGCCAGCGCCCGCAGCGCCAGAAGCCAGAAACGTCAGAGCAGCCGGCCGAGCAGACCACGGAACAGCCCGCTGAGCAGCAGGGCGGCAAGCGTCCGGCTGGCGGCAAGCGTCCCGCTGCCGCCGAAGAGCAGGCGGCACCCTCTGGCGAAGCGCCTGTGCCGGCTGAAAAACCAGCCGCAGCAGAAAAGCCCGCAGCCGAAAAGCCTGCAGCCGAGAAGCCCGCAGCCGAGAAGCCTGCCGCTGAAAAGCCAGCAGCTGAAAAGCCTGTCCAGGCCGAGACTCCTGCTGTCGAAAAGCCAGTGACGGCTGAGAAGCCAGCTCCGGCAGAAAAGCCGGCCACCGCAGGAGAGCCCGCCAGTGGTCAGCAGGCCGAGCAGCCTGCACCCGGTCAGCAGCCGGTACAGCCTGCCGCCAATGCACCCCAGCCCGGCGCACAGCCGGCAGCCGGCGCGCCGCAACAGGCTGAACAGGCGATCCCCGCACCCGAAAAGGTCACCCCGCAGGAGCTGGAGCGCCGCAAGGAGATCGCCCAGGACCCGGCCAAGAGCAGCGAGACGATCGTCCTGCCGGTTGAGAATGGTGCTGCCGTTCTCGACAGCGACAAGGATGCCGACCGCAGCCAGGGCCGACAGGGTCGTCGCGACCGCGACCGCCAGCGCGCCGACAGCCAGGATTTCAAGCTGCCGACCTCGGATGCCGAGGCCCAGTCGCTGAGCCGTGGCCAGCAGCGCGCGCCGGTCGAGATGGAAGCCGTGACCCGCGAGCAGGGCCGCCGCATGGACCGCCGCCCGCAGTTCGACCGGCAGGAAGGTGCAAACTACGGCGAGAGCACGGACGACAGCCGTATCATCATCCAGTTCGGTGACCGCACCGTGGTGCGCAGCGATGACGACCGCCGGTTCCTGCGTGACGGCGAACGGCCGAGCTATGAGGAGCTTTCGGGCGACCGCTACCGCGAGACGATCATGCGGCCAGAGGGCTATCGCATCGTGACGATCCGCAACCGGTACGGCGACATCATCCAGCGCTCGCGCGTCGATGCCCGCGGCCGGGAAGAAGTGCTCTATTATTCGCCCGAGCTCTATGAGGATCCGGACCGCGATTACTTCGAGGATGCGGGTGCCGACCTGCCGCCGATGCGCCTGCGCGTGCCGCTGAACGACTATATCATCGACACCAGCACCGATCCGGACCGTGACTATTACGAGTTCCTGAGCGAGCCGCCCGTCGAGCCGGTCGAACGCGTCTATTCGCTGAACGAGGTGAAATACTCCGCCCGTATCCGCGACAAGGTGCGCCGCATCGACCTGGATACGGTGACCTTTGCGACCGGCAGCGCGGAAATTCCGATGAGCCAGGCCCGTACGCTGCGCAAGGTCGCGGATGCGATCAATGAAGTGCTCGACAAGAACAAGAGCGAGACCTTCCTGATCGAGGGACATACGGATGCCGTCGGCTCCGACCAGAGCAACCTGATCCTGTCCGACCAGCGCGCGGAATCGGTCGCCAACGTTCTGACGGATGTCTACGGCATTCCGCCGGAAAACCTTGCCACGCAAGGTTATGGCGAGCGCTATCTGAAGGTGAATACGGCTGGGCCGAACCAGGAGAACCGGCGTGTGACTATTAGGCGTGTGACGCCACTGGTGCGGCCGGTGGCACAGAGGTAATTCGTTACCGGTATGATTGAGGAGGGCGGGGTCGCGAGACCTCGCCCTTTTGTTTTGTGGATTCGACGGCGCGGCCTCTTCCCCTTCTCCCCAGTGGGGAGAAGGTGGCCCGAAGGGTCGGATGAGGGGGCCGCACAGTAAAACATATGCCGTCTTCGCTATCCGCTCAGACGTTCGCTCCGGATGTCGCTCACCCCCTCATCTGTCCTATCGGACATCTTCTCCCCGCTGGGGAGAAGGGGGAGCTCCAAGATCGACCGTGCGTGCAACAAAATCCGCAATCGCGATCGTATCATTGAGATCAAACACGGCGAGCCCCGCAGCATCTTCGACCTCGTGATCCGCCGCAATCGCCACGATATGCGGATCCTCGGGCGCCAGCGGATCGCGCCTTGCAGCCTCCAGCCGCCGCGCCTCGATCTTCGGGATCGGCTCGCGCTTGTAGCCCTCGATCAGCACCAGATCGCAAGGCGCAAGCCGCGCCAATATCTCCTCGAAGCTCGGCTCCGGGGCGCCGCGCAACTCGTGCATGATGGCGTAGCGGGTGCCCGAGACGATCGTCACCTCATGGGCGCCGGCCTGGCGGTGGCGGTAGCTGTCGGCGCCGACCTTGTCGATGTCGAAATCGTGGTGGGCGTGTTTGATGGTGGATATGCGATAGCCGCGGCGGGTGAATTCCTCGACGAGACGCACCGCAAGGCCCGTCTTGCCGGAATTCTTCCAGCCGGCGATGCCGAAGATTTTCTGTGTCATCCGCCCATCTTCTTTCCTGTGCCCATCTTCTTTCACGTGCGAAGGGCCTCCAGCCAGCGTTCGGCCTCCATTAAATCATCCGGCGTGTTGATGTTAAAGAAGGGATCGAGAACACTGGCGCGGGTCGGATGCAGCGGGAAGGACACTTCCGTAACGTCATGACGCAAGAGGAAGTCGCGAACACGGTGCTTCTCGTCGATCCTGACCCATTCTTCCAGATCCCCGGCGAGCGCTGTCGGCCAAAGGCCGAAGACCGGATGGCTGCGGCCTTCCGAGGCAGCAATGGCGATTTGTTCGGGATGGCTTACCGCACCCGCAAGCCGGCTAACGAGATCGGCCGGGAAGAAGGGGCAATCGACGGAGACGGTGACGACATGGGTGGCGGGCAGGCCGGCGCCATACATCATCGCCGCATGAATGCCGGCCATCGGCCCCGCCTTGCCGGGAATACGATCGGAGATGACGGGCAGGTCGTGTCCGTCGGCCGCATCGGCATTGACGGCGATCTGTGCCGTCTGCGGCGAGAGGCGGGCCAGAACATGGGAGAGCAGGCTGCGGCCGCCGAGCGTGACGCCCGCCTTGTCGCGGCCCATGCGCGACGAGCGCCCGCCGGCCAGCACGACGCCCGGAATGGTCAATTGGTCGAGCACGAAATCAGTCATGGCGATACCTCAGACTATCACACGGGCGAGCGGGGCGCCGATTCCTGCGCGACCGGCGGCACGTGGCGCTTGGCCTCACGATAGAACGTATAGAGGCCGGAGGCGATAACGATGGCGGCACCCACCAGCGTCCAGAAATCAGGCACTTCGGCAAAGAAGAAGAAGCCGAGCAGGGAGGAGAAGATCAAGCTCGTATAACGGAAGGGCGCGACGAAGGAGATCTCGCCGGTACGCATAGCGAGGATGACCGACTGGTAGCCGACGAGCACCAGCACGGAGGCAAGCAGCAGATGCGTGAGCGAGGTGACGCTGACCGGTTCCCAGCCGCCGAGGAAGGGGATCATAAGCGCGCCGAAGATCGCGACCGAGACCGCCGTGACCGTCGTGATCATCAGCGAGGGAATGTCCTTGCTGATGCTTCGCGTTGCGAGATCGCGACCGGCGGTGGAGGCGACGCTGCCGACGCAGAGGAGGGCGGCGGCGGTAAAGCCTTCCGGGCCGGGGCGGATGATGATCATCACGCCGATGAGGCCGACAAGGATCGCCATCCAGCGCCGCCAGCCGACCGGCTCCTTGAAGAAAAGCGCCGCGCCGAAGGTGACGACCAGCGGCAGCGACTGGAGGATGGCCGAGGCATTGGCGATCGGCATCATGCCAAGGGCAGTAATGTAAGTGACGGCGGCGATGATCTCGCAGGCGATGCGCAGTGCGATGACGGGTTTGAGCATGACGCGCCAGGGCCGCAGCGCGCCCAGCTTCCAGGCAATCAGATAGACGAGGATGCTGGTGAAGAGGCCACGCAGGAACATGATCTCGCCGGCATTCATGTAGGAGATGACTGATTTGGAGAGTGCGTCGCTTGAGGAAAAGCCCGCCATCGCCATGCTCATATAGATGGCGCCTTCGGTATTGCGTGATCGCGGCATGCTGGAGATTCCCTTACCTTACAAGCCCTTTTAGAAGGGAACGGACGGTAAGGGAATCGGAGGAATGCCACACCTGCAATAATTCGATGCTGCAGCGCAGCGCAACCTAGCGTAAGGGAAAGCAAATCCTTGTGCAGCTGCGGCAAATATTAGAAATATAAGGATAATTCCCAAATCTTCCGGTTGCGGATTAAGGTTGTATCAACCGATTCAGCGAAATATGCGACCACTCTTCATGATGGAGGAGGCCGCCGAACCATCCGGAATGATTGCGGAGTGGACGGTACCATCAGTTTCAAGGCGCCGCGTCCATGCACTTCATCGACCGACTTCTGCAAAGCCGTCGTATCGTCACCAAGGTCCTGCTGTTCGTCATCCCGCTCGTCGTGCTGATCGCCGGTGTCGGCATCCTCGGTTACCACACGGCCAATATCCTGAACGGCCACATGACGGTGACGCGCGCGACGATCGAAAACATCTCCGATTTCGAGAACCTGCAGGCGGCACTTCAGGAGTTCCTCTCCGATCCCTCCGACGCGAGCAAGGCTGGTTTCAGTAAGGCGATCGATGCGCAGGAAAGCGGCGTCGTGCGCCTGAACGGGTTGCTGAAGACCGACGACCAGCGCAGCCAGCTGACCGAAGTCAGCGGCTTGGCGTCGGCCATGCGGAGACAGCAGGAGACGCTTTGGGGCCTGCGCCAGACGGAAGATTCGAGCGTTGCAGCCATTACCAAGACGGTACAGGCGATCTCGGCCGCCGCAGAGGAAGCCGGCGGCCAGACCGATCTCGTGCGCAAGGATTTCACCGACAAGGAAGTCTTCGCCAAGGCGCTTCTCTACAATTCCGCTGCCTTCAAGTCGCTGACCGATATCATGGGCGCGATGCGCGTCGACATCCAGATGGGCTTTACGCCCGAGGAGCAGATCGAGGCCGCCCAGCAGCATATTGCCGAGATCCTGAAACAGCTTGATGTCGCCAAGGCCATGGTCTCCAAGGATGGCCAGACGCTGATCGCACAGGTCGCGGAGACGGCCGGCAAGCTCGATGCGCTCCTGAAGGGCAGTGGAACGCCGGATGAGAAAGCCTCCGGCATGGCGCCGCTCCTGACCGGCTTCGTCAATACCGAGGGCCAGATGACGCTGCAGTCGGCCAAGAACAGCGACACGGCGTCTGCCCGCTTCGTCAGCCTAGACAAGAGCATTGCCGAACAGCGCGAGCTTTTGACCTCCGTCGACCAGGTGCGCGACAGCGCCGACCGGTTGCAGGTGCATGTGAGCCAGATGCTGAGCGCGCGCGATGCCGCTGCGCGGGACGTGGTTCTTGCCGATCTCAAGGTGCTGGCCGAAACCGCCAGGAAGATCTCCGCGCTCGGCGCCAACGATGCCGTCATGAAGGCTTTCGCAGACAAGGTTGCCCCGGCTGCCGCTTCGCTGACCGCTGCTTCTGCCGACATGCTGAAGGCGGCTGCGGATTGGAAGGCGGCCCGCCAGCAGTCATCCGAAATCCTCTCCGGCGCCATGGCCTCGCTTCGCCAGTTCGTCAGCCAGGCGCAGGAACTCGGCAAGGAAGACAGCGAGCGTTCGGCGAACGTCTCCGTCTTTGCGATGATCCTCGGCACCCTGCTGGCGATCATCGGCGGGCTGATGCTGGTCGAAACCCTGCGCGGCCCACTGAAGCGCGTTTCAGACGTGATGACGCGGCTTGCAAACGGCGATCTCGAAGTTGCTATCGAAGGCCGCAACCGTGGCGACGAGATCGGCGATATGGTTCGCTCGGTCGCCGTCTTCCGCGATGCGGCGGTCGAAAACGTCCGGCTCGAGAAGGAGGCCGAAAGCGCACGGGCGCTCTCAGCCGACGAGGCGAGCCGCCGTGCCGCCGAGCGCGAGCGCATCGAGGCCGAACAGAAGCAGGCGCTGAATGCGCTCTCCGACGTGCTGCAACAGCTGGCACAAGGCAATCTGGAAATCGGCATGCGTCGCGATCTCGCCAGCGATTTCGTCGATATGGCCGATACCTACAATCATGCCGTCGAGGCACTCCGCCAGACACTGGCCGATGTGCGCGGCGCCACCGTCGAGATCAAGGGCGGCACGGGCAACCTCGCGTCCTCGGCCGACGATCTCGCCCGCCGGACCGAACAGCAGGCGGCCGCACTTGAGGAAAGCTCGCGGGCGCTGCGGCACTTGAGTGACGTCGTGCGCTCCACCGCCGACCGCGCCAAGCAGACGGCGCAATCCGTCAACGAGACGCAGGTTTTCGCGACCCGTTCCGGTGAGGTCGTCGCCAAGGCCGTCGATGCGATGGGCGAAATCAACCGCTCGTCCGAGAAAATCGCCACCATCATCGGCGTGATCGACGAGATCGCCTTCCAGACCAACCTCCTGGCGCTGAATGCGGGCGTCGAAGCAGCACGTGCAGGCGAGGCGGGCCGCGGCTTTGCCGTCGTAGCGCAGGAAGTGCGCGAACTTGCCCAGCGTTGCGCCAAGGCCGCCCGCGAGATCAGGGAACTGATCTCGGCGAGTTCCGGTCAGGTGCAGAGCGGCGTAGAGCTTGTCGAGGAAACTGGCCAGGCGCTCGCCGAAATTATCGCCCATGTCGGCGGCGTGCAACGCCTCGTCTCCGAGATTTCGGCGGCCACCGGCGAGCAGTCGACCGGCATTCACGAGGTCAGCAAGGCGGTGCATGACGTGGAGCTGATCACCCAGCAGAATGCGGCGATGGTTGAAGAGAACAATGCCGAAATCCAGGGCCTGCGCCAGCGTGTGGACATGCTCTCGGACAAGGTCAACCGCTTCCGCACCGGTGACGAAGGCGAGGTGCATGGATATGGCCGCGCCGAGGGTCGCTGGACGGGCCGTGCTGCATAAATCAGTGCATCGGCTTGAGATCAGAAAGGGCCTGCGGTTTTCCAACCGCGGGTTTTTCTTTTGAACAATTGGGCACCTGCGTCGTTTTCCAACCATGTCCAACAAAGGAGAACCGTGATGGATTGGAACCGTGTTGAAGGCAACTGGAAGCAGGTGAAGGGCAAGGTTAGGGAACAGTGGGGCAAGCTCACCGACGACGACCTCGACCAGATCAACGGCCGCCGCGAACAGCTTGAAGGCAAGCTGCAGGAACGCTACGGCCTCGCCAAGGACCGCGTCCGCAGCGACGTCGATACCTGGTACAACGGCCAGACCTGGCACTGATAACAATCCGACATCAGAGTATTCCACTCAGAAAGACTTGGCCCCGCTCATGCGGGGCTTTTTTCGTACTGGTTGTCAGCCGCGGCAAAGCGGGTTGAGTTGATAGCCGAATCCTGATCTCCATTGGACATTTTGAAACGGCGCACAACGGATATACGAGACATGAGTACCGCGGAAAAATCGGACCAGTCGAACCCCGAACTGCCCATGGGATATTCTCCGGTTTCCAGGGGCAAGCTTGCAAGCGCCGTCACCTGCCTGGAAATGACCGAGAAGCCGCTGCCGAGGGAGGCCGGCAACACTGCAGGGCTTTCCCTGGAGAGGATGCTGTCGCCCGATCCGCAGATTTATCGGCAGCTGTTCCGGGCGATCGGTGAGGACTGGCTGTGGGTTTCCCGGCTGGTCATGGCCGCTGAGGCGCTGAAAGCCGTCATCGGCGACCCCTTGGTGGAAATCTACGTGCTGCTCTCGGATGGGCGGCAAGCCGGAATGCTGGAACTTGATTTCCGGCAGCCCGGCCAATGTGAACTGGTCTTCTTCGGCGTCGGCAAGAGCGCCATCGGAACAGGGGCGGGGCGCTATCTCATGAATCATGCTTTGTCCATCGCGTGGGCGCATCCGATCGAGCGACTCTGGGTCCACACCTGCCATTTCGACCACCCGAACGCGCTGCCGTTCTATCAGCGGTCCGGCTTCAGGCCCTATGCCTTCATGGTCGAGGTCGCGGATGATCCGCGGCTGACCGGAGTTTTGCCGCGGTCGGCGGCATGTGCCTATCCTCGAGTAAGGCAATGCCAGGCGTAGAGGGGCTCTTCCAAAGTTTCAGGATAGAAGGCTGTAAAGGTTCGTCGGCGCACCGTGGAGCATGACCTCGCCTTCGAAGCCGAAGCCGCATTTCTCGAGAACGCGGCGGGATGCGGGATTGGCCGGGCGCACCAGCCCGATAATCCGGCGGGCCCCCAGCTCTTCAACGGCAAAGGTCACTATGCCGCGAACGAGTTCGGTTGCGTAACCGTGTCCCCAGCTTCGGGGATCGAGATGATAGGAGAGGTTGAGACCCTCGAACTCATTCGACACGGTGACACCGCCAAAACCGACCAGCTCACCATTGGCGATGACCGCAAAGCGGCCGAAGCTGTGTTGTTCCCAATGCGCCATGTCCCTCGCCAGTCGTGCGGCGCTTTCTTCAGGACTGTCCGGCAGAGGCACGGGCCGGTGTGAGACCAGTTCAGGCCTTGCGAACAGCTCCGTCAGAAAATGAAGATCCTCCATCGTCGGTGGGCGCAGCAACAGCCTGTCGGTGCGGCGCGTCTCATTCATTGGAATATCATTGCCGTCAGTCATTCATGCTCCGCTTGGCAAAGGAAAGGCGCGGGGACAGGGAACATCGATAACGATGTCCCGCCACCGGATAGCCTCTTCCTGTTCTCTCGTGCGGCGAAACACAATCTCTCAACTCATATAGCCGCCATCCAGCACCAGCGGACTTCCCAGCATGAAGGATGAGGCATCCGAGCAGAGCCACAGCACGCCCTCTGCGATCTCCTGCGGCGTGGCGACCCTGCCGATCGGCGTCTGGGCGATGATGGCGGTCGCGATATCGGCGCTCTTTTTCATGACGGATTCTACGGGCGGGGTGCCGACCCAGCCGGGGCAGATAGCGGTAATGCGGATACCCTCGCGGGCATATTCGAGTGCGGCACTCTTCGTCAGCCCGATGACACCGTGTTTTGCGGCGGCATAGGCCGCACCACCCGGAAAGGGATAGCCACGCAGGCCATCAACGGATGAGTTGTTGACGATGACACCGCGGCCGTTCTTCTGCATGGCTGGGATCTGATAGCGCATACAGAGGAAGACCGAGGTCAGGTAGCCGTCGATGGTCTTGCGCCAGGCATCCTCGCCGAGACTTCCAACCGGTGCGCCGCGTCCGCCGCTGCCGCCATTGTTGAAGGCGTAGTCGATCCGCCCATGTTGCTTGACGATGCCGGAGATCAGCCTTTCCACAGACTTGCCATCGGCCACGTCGCATTCGACCCAGCTGGCGCTGCCATCCGGCAGGCTGGCAAGCGCCTGTTTTGCCCGTTTCCCGTTGCGGCTGGCGATGATGACGGTTGCGCCTTCGCGGGCGAAAGCCTGCGCGGTCGCAAGGCCGATGCCGGATGATCCGCCGGTGACGAGGGCTATCCTGCCCTGCATTTCGGGATAACGTTTTGGGCTGGTGTCAGTGGGCATTCGGCGATTCCATGTTCACACAGTCATGCCATATGAGCGTGCCTTGCGGCTCACTGCAAGATCAGGTGCTCGATGGCTGAAGGGAGGGCGCCATGCCGCGCTTTGCCGGCCCTTCGCATGGCTCCGGGCGTTCGACGCTGCAATCGATTCACTGGATCGTTTGCTCCCGCTTCGCGGGACCGCATCTCACCCCCCGGTGACACTCATATGCCGTGCCACAGCCGGGCGCTTATGCGTGCGGTCGATGATGAAATCGTGGCCCTTGGGCTTGCGGGTGATCGCCTCATCGATGGCTGCATGGAGCAGGCCGTCGTCTTCGGTGGCGCGAAGGGCCGCGCGCAGGTCGGCGGCGTCGTTCTGGCCGAGGCACATATAGAGCGTGCCGGTGCAGGTGAGGCGCACGCGGTTGCAGCTCTCGCAGAAATTATGGGTGAGGGGCGTGATGAAGCCGAGGCGGCCGCCGGTTTCCGCGACCCGGACATAGCGGGCCGGGCCGCCGGTCTGGTAATCGATATCGGTGAGGGTGAACTGTTGCTCCAGATCTGCGCGCAGTTTTGAGAGCGGTAGGTACTGGTCGGTGCGATCTTCTTCGATCTCGCCCATCGGCATGGTTTCGATCACGGTCAGATCCATGCCGCGGCCATGCGCGAAGCGCAGCATGTCGGGCATTTCCACTTCATTGAAATCCTTCAGCGCCACGGCATTGAGCTTGATCTTCAGCCCGGCCTTCTGGGCTGCGTCGATGCCTTCCATGACCTTGGCGAAATCACCCCAGCGGGTGATCTTCCGGAATTTCTCCGGATCGAGCGTGTCGAGGGAAACATTGATGCGGCGTACGCCGCAGTCATAGAGCTCCTCGGCGTGGCGGGCGAGCTGCGAACCGTTGGTGGTGATCGTCAACTCGTCGAGACCGGAGCCGACCTGGCGGCCAAGCTGGCGTACCAGGTGCATGATGTTCTTGCGCACCAGCGGCTCGCCACCGGTCAGGCGAATCTTGCGCACGCCCTTGGCTATGAAGGCGGAACAGAGCCGGTCGAGCTCTTCCAGCGTCAAGAGGTCCTTCTTCGGCAGGAAAGTCATGTTTTCCGCCATGCAATAGGTGCAGCGGAAGTCGCAGCGGTCGGTGACGGAAACGCGTAGATAGGTGACGGCACGCCCGAAGGGGTCGATCATCGGCGCTGCATCCGCTACCAGCGGCGAGGCGTTGCCTATCGTTCCGACTATGGTGTTCACTTCAATCTCCGTACTCTCCTTAATGTGGGCATATGCTATTGTGGCGTCAAGGGAAACAGCTTTCGGCGTCACGGCAAATTGCGCTTGCGCCGAAAAAGATCAGCGCCTACTCCTCGCAGAAGAAGAGGACATAACGATGAGCGATATCTGGCCCAGCGAACTCCGGGTTTCAAAAGACCGCCAGAGGCTGGTGGTAAGCTTCAATGACGGGCAGAGCTTCGATCTCTCGGCCGAGCTTCTGCGCGTGCTATCGCCCTCGGCCGAGGTTCAGGGGCATGGGCCGGGGCAGAAGGTAACCGTGCCGGGCAAGCGCAATGTCGCCATCATCTCCATGATCCCGACAGGCAATTATGCCGTGCGCATCGGCTTCGACGACATGCACGATACCGGCATCTACACATGGACCTATCTGCGCGAACTCGGCGAGCGCGGCTTCGAGCTTTTCTCCGCCTATGAGGAAGAGCTGAAGGAAAAGGGAATGAGCCGCGACGTAGCGGAAAAACCAAGATAATCTTCACTATCAGGCGAAGGGGCGACGAGGGGGCACATGACGGAAACGCATAAAAAGAGCTGGCTGCGAGCCCACGGGCATACCGGCAGCAGGGTCACATTCCTGGAACTCTTCTTCGATCTCGTTTTCGTCTTTTCCATTTCACAGCTATCGCATGCGCTCTTTGCGCATTACACGCTGCTGGGCGCCGCCGAAGCCGCACTGATGATGTTTGCCGTCTGGTGGGTGTGGATCTTCACCGCCTGGGCGACGAACTGGCTCGACCCCGAGCGCATGCCGGTGCGATCCTTGCTGATCGTGATGATGATGCTCGGCCTCATTCTTTCGGCCTCCATTCCCGAAGCTTTCGGCGAAAAGGGCCTGCTCTTCGCCTCAGCCTACGTGCTGATGCAGGTCGGCCGCTCGGCCTTCACTGCCTATGCGATGCGGGCTGCAGGCCGTTCGGCCACGCTCAACTTCGTGCGCATTACCGCCTATTTTGCCGTTTCCGGCATATTCTGGATCGTTGGCGGGTTGCTGGAGCATGAAGCACGGCTGATCTGCTGGGTCATTGCGCTCGCCATCGAATATTGCGGGCCGGCGCTCTCCTTTGTCGTGCCTGGCCTCGGCAGATCGAATGCGGCGGAATGGGATGTTTCCGGCGCGCATATGGCGGAGCGCTGCGCGCTTTTCATCATCATCTGCCTTGGCGAAGCGATCCTCGTATCCGGCCGCACCTTCTCCGAAATGGAATTCTCCGCCATGACCGGCGTGGTCTTCCTGATCGGTTTCATCGGCACGGTCACCATGTGGTGGCTCTATTTCCGCTTCGGCCATGAGCGGGCGGCCCACCGTATCGAGCACACGGATACGCCTGGTAGTATCGCACGGCAGGCCTTCACCTATGCGCATATCCCTGTTCTCGCGGGTATCATCGTGCATGCCGTGGCGGTGGAATTCATGTTCGAACATCCGCATGAGACGGGCAGCCTCGCCATTGCCGCTTCCGTGCTCGGCGGCTCCGGCCTCTTCCTGATCGGCAATCTCTGGTTCAAGGGCGCCACCAGCGGCCGTCTGCCGCTCTCCCATCTCGCCGGCATCGTCATCCTGATCCTCTGCACCTTCCTTGCGCCCTTCATGCAGGTCTACGTGATGGGCATTCTGGCAGCGCTGGTGCTGATCATCGTGGCGGCCTGGGAGTACAAGTCGCTGACGCGGGCGCCGGCCGGGCCGGTGTTGCACTGAGCAAGCGTTGACATGAGCCGGCTGGACAGCGTTTCGATCCTGTGAGAAAAACCGGCGTATGGAACCCGTTCGCGCCAACAGCACGCTGATTATTCGCACCATTCTCCGAATGGTGGGTTTGCGCGCATAGAGCTTCCAACATGCGACCCGCCGGTGAGGCGGGTTTTCTTTTGTCCGTCGCCCCGGCCTTTCAGGAGACAGACATGGCATTTCACGAGCTCAAACAGGTTATCGACGCTGCCGACAGCGCCATCATGGCCGAGGACTTCGATGCGCTGATGGATTTCTACGACGAGCAGGCAACGCTCGTCGTCAAGCCGGGACTTGATGTTTCGGGCAAGGAGAAGATCCGCAAGGCTTTCGTGGCGATCGCCGATTATTTCAACCACTCGCTCAAGATCACCCAAGACAGGATGACGATCGTCGAGGGTGGGGATACGGCGCTTGTCCTTGCTGAAGCGGTGCTCGAGATGACGGGAGCCGGTGGCGCTGTGGCCTCGACCACCCGGCGGGCAACCTATGTGTTTCGCAAAACGGCCGATGGTAAATGGCTTTGTGTGATCGACAATTCCTACGGAACCGATCTGCTGGACGAGGTTTAATCCTCGTCCCTGAGATCTTTCAGCAGCACGCCGATGATGCGCTCCATCGAGTCGGCGGTTGCCATGCATTGCTCGATCGGCTCAGCCGAGAGCGTGCGCTCGATGAGGGCAGTCTGGATGGCCATGGCCTCTTCGGTCAGCTTGCGCCCCTCGGGCGTCAGGTGCAGACGCAGCACGCGCTTGTCGCGCTCGTCGTCGCGGCGAAGGATCAGGCCGCGCTTTTCCATCTGCGGCAGGAGCATGCTCATATTCGAGCGGCCGACCAGCAATTTGCGCGCCAGCTCCTGCTGCGAAATGCCTTCGAAGCGGTAGAGATTGACGAGAATGTCGAGATGCGGCGGCTTGATATCGAGATCGGATAACGAGCGCGCCAGGGATTGTTGCATGAGCTGGCAGGCGCGAGCCACCGCGATCCAGCTGCGAAAACGCGGATGATCCCAGGGTAGGGATTGATTTTTGTTCATCGTTGTACTTTATTGTTCAGTGTTGAACATTATCGGAATCCCATCATGGCAAAATTTGCGCTTGAGGTCACCCGCCTCGGATTTTCGCTCATGCAATCCGTTTCTCCGCGTCTTGCCGGCGAAGCGGCCTTCCGGCTGTTCTGCCGAACGCCATCCGTCAAGCCGAAAGGCGAGAAGGCGAAGGCGGCGCATGCGGCAGGTGTTGCCAGGCTTGCGGGCGCGGAACGCTTCCCGCTGCCCGTCGAGGGTAAGCGCGCCCATGCCTATCGGCTGAATGGCGGGGCGATCGGGCGGCGTAAGCGTTACCTCGTGACCCATGGCTGGGGCTCCGGCATGGCCTATATGGCCGATCTGATAACGATGCTGGCGGATACCGGCGCGGAAGTGATCGCGCTCGATTTTCCGGGCCACGGTCGTGCCGGCGGACGCTTCCTGCATATGGGGCTGGCGGTCAAGGCGATTGCGGCTGCGGAAGCGCGTTTCGGCCGCTTCGATGCCGTCATCGGCCATTCCTTCGGTGGTGCTGCGCTCATGGTCTCGGCCTCCGCCATACTGCCGGATGTAAAACCCGTCTCGGCCGAGCGCATGGTGCTGATCGGCTCGCCCAGCGAGATGCAATGGCTGTTTACCGATTTCGGCCGGATGCTGCGGCTGAAGCCGGCCGCGCAGGCAGCGCTCGAGGATGTCGTGCAGCGTGTCACCGGTCGCAGACTTGAGGATTTCGACGCGGGAAAAACGGCCGCAGGCATCGGCAAGCCCGTGCTGGTCGTCCATGCCGAGGACGACAAGGAAGTCAGTGCCGCCCATGCGCGGCGTTATGCGGCCTCAGGCGGGCAGGTGCGGCTGTCCTGGGCGAACGGTTTTGGCCACCGGCGCATCATCTCGGCCGCCCCAGTTCTTGACGAAGTCGCGGCGTTTCTGGCTGAGGGAGACATCAAGAAACCTGCTGAGATCATTCCGATTTTTGAGCTTCCGGCGCGCCGCGCATCGGTGTAGCGTCCGGCCGGTCGCGGGGCAGGCGGCCGCCAACAGGACGGGGTAGCGATGAAGATCATCAGCAGTATCGAAGAGCTCAACGAAATCTATGGCGCGGGCCTGTCGCAGGCATCCGTCGACAAGGTGACGAAACGGCTGACACCGCTCTACCGGCATATGATCGAGATCTCGCCCTTTACGGCGCTTGCAACCGTTGGCCCGGAAGGGCTCGACTGTTCGCCGCGCGGCGATATCGGCGGCGTCGTGCGCATCATCGACGACACGACACTGCATCTTCCCGACTGGCGCGGCAACAACCGCGTCGATTCGCTTTCCAACATCGTGCGCGATCCACGCCTGTCGCTGATGTTCCTTATTCCCGGCTCGAATACCGTGATGCGCATCAACGGCCGCGGCGTAGTGTCCAATGACGAGGCGCTGCTCGCGAGTTTCGAGATGGATGGAAAACATCCGCGCACGGTCATCGTCATCAGCATCGTCGAGGTCTATTTCCAGTGCGCGCGTGCGGTGATGCGCGCCGAACTGTGGAACGCCGAGCGCTTCATCGATCCCGCGAATTTGCCGACGCCCGGCCAGATGCTGAAGGATGCGGTGGGGGATTTCGACCACGAGACCTATGATCGGGAATGGCCGGCGCGGGCTGTCAAGACGATGTGGTGACGCGAGGGTGTCACCGTGTGGTGATGCCGGGGAATGGGCATGCGTGAGGCTCATTTTAGAGTAGCGACGTCTCCTCCTTACTCCCTCATTCTTGTGCTCGTCACAGGAATCCAGCCTGCCCAAGTCCTTGGGCAGGATAGATCTTTTTTCTTGCGGCAGGCGAGTTATTCACCGTGCGGACGCGCGATGGCTGGATCTCTGTGACATCCCTTGTGCTGGCACGAGGGCACAGAGATGAGGGAGGCGGGGTTAAGCCGCCACTCTCCTCGGAAACAGCACGGCGTCCGGAGCCGTTCTGACTCCGTCGACGACAAGCGGCGCCCCATAAACTTCGGATACCTCAAGCCCAAGCCTTGAATGCAGCACCGCAGCGGAGCGGGGCAGGAAGGGCAGGAGGCAGCGCGCAATCACCGCCAACCCGTAAATCTGCTCCGCGAGGCAACCACCAAGACGATCAATCGTCGCCCCACGCTCCGCGGGCGTGAGATCACCCGCTAGCGCCTTCGCATCTGCCCATGGAGCACGTGCGGCAAACCGCCGGTTCGCCTCGCCGACAAAGGCGAAGACATCAGCAAGCCCGACATGCAGCTCATAAGCATCGAAGGCCTCAGCCACTTTCGCTGGAAGCCGCGCCGCCTCTTGCGTGAAATCACTCTCCTGCAACGGCGGAACGACCCCTCCGAAAGCAGACGAGACAAGCGCCAGTACCCGGTTGGCGAGATTGCCGAGCTGGCCGCCGAGCTCTCCTGTCCAGGCGGCTTCCAGGCGTTCGGCCGAGAAGTCGCCATCGTCACCCGAGCGGATGTGCCGGAGCAGGTAGTAGCGCAGTGCATCCGGCGTGCCATAGGCATCGACGACGCTGTCGGGGTCGATACCGTTGCCGGCCGACTTGCCGATCTTCCGGCCATCGACCGTCACATAGCCATGGACAAGTATCGACGATGGCGGGGGCAGACCGGCCGAGAGGAGGATGGCCGGCCAGTAGATGGCGTGGAATTTCGAGATGCCCTTGCCGACGACATGGATGCGCTCACCGCTAGTAGTCCAGTAGTGGTTGAAGAGTTCCTGTTCGGTGCCGTAGCCGAGCCCCGTCAGGTAGTTCGCCAGCGCATCGAACCAGACATAGATAACTTCATCACTATCGGGCACCGGAACGCCCCAGCCCCGCGCCCGTTCGGCGCTGCGCGATACGCTGATATCGTCAAGGCCGCGCCTGATGAGGGCGAGCACTTCGTTGCACCGGTGGGCCGGAACGATGGCGAGCTCTCCGGTCTCGATCAGTTGCAGGATGCGGTCGCCATAGCGGGAGAGGCGGAAGAACCAGTTCTCTTCCCGGACAAGTTCAAGCGGGACGCCGTGCTCCGGGCAGCGTCCGTCGACGAGGTCCAGGGGCTCGTAAAACTGCTCGCAGCCGACACAATAGAGGCCTTCATAGGCCTTGCGATAGAGGTCGCCATTCTCAGCACAGGCCCTCCACAAGGCATGCACGCAGGCGACGTGCCTTGGATCGCGCGAGGTGCGCACGAATTCGTCGTTGGAGATATCAAGCCGCGTCCCCAATTGCTCAAAGCGGTCGGCATTGGCGTTGACGAAATCCGCCACAGACAGGCCGACGGCTTCCGCCGAGCGGACGTTCTTCAGGCTGTTGTCATCGGTACCGCACTGGAACCACACGTCGCGGCCGAGCAGGCGGAAGTGGCGTGCATAGGCATCGGCCTGCACGAGTTCGAGCACAAAGCCCACATGCGGGGCGGCGTTCACATAAGGGATCGAAGTGGTGATATAGGTCTTGTTCATCGGTTGATCCTTTCGAGGGCTGGTTGCCCCGCGAGACGGATCGCCAAATGAAAAGACCGCCTCGAGGGCGGTCGCTGGTGCATTCTGGACGCACGAAACCCGCCACGCTATGAGCGCGGCATCATCATCACAAAGGTGCTGATTGCGGTTCTGTCCATGTGGGATGTGGTATCACCGGGCGCGAATTCAGACAAGCGCGGCCTAAGGCATTTTCCGCGGGATGAAATTTCAATGCCTCAACGAGCATCGTGAAGGCGGGCGTGGGATGCCGTCTTGACGGGTAGTAGAGATGATAGCCGGGAAAGGGCGGGGACCATTCGTCCAGCACCTGCACGAGGCGCCCGCTGTCCAGATATTGCCTGACGACGTCTTCGTGCACGAAGGCCAATCCATAACCATCGAGGGCCGCCCTGATCATCTGCGGCACGCCATTGAACGCGACTTGCCCATCGACCCTGACGCGCATCTCATGTCCGTCGCGTTCGAACTCCCAGGGATAAAAGCCGCCATAGGTTGGCAGGCGTATGTTGATGCATCGATGCGCCGTCAGTTCCTGTGGCGAGGCGGGCGCCGGTCTTTCTGCCAGATATGACGGAGCACCCACGACGATCATTCGCGCCAGCGGCCCGATGCGCACGGCGATCATGTCCTTTTCCACCTGGTCGCCAAGCCGCACGCCGGCGTCGAAGCGCTCAGCGACAATATCCGTCAGGGCCAGATCTGCGATCAGTTCGACCTTGATGTCGGGATAGTCGGCCAGGAATTTCGAAAGCTTCGGCCACAGAAGCGTGTCGATCGCATGCTGACCGGCGGTGATCCTGAAACTTCCCGCAGGCTTTTCCCGGTATTCGCTCAGCGCCGACAGTTGCGCGTCGATGCTGCCGAATGCCGGGCTGAGCGTCGCCAGCAGTTGTTCACCTGCCGTCGTCGGCGCGAGGCTGCGCGTTGTGCGGGTCAGCAGGCGTACGCCCAACCGTTCCTCCAGCCGGCGAATGATGAGGCTGAGCGACGACTGCGATGTTCCGAGACGCGCAGCCGCTTTGGTAAAGCTCCGCTCCTCGGCAACCGCCAGAAACGCCATGAGATCGCCCAGGTCTTCGCGCCGCATTTATTGATCTCCGATATAAGTTCAATCTCATATTACCGCCTAATCGAAACAAAAGGCAGGGTCTATGGTGTCGGGCAGTGACACCAGTCTGCCGGCAATGGACGGAGCCTCGATCGTGGCATGGTCAAAAGACGAACTGACGCGCATCGCCGCCTCCGATGATCTGCATATTTCCCCTTTCCGTGATGACGATGTCACCTATGGCACGCCGACATGGATCTGGTCGGTCGTGGTCGACGGCGCCCTGTTCGTGCGCGGTTACAATGGCCAGGCCTCGCGCTGGTATCAGGCGGCGCTGAGGCAGAGAGCCGGGCGCATCAGTGCAGCAGGCATGACGGCGGACGTCACGTTTGAACCCGTTGGCGATGCGGCAATCAACGACAGGATCGATGATGCCTACAGGGCGAAATATGCCGGAAACCGCTACCTCGATCCGATGATCGGGGCACGGGCGAGGGCCGCCACGATCCGCGTCGAAGCGGTCCGTACCTCATAGACCGAATGGACGAAGCAATGCCGAACTCTCTTGCCTTGCACCAGACGCCGGGTCTGGCGGCAACATGCGCCTCATCGGCAATCAGTCACACTGCACAATCCGTGCATCGAGAACAGGAGCATCAAATGGAAAAGCGCAAACTCGGACAAGGTCTTGAAGTCTCGGCATTGTCGCTCGGCGCCATGGGATATGGAAAAGCCCGCGAACTGCCTGACAGGGCCGAAATGATCTCGCTCATGCGCAGCGCAGTCGAGCGCGGGATGGACTTCTTCGACACGGCCGAAGTCTACGGCCCTTTCACCAACGAAGAGATGGTCGGCGAAGCCCTTAAGCCGCTGCGCGATGAGGTCAAGATCGCGACGAAGTTCGGTTGGGATGTCGACCCTGCTACCGGCGTCAATCATGGCGGCGTCAATAGTAAGCCGGATCATATCCGACGTGCCGTCGAAGGCAGCCTCAAGCGTCTTCGCACCGATCATATCGATCTGCTCTACCAGCATCGGGTCGATCCCGATGTACCGATGGAGGATGTCGCGGGCGTCGTGAAAGATCTGATCGGTGAGGGGAAGGTGCGCTGGTTCGGCCTTTCGGAGGCTGGTGCCGGCTCCATTCACCGCGCCCATGCCGTGCAGCCGGTTGCAGCATTGCAGAGCGAATATTCGCTCTGGACCCGGGAGCCGGAAGCCGAGGTGATCCCGACACTCGAGGAACTCGGTATCGGCCTGGTGCCGTTCAGCCCGCTGGGCAAGGGTTTTCTGACCGGGAAGATAGACACGGGGACCGAGCTCGACAAATCGGACATGCGCAACAACATTCCGCGCTTTGCGCTGGAGGCCCGCGAAGCCAATCTGGGGCTGGTCGACCTCATCCGGCGTATCGGCGAAAAACACCATGCAACGCCGGCGCAAGTAGCACTTGCCTGGCTGCTCGCACAGAAGCCCTGGATCATTCCCCTGTTCGGCACCCGCAAGCTGGAGCGCTTCGAGGAGAATATCGGATCGCTGAGCATTCAGTTGACGCCTGATGATCTCCAGGAAATCGAAACGTCCAATATCAAAATCCGGGGTGCCCGCTATCCCGACGAGCACATGCGTCGCGTCGGGCTTTGATCAGCGGCCATGTCGCTTCAGTTTTAGCTGAAGGCCGGCATGGCTGCTTTCCAGCCATTGTACGCTATCCTGCGCTGTCTTGAAGCGCATGGAGGACGCGATGGCGATGGAAAGCGTGAGAACCGGTGGCTGCGCGTGTGGCGCAGTCAGGTACGAAGTCGAAGGCGAGCCGTATCAGTCCGGGCTCTGCCACTGCACAAAATGCCGGAAGCTGACCGGTTCCATCTTTTCGGCAACGGCCAACTGGCATCGCTCGAAGTTCAAGATGGACGGCGAGATCAGCACCTACGATAAACGGTCGTTCTGCCCGATCTGCGGCGCGCGGCTGTTCTTCATGCTCGATGACGCTGTGGAAGTCTTTATCGGCACCCTGGATCAGGCGCCAAACGATATCAGGCCCATGGTCGAGGTCTGGACCATCCGCCGCGAACCCTGGCTGCCGCGGGTTTCGGATGTCCGGCTTTATGATGAAGACGAGCACGCGCCGTCAGATCGGTAGGCACGCTGGTCGTCAGTAAAACGTCGATTTGAAGGGAACGATCGCCGAGCCCATCGCAGCGGCGTCGCCTGATATGTCGGAGACGATGAGCTTGGGGTGTGGGCGGGGCACGCCGTAGCGCGGGCGGCCGAAAAGTTCAGTGCGTTCGCTCAACATCTGCGCCAGTCCCGGCGGCACCTGGCCGCCGAAGACGATCGCCTGCGGGTCGTAGATCGCCCAGATGGCGTTGATGAGACGGTTATAGGCGGGCGTGATCTCCTCGACCCATTCCACCACGCCCGGCCATTTCGGATCGAAATTCCTGCGCAGGTAAGGGATCGACGGAACATCAATATTGTGGCGCTTGAGCTTCTCCAGAAGCAGCTGCAGGGCGGGGCGGCGGCCAATCTCCTCGTCGTCAAACATTCCCGAGAATTCCCCGGCATTGCCATTGCCGCCGAGCAGCAGTTCGCCGTCGTGTATCAGGCCGCCGCCGAAGCCGTAATTGAAGCTGAGATAGGCGAAGTGCTTGATGAAGCGGCCGGCGCCGAACATCGCCTCGGCGACAGCGCCGGCGCTGCCGCCGTTCAGGAGCCAGACAGGCTTTTTGAAGAGATCGCTCAGAAGCGGTCCGAGCTCGATCAGCGACCATTCATGCAGCGGCATCGAGGCATTGTATTTTGTCCCTGATATCAGCGCGCCGGCAATGCCGAAGCCGATGCCGAAGAAGGTCTCGTCATCAAGGCCGTTCAGCTGCTGCAGTTCGGCAATGCGTTCGCGCACACGATCCAGCGCCTGGTTCATGCCGAGCTCCCTCAGCGAGATGTCGCTTTCGCCGAGCACATTGCCTGACAGGTCCACCAGGCAGATGTCGACCACGTCGGAATTGACGGAAATGCCGACCGAATAGGCGTGGCGGCCGTTGAGCCTGAGCATCGGGCTCGGCTGGCCGCGGCCGAGGCCGGGCTTGGGAGACCCCAGAGAAACGATGCCGCGCTCGACGAGCTGGTCGATGATGCGATGGACCGATTGCTGTGTCAGATCCGTATGACTTGTGATCTCGGATCGTGACAGGCCGGGATTGCGCCAGATGAGCTTCAGCAGGCTGCGTTCATTCGCGGAAACGACGATTTCTTCTCCCGGACGCCGGAATCGGGATGCAATCAACGGCTCAGGAAAATAAGGCATAACGTACCTCGAATATACTACAAAAGTGTAACTGAAACACGAATGGCAACCGCAGGTGCCTGCATACCGGGGTTTTCGCCCTCAATCAAGTCGGACCACGTCATCGATTTGTTACACACAAAGTGTACTAAGCCGGCCGTTCACGATCCGGACGCTGATCCGGCGGATCTCAAATTCAGGCGAGGGCAAAAATGAAGATTTCCATTCTGGTGGCTGCGGCCGCCCTGATGACGGCTGCGTGTTCTTCGGCGCAGGCTGCCAATTTCGAATTCTGGTACGGCAATACGGGAAGCGTCGAAAAGGCGATCCTGGCGCAATGCGACGCCTTCAATGCGTCGCAGTCGGCCAACCACGTCACCTGCGTCGGGCAGGGTAGCTACGAAGTCTCCATGCAGAAGGCGATTGCCGCCTACCGCTCCAACAAGCATCCGGTGCTGATCCAGTTTTTCGATGCCGGCACGCTCGACCTGCTGCTGTCGGACGCCGTCGTTCCGGTTCAGGACGTGCTGCCCGATGTCAACTGGAACAATTACATCAAGGGTGCGCGCTCCTACTATGAAACGTCAGGCGGCAAGCTCTATTCGCAGCCCTATAATGCCTCGACGCTGCTCTTCTACGTCAACAAGACCGAACTCGAAAAAGCCGGCGTCACCGAGACGCCGAAGACCTGGGAAGACATTATCGACGCTGCCCGCAAGCTGAAGGCTGCCGGCCACGAATGCCCCTATGTCACCAATGGCGAGCCCTGGTCGATGTTCGAGCAGTTTTCCGCCCGTCACGGCCTGCCGATCGCTTCGCAGCATAACGGCTATGACGGTCTGAACGCCGAATATGTCTTCAACACCACCTTCGTCGCCAAGCACCTGCAGAACCTCGTCGACTGGCGCAAGGAAGGTCTCGTGAAGATCGCCAGCGACACCAAGGCCGGCAATTACACGGCCGCCTTCAACTCCGGCGAATGCGCAATGATGGAAAATTCCTCCGGCTCCTATACGGACTCGGCCAAAGCCTTCGACGGCAAGTATGAACTCTCCGTCAGCCTAACGCCGATGTACAAGGGTTATGAGCGCCACAACACCTTCGTCGGCGGCGCCTCCATCTACATCATGAAGGGCCACGACCAGGCCGAGATCGACGGCGCCAAGGCCTTCCTCGATTTCCTGCGCAAGCCCGAACAGCAGATGTTCATGACGGCTTCGACCGGCTACGTACCCGTCACCAACGACGTGCTCGATGCCATCGCCAAGAGCCCTGATGCCGGCACCACCAAATATGCGACGGCCGGTGTCGGCATCGAATCCATGAACGAGCCCGGCACCCCTGATACCCGCGGCATTCGTCTCGGCTTCTACGTACAGTTCCGCTCGATCTTCATGGAAGAAACGCAGAAGGCCTTTGCCGGTCAGGAAACCATGCAGGCGGCGCTCGACAGCGCCAAGAAGCGTGGCGACGAGCTTCTGCGCCGCTTCGAGCAGACCTACAAGACGGCAAAGCTGCCCTGATCCATCTCCGGTGCGGCGCTACCCCGTCGCCGCACCGACCTTTCTCGAAATGGACATGCGTGATGATGTCGTCGGAATCCTCGCTTTTCAGCCATCGCTGGCTGCCGCTGCTGCTTGCCGCACCCTTGCTGCTGCTGATCCTCATCTTCTTCTACGCGCCGATCATCCAGGCCTTCTACTGGTCCTTCTTCCTGGAAAGGCCGTTCGGCGGCGGCTCGGAATTCGTCGGTTGGGATAATTTCCGCCGCGTGCTTGCCGATCCGGAATTCTGGAATGCCGGCTGGCGCACGATCATATTCATGGTCTTCGCCTCGTCGCTTGCGGTCGCTCTGCCGCTGATCCTGGCGGTGGCTGCCGACCGGAAAATCCGCCTGTCGCTGACGGCCCGCAACGTGCTGGTCTGGCCGAAGGGTGTGGCGGGCGCTTCGATCGGCGTCGTCTTCGCCTTCATCTTCAATCCCTTCGTCGGCATTCTGGCGCCGATCAACCATTTCTTTCCGGGCGCCTGGGCGCCGGGCCTCGATGGCACGGATGCCTTCATCACGCTGATTATTGCCCACGTCTGGGGCGGTATTCCCTTCAATTTCGTCATCCTGCTCGCCGGGCTGCAGTCCATCCCGCGCACCATGTTCCAGGCGGCGGCGATGGATGGCGCAGGGCCCTGGCGGCGCATCTTCGATGTGCAGCTGCCGCTGATCATGCCGCAGCTCTTCCTGACGCTGGTGCTGGAATTTACCGAAAGCGTCACCTCGGCCTTCGCGCTGATCGACACCATCACCAAGGGCGGGCCGGGCGGCTCCACCAATCTGCTCGTCTACAAGATCTATACCGATGGCTTCAGCGGCTACGACCTGTCAGGCGCTTCCACCCAGACGGCCATCCTGATGGTCTTCGTCGTCATCCTCACAGCCGCGCAGTTCCTGCTTCTCGGCCGTAGCATCAATTACGAACGGTAAGGGCCAGCCATGATCGAAAACGCTCGCTCGCTCAATTTCGCCGCCAGCGCCATCCTGGCTGTCGGTATCGTCTTCATTCTCGGGCCGCTCTACCTAACGCTCGCCAATGCCTCGCAACCTTACGAGTTCCTGCTGCGCAACGGGCTTGCCTGGTATCCGGGCGATCAGTTCATCGCCAATGTCATGCGCGTCTTCACCGAGACCCGCATTCCGATCCAGATGCTGAACAGCCTGCTGGTGGCCTTTTACGATGCCTTCTTCACCTGCGCGCTTTCCTTCCTCACTGCCTATGCGCTCGTCTATTTCCGCATCCGCTGGGCAGGTATCGCCTTCGCGGTGATCCTGGCGACGATCATGCTGCCGATCGATATTCGCGTCATCACCACCTATCAGGTGGCGGCGAACATCTTCTCGCCGCTGAATGCGCTGCTCGATCTCACGGGCGCCAATGCACTGATCGAAAGCCTGTTCGGTGCGCCTGTTCATCTGGAGCTCAGCGTGCTTGACACGCATTTCGGCCTCGTCGCACCACTGGTTGCGCATGGAACCGGCACCTTCCTGTTCCGGCAGTTCTTCCGCACGCTACCAGCTGATCTCTTCAAGGCGGCGCGCATGGATGGGGCAGGGCCGATCCGCTTCCTCTTCCATATCCTGCTGCCGATCTCGCTCAGCAGTTTTGCAGCGCTCTTCGTGCTGACCTTCCTCAGCGGCTGGACGCAGTATCTCTGGCCGCTGGTGGCCGCCTCCAAGCCCGAGATGACGACCGCTGTCGTCGGGCTGGCGCGGCTCGCACCCGACATGGAAGGCGAAATTCCTGACTTTCCGATGATCATGGCCGGTGTCGTGGTCGTCTCGGTCATTCCCCTTGCGATGATTGCGCTGCTGCAGCGCTACCTCGTGCAAGGCCTTGTTCTTTCGGAGAAATAACGTGAACGCCATCGATACCGCCATCCGCACCGCGGCCACCAACATCACGCTTGCAGGCGTCACCAAGGCCTATGACACAAAGGCTGTCGTCATTCCGCCACTCGATGTCGAGCTGCGCGCCGGCGAATTCACCGTCGTGCTCGGGCCTTCCGGCTGCGGGAAATCCACGCTGCTGCAGATGATCGCCGGGCTCGAAGCCGTCAGCGGCGGCAAGATCCTGTTCGGCAATCGCGAGGTACAGGGCCTGGAGCCGAAACAGCGCGGCTGCGCCATGGTTTTTCAGAATTATGCGCTCTATCCGCATATGACCGTGTTCCAGAACATGGCCTATAGTCTGAGGGTCGCCGGCCTGCCAAAAGCCGAGCGTCAGGAGCGGGTCGGTGCCGTCGCCGAAATGCTCGGGCTTGCCGCCTATCTCGATCGCAAGCCGGGACAACTCTCCGGCGGGCAGCGCCAGCGCGTGGCGATCGGCCGGGCGATCGTGCGCGAGCCCGGCGTGCTTCTCTTCGACGAGCCGCTCTCCAATCTCGATGCGCAGCTGCGCCACGATATGCGCGTCGAGCTTGCCGATCTGCACCGGCGCATCGGAGCGACGACCGTCTTCGTCACCCATGACCAGGTGGAGGCCATGACGCTTGCCGACCGGATCCTCATCCTCAACAAGGGCAGCGTCGAGCAGTTCGATACGCCGAAGGCGATCTATCATCGCCCGGCCTCGGTCTTCGTCGCAAAGTTCATCGGCGCGCCGCCGATGAATATCCTGCCGGTGACGGGCGACGGCTCCGTGCTGCGTTTGGCAGATGGGCAGGCGGTTGCCGGATACCACGAGGCCGGTAATTTCCAACTCGGCATCCGCCCCGAAGATATCGCCGTCGCAGCGGATGGCGCGATCAAAGGCCGGCTGCGGCATTTCGAAGATCTCGGCTCGCATGCGGTGCTTGCCGCCGATCTCGCCGGCACTTCCATCCGCATCGCTACACCCTTCGGCGCCGATATCGATCCCGCCACAGAGCTTTCCTTCTCCTTCCCACGATCCCGGTTGCACCTGTTTGACGGCGAGACAGGTCGCGCCATTGCGGACGCGTTCGCCGACCATTGAAAGACCTCTTCATGAATTACACTGACTATGTGCGGGACCCGGGCAGGGACTGCGCAATCGTGGCGCATCGCGGCATATGGCGCGACGCTCCCGAAAACAGCCTCGTTGCCATCGAAGCGGCGATCCAGGCCGGTTGCGATGTCGTCGAGATCGACGTGCGCCGCAGTGCGGATGGCGGCCTTTTCCTACTGCATGACAAGACACTGCGGCGCATGGCCGGCATTGACGATGCGCCGGAGGCGATGACATCCGCGCGCCTTGCCAGCCTCACGCTCAGAAACCGCGATGGCGGCGAGAGCAATGAGATGACCGGCGAGAGACTGCCAAGCCTGCAACAGCTCTTCGAGCTCACGCGAGATCGCATCTTCCTGCATCTCGACGTGAAGGACCGGGCCATCATCCCTGAAGTCATCGCCTGCGCCCGCGATATGGGCGTTGAGGCCCAAGTGGATTTTTGGGGCAATCTCCGCTCGGCAGAAGACCTTGCCTGGGTGCGCGAGACGGTCATCCCCCATGGCGTGCTGTTCATGGCCAAGTCACGGATCGGCGCTACGCATGCTGAAGCCGAGCTGGATCTGCTGTTCCAGCTTTCACCTGATGTCTGTGAAGTCTGCTTCGACCACATCGAGGATATCGTCGCTCTCGACGCCCGCGCCCGCCAGACGGGCATGGCGCTCTGGGCAAATACGCTCGATTCCGTGGCCTTTGCCGGCTTCACCGATACGGCTGCCATACAGGATCCCGACGCCATCTGGGGCCGGCTTATCGAAGCCGGCATCTCGCTGATCCAGACCGACGAACCGGTCGCACTGAAATCATATCTCGCCAGCCGCCGTGGCTGACACATAAGGACGTAAACATGAGCTACAAAGACTTCATCGCCGACCCGAACCGCAGCTGCGCCATCGTCGCCCATCGCGGTGCCTGGCATGGCGCGCCGGAAAACAGCCTGGCCTCCATCGAAAAGGCCATCGCTGTCGGCGCCGATATCGTCGAAATCGACGTGCGCAAGAGCGCCGATGGCGAGCTTTTCCTGATGCATGACGACACGCTCCTGCGCATGGCAGGCATCGACCGCGACGCCGAGACCTTCACCATGGCCGAACTGCAGGCGATCGCGCTGCGCGAAGACAATGGCGGCGAGCACCGCACCACCACCGACCAGCGTATTCCAACCCTGAAGCAGGTCTTCGAGACCATTCGCGGCCGCATCTTCGCCGATCTCGACCTGAAGGATCGCGGCCTGTTTTCGGAAGTGGCGGCCTGCGCCCGCGAGATGGGCGTGGCGTCCTCCGTCGACCTGAAGACGACCGTCATGACCCACGAAGATCTCGCATGGGTACGCGCCCAGACTATCGAGGGCGTGCCGTTCATGGCGATGGCGCATTTCACCGCCGCCGGTATCCATGAGACGCTTTCGCTGCTCTCGGAAATCAGACCCTTCATGTGCGAGCTGCGCTTCGATCATCTCGACACGATCGCGGACAACCAGCAGCTCTTCAGGGATGCCAATATGGCGATCTGGTTCAACACGCTGGATATGGCCGCAAGCGGCGAATGGATCGACACGAGGGCGCTCACCGAGCCCGACGCCATCTGGGGTCGCCTCATGGATGCCGGCATCAGCACCATCCAGACCGATGAACCGGCCGCTTTGCGGACCTATATCGAGGCGCGGAAAGCGGCGCAAAATCCCCTAGCAACCCGCGTCGCGGGTTGATCCTCTGCCGATTTGCCGGCCACCCGCCAGACGGCGCGGTGGCCCGCATCTTACGCATTCGGGCCGTCCGACGCAGTAGGTCTAGGAGTACGTCCTGAAATTCGAATCTGCTGGCCACGTATCCTTTCGGCGCGATCGTCCGTCTTGGTTATTGTTGGCGGTCGTCCTCGACATCGCCCCCTAACGAATTGGAGCGTGACAATGGATAGCAAGCAGAGCTTGGCAAACAAGATATACTACGAAACGAACGCAGAGGCTTGGCGCAGCGGTCGAGAATTGCCGCCGGAAGCCTCCGAGTGGTCCGTTCTGACGGCGGAACCCGGCGGCGTCGATTACGTCGAGACGAACCTCGGCGACAAGACTGCGCTGTGGGCGCAGCCAAAACTGGCGGCCAGGGATCGGGTCATGCTTTACGTGCACGGCGGTGGCTATATTGGCGGATCGATCTGGACGCATCGCAAGATGGTCGGACACCTCGCCAAGGCGGTTGGCTGTTACGCTTTGATCGTCACTTACGACTACTCGTTTCAGAGCAAGTTCCCGCGGCAAATCGAACAGGTCGTGGCCGCGTTCGACTGGCTGGCCGGGCAGGGTATCGGGCCGGAGCATACGATAGGTGCAGGCGATTCCGCTGGCGCAGGCCTGATCATTGCAGCCGCGATGAAACTCCGTGATGCGGGACGTCCGCTGCCGGCCGCGCTCCTCAGTATCTCTGGCTGGCACGATCTGTCGACGAGTGGCCTCTCTTACGAAGCTAACCGCGAAAAGGACGCTTTCTTCCAGAAGGCGACCGTGGATATGTTGGCAGCACAAGTGCTCGGAGGGGCCGATGCTCGAAATCCATTCGCCAGCCCAATCTTTGCCGATCTCAGGGGCCTGCCGCCGATCTGTCTGCAAGCGGGCGAAGATGAAACCCTGCTTGACGACAGCCGGGTGCTCGCGGACCGCGCGAAGGCGGCCGGCGTCGAGGTGCGCCTAGAGGTATTTCCGGGGATGCTGCACTCGTTCCAGATGATGGCTGGCCGTGCTCCCGAAGCCGATGACGCGATAGAGCGGTTTGCAAAGTGGGTTCGCCCCAAGCTCGGCCTGACCGGAGCCGCGGCAGCACGCGGTGAAAGTCACGAAGTCGCATGACTCGTATCTATATTCCTCAATGACGCTAGGATGTGACAGGTGAAGGACATGCGGGAGAGACCGGTCGGTTTATTCGACGTGCGATATCGAGCCTTCCTCGAGACGGTGTCAGACATTCGTGCCCAGTTGCATCGCTATTGCGCCCGCATGACCGGCTCACGGCTCGACGGCGAGGATCTCATGCAGGAAACGCTATTCGAGGCCTACATGAAGATCGAGACCCTCGATGAAGCCCGCAGGCTGAAACCCTGGTTGTTTCGCATCGCTCACAATCGCTGCATTGACTTTCTGAGGCGACGCGAAGCGCGCGAGCGCGCGGAGAGCGCCTATTCGGATGACATCGGCGTCGTCGCTGCGGAGCCAGCGACGACCGATGCACGTCGCGCAATCGAACGGCTGGTTGGTAGCCTGCCGCCCAAGGAGCGCGCCTGCGTCCTCCTGAAGGACGTGTTCGACTATTCGCTGGAGGAGACCGCAGAACTCGTGGATTCGACGGTTGGCGGCGTCAAAGCCGCGCTCTCCCGTGGACGGGCGAAGCTCGCCGGCTTGCCCGCTGAACCGACCGGCGAACCGAGCCGTCCGCTTGATCCCGACACCGCGCGGCTCTTGCAGCACTATGTTGACCTCTTCAACCGCCATGATTGGGATGGCGTGCGGGGTCTCACCAGCGCCGATGCCCGGTTGCGGGTCGCCGACTGCTTCGACGGCCTGCTCAGGAACTCTCCCTATTTCTTCGAATACGAGCGAAACCCGGAAACGTGGACCATGGAGTTGGGGGCGATCGACGGGGAGCCTGTCCTGCTCTTGCTCTTCCAGCGAGGAGGCCTGTGGCAGGTCGCATGGCCGGTTCGCGTCCATGTCGCCGGCGGCATCATCGACCGCATCGAAGACTATTATGCTTGCCCGTGGGTCATTGGAAGCGCCTCGGAGTCCGATCTAAAACTTATGACCGATTCAGTCGTCTTGCCAGCAGGATGACGGAGGCGGCGCGGAGGAAAGTCTCGGCGGTGGCGATAGTGGTCCGAAGTGAGGGGACGGTTTCAGTTGATCCTGGCGAAGAAGCGTTCAATGAGCCGGCTGCCTGCGGCGCTGTATCGAAGCGCCGAAAGCGTTAAGCGGCCGGCTGAAACGCGCTTCGCGGGTTGATCCTCTGCCGGTAGGCAGGCCACCGCGAGAGAGCGCGGTGGCCTGTGTCTGCCATCACTTCACCGGCACGACGAGCGGCGAGCCCTTCGTGACGACATAGGTTGCGAGTTCCGAAGCCTTGCCGTCGCCGACATTCCGCGCCGAATGCGCAACGCCCGTGGGGATGAACAGCGACTGGCCGGCCTTCAGCGTTACCGGCTTCTGGCCGTCGAGTTGATATTCCAGCGTGCCCTGGATGACATAGGCGATTTCTTCGCCTGGATGACGGTGCTTGGGTGCCAAAGCGCCGAGGGCGAAATCGACGCGAACCTGGACGGCCTCATGGCCGAGCACATCGATGTCGTTCTGGACGAGATCGGTGCGCTGGATGGGCTCTTCCGCATTGGCCTTGGTCAGCTGCATTGCGCCGGCGATGACGAGAGCGCCTGCTGCCATGATCATGATGGTTCTCATCTGTCTATCCTTCCGTCAGATTGGTTGAAACCCGCAATCGGGCGACGGGGTTATTTGAGCAGAGGGATGAATTGGAAATGTTTCAGCAGAGGGGGCTTTTTGTATCGCCGTGTATCTGCGGGGCGCTCCGTCAAGGCTTTGTCTGCACTGCTTCAAGATGCTCATCGAGCGTTATCTTGCCCCAATGGCGACGGGCGGGCATTTCAAAGCCGGTGTCGATGGTGACTTCGGTCATCTTCGCATAACAACGGGCGGCAGCCCATGAGAAGCCGAGCCCGAGATAGTATTCCTCGAATTTTTCGCGGGGGATCGTCTCCGCCGTAACGGGGCGGCCGAGGCGCGATGAAAACGCCTTGGCGACATCTGCAAAGGAATGGCGCTCCGGACCTTCAATATGGTCTATCCCGATGTCGCCGATCGGGCTCTTGAGGCGCGCGGCGGCGGCTTCTCCGAGATCCCTTGGCGAAACCATGGGCATCTTCATGTCCTCGGGGAAGGGCGTCGCCAGACGTCCGGTCTCTTTCGCGGGCTGCAGAAGCATGTCGAGATTGGTGAAGTAATATGCGCCGCGGTTGATGGCGGCCGGAATACCGCTTGCCTTCACGAGGCGTTCGAATTCGTACAGCACCGAGAGATCGCCGATGCCGGCGCCATCAAGCGCTCCGTAGGTCGAGGCCACGACCAGCTTCTCGAGCCCGGATCCTTCGAGTGCCGCGGCAATGCTCCTGGCGGTCTTCAACTCCTCAGCGTTCGTGTCGCCTTTGATATCGGCCGGCGGGTTCAGCAGAAAGGCTCGGCGCCCTTTTTGCAGAATGGAACGAAGCTGCCCGGTGTCGGCCACATCGGCAATGACGGGCTCAACGCCGTCTTGCTTGATTGCGGCAGCCTTTTGCGCGCTGTGAACGACGGCAATGATTTTCTCGCCCGACGCCTGCAAGGCGTCGATGACGGCAGAGCCTATGTGTCCGGATGCGCCGAGCACGACATACATGGTGAAACCTCGCAGACGCTCACATGCATAACTGCGCACACCGGCCTGAGGTTCCGTCACCGACACCGCCGAGCAACACGGGTGAGGGCGCGCCGCGGCTGCAATCATGAAAGGTGGTAAAATCCGCGGCGGTTAGCTCCTAAGAGGACAGGGAGCATGGGCAATCTTGGAGAAACGCCTTCGGGCGTCCCGTCGCTTTCCGCAGCCTCGGCCTGGCGATCCTTCTGATCGCCGTCCATGCGCTCGGCATGTTGTTTTCGCTGCGCCCGCACCGGGAGCTTTTGCCAGCGTCAGCCATGCTGCCGAGGAAGAAAAACCCTCGCCGCTTGCTTTGCGCATCGGCGCGCTGGTCATCGTTACGCTGCTGATCGCGCTGGTGAGCGAGATTTTTGCTGCCGCCAATGTGCAGGCGCTCGATGCGGCGGGCCGCACCCGAACCGAGCAGGACGATTTCACCGATACCAGATCGTAAGGCGTCACGCGGGTTGCATCACCCGTTTTCGATGTGCGATCAAATTCAATAGTGTTGACTAATTGATTAGCGTAGGCTATTTGATTTTCCATGATCGAAGCCGAAACCATAACCGCTGTCATGCGTGCCCTTGCCGATCCCACGCGGCGGGCCGTGTTCGAGCGCATCGTCAATTCCAAAGAGATCACCGTGGTCGAGTTGACCCGCGGCAGCAATGTCACGCAGGGCGCCATCTCGCAGCATCTCAAGTCCCTGAAACAGGCCGGCCTCGTCAGCGAGCGCCCGGAGGGACGCAATGTCTATTACCGCGCCGAGCCCAACGGTCTGGAGCCGCTGGCCGACTGGATGGGCCATTACGGCACCTTCTGGCGTGAACGCTTCACCGATCTCAGAAAGCTCTTGAAGGAAATCGACCCATGAACCAAGCCATGAATCGCGACAGGCACACCTCCGACACGCAGGCCATCGTGGTCGACGAAGTCTTCCCGCATGCGCCTGACATCATCTGGAAGGCGCTGACCAGCGGTGAGCTGATCGGCCGCTGGTTGATGCCGCCTGATGGATTTGCGCCTGTCGCCGGCAAGTGTTTCACCTTTCAGACCAAACCGGCCGGCGAATGGGATGGCACCATCCATTGCGAGGTGCTCGAGGTCGTGCCGAACGAGCGGCTGTCCTATGCGTGGAAGGGCGGCCATGAGAGCAATGCTGACGGTTATGGCTCGAAACTGGCGACGGTCGTCACCTTCACCCTCGCCAGGACCGATACAGGCACACGCCTGCGCCTCATCCATTCCGGCTTCGTGCTTCCGAGGAATGACATCGCCTATCGCAACATGAGCGAGGGCTGGAAGAAGGTCGTCGAGCGGCTCGACGCTGTCGTCGCCGAAGAGGCGTCTTCGCAGACACGGCATTGAATCAAGAGGAGAACGAGATGACCAAGTCCTATACCGGTAGCTGCGCCTGTGGCGCGATCCGTTACGAGATATCAGGCGAGCCGGCCGTCATGGTCGATTGTCAGTGCCGGCAGTGTCAGCGCTCCAGCGGCACTGGACATCAATCGCATCTGACTTTCGTGGCAGTGGAGGTGAAGGTCGAGGGAGAGGCATCCCTGTGGCAGACTGTCGGCGAAGGCGGGACCGTCAAGCAGCGCGGCTTCTGCCCGACATGCGGTTCAGCCGTCTACATGACGTTTCCCGACATGCCCGAGGTCTTCATCGTCACGCCGGCAAGCCTCGACGACCCAAGCCGCTATCAGCCGCAACTGGTGTCCTGGACCGCGGCCGGATATGCTTGGGACCACCTCGACCCGGCCGTGCCGAAATTCGAGAGGATGCCGCCGGCGTGAAAGCCGGCGTCCTGACTTCGCGTCGAGGATGCGCCGGAACAGGGATTGTTGCTCTCGGCTTCGCCTGACATAGTGCTGCAAACACAGCAGGTGATGTCTTGCCTTTTGCCGTTTTTATGGAACTCGACCCCTACGGTGCCGTAGAGCTTCAGCCGATCATCGAGCATGTGGAGCGTATTTCGCCCAATGCCGTCACTCCTCGCCGTGTGAAGGTTGAGCCGCACATATCGCTCGCCGTCTATGACGGGCTCGACCCCGAGCCTCTCGCAAGGGCGCTCGACCGGTTCAGCGCGGACATGAGCGCTCCCAGCATCAAACTTTCGAGTATCGGTCTTTTTCCCGGACCGGCCTCGGTCCTGTTTGCAGCACCCGTTGTCTCCGCGGAGCTGCTTGCCCTGCATCGGGACTTTCACACGGCAGCCGCCTCGGCAGGGGTGGCGTGCTGGCCGCATTATCTGCCGGGAAACTGGGTGCCGCATGTCACGCTCGGTGAGCAGCTGAGCCCCGAGGAGGCCGGGGCGGCAATCAGCGGCGCGATGGACCTGTGGCAACCGGTGGCCGCAAGCCTGCACCGGATTTCACTCGTGCACTTCCATCCGGTCGAACTGTTGTGGCATCGGCAGTTGCCGGGCTGAACCTATTCGGTGGCTTAGGCGCGCCAAAACGGCCGGTGGCTCTCTTCGTAAGCGGCATCCCGCGTCATGCCGAAATCCCGGAGCGTTTCGTCCGGCAGGGTATCCAGCTCGCGTGCGAAGAGGCGGCGCTCGCTCCAGCGTTCCAGCCACAGGCGGAGCGTGTCTGTCATGTGCATGATGAAATTTCCTTTCTCTGTTGGCAAAGCTCACCTATTGTGAACGGAGATTTAAGCAGAAATTTCCGCTTGTTTGCTTGAATGTCATGATTTTATGGCAGTCTCAGAAACTGGAAAAGCGCGTTATCTTGACGGCATCCGTTAGAAGAACTCACATAAGAGAAAGCCATGGCCCGCAATCTGCCGCCACTCTCCTATCTCAGGGCCTTCGAGGCCACCGCACGTCTCGGCTCGGTGACACGGGCAGCCGATGAACTGGGGCGCACGCATGGGGCTGTCTCCAAGCAGTTGCAGCTTCTGCAGGAGCAGCTTGGGCTTCCCGTGTTCGAGAAGTCAGGCACGGGCCTCCGGCTGAATGAGGATGGGGCTGCCTTCTTCACCACGGTGTCGCGGGCTTTCGATCTTCTGGAGGAGCGCTATCAGGAACTGAAGGCGAGCCGGAACGAGGCGAGCGTGCATATCGCCTGCAGCGCCACCTTCGCCATGGTCTGGCTCGTGCCGCGGCTGGCGGAATTTTACAGTCTTTATCCGAACTGCCGCGTGCAGCTTTCCCTGTCATCGAGCGCGCGCGACGGCGGTACGAACCGGGCGAGGGATGGCGTGGATTTCACACTGAGCTGGGACCGCCTGTCGCGGCCGCAGGTGAAGGACGAGTTCGTGCCGCTCGCTTCCGTCTCCTTCGGCCTGGTCTCCGCGCCGGATTATTCGTTCAACACGGACGGCGATGACTTCAGCTTCCCGACGCGCATCTCGCCTGACCACCTGAGTGAGCAGTGGACGAGCTGGCAGGCGGCGACCGGGCATAGGATCTCGGCACAGTCGGAGCTTTATTTTCCGCATATGCATCTCTGCGTGAGCGCTGCCGTCACCGGGCTTGGGGTAGCGCTGGTCGAGCGGCGCTTTGCGCTGAAGGAGCTGAAGAGCGGGAGGCTCGTGGAGCGGTCGGAATTCCTGACCTACGAGGACGGCTTTGTGGCGATCATGAAACCGGGCCGGGCGCTCTCGCCGGCGGCTGATCATTTCCTCGACTGGCTGCGTAGCGCCTTCGTGCGGGAATAGCCCGGCGAAAACTCGCTTTCGCTTCAGCGACGAAACAGATCCCGCGCAAGCCAGATGCAGAGGGCGGCTGCGAGCAACCAGATGATCACGATCGCCACAAGGCCTGCACGGCTGACCGGGCGCTGCGCCCGCTCGATGGCCATGTCCCTGAATTCCGACATCAGGGGCGCTGGAATGAGGCGGATGGCGATGAGGATGCCCAGCGGGACGATGATGAGATCATCGAGATAGCCGAGCACCGGCACGAAGTCCGGGATGAGATCGACTGGGGAAAGCGCATAGGCAGCAACCGCGCCGGCGACAATCTTGGCCACCACAGGCGTGCGACCGTCGCGCGCCGCAATCCAGAGCGCGACCACATCGCGTTTCACGCTTCGCGCCCATTGTTTCGCCGCCGTCAGCCATTCGCCCATTGTTGCGCTGCCTGTCCGTTTGAGCATTCGGTCCGGATCGTTGCAGGCGTGGTTTAACATTTGATCTATTGAGTGAGAGCCGAGCCCAAATGTTTTCTGTTTGTTCTTTTTCGTCACTCAGTTACATTGCACTCATACGCGACGCTGATTTTCGCGAAAAGGGAGTTTGCATGAAGGCGGTTTTGTTTGGGTTTTTCTTGCTGGCCGCCGGGAATGCGTCTGCTTCCTGCGAGCTGGTTTCGGCTCCGTGCTCCACTGACAGTTCAGGCAATACCTATATCCGAGAGCAAAATCTCGGCGGCGGCTACAATACTTATCGAAACGGAGATCTCTACTCCCAGACGCATCAGCAGCTCAATGGCAGCTACCGGGAGACCTATTCGAGCGGTGGCTATCGGACTTATTATAGCGACCCCAATCGCAGCGACCCTTATCGGGACAATCCGAAAGGGACGGTGGGCCACTGAGGCGAGGCCCATCTTCCCGCAGCACAATCTGAGCAGTTGGGTGACAACGACGGCGCTATTGCTGCCTGTACACTTTGCTGGAATTGCATCTAGTGATGCTTGAAGTATTGCACCTCGCGCTCATGCTTCTCAGCCGCATCCCGGGTCTTGAAGGTACCCAGGTTCCTGCGTTTGTGCGTCTTCGCATCGGGTTTGCGGGAATAGAGACGATATTCGCCTGACTTCAGTTTTCGGATCATCGGAACCTCCTATTCTGAGGGGTAAATCCCCCTCAGCCTCATCCGGTTCCGGCTTACGAGGACGATCTCTCTAAGTCACCGTGCAGCGACAATAGGCCTGAGCGCGTCGATCAGCTCAGTGGGGCCTTTGCGGACATCGCGTGCATTCGGCTCGACGTCGATGAGGCCACCCCTGCTATGCACGTCGTAGAGTTCGGCTAGAAGATCGGCAGCGCTGGCGCTCATCACCCGGCCCAGGCTTTCCCGCCATTGCGAGCGGGGCAGGGCTTGAGCAGTAATCGTGCGGCCCAGCAACTGGCTCAGCGCTGCAGCCACGTCGCTCGCGCTATAGCGGCGCGGGCCTTCCGCGTGAACGATCTGCTCGTGCGTGTCGATGTCGGGGCGAAGCAGGAGATCGGCGGCAATCAGGCCGACATCCTGCGCCGAGACGTTGGGGATCCGCTTTTCGACCGGATCATGAAAGCTCGGCAGAATGCCGGTTGCGATTGCCGCCGGCGCGACGCGACCCCAGCCTTCCATATGCTCGGCTGACCGCAGGAATATCCGGCGCATATCCAGTTGGCGAAGGCGCTGTTCGAATATGTGGAACATGCTCGGCATGGCGAAGCCTTCGCCGAGATGGGCGCCATAGTCGGAAATGGCAAGCACGAGGGCGGGCCGCGCCTCTTCCAATGCCTCGGCAATGCTTTCGATCGAGCGGCGCATGTCGCCTTTTATATCTTCTGCCCGCGGGTCTGCCGGCAGGATGACCTGGACGCTGTCCGTACCTGATATCGCTCCGGCAAGCGCCTTGGCGTCCTGCAGATCGGCAAATGCGACATCGCAGCCGACGGCGGCAAGGCGGTCAGCCTTTGCCGGATCGCGCAGGATAGCGCGCACGGGCACACCTGCCTCGCGCAGCGCCTTGGCGGTCGAATAGCCGATCTTTCCGGCGGCTCCGAGGATTGCAATCATGTGTTTCTCCTTGCTGATGATGCGCAAGGACTAGAGAGCCGCACCGAAGGCGTCGCACAAATTCAGGCCGGTCTTTGCAATTTCGGGCGAAATTCGCCGACTTCGCGCAGGATCTCGCCGGGTGTCTGGCCCGTGAGCCGGCGCATGGTCGTTGCCATATGGCTCTGATGGGCAAAGCCCGCGGCAAGCGCAATTTCGCTTGCGGCCATATCCGTCGTCGTCATCAGGGCGCGGGCATATTCGACGCGGCGGCGGATGACATATTGGTGCACGGAAACGCCGGTGCTATTGCGAAACAGGCTCTTCAGCCGTGTGACGCTGACACCAGCGACGACCGCAAGGTCCGCCAGATGCAGCTTCCGGTCCAGATGGGTCTCGACGAATTCCGTCAGCATCCGCAATTGCCGGGCCGAGAGTTTCGGTTCGCCGTTGATCTCGGGCCGGGGCGCGGCGTCGCTCGACGTCTCGATCAGCCGGATTGCGAGCGCGTTGGCGAGAAGATCGATATAGAGAGGGTCGGAGGGTGTATCGGCTTCCAGATCCGCCTTGATCGCCCGGCAGATCGCCTCGATGCCGGCGTCACGCAGCTGAAATCGCGGCTGCAGCTCGATCTTGCCGGCATCCCGCCCGAGATCTTCGGCGACCTGTTCCAGCCGCGAGGGATCGAGACTTACACGCAGGATCCGGCAATCGGCATCATCCTCCCAGGACCCATCGAGGCCGGCCGGGATGACATCGATATCGCCCGGCTTCTGCACGCGCCGCATGCGCCGGCCGCCGCAGTGGCAATCGGCATTGACGGGCGGACCGTAGTGGATGCCCAGACGATGCATGTCACCACCCGGAACACGGGAGATGCCGCGCGGAATATGCAGGAAGTCGGCGGCCAGCCCGCTCCACGCCCGTCCGGCGCTGGTCAGCAGAATCTGCGGTGAGGTCTGCAGGGATGAAGCTGTCATGATCTGTCTTTGTTTTTAGCTTGGGGCTTTTAGCTTGGGGCTTTCTGCTTTGGGCCGGATGCTACGTCTCAATCGCCGCCTTGCCAACCGGCCATGCCTGAAAGCTCAGATGATCGCCTCGATGAGAAACGGTCCGCGGCGCCTGAGCGCGCTTTCGAAGAGATCGGCAAATTGCTCGCAGCTATGCGCACCGGCGGCATCGACGCCCATGCCCTTGGCGACCAACACCCAGTCCCAGGCCGGGTGATCGAGGTTCATCATCCGCCGGGCGTTCTCACCGATGCCGTCGACGCCGACATTGCGCATCTCGGCATGCAGCACGGCATAGGCGCGGTTGGCGAAGATGATCGTGATCACATCGAGATTTTCCCGCGCCTGCGTCCACAGGCCCTGCACCGTATACATGCCACTGCCATCCGCCTGCAGATTGATGACCTTGCGGTCGGGGCAGGCGACCGCCGCACCCGTCGCAAGCGGGATACCGCAGCCGATCGAGCCGCCGGTGTTCATCAGGTAGTCGTGTGGCGCCGAGCCGGCCGAAAGTTCGAAGAAGCGGCGGGCGGAGGTGACCCCCTCGTCGCAGATGATGGCATTGTCGGGAAGTCTTGCCGCCACCATCACGGCGATCGCATCTTCGGTCAGATGCCCGAACGGAACGATATCGTCGGAAAGTCCTGATGGTCGCGACGGAGGTAGTGACTGCCTGACGCCGAGTTCATCCCTGAGTGCTTCCAGCGCACCTTTCAGATCTTCGCCATGCCTTGCAAGGGTCAGAACCTTGCAGCCTTTGCGCACCAGCCGTCCAGGCTTGCCCGGATAGGCAAAGAAGGCGACAGGCTCTGGCGCGCCTGCCAATATCAGCACATCGATATCGGCCAGCAGATCAAGGGCGGCGTCGATCGGATAAGGGATGCGGGTCAGGGCGACACGGCCGCGGCCACGCTCCACCCTGGGCAGCTGCATCTCACTGAAGAGACGCACATCCTTGGCGGCCGCAATTGCGCCCGCAATCTCCAGGCAGTCGGCACGGGCAGCCACACCACTGACGAGGATTCCGGCCTCGCCGGGCGTATCTCTGATGGCGGCGGCAACCTGGCGCACGACGTCCATGTTCACGGCCGATGGTACCGGCGGGGACAGCCTGACCGGCTGATCCGTTTCGACATGGCCCCAGGCGGCATCTGCCGGCAGGATGAGCGTTGCCACACCAGGAGGTGACAATGAGGCACGGAAGGCAGCCTCCGTCGCGTCTGCCACATCCTCGGGGCCGCTGATGCGACGCACCCAGTTCGACATCGGCGCGGCGAGGCTTTCGATATCGGATGTCAGCGGCGCATCGAGGGCAAGATGATAGGAGGCGTGGTCGCCGACGATGTTGATGACGGGAACTCTTGCCCGGCGGGCATTGTGGAGATTGGCAAGGCCGTTCGCCAGCCCCGGTCCGGTGTGGAGCAAGGTCGCGGCCGGTCGGTCGGTCATGCGCGCATAACCATCGGCCGCTCCGGTGACGACGCCCTCGGAGAGGCCGAGAACACAGCGCATCTCGGGCTTGCGGTCGAGCGCCGCCACAAAATGCATTTCCGATGTGCCGGGATTGGCAAAGCACACCCTGACATCGTTTGCCAGCAGCGTATCACACAGGCTGTCTGCACCATTCATGGCCGTTTCCTCCTGTTTACAACAGCCTTGCACGGGAAGAATATAAGAACAACCTTGAATATTGCATCCGGTCGGCGCGAGCTTTTGTGATGGGGCTTCAAGCCGCCCTTATACTCATCGCGGCGGCGGCAGCCATTGGGGAAATTGGCGATGAGCATGCTGTTCAGGAACGAGTTGCATGAGGATTTCGGCAGCTGGCCGATTGCCTATATTCCCTATGGCGGGGCGGATTTCGGCGAGATCCGGGCCGTAGCGGAAGCCGTCGGCGATGGCGATCACGGTGCTTTCTACGAGGCGTGGGTTTCGGCTGGCGACCGGCTGAAAGGCGAAGCCGAGGCAGCGCTTTCCGCGGGGCATAAGGTCAGCGCGCGCGAGCTTTATCTGCGGGCAAGCGTCTTCTACGCCGCCTCCTATCATCCGCTCTACGGTGCGCCTGTCGACCCGCGTCTGCTTGCCGCCTTCCGCAAGCAGACGGATGCGCTGGAGATGGGGCTTGCGCTCTCGGCGCCGACGATCGAGCGGCTTTCCATTCCGCTTAGTGAGACGCCGATGCCTGGATATTTCATTCCGGCTCAGGGTCTCGAGCATGAGATGCGGCCGCTCATCATCTTCAATAACGGCTATGACTGCACCATCACAGACACTTATTTCGCCTGCGCCGTCGCAGCCTCGCGGCGCGGCTATCATAGCCTGCTCTTCGACGGCCCTGGCCAGGGCGCCATGCTCTACGAGCACGGCATTCCGCTGCGGCCGGACTGGGATGTGGTCATCAGGGCGGTGGTGGATTTTGCGGTGAACTATCCGCTCGTCGACCCCGATCGTATCGCGCTCAGCGGCTGGAGCCTCGGCGGGCTTCTGGCGCCGCGCGGGGCGGCGGACGAGCCGCGCGTTGCCGCGCTGATCGCCGATCCCGGCACCTGGAGCATTGCCGATGGCTTTCGCAGGGTCATCATCCAAAAATTCGGCGTGCCTGCGGAAGCGGTGGCTGATCTCGGTGCTCTCGACCAGACATTGATCGATACGATGGACGCCTTCATCCGCAGCAATCCGGTGCTGAACTGGAAGGTGGTGCAACGCGGCTTCTGGGTGCATGGGGTGGACAATCTCAGAGGCTTCCTCGCCTCGGCCGAGCTATTCACCATGCGGGGACATGCGGAGCGCATTCAATGCCCCACATTGATCACCCAGGCAGAGAATGACGGGCTTGCCGCCGATGCCGGCTTTTTCTTCGATGCGCTGCGCTGCCCGAAGACCTTGATGCGGTTCACCGCCGCGGAGGGCGCGGATGGCCATTGCGAGATGAAGAACCGGTCACTGCTCAACAGGCGGGTCCTGGACTGGCTCGACGCGCAATTCGGGCCGGGCAGCAGCTAGGTGGTCCAGAAGGCTGCGGGCATGGACGGGCAGTTCCGCCCCTTGCGCCGTGCAGGCCACCAGCTGCCGTGTCGCCCAATCATCCGACAGGCGGATGATGGCAATCCCGGACGATCGCTTTTGGCCGCGGGCCGCCGTATCAGGCACGATGCCGATACCGACGCCAGCACCGGCCAGCCGGCAGATGGCCTCGAAATCGCGCAGCCGCACGCGGGTCTTCAGCCGGATGCCGATGCGGCCGGCCTGCGCGTCGATATGATCCTGCAGGGCGGCGCCGGCGAGGGCGATGAAATGCTCATCGACGAGATCGGCGAAGCGAATGCTGCTCTCCAGGGCCAGAGGATGGCTGTTGCTTGCAACGACGACGAGCCGGTCGATCGCGAAAGGTCGCGCCGTCAGCCCGGCCATTTCGGCCGCGGCAGAGAGGATGCCGATCTCGGCATGGCCAGCCGCCACGCTTCGGGCAATCTCGACGCTCTGCCGTTCCTTCAGTTGCAGATCCACTTGCGGGTTGGTGGCCATCCAGTCCGCCAGCTTTTCAGGCAGGTGTTCCGATATGGCTGCCGTGTTGGCGAGAATGCTGATCGTCGAGCGCAAGCCCCGAGCATATTCGCCGAGTTCGCCATGCATCTGCCTGATCTGGCCGAGGATCACGCGGGCATGGTGAGCCAGTGCTTCTCCGGCCTCTGTCGGGGAGACGCCACGCCGGCCGCGTTCCAGCAGGGTGACTTCGCCGAGCGCCTCCATGTCGCGCAGGCGCTCGCTCGCGGCGGCCAGCGAAAGCCCCACGTCTGCCGCCCCATGGGTGATGCTGCCGGCATCGACGACGGCCAGGAACAGGCGAAGGTCGGTCAGATCGAAACGCATTTTGCCACAATAGGCCATTTCGTGCCTTCGGGCCAGTCGAAGGCAGGTTCGGGGACTTCCGCATTGTGCCGGTATCGGAAGCTGCTAGCGATGCGTCATGTCCGATCCTTCCATCATTTTCCTGTCAGCCGTCACCGCCACCTTCTTTGCCGCCGGCATCGTCAAGGGTGTCACCGGCATGGGACTTCCGACAGTCGCCATGGGCGTATTGGGGGTTTTGACCTCGCCGCTGACGGCAGCAAGCCTTCTCCTCGCGCCGTCCTTCGTCACCAATATCTGGCAGCTGTTTGCAGGGCCGGGTTTCGGTCCGCTTCTGCGGCGGTTCTGGCCGATGATGACAGCCATTATTGCGGGGACGATGCTTGGTTCGTCATGGCTTACGGGCAGCGATACCAACCTCACGACGAGGGGGCTCGGTGCAACGCTGGTGCTCTATGCGGCCTATTCGCTGTTTGCGCGTCAACTCCGGGTGCCGGAGGCCATGGAGCCATGGCTTTCGCCTGTCATCGGTGCGGCGACGGGACTGGTGACCGGTAGCACAGGCGTCTTTGTCATTCCGGCCGTGCCCTATCTGCAGGCGCTGGGGCTTCCGAAGGATGATCTGGTGCAGGCGCTCGGCCTGTCCTTCACCGTCTCCACGATCGCGCTTGCAGCGTCCCTCGGCATACGCGGCGCCTTCGACGGCGGCAATCTTGCGCTTTCGGTGCTTGCGATCTTGCCTGCACTAGCGGGCATGTGGGCGGGACAGGTGCTGCGCGGTCGGATCGCACCGGCAACCTTCCGCCGCTGGTTTCTCATCTGCCTCCTGCTGCTCGGTGCGGAAATGTGCCTTGGGCCGCATTGAGCCTTGGCTAGGACGCCACACCCGTTACATTGCCCTCGGCGTCGGTCACGAACGTGCCCTTGCTTTGGTCGAGCATGGTCAGCAGATTGCCGAAGGGATCACGCACGACAACCGCCATGCCGATCGGCAGGTCGAACGGCTCGCAGACCCGCTCTCCGCCGGCCGCCTCGAAACGCGCAAGGGCAGGGGCAAGCTCGGGCACGAGAAGATCCACCTCCGGGCCGGTTTTGGTGTGCAGCACAAGTTCGGCGTCCGTATCCGCCATGGCAAGGCCTGCGGCATCGCGCGTGCGCCAGAGCAGTTTGTGGCCGAGGGTATGGGAATAAAAGGCCAGGCCTTCGTCCAAGTCTGAGACCCTGAGGATCACGCAGTCGATTTTCTGGAACACGAGTATCTCCTGGCCCTTACGGCACGTCCCGCGTGCCCCTGGAAATAGAGGGTGGCGGGTGGCGGGCAACGTGAAAAAGCTATTACGAACAAAGAGCCTTGGGAGATAGGTGAAGGCATTGTGCCACGGCACACCATCTCCACGCGAAGCATCCACCGCCTTCTTTTGGCCCCGCTCGCTCATCACTAAACTAGCCCCACGCGATGTGCGATTCCTTTCCGTTCAACGAAGGTTTGAGAATGATCAAGACAATGACGATTGCGGCAACCGCCATGCTGGTTTCGGCTCACTATGCCGGCGCCTCCAGTGATGCCGCGTGGAATGCGCTCTTCGCCAAGGTGAACGGCACCTGCATCGGCCAGTCGGGCATGGATACGCCAGAGGCGACCGCTCCTATTGTCTTCGACGATGCGACAGGCAAGGTCGCCGTGCTGCTGCGCGGCTCAATGGGCAAGGGCAAGAGCAAGGTCAAGAACGTCAACCTGATCTGCCTTTACGACAAGAAGACCGGCAAGGCGTCGATCGAGGAATATCGCTGGCTCGGCCGGTAATGCCTTGCGGCCATCATGCGCGCGCATGATGGCCCTCCGCCGGCGGAAAAATAAGCCGGTCCTGTCGGAACATGCGCCATTCATTCGTCCTTTGCGTGAGACCAGCGAGGATGGAGATTTGGAATGGCCGACCTCACGCTGACGACCTACGACTGGGTTCCCGATGCACCGCGCGGCTACGTGCGGGACATCCGCGTGCGCTGGGCGCTGGAGGAGGGTGGTTTGCCCTACAGCGTCAAAGCCGTGCCGTTCAATGAACGGGATGCCGAGCATTTTTCGCACCAGCCTTTCGGGCAGGTGCCGTGGCTGACCGACGGGGAGACTTCGATCTTCGAGAGCGGCGCGATCCTGCTTTATCTGGCCGAGCTGAGCGAGGTGCTGATGCCCGCCGACCGTCAGGGCCGCAGCGAGGTGGTGGAATGGGTTTTTGCGGCGCTCAATTCCGTGGAGATGGCGAGCCTGCCGTGGTCCCTGTTCATCTTTTCCGGCAACAATAACGACACGCCCGGATGGACGCTCTTTGACGGATTTCTCCACCAGCACCGGCTCAAACACCTGGAGCCGGTGCTGGCAAAACGTGATTGGCTGGCCGGCTCCTTCTCCGTTGCCGATATCCTCATGTCCGATGTGCTGCGCCTCGTCGATCGCTTCGATGGGCTCGCGGCCTATCCCGCCTGCCGCGCCTATGTCGCCCGCGCCACGGCCCGCCCGGCTTTCAAGAAAGCCTATGCGGACCAGATGGCGCATTTTGCTGCGGCAGACTGAGCGCGGGGCCGGGGTTAGAAAACAGCATCTCAAGCAACCAGCCGGATGACGATGGCGCCAGCCAGCAGGACGACGAGGATGCCTGTGGTCATCAGGCTCGTCAGAAAGTACCGATAGGTCTTCCCGCTTCGAGCGCGGCCGGCAATGATCTCGCGTTCACGCGCCAGGTAAGTTACGCCGCTGCGGCCGAACATGGGTTTCTTCCTTGAGGTCATCGACAGGATACAGGAGCGAGTCTGCCGAAAAGCCCATAGGAAATCGATATTGCTGCGGGGCAGGGAATATAGGAATTGCATCAAAGCCCGCGACGCCGCGCGCACCTTTATGGAAAACCTATGCCGGCGGCTTTCCGCTCCAATCGAAAACATATGCCCTGGCCGATAGCTTTGCCTGACGCGGATGATCCTTTGTCCGCGCTGACAATGCGAAAGGAAAAGGCGATGTATGGTCGTTGGTGGGCTTATTACATGCAGGCGCGCATGCGCCATGTGGCTCAGTCTCATCCGTCCTTGAACGCGCAGCAGCGTAGAACCGAGGTGACGTTCGATCATACGGACGATCTCTGGATATTTCTGAGGCTCGCTCTGGTTCTTGCCGTCTTCTTTGCCGGCCTTGCCTGCATCCTCTGGGTCGCGGGCTGACGGCACGATGAAGTCAATCGAGCTGGACGCGGTATCCAGGGCGACGGTCGGGCGCTTCGTCTGGAAGTGTTATATCGCTCTGGTCATCGCCCTCTTTGCACGGTCGAACATTGCGGAGACGGCATCGAAATGCCTGCTCCTCTATGCGGCTCTGATGATCTTGGTCGCGTTGTTTACGCGCCAGCGCTACTACGCCGGCAGCTTCAACCATTGGAGTGAAACGCTCTGGCTCGCCTTCGTTGCCGCCGGCCTGCATCTCACAGGCTGACCGCGGCTTCGCCTGAAACCATCCGGCGCCCAAGCTTCAGGTGCGCCCTTCGTTCACCTGCCGGCGCGGTCCGAAATATGGCTGGCGCTCCGTCTCGCTTGCCCTGAGCGAATGGCGCAGCCGCAGCAGATCCTTGCGCGCGACGAGGCCGCGCAACTCGCCGTTTTCGGCATCGACGATCGGAATGCGGCCGGCATCGGTCGCCAGCATCAGATCGGCGACATAACCGACCGTATCGTCGGGATGGGCTGTTGGCAGCGAGCTGTCGGAGACGAGATCGCCGAGCGTCTGGTCGGCAAACGTGCCATCCTGCTGCCAGCGCAGCGCATCGCCGCGCGAGACCAGGCCTTTCACGATGCCTTTGCCATCGACGACGGGATAGACGCGGTGGGTCTTCGGCGTCGCCATAAAGAAATGGGTCACGTCACCGACCGTCATATCCGCCGGGAAAGTATCGACCTTCTTGATCATGATGTCGCGGGCGCGGGAGAACTCGAAGGGATCGATGCCGTATTCGCGGGTGATGTGCTGGCCGCGGCGGGCGATCTTCTCCGTCAGGATCGAGCGGCGCAGCAGCAGGACCGTGACCGCATAGGCGGAGACGGTCGCGGCCAGCAGCGGCAACAGCGCCGAGACGTCGCCCGTGAGCTCTACGGCGAAGAAGGTGCCCGTCAGCGGCGCGCGCATGGTGCCGCCCATCATGGCGGCCATTCCGAGCAGGGCCCAGAAGCCGGGATCGCCGGGAAGGAAGAGGCCGACCAGCCAGCCGAGCGCACCGCCGAAGATGAGCAGCGGCGCCAGCACACCGCCCGAGGTGCCCGATGACAGGGCAACCAGCCAGATCGCGGCTTTCACCAAGAGGATCGTCAGCACGGCTGCCGGCAGGATGCTGCTGTTCAGCAGGCCGTCGATGATATCGTAGCCGACGCCAAGCACCCGCGGTTCGATCAGGCCGCCGAGGCCGATGACGAGGCCGCCGATCACCGGGCACCACATCCAGTGGATCGGCAGCGCCTCGAAGAGATCCTCGATCTTGTAGAGCAGCGTCGTCAGGATGCCGGATTGCAGTCCGGCGATGATACCGACAGCGGCGCAAAGCAGGATGCCCCACCAGGGCAGGTCCATGTGGAACTGTTTCGGAAAGAGTGGGCCGGCCTGAAACAGGAAGGGGCGCCAGCAGATCGACACGCAGGCGGCGACCGCGACCGGAATGAAGCTGCGCGGCTTCCATTCGAACAGCAGCAGTTCGACAGCGAGCATGATGGCGGCGATCGGCGAGCCGAAGATCGCGGTCATGCCGGCGGCAGCACCGGCGACCAGCAGCGTCTTGCGCTCGGCCGAGCTCAGATGAAAGCATTGGGCAAAGAGCGAGCCGATCGCGCCGCCCGTCATGATGATCGGGCCTTCCGCGCCGAAAGGGCCGCCGGTACCGATCGAGATCGCCGAGGAGAGCGGCTTCAGGATCGCCACTTTCGGCGACATGCGGCTGCCGCCGATCAGGATCGCTTCGATCGCCTCGGGAATGCCGTGGCCGCGGATCTTTTCGGAGCCGAAGCGGGCCATCAGCCCGATGACGAGGCCGCCGATGACGGGAATGATAACCATCCAGACGGAGCGCGGCGCCTGCGCCGTCGAGACGGCCGCAATGCTGAAGCGGTGAAACCAGACGAGGTTCGTCACCAGCGAGATGAGACTGACCAGGACCCAGGCGGCAAAAGCGCCGCCGGTGCCGACGATCAGCGCCATGCCGACGAGGGCCAAGACACGCTTGTCCGTGGTGAAATCCCCGGCCTCGCGCCGGGAGAGGCCACCCATGAAATCATGGGGGCGATGTGGGGTTTTCTGGGGAGGCATTGCTAATCCTGTTGACGGCGTCGTCCTTGTGGCAAATATATCGTAATGCGATATAAATCAACAGCCAAAATCAGGAGCATGGAACCATGCCGGACAAACACCTGGCCCTATCAGAGATCGAATATGAGGCGCTCGCCAATCTCAGATACAGGATCCGCAAATTTCGCCAGTTCAGCGGGAAGGCGGCCGAAAAGCTCGGCCTGACGCGGCAGCAGCATCAGGCGCTGCTCGCGATCAAAGGGCTCGGTGTCGGTGGCCGCATGAGCCTGCCGGATCTTGCGGACAGGCTCTTCCTTTCGACGACCGAGGCCGCAGAACTCGCGGCTTCGCTGCAGGAGGCCGGCCATGTCACGATCGAGGCGAAGCAGAAGCGCCGGCCGGCCGTCATGTTGACAGCACAGGCAGAAGAGCTATTGCGTCGTCTGACGCCCGCTCATCTCTATGAGATCCGCGAGATGGCGCCGGAACTCATGCAGGCGCTACGCATGTTGCAGGATCACCGGCAGATGGAAGTGGCCGCATGGATGCAATGAGCGCACTGAAAGTACTGAGCGCGGGGACGTATGGTGAAGAAGCCGAAAGACGATCTGACGGATGCCGATTACGAGGCACTGTCCAACCTGCGCTACACGCTGCGCCGCTTCATGGATTTCAGCGCCTCGGCTGCTCAGGAAGAGGGCCTGCCGGCGCAGCAGCATCAGGCGCTGCTGGCCATCCGCGGCCATCGCGGCGAAGACGCCATGACGATCGGCATCCTGGCCGAACGCCTGCTGATCGCGCCGCATTCGGCCACCGAACTCGTAGGCCGCCTGGTTGCCGCAGGCTATGTCTCGCGCCAGACGGACCCGGCCGACAAACGCCGCCAGACGCTGGAGCTGACCGAAAAGGCTGAAGGCATTCTGAAGCGGCTGACGGCCATTCATCTGACCGAAATCAGGGAAATGGCGCCGAAACTCATCGACATGCTGCAGAGCCTGCAGGCGGGTGGCGAACTCAAGTCCGATCCCTGGCCAAGCTAGCGGGCGCTCAGGCCCGCCGGTTGTTAGCCTGCTTCAGGTGATGTCGAATGCCGTGGCCGGCAAGCGGCTCGTCGGCAAAATGGCCGATGACATGGAGATGGGCGTGCTGGACAGTCTGCCCCGCGACCTCGCCGACATTCCAGCCGATATTGTAGCCGTGCGGTTCGGCTCGATCGAGATGGGTGCGAGCACTCTCCAGGATTGAAAGTGTCGAACCATTCCTCTGATGTCAGCTCGATGGGCGTTGCGACATGCCGGAACGGTATGATGATGCCGGAGCATTGCAGCACCGGATCGGTCGTTTCGAGGAAATAGCAACTGTTGTTGGAAAAGAGCGGTGGGTCTCTTCCTCATGGCTTCTTCGTGAAGACGCCGAGATTGTAGAGCTGGACGCGCCGGTTATTGGCCGCTTCCGACTTCGAGCCCTCGATCGGGAAATATTCGCCAACGCCGACGGCATAGAGACGGCTGGCGTCGACGGCGAAGGTGGTCGACAGGATCTCCTTGATCGCCTCGGCCCGCTGTTGGCTGAGGTCGAGATTGTGCTCGTCGCTGCCAGTGGAACTGGTATGGCCGACGACGAGGAATTTGTAGGCCCAGAGGTTGGGGTGGTGCAGGGCATCGGCGATCATGCCGAGCGTGCGGTAGGAATCCGGCTCGATGGCGACGGAGTCGTTCGCGAAGGCGATTTCGACCACCATCTGCGGCAGGCGCGCAACCTTGCTCCAGTTCGGCAGGCCGGACATCTGCTTGCCCGATCCGTTCATGGCCTCCTGCCGCAGTAGTTCGACATCGACGATCGGCGCGGCGCCCTGCAGCTTGCCGAGCCCGTTGATGATGCGTTGTTCGGAGACCTGCTGCGCAAGCGCAAGCGCAGGGGTCGCCAATGTTTCGACAAAGATGGCGAGGGCGGCTTTTCTCATCCTCATGGCCTTATCTCCAGCCTGCATCTGATATTGCCTGATTGCATTGGGCTCCGACATATTTCGTCGTCTTGATCAGACAGGCAAGAATATAGCCATCGCCTTTGACGCCATTGCAGCGCCGCGCCATGTCACCGGCGCAGACTTTGCTGTAGGAGGCCTGCGCCTGTTCCCGTTTCTGAATGGACGCTGCGACGCTCGCAAGCGTAGACGTGCAGGTCGGCGAGACCTTGCCCGCATTCTGTGCAAGGCAATCGGCGATCCTGTTATTGCCGAGGTTCAGCCCCTTACAGAGTTTCTTGATATCGGCGCCGCAATCCTTTGCGAGCACGGTCACCGCATCGGCATAGCTGATCGTGTCGGCCTTGGCGGCACAAGTCCAGGCGATGACGGCGATGACTGCCGCGCCCGTCAGTCTCCATACTCCAGACATGCATAAGCCCTCCTGCTATGGCCGCCGGATTGGCGTCCCCTCGGGAGCTATTGAATGCAGATCGGGAGTGCTCGGATAAGTACGTTACCGTAAATCTGGTTGTAAATCGGAGGGCAGTTACGCGCTTGCCCGCCGATAGAGCGCGAGAGAGCCGGCAAGCGTCAGCAAGGCGCCGCCGCAGATCCGGTCGAGCCAGAGCGCGCCCGATTTCCGCAACAGCCGGACGGCCTGCTCGCCGAGCAAAGCGTAGCCGAACATGACCATGAAATCGATGGCGGCAAAGACGAGAGCGAGCACGGCATATTGCTCGACCTGCGCGCCCGCGGGGTCGATGAATTGCGGCAGAAAGGCCGAGAAGAAGAGATAGCCCTTGGGATTGGTGACGGCGACGAGGAAGCTCTTCAGGAAAATCGTCACCGCCGAAGCGGATGCATTCCCGTTTTCAGAGCGCAGCGATACATCCAGCATTCCCTTCGAACGCAGCAGCATGACGCCGAGGAAGGCGAGGTAGCAGACACCAACCCATTTGACGACGGTGAACCAGAATTCCGAGGCAGCAAGCAGCGCACCGAGGCCGAGGGCAACGGCGCCGATCAGCACGAAGTCGGACATGACAGCGCCGATCATGCCCGATATCGCCCGGCGCACCCCGAATTTCGAGCCGTTGGTCAGGGCGAGAAGCACCGTCGGGCCGGGTGTGGCGATGCCGATGAATGCCACAAGCGCAAATGCAAGAACCGTCATTTCAGTCATATCGTCCTCCACCGTCTTTGGAATCGAGTTATGGCATTCAGCGGATATTTGCGGAAGGGCCTTTGATCAAAGCCAATATCCTGCTCCGGATCAAAACACAGACCTATGTGTCCTGACTATTTACGGCTACGTTTACTGTAACGTACTTCCGGATATACGCCCCATATGTTTCGCTTTGCATGAAAGGGTCGCTCAGCAGGTCGCCAGTACCTTGGCCATCTTGGTCTTGCCAAAGATGCGCCGGCGTCAATCGGGTCCTGCTGGGTTCTTCATTTCGTTCCGGGGGAAACGCACATGACAACTCACTTTGAGATCAGACGCCTGTTGCGAACGCCTATGTCGTTCGTTTTTCTGGCAATTGCTTCGATGGCCATTCCGGCCGCACCTGAGGCCAGGGCCGCTTCCCTGACGGAAGAGGAAGCGCGTGAGATCGGCATCGAAGCCTATGTCTATTTTTATCCGCTGATAACGATGGACATCACGCGCAAGCAGCTGACCAACATGGAACCGAAGGAGGGGTCGATCGGCGGCCCGGCCAACCGGTTCGCCAATATCCGCGAGTTTCCACCGGCGGACATGAAGGCCGTGGTGCGGCCGAATTTCGACACGCTCTATTCGAGCGGCTGGCTTGATCTCACCAAGGAACCGGTGGTGGTTACCGCGCCGGATACCGGAGGCCGCTATTACCTCCTGCCGATGCTGGACATGTGGACGGATGTGTTTGCCGCGCCGGGCTGGCGAACGACCGGAACATCAGTCGGAAACTTCCTGATCGCCTCGCCCGGCTGGAAGCCCGAGCTTCGCGACACGTTCGGCGAATTCAAGCTGCCGGAGGGAACTGAACGGATCGATGCTCCGACGCCTTATGTCTGGATCATCGGCCGCACCAAAACCGATGGCCCTGATGACTACAATGCCGTTCACAAGATCCAGGACGGTTACAAGATCACGCCGCTGTCGCAATGGGGCAAGGGCGCCAAGCAGGCGGAGATCAAAATAGACCCTTCCATTGACATGAAGACGCCACCTAAGACTCAGGCCGATACGGCTTCGGCGGAAGACTATTTCGCCTATGCTGCCGAACTGCTGAAACTTCATCCGCCGCACAGCACCGATCAGCCGATCATTGCCCGCATGAAGCGGATCGGCTTCGAGCCCGGCAAGAGCTTTGACCTGTCCAAGGCCGATCCCGTCGTCCAGAAAGCGCTGAAGACGGCGCCGCAGGATGCGCAGGCGCTCATGGGCTGGAAGCTGAAGACATTGGCACGCGTGGTCAATGGCTGGTCGATGAACACCGACACGATGGGTGTCTACGGCAATTACTATCTGAAACGGGCGATCGTGGCGCAACAGGGACTTGGCGCCAATCTGCCTGAGGACGCCATCTATCCGCTGAACCTCGGGGATGAAAACGGCAACCCGCTGGATGGACGAAGCAATTACACGCTCCATTTTGAAAAGGAGAACATTCCGCCGGTCAACGCTTTCTGGTCGGTCACTCTCTATGACAGCGGCGGCTTCCAGGTCGCCAATCCGCTCAATCGGTTCGCCGTCAGCAGCTGGATGCCGTTCCAATTCAACGCCGACGGCTCGCTCGACCTCTATTTCCAGACGGAAAGCCCCGGCAAGGACAAGGAATGGAACTGGCTGCCGGCGCCGAACGGCCCGTACAATCTGACGATGAGGCTCTATGCGCCGAAGGGTAGCGCGCTGATCGGCAAGTGGAACCCACCGCCGGTGACGCGTGCGGCTCCAGCGGCTCCGCTCGCTGCTCAGTGAGAAGGCCAAAAGTATCGGAAGCCTTTGGGGGCGCGCCATGATCCAAGCGCGTCCCGCCAAGCCTCTCTTTTCCATCGACAGTTCGGCCCGCATCGAAGCATTTCGCGCCCGCAGTCGCTAAACAGACGGTCGGTTTTGCACGGCTGACGAATAGGACTGCGATGGAAAAGACGGCAAAGATGACAACGGAGCTGGCGCTGCTGCTGGCGCTTTCGACGCTCTGGGGAGCCTCCTACACCTTCATCAAGATCGGCGTCGAAACCATCCCGCCGCTAACACTGGTGGCAGCCCGAACGCTTGTCGCCGGCGCGCTGCTTCTCGCCATCATCCGCTGGCGTGGCCTCAAGCTGCCCCGCGACCGAAAGACCTGGGCCTATTTCCTGTTTCAGGCCTGCCTCAACAGCGTCTTCCCCTTCACGCTGATTGCCTGGGCCGAGCGGACGACCGATGCCGGCCTGTCGGCGATCCTGAATTCCACGACGCCGATCTTTGCCTTTCTGATCACGGCGCTGATCACACGGCATGAGGTCCTCACAGGCCGCAAGCTGTTCGGTGTATCGGCCGGATTGATCGGAACCGCGCTGATCATCGGTATCGGAGCGCTTGACAACATCGGAGATGCGCTCTGGGCGCAGCTTGCGATCGTGACCGCCACGATCTGCTATGCAGGCGCTGCGGTCTTCGGCCGGAATTTCAGGGGGCTTGACCCCATGATGCCGGCTGCCGGCTCGCTGATATCGGGGGCGGTAATCCTGATCCCGGTCAGCGTCATCGCCGATCGTCCCTGGACGTTGCAGCCGGGCCTGCATTCCGTCCTTGCTCTCCTTGCCCTCTCGGTCTTTTCGACGGCGCTTGCCTTTGTGATCTATTTTCGCCTCGTGCAGACGCTCGGTTCGGTTGGCGCCACGGCCCAGGCCTATCTGAGGGTACCGATCGGCGTTGCAATCGGTGTCGTCTTCCTCGGCGAAACGCTGTCCTCCACGGCAGGCCTTGGACTTGCCTGCGTCATGGCCGGTGTCATCGCAATGACGCTGCCCACCCGAGCGCGGGTCCGTCAGGCGGTCTAATCCGCAATCGCTTGTTCGACGGAGATCGAAAATCGCCTGTTGTCATCGCGCTGTCATTAATGATGAGGATACGGGTCGGCTCAATGGGGGATGTTGGCGTGGATGCAAAAGAAATGACCAAGGAGAAGACGGCGGCTCCACCGGCAGGTACACCTGCGGAAGTGTTCGGCGCCTTCCTGAAGCTTGGCCTCACCTCGTTCGGCGGACCGATCGCGCATCTCGGCTATTTCCGCAACGAGCTCGTGACGCGGCGGAAATGGATCGACGAGAAGGGTTATGCCGATCTCGTCGCCCTCTGTCAGTTCCTTCCCGGTCCGGCATCGAGCCAGGTCGGCTTCGCCATGGGCCTGCTGCGCGGCGGGCCGCTGGGGGCGCTTGCGGCGTGGAGCGCATTCACGCTTCCGTCCGCGCTGATCCTGTTCATATTCGCAACCGCCGCCACCGCGCTCGACAATCCTCTCGGACAGGGCCTGCTGCACGGATTGAAGCTCGTTGCCGTTGCTGTCGTGGCACAAGCCGTCTGGGGCATGGCACGATCGCTGACGCCCGACAAGCCGCGCGCCGGCATCGCGTTGGCCGCGATTTTCATCGTGACATTGGGGGGAGCGTTCGGCCAGCTCGCAGCCATCGTGCTGGGTGCGGTTTCCGGGCTCATGCTTTGTCGCGAGGCCGCCATCGAGCACAAGGCAAGTTTTTCGTTCGGTATATCGCGATCATCAGGCGTCACCTGCCTGCTGGCCTTCCTGCTCCTTCTGTTCGGACTGCCGCTTATCGTTTCCATCATGGATTGGCAGGGGCTGCGCCTCTTCGATGCCTTTTATCGCTCAGGCGCGCTGGTGTTTGGCGGCGGCCATGTTGTCCTGCCGCTGCTCGAGGCGGAGGTCGTGAGGCCGGGTTGGGTTTCGGAAAACGCGTTTCTCGCTGGTTACGGTGTCGCACAGGCTGTGCCTGGTCCGCTTTTCACGTTTTCGGCCTATCTCGGGGCGGTGATGGGGCCAGCTCCCAACGGTATCGCGGGCGCAGCCATCGCTCTGGCCGCCATCTTTCTGCCGGGCTTTCTGCTGCTGCTCGGCACCCTGCCTTTCTGGGACAGGCTCAGTACCTATCCGCTGGCGCAGGCGGCCATGCGCGGCGCAAATGCCGCCGTGGTCGGCGTGCTGGGTGCCGCACTCTACAATCCGGTATGGACAAGCGCGGTCCTTACATCGGCCGATTTTGCTCTCGCCCTGTCCGGCTTCCTTCTGCTGGTGGTCTGGAAGGCGCCGCCATGGATCGTCGTGGTGCTGATGGCAGCAAGTGCGATCCTGCTGCAGCTTTCCGCCTGAACCGTATCAGACCAGTCAATCCTTTTGCGACAAAGCGGCTTCTATCGCCGCCCATGCCGCCCGGCCAAGCCTTGCATCCGCCGCATCGTTGCCGCCATGGGCGTGAAGGCTGGAGCGGGGCGTCGTCTCGCCTGAAAGCAGCACCCGATGGCCCGCCTCGGGGTCAACGACCAGTGACACCGGCCTGCCGCTTTTTTCGCGCCGGCTGGCAAGCTCACGCGCAAACCTCTCCGACGGCCAGAGTGCATCGTCTCCGCCAGCCACGAGGACGAGATCTGCGGCGGCCTTCTCGACGGGAATGCACGCTCGCCACAAAGTTTGCTCGTCCGTATCCAGGCACTTTTCGAAGAAGGAGCGATAGGACACGAGCCCATCGCGATAGTCCCGCTCCCAGGTGGGATCGGCGGGGACGAATTCCAGTCGCTCTCCCTTCCAGGACCAGGATGAACGTTCGGGCCATTCTCTGCCGTCCTTGCCAGGCCCGATATTGCCCCAGACAACCGAGCTCGGGCTGATCGCTATAACAGCGTTCACGCGCGGGTCCAGGGTGGCGACAAGCAAGGCCGCCTCTGCGCCTTTCGAGGTTCCGACGAAGACGATGCGCCGGCATCCCCGCGAAATCAGGTAGTCCGTGGCGTCACAGAAGGTTTCCAGCGGGATTTCGCAAATGCCGGGTGATTGCCCCGTTGCGCCGAACCATTGCAGCGCCAGTGCTTTCGCGCCGGCCTTGGCAAACAATCTGGCACGATCGATATCGACCCTGCCGCTGGAACCGCTGAGCACGACGACACCGGTCTCATTCGCGTCTGGCCGGGAGACGAATGCGCCGTTTACCCGGCCCTCGAGCCGTTCGATTTTGCAGCCGTCCATCGCGCTTGTTACCATGCTGACATCTTGTTGAATTATCGGATGGTTCTCGACTGTCACTGAGGACGGAGCCTATCATGGTCGAGCATGCGCGTGCAGGGGCCTCTTTCGAGGATGCCAATGTCGTCAGCAACTATCCCTACCGTCCGCCATATCCCGAGGCGATCTACGAGAAGCTGCTTGCCATCGCGCCAAAGCGCAGCTGCCTGCTGGATATAGGCTGCGGCCCCGGCAAGATTTCACGGCAGCTCTCGCGGCATTTCGAAAAGGTCATCGCCGTCGATCCCTCCCGCCACATGATCGAGCTCGGTCAGAGCTTGGAGGAGGGGCGCGCACGCAATCTTCACTGGATCGTCGGTTTCGCCGAGGATGTCGATATCCCCGATCGTCCCGACCTCATCGTTGCTGCTGCAAGCATTCACTGGATGGATCACAAGCGCCTTTTCGCGCGGCTGAAAACCTATGCCGCCGCCGACCACCGGGTGGCCGTCATATCAGGAGATGCGCCTTTCCAACCGGCCTGGGAGGCGGACTGGCAGTCTTTTCTCACCAGATGGGTTCCTGCCATAACGGGCGAGGCGTTCGATCCCATTGGCAAGCGAGAGGACTGGTCGGCCTACAAGGCGTTCCTCGACATCGAAGGCTCCGGGCATTTCCACTCCGCTCCATTCGAGCAAAGCGTCGAAGACTTCATTCGCTGCCAGCATTCGCGCGATACGTTCGCGCCATCCCGTCTGGCCGGCAGGATGAGCGAGTTCGACGGGGAGCTCGGTGAGATGCTCGCTCCCTATGCTCGTGAGGGGAGACTGAGTTTCATCGTCCGGACGAAACTGGTCTGGGGCTCGATCAGCTTGTGATCTGCTTGGCCCCAAACGCATTTCGGCCAGTCTAGGCCACTGCCATGATGACATGGGCCTGAATTTTGGCGGTAACCTCACCCTCGCCATGCCGGTCGGCAATCGCGGATGCGGCGCAGTCGGTCGCAATGTCCAGTTTTCCCGGAGCTCTGGCTTCGATTTCGCTCCGAAGGACGGTTCCCTGGCAATAGGCGAGGGCAGGAATCCGGGGCGAGGAGGCGCGGCTTTGTTCGGCCTTCGTTTCGATCACCACATGGGAGAAACCCGCCTCTTCCAGCTCGGCGCGGATCAGCGCCTTGTCATGATAGCCATGCGGCGTGCGGACCAGGAAGCGTAGCGGATCGTCCGGAAACATCGTCGCAAGGGCATTCGTCACATCGTCGGCAAAAACATTCTCCTCGATGCGGTCCCATACGTTGAACAGGAAATGTCCGCCGGGCTTCAGGACACGCTTTGCTTCGCGGTAGCCGGATATACGGTTCGGGAAGAACATCGCGCCGAACTGACATAAGACGAGATCGAAGGTGGCATTTTCAAACGGCAGCGCCAGAGCATCCGCCTGGCGCCATTCCAGGCGATTATCGGAGCCTTGCTGCGAAGCGGCGTAGTCGAGCATCGGCTGGTTGAGATCGGTGATGATATAGCGTGCGCCCGAGGACAGTTTCGGCGCCAGTGCGCGGGTCACGACCCCAGTACCTGCTGCGGTTTCCAGAACGGCGCCGGGCGACAGGGATGCCGCTCTCCGGGCAAGATCTGCGGCGAAGGGCTCGAAGATCAGCGGCACCATATAGTGGTCGTAGTTTTCCGGGATCGAGCCGACGAACAGCTTGTCCTTTTCCAGCATTGTCGTCACCTTCCGCCGCCCAATGGGGCTTCAAACACATCGGGTTCACCGCCGCTCACAGCCGCAGGCTTTCGTCCAGCCAGACCCGGAAACCGCCGCGGAAGGCGTTGTCGTTGCTGCCGCGCCGGCATTTGGGCGGCAGATCCTTCAGCTTTTCGACGTTGCCGCCACCGATGACGATATAGTCGGGCAGCAGGGCGGCGGCCAGGCGGTCGGCGACGTCGAAGACCGATTTTCGCCATCTGCCTTTACCGCGACCTTCCAGGCCGCGTTCGCCGACATAGTCCTCGAATGTCGCCTTCTTGTAGGGCATGTGGGCCAGTTCGAGCGGCATGCAGACGTTCTCGGCGATCATCGCCGAACCAAGTCCGGTGCCGAGGCCAAGGAAGAGCATACGGCCGGCCTCGTAGCTGCCGATCGCCTGCATCAGCGCGTCATTGACCATGCGCACGGGCTTGCCGAGGGCTTTCTCGAAATCGAAGCCCTTCCATCCCGGGCCGAGGTTGAATGGATCGGCCGCGGGGCGGTGGGCAGCGACGGGGCCAGGATAACCCATGGCGACGACATCATAGTGCCAGTCGGCTGTCAGATCGGTAAGGGCTGCGACCATCTTCGCCGCCGTCATCGCGCGCCCCGATACGACCGAGCGTCGCTCGCCGCCGCTGCTGAGTTCCGCCTTCACATGCGAGCCACCGATATCGACGGCGAGCACGATGCGGTCGGCCGGCGCCGCAACCTTCGGCTTGGCTCGCTCACGCGTCTGCTTTTCTTCCATTGTGTCAGCCATGGCTGGCGCTCCTCTCCGGCTGTACCCTTATTCTTTCCCGCGCTATTCTATCGGGCCCGCACTATTCTATCGGGCGCAAGATCGTAGCCGGCTGTCAAGCCGGTATATTGCAGATCGCTTAATTTCATCTCAGGATGGCAGGGAAGACGAGCAAATAGAGCGGAGGAACAGCACTTGGCCTTTCCGACACGACCACCCGGTTCCGTCGAGCCGCCAGGTTCGCCGGGCATCGAGCCCCGATGGACGTCCAGCGACAAGAGTGCTGTTGGTACCGCCGTCAGTTCGGCAAGCTGCGTCTGGTTTACGGCAAGCCACGGCATCCTCAACGAGATCTACGCGCCACGGCTCGATATGGCCTGCGTGCGCGATTTCGGTTTCATCGTCACGGCTAAGGGCTACTTCTCCGAGGAAAAACGCGACGCCGATCACAGCGTACAGGCGATCGAGGACGGCGTTCCGGCCTTCCGTCTCGTCAATACCGCCCGCGACGGGCGTTATCGCATCACCAAGACCATCTTTTCAGACCCTGAGCGCGAGGTGGTACTGCAGGACATCCGCTTCGAGGCGCTGATAGGCAATCTCTCAGACTACCGGCTGCATGCGCTTGTTGCCCCACATCTCGTCAATGGCGGCGCCGACAACAACGGCTGGTATGATGATTTCAAGGGCAGGCAGATGCTCTTTGCCGAGGGGTCCGGGCGGTCGCTCGCCATTGCCGCTTCGGTGCCCTGGCTTGCGCGATCAGTGGGCTATGTCGGCATTTCCGACGGTTGGCAGACGCTGTCGCGCGGCGAGGGGCTGAATGAGGAGTACAGCTGCGCCACATCAGGCAATGTCGCGCTGTCAGGAACACTGGATATGCAGGCAGGTGAGGGCCAAGCTGACCAGGGAAGGGCGCTGATCGCCATCGGTTTCGGCACGCAGCCGGAGGAAGCTGCCCTGCGCACGCTGCTCAGCCTGGAACAGGGCGTTGAGCCGGCGCTGAAACATTATCGCAGCGGCTGGCGGGAATGGCAGGCCGGCCTGCTTGCGCTCGATGAACCGCATGATCCTGACAAGCTCAACCGCTACCGCGTCAGCACCGGCGTGCTCGCCACCCACCGCGACGACGCCTCCGGCGCCATCATCGCCAGCCTTTCCATCCCCTGGGGCTTCAGCAAGGGCGATGACGACCTTGGCGGTTATCATCTGGTGTGGACGCGCGATCTGGTGGAAACGGCGGGCGGTCTGCTTGCTGCCGGGGCCACAGCGGATGCACGCTCCGTGCTCGACTATCTCGCTGTCATTCAGGAAGCGGACGGCCATTGGGTGCAGAATGCCTGGCTCGACGGCAGGCCCTACTGGTATGGCATCCAGATGGATGAGACGGCCTTTCCGATCCTGCTCTATGACATGCTGCTGCGTGCCGGAGCGATCGATGCCTCGGAGAGGGGACGCTACCTGCCTATGGTCGAAGCGGCTGCGGGCTATATCGTCAGAAACGGCCCCGCCACCCAGGAGGATCGCTGGGAGGAGGATGCCGGCTACTCGCCGTTTACGCTCGCCGTAGAGATCGCCGGCCTGCTTGCGGCGGCCGATGCTTTGGAAGCGGTCGGGCGGCTGGATGCGGCGCACTATCTGCGCGAGGTGGCCGACGGCTGGAACGAGCGCATCGAGGAATGGACCTACGCCACGGATACCGAACTGTCGCGCCGTCTCGGCGTCGAAGGCTATTATGTGCGCATCGCCTCGGCGACAGACGGCAGCCTGTCACTGCGGCGTGACTTCATTCCGATCCGCAATCGGGACGATCTCGGCGAGGTGCTTGAAGCGGACCTGCTGATAAGCCCGGATGCGCTTGCGCTGGTGCGCTTCGGCCTCCGCGCCGCCGACGATCCGCGCATACTCGGCACGGTCGCGGCAATCGATGCGGAGCTGCGCCGCGACCTTCCGGCCGGTCCCTACTGGTATCGCTATAATGACGACGGCTATGGCGAGCGCATCGGCGGCGCACCCTTTGCCGGCAGCGGTGTCGGCAGGCTCTGGCCTCTGCTGACCGGTGAGCGCGCCCATTACGAACTCGCCGCCGGACGAGCTGACGAAGCACAGCGGATGCTTGCTGCGCTGGAAGCTTCGGCAAGCGAAGGTGGGCTCTTGCCCGAGCAGATCTGGGACAGCGAGGACGTGCCGCAGCGCGAGCTTTTCCTCGGCCGCCCCTCGGGCAGCGCCATGCCGCTCGTCTGGGCGCATGCCGAACATATCAAGCTGCTGCGCTCGCTGCGGGATGGCGTGATCTTCGACATGCCGCCCCAGACCTTTGCCCGCTATGTCGCAGCAAAGCCGGCGCCGGCACCATTCTCCTGGCGGCTGACAGCCCGACGCGACCAGATGCCGGCGGGCCGGCGGCTCCGCGTCGAACTGCCCGAGCCCGCTCTGGTGCGCTGGTCTACCGACGGCTGGGCAAGCGCCGCCGACAACCCATGCCGCGACACCGGCTTCGGCACTCATGTCTTCGACCTGCCAACGCAGGCGCTCGGCCCCGGCATGATCGACTTCACGATCTTCTGGAAGGATGCGCAGCGCTGGGAGGGTGCGGATTTTCAGATCGAGGTGGTTTGAGGCGGAATCCTTTTCCGCCAGTGTCGCGGAATTCCAGCCAATAAGAAAAGCGGCCGTTTCCGGCCGCCAAAGGGATTTGTTCCAGTTTCTCTGTATTTCCGGAAGTATTTCCGAAAGCCTTGGGATCCGGCGATAGGCCAGACCCAGGGATCAGGACTTGTAGATCAGCCAGCTCTTGGTGAATTCCTTCTGCATGCCGTCTTCATAGACGACGGTGCAGTTGCGGCCGGCGTTCTTGGCGCTATAGAGGGCGATATCGCTCTTGGAGTAGAGCTCGCCGGCATCGTCGGCGTGCGAGGCCATGCAAATGCCGATGGAGACCGTGACCGGGCCGTAATTGACGCGGGTGCGGGAATTCTTGAAGGGGGTGGATTCCAGCGTCCGGCGAATGCGCTCGGCGACCGCCGTCACTTCCTCCAGTGTGTTGCCGTCGATGATGAGCGCGAATTCCTCGCCGCCGGTGCGGGCGACGAAAACGTCGCGCCGGACATTGGTGCGGATGACGGAGGCGACCGTCGCGAGAACCTTGTCGCCGACCGGATGGCCGTAGGTGTCGTTGATTTTCTTGAAATTGTCGATGTCGGCCAAGAGCAGGGCGGTCACCGGGCGCAACGCCGGATTATTGAAGACGGCGGCCAGCCGGTCGTCGAAGGCGCGGCGGTTGGATAGGCGCGTCAGCGAGTCGGTATTGGCGATGCGCTTGTATTCGTCGAGTTCCTTGCGGACCTGATCCATCTCCTGCGAGCGCTGGACCATGTCCTCGACGGTCTTTTCGCCATGAGTGATCGTATCGCCGGTTGCCTGGGTGAGCAGGTCGATGGCGTTTTCGATGAGGTCGGCACTGCTCGTGCTCTTGGAGCTGATGCGCTTGCAGGTCTCGTTGAGCAGCCGGTTATAGCTTTCGAGCGAGGTCTGCTCCTGGCGCAGCACGCGCAGCAGGCCTTCCAGTTCGCCGGCGATGCGGCTATGGGCGTCGTCGAAGATCTTGGCAGGCGCCGTGTGGGAACAATGCTGGGTGCCGAGCGCATCGAGCTCAGCCTGCGTCGCCTGGCCGCCGAGAGCGGCAAGGTCGCGGGTGAGTGCGGGGTTGGAACCGATATAGGCTTCGTAGAAGAGTTCGTAATTGCGGGGAATTGGTGCAACGCCCATGGAGCGCATGGCATAGGTGATCTGACCCGCCACATCGGGAACCTGCACCTTGGGCGCAACGGCCGTATTCATTCCGGCAACTCCTCATCCAATTCTTAAGCAATCTTCTATTTGTTATCTTAGATTTCTTGGGAAATGATTAAAGCGACATRTACCAAAGATTACATACGATAAGTTTGATGAGCATCAATACTACGATCAGCCCTATGATTTTTCTCAAATATTTGTAAGTTCGACTGTAACGGTGACACCTCTTATGCGCGAGGTGCTCCAAAAAAGTTCAATCGTTTTCTCTTTTTAGGGATTGTTTTCGTTTTGTTGACGGTCGGTATCTTTTGTCTGGTCTACTGGCGGGCAGGGCGAGGTGACAGATTCTATCTCAAGAGACCGGATTTATGGGGATCGGATCGCGGTCTCCTGTCGAAGGCATGAGATCATGGAATCGCCTCGCCACACGTCACCCACCATTCTCGTATTCGCCATCCTTGCCGGCTGCGCTTTTCTTTTACAGCAGACCGGCTTCTTCAACGGCATCTTCAGCACGGATATCCTCGCCAGCGTGAAGGCGGAGGATATTCTCAGCGCATCCGATATCGCCGCCATGGAACGACCCGTAGTTCAGCCCATGACGGCGGCCAGTATCGATCCGGCCGAGACGGCTTCGGTGCGATAGTCAGCAGCCTCAAGTCTCAGCCGAGGTTCAGCTCCTGGAAGAAGTCGTTGCCCTTGTCGTCGATGACGATAAAGGCCGGGAAGTCTTCCACCTCGATCTTCCAGACGGCTTCCATGCCGAGTTCGGGATATTCCAGCACATCGACCTTGCGGATACAGTCCTGCGCCAGGCGGGCGGCCGGGCCGCCGATGGAACCGAGATAAAAGCCCTGATGCTTCTTGCAGGCCTCGCGCACGGCGCGCGAACGGTTGCCCTTGGCGAGCATGACCATGGAGCCGCCGAAGGACTGAAACTGGTCGACATAGCTATCCATGCGGCCGGCAGTCGTCGGGCCGAAGGAGCCGGAGGCGTAGCCGGCGGGGGTCTTGGCCGGGCCGGCATAATAGACCGGGTGGTTCTTCATATAGTCGGGCATGCCTTCGCCCTTTTCCAGCCGTTCGCGGATCTTGGCATGTGCGAGATCGCGGGCGACGATGATCGTGCCCGATAGCGACAGGCGCGTCTTGACCGGGTGCTTTGAAAGCTCGGCGAGAATATCGGCCATCGGCTGGTTCAGATCGACACGCACGACGGATTCGGAAAGCTTCGCCTCGTCGATATCGGGCATGTACTTGGACGGATCGGTTTCCAGCTGCTCGATGAAGATGCCGTCGCGGGTGATCTTGCCCTTGGCCTGGCGGTCGGCGGAACAGGAGACGCCGAGCCCGATCGGCAGCGAGGCGCCATGGCGGGGCAGGCGGATGACGCGCACGTCATGACAGAAATACTTGCCGCCGAACTGGGCGCCGACGCCGAGGCTCTGCGTCAGCTTATGGATCTCCATTTCCATCTCGATGTCGCGGAAGGCGTGGCCGTTTTCGGAGCCTTCGGTCGGCAGTTCATCGAGGTAGCGGGTGGAGGCGAGCTTGACGGTCTTCAGGTTCATCTCGGCCGAGGTGCCGCCGATGACGATCGCCAGATGGTAGGGGGGACAGGCTGCCGTACCTAAAGTGAGGATCTTCTCCTTGAGGAAGTCGAGCATGCGGTCATGCGACAGGAGCGAGGGCGTGCCCTGGAAGAGAAAGGTCTTGTTGGCCGAGCCGCCGCCCTTGGCGACGAAGAGGAAGTCGTAGCTATCGGTGCCTTCCTCATAGATATCGATCTGCGCCGGCAGATTGTTATTGGTGTTCTTTTCCTCGAACATCTTGACGGGGGCGAGCTGCGAGTAACGCAGGTTCTTCTTTTCATAAGCGTCGAGCACGCCCTTCGAAAGGGCAGCGGTATCGCCGCCTTCGGTCCAGACGCGGCGGCCCTTCTTGCCCATGATGATCGCCGTGCCCGTATCCTGGCACATGGGCAGCACGCCGCCGGCGGCGATATTGGCATTTTTCAGGAGGTCATAGGCGACGAAACGGTCATTGTCGGTCGCTTCCGGATCGTCGAGGATCGAGGCGAGCTGCTTCAGATGGCCGGGGCGCAGCAGATGGTTGATGTCGGCGAAGGCGGTTTCGGCAAGCAGGCGAATGCCCTCAGGGTCGACGCTCAGGATCTCTTGGCCCTTGAAGCTGTCGATCGAGACATAGTCGCTGCTGATCTTGCGGTAAGGGGTGGTGTCGGTGCCGAGGGGAAAGAGATCGTCAGCCATCGAAGTGACCTTTCTGGTGGGATATTTTTGGAACCGGTCTAAATCTGGCGCAGGGTAAAAGCAATTGGGGAGGGCGCGGGATTGGTGGCGAAAATGACGCGGCCGGACGGGCTCCACTTTCCTCAAAAACAAAAAAGACCGGCAGAGCCAGCCTTTGATTGTTGAGACGCTTCCCGTTACTCGACGTCATCCTCGGGCTTGTCCCGAGGATCTGCTACGTATCGACCGGCAGTAGATGCTCGGGACAAGCCCGAGCATGACGGAAGAAGGGTTTACCTCGGGCTGATCATCATCTCCGCGCGCACGATCGCGTCATATTCCTCAGATGTCACGAGCCCGCTTGCCAGCGCCTCTTCCTTCAGCGTCGTACCATTCTTGTGCGCCGTCTTGGCGATCTTGGCGGCCGCATCATAGCCTATCTTCGGAGCAAGGGCGGTGACCAGCATCAGCGAGCGTTCGAGGCCAGCCTTAATGTTGTCCTCGCGGGCTTCGATGCCGACGACGCAATTGTCGGTGAAGGAGACGGCTGCGTCGCCGAGGAGTTGCACCGACTGCAGGAAGTTATAGGCCATCATCGGATTATAGACGTTGAGCTCGAAATGGCCCTGGCTGTCGGCGAAGGTGAGAGCCGCATGGTTGCCGAAGACGTGGATGCAGACCTGCGTCAGGGCCTCGCACTGGGTGGGGTTCACCTTGCCGGGCATGATCGAGGAGCCGGGCTCGTTTTCCGGCAGTGCCAGTTCGCCAAGGCCGGCGCGCGGGCCGGAGCCGAGCAGGCGTATGTCGTTGGCGATCTTGAAGAGGGCAGCGGCGGCTGCATTGATCGCGCCGTGGGCGAAGACCATCGAATCATGCGACGCGAGCGCCTCGAACTTGTTCGGCGCGGTCACGAAGGGCATGTGGGTGATTGCTGCGATCTCTTCGGCAACCTTTTCGGCAAAACCGACCGGCGCATTCAGCCCGGTGCCGACGGCGGTGCCGCCCTGGGCGAGTTCGCAGAGGCCGGGCAGGGTCATTTCGATGCGCTTGATGGCGGAGCCCACCTGCGCGGCGTAGCCGGAAAACTCCTGGCCGAGCGTCAGCGGCGTCGCATCCTGCGTGTGTGTGCGGCCGATCTTGATGATGTGGCTGAATTCCGTGACCTTCATGTCGAGGGCGGCATGCAGGTGCTTCAGCGAAGGCAGCAGGTGATGGGCGATCTGTTCGGCGCAGGCGATATGCATGGCCGTCGGGTAGGTGTCGTTCGACGACTGGCTCATATTAACGTGATCGTTCGGATGCACCGGCTTCTTGGAACCCATGACGCCGCCGAGCATTTCTATGGCACGATTGGAGATCACTTCATTGGCGTTCATGTTGGACTGCGTGCCGGAACCGGTCTGCCAGACGACCAGCGGGAAATGGTCGTTCAGCTTGCCGTCGATCACCTCCTGGGCGGCATCCACGATGGACTTGCCGATGTTGGAATCGAGCTGGCCGAGCGCCATGTTGGCACGCGCCGCCGCCTGCTTGACGATGCCGAGCGCACGCACGATCGAGAGCGGCTGCTTTTCCCAGCCGATCTTGAAATTGCCGAGAGAACGCTGCGCCTGCGCGCCCCAGTAACGGTCGCTGACGACTTCGATCGGGCCAAATGTATCGGTTTCGGTGCGGGTGGAACTCATGGCTTCGTGCCTTCCTGTCACATGCTGTTAAGAGCAGTCTTTGAAGATGAGGGGACTTATAGGGTGGAAAGCTTTTCAAGAAAACCGGAGCTTATGCGAAATATTGAAGACGGATCTCATGTTTTGCATCGCCATTCAGGCGCTGCAGGGCCGTGTTTTTTCGGCCACGCCGGGAAATTAATGCAAAGAGTGGCAGAAAGTGCCCTTTCTCGCGGTGGAAAATTCGGTAAAAAATTAACTAATAATTTCATAATTTTGTGTGAACTGGCGCACGGCGCTTGCGTTCGACCCCGTCACACAAAGTTGAGCCTGAAAGCGCTGGCGGCGCAGTCCGATTTCTGATGAATGGGCCGCAGCTGCCGGGAATTTCTGGAAGAATTGATCAGAGCCTTTTTGCTCGACAACAGCATGGTACTGGGACTGGAAAACAAGATGAAGTTCGTTTTGAAAAGCGCGGTTTCCGCATTGGCATTTTCCTGCGTGATGGGCGCGGTTCCTGCGCATGCCTATACGCTGATGGACATGCTGCGCGGCGACCGGGCAAGAAGCGGCCAGAGCACGATCATCATGGACCCTTCGGCTCCGGTTCGCGGCAATCCCGGCAATCGTAACGGCCTTGGCGGCGATATCGATCCGGAAGCTGCGATGCCGAAGGTTTCCAGCCCGCGCTACTACACCTACAAGGCTGAAACGCTGCAGTTCGTCGATACGACGAAGTTTGCCGATCCTGTCGTCACCGGGGCGGTCGCCGACGTCTCCGGCTCGGCCACGACTGACGGTGCTCCGCAGCGCCACTTCCTGACGGAAGCCAAGGTTCGCGCCAATGCCGATATCGCCAAGGCCCTGCAGGCCTATTACGGTGACGGCAAGAACCCGCTGATCTGGGTTTCCAGCGATGGCATCAATGATCACGGCAAGGCGGCACTCAGCGTGCTCGCCGATGCTGCAAGCGTCGGCCTCGATCCGGCCGATTATGCCGTGTCCGAGCCGAGCATCGATCCGGCCAATCCGGATCCCGATGTCCGCGACCGGGCGCTGACGCAGTTCGAACTGGCGCTTTCCTCCAAGGTTCTTGCCTATGTGCAGGACACGACGCGCGGCCGCGTCGACCCCAACAAGCTCTCCGGCTACCATGATTTCCAGCGCAAGGTCGTCAAGCTCGATCCGGTGCTGAAGCTCTCCCGCATGAGCCCTGACGTCGCTGCCTATCTCAACAGCCGCAACCCCGACAGCACGCAGTTCCTGGCGCTGAAGGCCGAGCTTGCCAAGCTGCGCGCCGCCGACGGCGGCAATGAAGCGCCGATCACCATTTCGCTCACTTCCCTGCTGCGCCCGGGCGACAGCTCGCCGGAAGTTGCCAACATCGTCAAGGCGATCCAGAAGAATGGTTCGGAGGAGCTGAAGACCGCGCATGCGGCCACCTTCTCAGCCTATACCGGCAGCAGCGACTATTCACCCGAGATCGTGTCACTTGTCGAGGACTTCCAGAAGGAACATGGTCTGAAGTCTGATGGTGTCATTGGCCAGGCGACCGTGCGCACCATGACCGGCGGCGACAGCAACGGCTCCAAGATCGACAAGCTCGTCGTTGCCATGGAGCAGGCGCGCTGGYTGCCTGATGATCTCGGCCCGCGCTATGTGATGATCAACCAGCCGGCCTTCATGGCTTATTACTACAACGACTCCAAGCAGCAGCTTGCGATGCGCACCGTCGTTGGCGGCAAGAACAACCAGACCTATTTCTTCGACGATGAAATCGAAACGGTCGAGTTCAATCCATTCTGGGGCGTGCCGCAGTCGATCATCATCAATGAGATGCTGCCGAAGCTGCGCTCCGACCCGAACTATCTGGACCAGATGGGCTACGAGGTCGAAGTCGGCGGCCGTGCCGTTCCGTCTTCCAGCGTCGACTGGTACGGCTCGACGCAGAACATCTCGGTCCGCCAGCCGCCGAGCAGCGACAATGCGCTGGGTGAACTCAAGATCCTGTTCCCGAACAGCCATGCCATCTACATGCACGACACGCCCTCGAAGAGCTTCTTCAAGCGTGACATGCGTGCGCTGAGCCACGGCTGCGTGCGCCTTGCAGACCCGCGCGCCATGGCTGCCGCCGTTCTCGGCACGACCGTCGATGATGTGGCGAAGCAGATAGCTACCGGCCAGAACCACGCCGTGAAGGTGCCGCAGAGGATCCCGGTCTATGTATCTTATTTCACGGCATGGCCGAACAAGGACGGCGTGATCGAGTATTTCGACGACGTCTATGGCCGCGATGCTTATGTGGACAAGGCGTTCGACGTGACGACCAAGTCGCGTGAGGCGCAGATCTGACGCCAAGCGTTTAACGGGCAATTTGAACGGGCGGTCTTCGGGCCGCCCGTTTTGTTTTTGGGTGTTTGCGTACGGGAAATATGAGTAGGGGGCGCGCGACTGCAGACGCATCAATCCGATCGCCAGCCCTCAGATAATAGCAACCTTCGCCGCAGAACCGTTCAGCAGACTCTCCACCAGCCGCGGGGTCAGTTCGTCGAAATGCGTGATGATCACGTCAGGATCGAGACTTGACACCGGCACATCCGAATAGCCGAAAGGTACTGCGATCGCCGGCACACCGGCATTCTTCGCCACCGCAATATCATTGACACTGTCACCGATCATCACGGCGCGGGCAACATCGCCGCCGGCGCGCTCAATCGTGCCGGTCAGATGTCGCGCGTCGGGCTTGCGGTATTCAAACGTATCACCGCCGGTGATCGCGTCGAAATAATGCGTCAGCCCGAGCTTCTCCAGGAGTACGGTCGCGAGCCCTTCCATCTTGTTGGTGCAGACGGCAAGCGCATAGCCCGATGCCTTCAGGCTATCCATGGCGGCGACGAGACCGGGGTAGGGCTCGGTATGGCCCGGCATGTTTGCGCTGTAATGGGCCACGAAACGCTCCACCAGTGCCGGCAGTTCTTCCTGCGAGATCGGGCGGCCCTGCAGCTTGCAGGCACGCTCGATCATCACACGGGCGCCCTGGCCAACCAGGTGCGTCAGGTCGTCATAGGTGACGGGCTCAAGATCCAGCGCTGCGATCGTGTAGTTCAGGCTTTCGACCAGATCGACATGGGTGTCGAGCAGCGTGCCGTCGAGATCGAAGACAACAAGGGCCCTATTCTGGGGAAGAGCTTGGCGGGCATTTTCGGGAGCGGGGGTCAAAGTGATGCCTCTTTGCAGGGTAGGATCATCCGGGAGTAGGCGATGAACAGGCGAAAAGCAACGCCAGGACGGCTGATAGAAGAGTCGCAGCCGAAACGCGTGGCTTTCAATCGCAGGACGATGATTTTGGCTTTCGTTTGCAATACGAGCCGTGTAAACAGCACATCCAACGCAATATCAGGAGCTGGCGGCGCATGGATGCCCGCGAAATGAAGATCAAGGCCGCTGAGGCCGCGCTTGTCCATGTTGAGTACGGCATGCGTCTTGGAATCGGGACCGGAAGCACGGCGGAGGAATTCGTTCGCATGCTCGCTGAAAAGGTTGCAGCCGGTTTCAAGGTCGAAGGCGTTCCGACGTCCGAGCGCACCGCGCGGCTCTGCGTCGAACTCGGCGTTCCCCTGAAATCGCTGGATGAACTTCCACAACTGGATCTCACCATCGACGGCGCCGACGAGGTCGATGCAGACTTGCGGCTCATCAAGGGTGGCGGTGGTGCGCTGTTGCGCGAAAAGATCGTCGCGGCAGCCTCGACTCGGATGATCGTCATTGCCGACGAAAGCAAGCTGGTGCAGACGCTCGGCGCCTTCGCATTGCCGATCGAGGTCAATCCCTTCGGCCTCGTTTCGACACGCATCGCGATCGAAAAGACCGCCTCACGCCTTGGTCTCTCTGGCGAACTGACGCTGCGTCAGTCCGGTGATGGAGAGTTTACGACTGACGGCGGACATCACATCATCGATGCATCTTTTGGCCGCATTCCTGATGCAGAGGCGCTTTCGAGGGAACTGAATTCCATACCCGGTGTCGTGGAGCACGGGCTTTTCATCAACATGGCGGCGCTTGCGATCATTGCCGGTCCTGCAGGCGCCCGCACGCTGCAGGCAAACAGATAACAGGAGCATAGAAACTCATGATGAACATTGCAGGTCTTGGCCGTCTTGCCGCTGCGACCATCGTTCTTTCCGGGCTTGCCTTTGGCTCTGCCGCAAGAGCGCAGGAAGTGTCCGAAGAGCAGCTGAAGGCTGCCCGCGCAGCCATGGACGCCATCGGCGCAACCACCCAGTATGACAACATCCTGCCGGGTCTGGCCGAGCGTCTGAAGGCCGGCCTCATCCAGGATTCGCCGAACTATCAGGATGTCATTTCCGCGACCGTCGATGCGCAGGCGCTTGCTCTGGCACCGCGCCGTGCCGACCTCGAGAAGGAAGCCGCTCTGACCTATGCCAAGGCCTTCTCGGTCGAAGAGCTGAAGGCGATCGCCGACTTCTACAATTCCGACGTTGGCAAGAAGCTGCTGCGCGACGGCCCGGTTGCCTCGCGCGAAACCGCTAAGGCTGCCGATATCTGGGCGCAGGGCATTTCCCGCGACCTCGAAAAGCAGAGCAATGTCCAGCTCTCCAAGGTCATCAAGGCTCCGCCGCCGGTCACCGACAGCCCGGCGACGCAGGCTCCGACCGCAGCACCGGCACCGGCACCGGCCAAGCCGTAAGGCCGCCTTCACCTTTCGCAAAAGCCCGGCATCGTCCGGGCTTTTGTTTTTCTATTCCTCCCTCCTATATGTGAACCACCCATCCAGCGATTCCCTCCGGAGATCATCATGCCTTCCTTCGACTACGACCTCTTCGTCATCGGCGGCGGTTCGGGTGGCGTGCGCAGCGCGCGCGTCGCAGCCTCGCTCGGCAAGAAGGTGGCGATCGCCGAGGAATACCGCTATGGCGGCACCTGCGTGATCCGCGGCTGCGTGCCGAAGAAGCTCTTCGTTTACGCCTCGCAGTTCCACGAGCATTTCGAGGACGCTGCCGGCTTTGGCTGGACGGTCGGCGAAAGCTCGTTCGACTGGAAGAAGCTGATCGCCGCCAAGGATGGCGAGATCGCACGGCTGGAAGGGCTCTACAAGAAGGGGCTTTCCGGCGCCAATGCCGAGATCCTGGAGACGCGCGCCGAACTCGTCGATGCGCATACGATCAGGCTGCTGAAAACAGGCGAAACGGTCACCGCCAAGACCATCGTGATTGCGACCGGCGGCAGGCCGAACCCGCATGAGGCGCTGCCCGGCCACGAGCTCTGCATTTCCTCCAACGAGGCTTTCCATCTGGAAGCGCTGCCGAAATCGATCCTGATTGCCGGCGGCGGCTACATCGCCGTCGAATTTGCGAATATCTTCCACGGGCTCGGCGTCGAGACGACGCTGATCTACCGCGGCACCGAAATCCTTTCGCGCTTCGACGAAGACCTGCGGCGCGGGCTGCATGAGGCGATGGTTGCCAAGGGCATCCGCATCCTCTGCCAGGATGTGATGCAGAAGGTGACGAAGGGCGAAGACGGCCTCGTCATCGAGACGCTGAAGAACGGCACGCTCAACGCCGGTGTCGTCATGCTGGCGCTCGGCCGCGATCCGAATACGAAAGGGCTCGGGCTCGAAAAGGCGGGTGTTGCGCTGAACGAGCGCGGCGCCATCATCGTCGACGACTATTCGCGTACCAATGTCGACGGTATCTATGCGCTCGGCGATGTCACCGACCGGGTACAGCTGACACCGGTGGCGATCCATGAGGCCATGTGCTTCATCGAGACGGAATACAAGGACAATCCGACCAAGCCGGATTACGCCCTGATCCCGACGGCGGTCTTCTCGCAGCCGGAGATCGGCACGGTTGGCCTTTCCGAGGAAGAGGCGGGCAAGCGCTACAAGGAGCTGGAAGTCTACCGCGCCCAGTTCCGGCCGCTGAAGGCCACACTTTCAGGCCGGGCCGAAAAGATGATCATGAAGTTGATCGTCGATGCGGCCAGCCGCAAGGTTGTCGGCGCCCATATCCTCGGCCACGACGCCGGCGAGATGGCGCAGATCCTTGGCATCACGCTGAAGGCCGGCTGCACCAAGGATGATTTCGACCGCACCATGGCGCTGCATCCGACGGCCGCCGAAGAGCTGGTGACCATGTATGCGCCGAGCTACCGTATCCGTGACGGCCAGCGCGTCTGATCTGTTCTCATGAAATGCTACCTGCCGCACAAACGGCAGGTGAGTGGTGGTTAGCTGGTTAGCCGCGGCGCGCGGATGACCTTCAGGAACAATGCCTTCATGGCATCGGCAATGCCTTCGGTCGGCGACACCTCGAAATAGAGGCCGGGCGAGGCGCAGGCGGCCATGCGCGTGGGTATCTCGTTCTGGAAGGGCTTGATCCAGGTATTGTACCAGGCGTTGCTCGGCAGCGGCAGGTAGGTCGTATAGAGCACGGCGATCTTGACGCCGCGATCCTTCAGCGGCTTGCAGAAGGACGTATCGATGGGCTCCTGGCAGCGGCCACTCGTCGTCTTCTTGGTGCAGGTCGAAGGCTTGTAGCTGTCGCCGACGCCATCCGACACGAAGAACAGGATCTTTTCCGGGTTGACGTTTGACGTTCCGTCGCCGGCCGGATCGATGATGGTGTTCATCTGCGTCATGGCGCTGTCGAAGCTGGTGAGCTGGTCCTGATTGTAGTTCTGATAGGGAATGGTCATCAGGTCGACGGCGTTCGTATAGTTCTTCACCGCCGTCAGGTCCGAGGTGAGGCCTGATATCGTCGTCAGCTTGGCATCCTCGGCCTTGGTGCCGAAGGTGTAGACGCCCATGCGGAACTGGTCGGCACTGACGCGCTCGGTCTTGGCCGTGTCGGTCAGCGCCTGGGTTGCCTGGCGCACCACATCGATGCGCATGGCGACGCCGAGGCTCTTGGCGATCGTGTAATTATTGGTGGCCTGGTCCATCTGGTGGCAAGCAAAGGCACAGCCGGTCTTGGCCTCCAGCTTGGAAACATCGGTCGGGGTCGCGGCGACACCCATAGATGGCGTGTTATCGAGCAGGATGTAGAAATCCATGAAGGAGGCGGTCTGATATTCCGCCGTCGCCGTGCCCGATATGGTGATCGAGTCCTGGCCGAGGACACGCATGAAGGTGGTGGGCACGGAGGCGCTGAAGGAGACGAGCGAATTGAGCTTATTGGCAGTCTTGGTGACGTCGATGCTGAGATCAACCGGCACCGAGGTCAGTTCACCTGACATCTGCGAGAAGAAGATGTTGCGGGCATCCGTCTTGGCAACGGAGATGGTGCCATTGCCCTTCATGGTCATGGCGGCTGCCACCGCATCCGATTTTTCGGAAACGGCGCCGACGGCTGCGGCATCAGCGGCGGCATAGAGCTGGGTACGCAGGCTCAGCGCATGGGCATAGTCCAGCGCCAGACCGGCAGAGCCAACCAGCGGCACCATCAAAAGCGCCGTCATGATACCGAAATTGCCAGACCGGTCCGAAAGGAAAGCGGACGAAAGGATACCCATGCTGAACCCCTATTTTATTAGGGTATTCTGTACATTTGAAATCTAAATTAGCCGGAAAATAGCATGGTATATATCGTCTTAACGCCAGTTTCGATGTCATATTGGCGCAGCCAGAGTGACGCTGCGAGCCGCCGATCGAAACTCTCCCGGGCGCCGAATGCGCTAGGCAAGGGGAGCCGAAAGGTTTATAAGCCGCCGCATTCTTTAACGGGCAGGCATCCGAGGCAAACCGGATGGGGAAGCAGATGAGTGACATGGCACAGAATTGGACCCCGAGCAGCTGGCGGAGCAAGCCAATCCAGCAGGTTCCGGAATATCCTGATGCGGCCGCGCTGGCGGCAACGGAAGCCGTGCTTGCCACCTATCCGCCGCTCGTTTTTGCCGGTGAAGCCCGCCGCCTGAAGAGCGCTCTCGCCAATGTGGCCGAAGGCAACGCCTTCCTGCTGCAGGGCGGCGACTGCGCCGAAAGCTTCCTGGAGCATGGCGCCGACAACATCAGAGACTTCTTCCGCGCCTTCCTGCAGATGGCCGTCGTGCTGACTTTTGGCGCCCAGCTGCCGGTGGTCAAGGTCGGCCGCATCGCCGGCCAGTTCGCCAAGCCGCGTTCGGCGCCGATGGAAACGCAGGATGGTGTCTCACTGCCGAGCTATCGCGGCGATATCGTCAACGGCATCGAATTCACGCCGGAAGCCCGCATCCCGAGTCCGGAGCGCCAGCTCGACGCTTACCGCCAGTCGGCCGCGACGCTGAACCTGCTGCGAGCCTTCGCGATGGGCGGCTATGCCAATCTCGACAACGTGCACAAGTGGATGCTCGGCTTCGTCAAGGACAGCCCGCAGGGCGAGCGCTACCGCAAGCTTGCCGACCGCATCAGCGAAACCATGGATTTCATGAAGGCGATCGGCATCACCCCTGACAATAACCCGAGCCTGCGCGAGACCGATTTCTTCACCAGCCACGAAGCGCTGCTGCTTGGCTATGAAGAAGCGCTGACCCGCGTCGACTCCACCTCCGGCGACTGGTACGCGACGTCAGGCCATATGATCTGGATCGGCGACCGCACGCGCCAGCTCGACCATGCGCATGTGGAATATTTCCGCGGCATCAAGAACCCTGTTGGTCTCAAGTGCGGCCCGTCGCTGCAGCCAGACAACCTGATCGAGTTGATCGATGCGCTGAACCCTRGCAACGAAGCCGGGCGCCTGACGCTGATCTGCCGTTTCGGCCATGACAAGGTAGCCGACAACCTTCCGAAGCTCATCCGCGCCGTCGAGCGCGAGGGCAAGAAGGTGGTCTGGTCCTGCGACCCGATGCATGGCAACACGATCACGCTCAACAGCTACAAGACGCGCCCCTTCGAGCGGATCCTCTCGGAAGTCGAAAGCTTCTTCCAGATCCACCGCGCCGAAGGCACGCATCCGGGCGGCATCCACATCGAGATGACCGGCAAGGACGTGACCGAATGCACCGGCGGCGCCCGCGCCGTTACCGCCGAAGACCTGCAGGATCGCTACCACACCCATTGCGACCCGCGCCTCAACGCCGACCAGGCACTGGAGCTGGCATTCCTGCTGGCCGAGCGCATGAAGGGCGGCCGCGATGAGAAGCGGATGGCTGCGCACGCTTGAAGCGAGTAGCCGATAGAGTTTGAGAAGCCCGGCCTAGCGCCGGGCTTTTTGTTTGTGGATCGGCACACCCCACACTCCCTCATCTCTGTGACAAGCACAGAGATGAGGGGGGAGAGGATGCGCCGCTCCGACTCTATCTGACGAATGGTGCTCAATTACCTACCGATCCTGCACCCGGCACGGCTGACCATATCCCGCACGATCAACGGCGTAGCCGGCGTGTCGGACCAGCTCGCCTTGTCGGCCTCTGCCTCAAGCGCCTTTCGGGCGGTCTTGTCGCTGAGGCTCAGTCGTGTCTTGCATGCGGCAGGCGCGGCTTCGCCAGCATCATCGGCCAGAGCACCTGCGGTCTCGCCGACGCCAGCGAGATAGGCGGTCAGCACCTGGCGCGCGGTGGTCTCATTGGGGGCCTTGTCCAGCATCTCCATGACCTGGGCGACGGAAATCTGGCCCCGGCTGGTGGATGGGGCAGCGAAAGCGAGTGGCGCACCGAGGGCAGGGACGAGCGAAAGCGTGGCGACAAAAGTCGCGAACCTGTGACTGATCATTGATATCTCCGTTGGGTCGAACGGTTATATTTGTTCTGTAGATATTAATCATTGTCAAACGATAATTTTCTGATCATTATGGCTGACAGCAAACGGAGAGAAAGCACCATGGCGACGGCTGCACCTGCTGATGAGACCGCCCGAACAGCACATTCCCGACGCCGGCAGCGTATCCGCGGCCTGAGCCTGATCATGGCGACGCTCTGCAGTTGCACGGCGGCGCTGCTTGCCGCCGCGATGCTGTTCTACTGGCTGATGACGCCGGCGGGCAGCCTGCTGGCGCGGGCTGGTCTAGATGGCGTTGGTTTGAGCGAGCCGGGATACGGGCTGCGGACCTCGGGTTTCCTAATCTCCATGCTGCCGCTCGGCGCGCTGATCGCAGGGCTTGTCTTTGCCCGGCGCTGCTTTGATGCCTTTGCTCGCGGCGAGGTCTTTTCGGGCGAGACGGTCGGCTGGCTGAGAGCCTTTGCCATCGCGGTCGTCGCTTCGGCGATGCTGAAGCCGGTTGCCGGTGCGGCGCTCTCGCTGCTGCTCAGCTGGGGCGTGAGAGCGGCGCATATGAGCCTCGTCCTCAGCATTGGTTCGGATACGCTGCTGGCGCTGATCTTTGCCGGTACGGTCGCCGTCATGGCCTGGGTGATGTCGGAAGCGATCGCGATTGCCGACGAAAACGCGCAGTTCGTCTAGGGATAGTGACATGGTTATCCGGGTGACGCTGAACGTGATGCTGGCCAAGCGCAATGTGAAGGCGAAAGAGCTTGCCGAATATGTCGGCATTACCGAGACCAATCTGTCGCTGCTGAAGCAGGGCAAGGTGAAGGGCCTGCGCTTCGATACGCTGGAAAAGATCTGCGAATATCTGCAATGTCAGCCGGGCGATCTTCTGCGGCATGAACCTGATGTGGAAGAGTAAGCCTCTAACGGTTCGCCACACGCTATCGATCACACAAGAAGGTAAGTTTGATGCGAACACGTCCGTCGGCACGGCTACTTCTGCTCGACCAGTTCGACTGCGTCCTGCTGTTCAAGTTCGTCTTCAGGTCCGGCGCCCTTGCGGGCAGCCAATATTGGGCGACACCGGGCGGCGGGCTCGAGGAGGGGGAAACGTTTGAGGAGGCGGCTCTACGCGAACTGCGGGAAGAGACAGGCCTTCATGCGGAGCAGGTGGGGACATCGATCGGCAGCCGGTCCTTCGATCTGCGGCTACCCGATGGCGAGACGGTGTGGGCCGAGGAGCAGTTCTTTGCCGTGCGCGCCGAACGCGGCGCGATCTCCGACAGTGGCTGGACGGATCTGGAGCGGGAGGTCATGGCGGCTCACCATTGGTGGTCGGTTTCTGAACTGCTGGATACTGCCGACATCGTCTTTCCAGATGGCATCGTTGACATGATGGCGATCGCTGCTGCGCTGCCCGGCTTGCCGAGTGCGGTGCGCCGTTGACAGAAACCCCTTGTGGCCGCCTCACACGCCCTGTATGCAAGCTGTATGACCCGTGTACCGACCCTTTCCGGCCTGTATTACGCGCTGCTCCCATAGAGCGGCGATGGTTATCTATTCGAAACCCGAAACGCCGCACGGTCGGCGGCGTGTGTTTCAACAGAAGGTCTCCGGCCTGATCGGCCCTCATGGAGACCCTTGTGACCATCAATTTCCAGCCTTCCACCAAGCTTCGATCCGAGTTTCTGCGTGTTCTCTCCGAGCGCGGCTTCATCCAGCAATGCACCGACCTCGAAGCGCTCGATAGCTGGCTCAGTGCCGGGATCGGCACGGCCTATAACGGCTTCGATCTGACGGCCGACAGCCTGCATGTCGGCCATCTCATCCCCATCATGATGCTGCGCTGGTTCCAGAAGACCGGTAACAGGCCGATCGCACTGATGGGCGGCGCGACGACCCGGCTCGGCGATCCGAGCTTTCGCGATACGTCGCGCCCCTTGCTCAGCGAAGAGCAGATCGCCGGCAATCTCGCCGGCATCCGGCGGATCTTCGAACGGTTCCTCACCTTCGGCGAGGGGCCGACCGACGCGCTCATGGTCAACAATGCCGATTGGCTGGGCAATCTGAGATACCTGGATTTTCTGCGCGATGTCGGCCCGCATTTTTCCGTCAACCGCATGCTGACATCCGAAAGCGTGCGCCAGCGGCTGGAGCGGGAGCAGTCGCTCTCGCTGCTCGAATTCAACTACATGGTCATGCAGGGATATGACTTTCATGTGCTTGCCGGAAGCCACGGCTGCCTGCTGCAGCTCGGCGGTTCGGACCAATGGGGCAATATCCTCAGTGGCGTGGAATTCGGCCGGCGCGCCGGCGGGCGAACGCTGTTCGGACTGACGGCGCCGCTCTTGACGACCGCCTCGGGCGCGAAAATGGGCAAGAGTGCTGCGGCGGGCGCCGTGTGGCTGAATGCCGACCGCTTGTCGCCCTACGAATTCTGGCAGTTCTGGCGCAACACCGAGGATGCCGGTGTCGGCCGTTTCCTGCGACTTTTTACCGACTTGCCGCTTGACGAGATCGCCCGATTGGAAAGGCTTGGCGGCTCCGAAATCAATGTGGCGAAGAAGGTGCTGGCGGATGAGATGACACGGCTCTGCCATGGCGTAGATGCGGCGGCGGAAGCCTCTGAAACATCCCGGCGCATGTTCGAGGACGGCGAGGCTGCTGCCGGCCTTCCGACGGTCGCGGTCAAAGTCGAGGCACTGCGTGATGGGTTTGGGCTGCCGGATGCGCTTGTGACAGCTGGGCTTGCGAAATCGAAAAGCGAAGCGCGACGGCTGATCCTTGGAGGCGGGGTTCGCGTCAACAGCCACAGCGTCAGCGATGAAACCATTCGGCTCGGCTATGCGGATATGGAGGGTGGCGTCATCCGCCTGTCGGTTGGTCGGAAGAAGCACGTGCTGTTGCGGCCGAAACCGTGATGCCATCGGGGGCGGGCGCCTATGTCACGTAGGCGACCGCTCCCTGATGTTACAGGGCATTGTGCGTGCGGAAATGCTGCTGCAGGAAAGCCTGAGCGTTGAGGAAGCTCCATGTCCTGGCAGAGCCGGCCATGAAATCCTCGTTGTTCAGGATGTCACTCAGTGGTGATACGAAGAGTTCGGCTGCCTCGTTACGGTCGGGCGCATGGTGGGCGCCGTCGAGGATTTCGGCGGCGGTGGAGCGGCTTGATGCCATCAGGAAAAGCTCCGGATGGCAGTAGGTCGGATCGTAGGCGAGACCGATGCCGAAGGCTGAGGCGCGGTCGATATCGGTGACGGCGACCTCCTCGGCAAGCTCGCGGGCCGCCTCGTCGAAGAGATCGATCTCTTCGCCTCCCGTTGGTTCCGCGTAGCCGCCGATCAGATCGAGAGCGCCGGGATTTTGCTCCGCGGTGAGGCTTCGCCTGGTGACGATTACGTGCTGGTCTGCGGTGACAAGAACGACGGTGAGCCCGAGCGGGTCGGCGCGCTCGGCCTGCGGGTGCTCCTCGGCAAAGCCGGCATGGCGGGTCGCCACATAGGCGGAAAAGCAAGTGCTCTGCGCCGTGATGATCAGCCTGTTTTCTTCGACGCGATGCGCAGCCATGCGCAGAAGCTGTCCGTCAAAGGCGGCGGGATGTCTGGCGAGGAAGCGATCCCAGCCCGCCTTCCGCAGCGCCTCGATCTGATCGGAGAGGTGGAAGCTTCCGGCAAGGCGGCAATGGATATGATCGACCGATATCGTGAATGCCTGGTCTGCAAATGTCATGTGCGCAATGTCTTTCTCAGCAATTCGATAGTCTCGGTAACGGACAGTCCCTTTATCGGCGGCGGCTCGGCCCGCTCGCAGAATTCCCGCCAGACGAAGAAGGTCAGCTCTGCGCCATCGGTCGGGGTTTCGCCGGGGCCTTCGGCGAAGGTCTGGAGCAGGCGATAGCGCTCGTCCTGCCAGAAGAGATCTTCCACCCAGTCGTAGATCGGAATGATGTGGAAATGGATGGGGTAGCCCGGCGCGTGGCCATAGCGACCAATGTACACGCGTTTTGCGCCGAGCACCGTGCCGAGAGCCGTCTGCGCCCTTGCCAGCAGAGGGCCGAGTTCGGCGAGGGCTTCGGGCGAGAGTTCGGACAGGTCATTGGTGAAGCTTCGCGAGCTGACCATGAGATAGCCGGTCAGGGCGGAATTGATGCGATGGTTCACCAGCCAGCCTGATGTTTCGGATACATGAAACTGTTCGGGAATTTCCAAGGACTGTTTCTCCATCGCGTGGCGCCTGCGCGGATTCGCACAGTGGCCGACGATAACAAGCTTCGGCAAGGGCAACGGGAAGTGACTTTCGCCTGTTGTCGAGGCAGATTGCGGACGCATCGAAGGGAAATGTTTTTGACTGATATTGCATGCGCCATCTTCTGGCGAGAGGGCCGGGTTCTGCTGGTCCGGCGAGCAGGGCACAAAGAGCGCTTTCCGGATTGCTGGGATCTGGTCGGCGGCCATGTTGAAACCGGCGAAAGCCCCGAGGCGGCAATGGTGCGCGAGGCAAACGAGGAGATCGGCCTTGCCCCGTTGCGGTTTCGAAAGGTCGCCAAGCATGTCGAACAAGGTACCACCTACCATCTCTTTCTGGTGAGCGAATGGCAGGGCGAAGAGCCTGTATTGCTAGGTGATGAACATACGGCGATGCAATGGGTCACGCCTGGTGAGGCCGAGGTCCTTCACGATATGGGGCACCCGCAATGGTGTTCGATCTTCCGCGAGCTTCAGGGACAGTCTCTGCCTGGCGACATGGGTTGACAGCTGAGGCCGTCGTTCAGGCGCGGCAATACATATAAATAAAACTATATTTAAAATGCGAGCCGGATCCCCTAATGGATCCGGCCCGCATTCGCTTACAGACTCGTTGCCAAGTTCCAGTTGTAGACGCAGCGATCAAGGCCGATGGCGATTTCGAGGACGAGAACGTCGTGCTCGACGGCCGGACCCTTTTTCGGCTGCGTCCTGTAGCGCTCGGGAAAATCCGTGCGGCGGGAGATCRAGCAGACTTCCATCCACTTGTCGCCGTTATCCACCTCCACATCGACTGTCGTCTGCGAGTAGGCAGGCAAGCGGTCGGAGGGCACGATGCGGGTCGGCAGCGGAATGAGAGAGGCAATCATGCGGCGCACGGGTTCCAGCGAAGCGGCGTGGTAATCGTTGCCGCTGTCGGCTGTGTAGGCGCATTGGAATTCCAGCTGCCAGAACTCCTTCAGCCGCATGTGCTTGGTCGGCTGCTCCTGCTCGCGCCGGTAGGATCGACCGGCCTGCCAGACGCAGAGAGGCAGGCGCGTTCTCGAATGATTGCCAAGAATGTGTTGCATGTAGACGTAGCTGGAGGGCGTCGTTTCCGGCCTCAATACGAGCGGTGGATCGGTTTCGGAAAGCTGTTCCTGCACCCAGATATCGGCATTGGTATAGGCATCCGAGATGAGGGCACGCGGCGTCAGCGCCGGGGCCTCGACCCGTCTGATATCCCAGGCCGAGTTAACTGACCGGAGGAAGGTTCGCACTTCCTCGGAGAAGAAGCGGACCATATGGTCGCGCATGTTGATTTCACGCTCTTCCCAGTGGACGAGCGAATTGACGTTGAAAAGATTGAGCACGGTGCCTGTCTCCCTGGCAGCCCTAACAGAATGATGGGGGCTTTACGTCCAGCAGTTCGCCGGACACCTGGGGCATCCGGACGTCACGACTGGACGCGGAGACCTCGTCCGCCAAAAGCGCGCAGAACGGCAACCTGCAGGCAGGTGCGGTCAAGACGGGAGAGAGGCGCGCTGTTAGAACTCATGGCAAGCTTCGTACTTGCGGGGCGGGCGCTTGTCAAACCGGCTTTTCGCATTGCGGCACCCGGGCCATTTATGCATTCTGGCGGCATGAGCGATCTGGATCTGGACCATATTCTTAGAGAACTTGCTGCCCGTGAGCCGATCTTCCACAGGCGGGAATTCGGCACGTCGCGGGCCGATCTCGAGCGGATGACCGATAGCAATTTCTGGGAAATCGGTGCGAGCGGGAAAGTTTATCAGCGCAGCTATGCCATCGAAACATCGCTTGCGCGCTACGCGAACGGGTCAGAGCCGCATGATTGGCCCTGCCGGGATTTTACCATCATGGTGCTCGCGGATGGGCTCTTCCTTCTGTCCTACATACTCGAAGAGCCGCAGCGCGTAACGCGCCATTCGACCATCTGGCGCCGGACAGACGAAGGCTGGAAGATCGTCTTCCATCAAGGCACGCCAATGGGGTGAGCCGACGAAGCTTGTCTCTACTGCACCAGCACTGATTGCTGGCAGCGCACATCGGTGACGCGGACATCGGCTTCGCCGATCTTGATGCCGAGCAGTCAGCGTGTTGAAGAGCAGTTCGTCGAGCGGCTTGGTGAGCCCGGTCAGCGTGTCGAGCACGCGCCCTGGATCACCGCCTTCGGCAGACCGATGCCGAGGCCGAGGACGGTGACCTGGATATCGGTGTTGGCGAGCAGACTGGCGACGGTCGAGGTCAGCGTGTCCTTGGTCGAGACATTCTTGATGGTCCCGGCGGCGATATCCTGCGCTCTGCCTCTTCCAAAGCATCAGTTTTCCTGAAGCCTTTGATCAGCGCTTTGGATTTGACTGGCGGTTGTACCGACGTCACTCTCCCAGCTGCTTCGGGGAGAACGGAAATGAGCGAACATCATGCGGGCGGGTGCCTGTGCGGCGCGGTGCGGTTCGAAACGCGGGAGAAGCCCGACGTCGTGGTCGGCTGCCATTGCTCGCAATGCCGGCGGCAGACGGGGCTTTATTATGCCGCGGCCGACGTGCCGGTTTCGGCGCTGACTATTGCCGGCGAGGAAAACCTGCGCTGGTTTCAGTCGAGCGATGAGGCCGGGCGCGGTTTCTGCTCGCAATGCGGCTCGGCGCTGTTCTGGCAGAGGCTCGGCGGGCCGGCCATGTCCATCCTGGCCGGCGCTTTCGACGAACCGAGCGGGCTCCGCTTCGGCTATCATATCTTCTGTGCCGACAAGGGCGATTTCTACGAGATCCCCGATGGCGTCCCGCAATATGCAGGCCGCGCTTAGAGTTTTGTTTCACGCAATTCCGGACGCAAAGCCGATGCACACTTCAGGCTTTGGCGAAGCGGTAGGCCTCGCCCTTGCGCTCGGCATAACCGACGCCGGGATAGGACCAGTGATAGCCCAGCAGCTTGATCTTTTCCGAAGCGGCGCGGTCGAGCAGCATGCGGCGGTTTTTCAGGGCGGTTTCGGGATCGGTGTCGAAGCCGAAATGCCAGGCGGGATGTTCGAAGAAGATCACGTCATTGGTGCAGGCGTCACCCGTGATGAGGAGATTGCCGTCGCCGGCAAACTCGAAGGAAATGTGACCCGGCGTATGGCCTGATGTTTCGATCACCTGCATTCCGGGCAGGATTTCCTGTCCCGGCTTGACGAGGGTGAGCCTGTCTTTCACCGCGAAGAGATCGCGTTGTGCGCCGCGGGCGAAATCGTGCAGGGCTGATGGCATATGGGTCTCATAGTCCTTGTCGGTCCAGAAATTCCATTCGGTCTCGCTGACGAAATAGTCGGCATTCGGATAGAGCAGCTTGCCTTCGGCCACGGTCGTGGCACCCGAATGATCGGGATGGGCGTGAGTGAAGATCACCTTGGTGATGGCTTCCGGCTCGATGCCTGCTGCCTTCAGGTTTGCGGCGAGTTTGCCGGCACTGGCCTGGAAGTGGCTGCCGGAGCCGTTATCGATGAGGATCAGGTCGCTGCCGTGGCGGATGAGCGGGATATTGGCCTGAACCGGCGCGCCGGCCGCATCRCCGCCGAGCCGCGCCAGGATCGGTCGGCGCTCTTCCGGCGTCGCATCGGGAAGCAGGACTTCGGCGGGTAGAGTGATGAAGCCATCGCTGACGACGGTGATGTCGAAGGCGCCGTGCGTAAAGCGATGAAACTCCGCCGCATAGGTGCCGCGCGGCAGGGCAAGGGCCGCCGCGCCCGAGAGGGCGCCAGCCAGCAGTTGACGGCGCGTGGCCGATGGGCCGAGATTATCCGGATTGTTCATCTGCTCGTCTCCTCTGAGATATCACCATACGGAGACAATAACAGGGGCGCGATGGGACTTCGCCTATAAAATTCAATATTATCAATTATTTACATTGATTTTCAGTTCTTTACGCCCGATGCCGGGACACTATACCAGACAACCATTCCCTGACGACGGTGACGACCGCATATCAGGATGAAAAGGCGCGCCGCAAGGGCGCGCCTTCGCAAGTCTTCGAGAGAAAAACTTAAGCCTTGATGAAGGCCAGCAGGTCCGGGTTGATGACTTCAGGATGCGTGGTGCACATGCCGTGCGGGAAGCCGGGATAAGTCTTCAGCGTGCCGTTCTTCAGCAGCTTGGCCGACAGCGGCGCGGAATCGGCATAGGGGACGATCTGGTCGTCATCGCCGTGCATGACGAGAACGGGCACCGTGATCTTCTGCAGATCTTCGGTGAAGTCGGTTTCGGAGAAGGCCTTGATACAATCGTAGTGCGCCTTGGCGCCGCCCATCATGCCTTGACGCCACCAGTTTTCAATCACGCCCTGGCTGACCTTGGCGCCCGGACGGTTGAAGCCATAGAAGGGGCCGGTCGGGATATCCAAAAAGAACTGGGCGCGGTTGGCGACGAGGGCTGCGCGGAAGCCGTCGAAGACTTCGAGCAGCAGGCCGCCGGGATTCTTGTCCGACTTGACCATGATGGGCGGCACGGCGCCGATGATCACCGCCTTGGCGACACGACCTTCCTTGGCGCGGGCGACATAGTGGACAACTTCGCCGCCGCCGGTCGAGTGGCCGATATGGACGGCATTCTTGAGATCGAGGTGATCGGTCAGTGCGGCAACGTCGGCCGCATAGGTATCCATCTCGTTGCCTTCGAAGGTCTGGGTGGAGCGGCCATGGCCACGGCGGTCATGGGCGATGACGCGGAAACCCTTTTCGAGGAAGAACATCATCTGCGCGTCCCAGTCGTCGGCGCTGAGCGGCCAGCCGTGATGGAAGACAATCGGCTGGGCATCCTTCGAACCCCAATCCTTGTAGAAGATTTCAGTTCCGTCCTTGGTCTTGATGAAAGGCATGGTCTGGCTCCAATTTTCTGGTGATGTTGGACTGGTTGCGGCAAGCGCGGCTTTCGGCAGGGCGATGGCCGCAATGGCGGCGCCTCCTGCCAGAAGAACGTCCCGCCGTGTGGCATCCGCCGTCAGTGCAATGCTGCGTTCACTCATGATCGCCTCCGTGTGGCATGCTTGCCTCCGTGCGGGCTTCTCCGCGCCTCTTCGACGAGAACAAGCTGACTCACGTCCGACAGCGATACGAGTTAACCGTCGTAAATTGATGCAAAGCAAAAATGACGGCAATGCGCCATTAGACGTACTAACCTCATGAAGACAGTATGTTATCCGCAAGCTTTTTATTCTCGAAGCTGCCGGCGCCAGCGAGATTACCGCCTTCAGACGATCAGCAAACTGGATTGCCCGAAGCGATCATTGCAGATTGCGCCAGATGACCGGCCGGTTCTCGTTGAAAGATCTGGCCTCCTTCTTCCAATGATTGAAGTGTCCGCCCTCTTGCAGCCTGGTTGCCGCGTCCCGACCGACCATCTTCGCAACCGCCGTCTCGTCCGCCATGTGGTTCAGCACCTCTAGGACCATATCGAGCAGGCCGACATAGTCGCTGGTGCCGTAGGCTGAACAGAGCAGCTTCAGTCGGCTGCTGCCATTGGCAAGGTCGCGGGCCGAGGGTTCGGCTAGGTCTTCGGAGGAAAAAGAAAGCGGCGCGAACCAATAGGCGAGGTAAGCGAGGTCTCGCAGATGCGGCCCCGGACCTGCGAGGTCGAAATCGATGATCGCGACCGGGAGACCATCCCGAAAGATCATGTTGTAGGGCGCAAAATCATTGTGGCAAATCACGTCATTGCGTTCGGCAAGAGGGTAGGTATAGGCCCAATTGCCGTCGGGGACGAAGTCCAGGCTTCGGGTCGCATCGTGCAACTTCCGTAACATTGTGGCGGATTCGGTGAGGGCAGCGGTATTCTCCCAGAGCGTCTCCGGGATCGTCGCCGTGCCTGCCATGTAAGAGAGGATTTCTCTTCCGCTGTCATCGATACCTAGGAAACGAGGCGCATAGGCAAAACCCCACCATTCCAGTTGCTTCAGCAGCCTGTGCACGTTCCGGCTATTCGGGCTCATTGAACGGCGTACCGTATCGGCGACCCTGACGACGCCGGCATTGATATTACCGCCTGCGAGTGGCGTTTCGTCATCTGATGTCGGCATCCTTGCTCCCCCAGCAGCCATGATCGCACTTGCAACCAGATAGCGGAAATAGACAGGGTTGCCCACGAACAGTTCGGCAGTCTGCTTAGGAGGGGCTGGCGTCGGCGATCCGCCGCTTGTCGAAGCCACGGAAGCTGCTGTGCGCCAAGGGGGCGAGYGTGGCGGCGAGATAGGCGAGACCTGTCAGAAGCAATGCGGTTGAAAGGCCCCAGGCATCGACCAATGCGCCGCCGACAAGCCCGCCGAAGGGGAGGAGTGCCCAGCAGAGCGCGGCATTCAGCGATGTGACGCGGCCGATCAAAGGCTTCGGTGTGCGCTCGAAGAGCACGGCCGAGAGGATGGGATTGAGGAAGCCCGAGGCAAAGCCGCCAACGGCGAGCGTCGTAAAAATGAGCGCAAGCGGCGTTTCCACCGCAAAGACCAGAAAGCGCGGAAAGCCAGTCAGCAGGAAGGCGACCGTGTAAACGGCAAGGCGCGGCAGGCGCTCGCCGATCATGGCGGCAATCACGGCACCGATAATCGAGGCGCCGGAGAAAACGGCGAACATGGTTCCGAGCAGGGCCGGGCCATGGCCCGAGGTCTGCGTCCAGACCGGCAACAAGACGGCGCCGAGGGCCTGATCGAGCAGGTTGGTGGTTGCCACCATCAGCACGATTGCGATCAGCACCGCATCGCGGCGCAGAAAGCGCCAGCCTTCCGCGAGCTCACGGCCATAGGCGGCGATGCCGGTTGCTTTGGGCTTCGGAGGCCGCCGCAATTGGGGGATGCCGGCTGCGACGATCACGGCGGCGGCGGCGAAGGTGAGGGCGTTGACGGCGAGCGCCTGGCTCGGTCCGACAAGGGCGATCAGCGCGCCGGCGCCGGCCGCGCCTGCGGCCGATGCCAAGCGCTCGATGGCGCCAGCGACTCCGGTCACGCGTTCCAGCGGCACGGAGGCGAGTTCGGCAATGTCGGGGACCATGGATTGCTTGGCGGCATCCGAAGGACCGCGCAGCACGCCCATGGCGAAGACGATCGGCAGCAGGATCGGCATGGTGAGCAGGTCGAGAAGATGCAGCACGGGCACGAGGCCAACGGCGATCACCGAGGCGCTGTCGCAGATGATGGCGATGCGCTTCGGGCCGAGGCGGTCGATCAAGGGGCCGCCGAGCGCCTTGGCGACGACATAGGGCAGCATCTCCATCATGGCGACGAGGCCGGTCAGCACGGGACTGCCGGTCGTGCTCAGCACCAGCCAGGGGATGGCGACGCTGGAGAGCCGCGTGCCTGAAATGGAAAGCGTTTCGGCGACCGCGAGCGCGATGAAGGGGCTGCGGCGGCTCATGGCTCGCTTTCTTCCTCGCCATGCGGCAGGCGGCCCGGATAGGGAAAGGCGTGCAGCATGACAGTGAAAGGCACCGTGCCTGATGGCAATGGCTCGCCGAGGGGCGGGGCCTCGCGCATCGCCTCCATGAGGAGGTCGTTCAGCCGCTTCGTCAGGGCTTCGGCCTTTTCAGAAGTGAGCGGAATGATGATGTCGCTTGCGGTGCTGGCCTTCCGCCATGCAAGCGGCAGCTCGGCATATTCCTCGACTGCCTTCTGCATCTGATCGACCTGCAGGGAGAGGATCGCCTGCGTGAAGGCGACGTCCATATCGAAAGCCTCGCCTTCGGTTTCCGCCGGCGGCACCGAGGTGATCTCGTGGCATGCCCTCCACCAGCGGTCACGACGGGATGGCCCCGGCGCATCCTCGATGAAACCATACTGGGCAAGCTGGCGCAGGTGATAGCTCGTCGCGCCGCTGTTGAGCCCGAGCCGTGTCGCGAGCTGCGTTGCCGTTGCGGGGCCATCGATGCGGAGCATGCCGAGCATGCGCAGGCGCACCGGATGGGCGAGCGCCTTCAGCGCCGTGACGTCGGGGACGACCCGGCTGACGTTGCGGGATGTAGATGACGCCGGTGTAGGAACAGGTGTTTTCATGGCGGCAGCTTAGTACCGCAAATGAATCTTTGCAAAGATTCCTTTGCAAATACGACGGTAAAATGTCAGCCCGCCGATGTCAGGGTCTTACGGCCTTCAAGCACGACCTTGACAAGTGCATGGGCTGATAACAGCGGGGACGCTTCGCCATCGCCAAGGATCAGCAGGCCGGCGGCGGCGCCTTCAGGTCTTATGTCCAGATACCGGCCGGGTATGATGGCGACTGGTTTGCCCGATGTCAGGAAGGCACGGATCGTGGCTGCGACGCCCTCGGCAGGCCAGAGCGGGCCGGAAAGGTCGATGCAGAAGGCGGCGTCGAAATCCTCGGTCACGATCTGGTCGAGGCGCAGCGGATCTGCGAGATCGTCGCGTGCGGCGCGGTCGGTGAGGAAGCGTCCGACAGTAGGCTCCTTATGGACGGTCTGGCGCAACTCGCTGGTCAGATCGGGGAAGCCGCCTGATGGTGTCGCGAGGACGACTTCTGCCGGCGYATCCTTGAAAAGGTAATAGGCGGGTGCGAGGCGCGCGATCCTGACCTCGCTGCTATCTCCATCCGCCGCGAGAATGATCAGAAAACGGATGGGTATTTGGCCGTCCATGGGCATGCTCCTCTTGGACTGCAATGATGCGCCGGCAGCGAGAAGCGGACGAGTTGATCGTTGTAAATCGGTGTAAACGGGTTTAGCCGGCCGTGCCCGAAAGCTGCGCCGGTTCATGGCCGAGGGCTTCGAGATCGACATTGATGCGGCGTTCCCAGCCGACCGCGCCATCCTGCCTTGCGGCGACGCGTGCCGCCTCGAGGATGGCTGAAGCGGCATCCAGTCCTTCCGGGCTCTGTCCCCTTGCGGTGACCATCGCCTTCACCCGCAGGAGTTCGGGCAGGCACCAGCGTTCGCCCGAGGCGTCGCCATGCTCCAAGGCGCTGTCGATCAGCGCATGGGCTTCAGCATGTTGACCGAGGCCTGACAGGGCCTGGGCCTCGATGGACTGGAAGTAGGTACGGAAGAGGTTGAAGCCGGCACGATCGAGGATGTCCATCGCCGGGCGCAGCTTTGCGAGGCAGAGCCGGTATTCGCCGTCCCGCAGACGTAGTTCCGCTTCGAAGCCGTCGGCATAGGTGTGCCACACATCGAGCGACAGGGCCTTGGTATGGTCACGCAGAAGCCGGATCGCGGCGGCCGCTTCGCCGTCGTTCCCGGAGAGAAGTGCCAGCGGGCAGACGGCTTCGGCGAGAAGATTGCTGATCGAGTGGTTATGGCCGATATCGCGGGCGTAGCGCATTGTCTCTTCGACTTCGTTCAGCGCGGCCTTCTCGTCGCCCAATATCCAGAGGCAACGGGCGATGATGATGCGCGCTGTCACGCGCTGGTCGAACTGGAAGCGCACGGAATGGCGCGCCTGCGGCACATGCTCGTAGTCTGCCAGCATCGCCAGAAGTTCCTCGCGTGCCTCGGCATGGCGGCCGAGCCAGTGGAGTGTAGCAGCCTTCATGCGCCTTCCGATAATGACATCGGTCGGATCGGAGGAGGACGGAGCAAGGGCCGCAAAACGCTCCGCCAGTTCCAGTCCCTGACGCGGCTCGGCGCGGTTCAGCACATCCACCCAGAGCGCCCAGATGGCGCGAAGCTGATGATCGACATCACCCAGTTCCTCGGCGATCCGCCATGCCGTCGTCCAGGCGGCCACACCATGTTCCGGCGCATTGGTGGCGCGGAGCTGCGGCCAGCCAAGCGCGGCATAGAGTTTCATGCGGCTACGCTCATCGAGGCCGGGGCGGGCGTCGAGGAAGGCAATCGCATGGGTGAGCGCTGCCAGGCATTCGTCGAGCAGTGACAGGCGGAAGAAGAGCGGCAGGGCGGCGACCGTCAGCCGCACGCCGAGCAGCGCATCGCCGGACGCACCGAAAGCCCAGTCGAGCGCTGCGCGCAGGCCCGGCACCTGCTGGGCGAAATCATCAGGCCATTCCTCCGGCGAGGCGGCATAGAGATCCTGTTCGGCGCTTTCGAGCGCGCTAGAGAGATAGGCGGAGAAGCGGGCCATGACATCGGGCAGTTCGCCCGAGGCCGCAAGCTTTTCGCCGGCATAGAGGCGGGTCGTATCGAGCAGGCGGTAGAGCGTTTCGTCGGGCGCGGTCTCGACCACAACCAGCGATTTGGCGACGAGGGCGGCCAGCAAATCCTCGGGTTCTGTGCCGGAGAGGACCTCGGCTGCGGCCCCGCTGCTGAAGCGGCCGCGGAAGACGGAGAGTTCGCGCAGTGCCTGCTGCTCCTCCGGCGCCAGGATGAGGTAGCTCCAGTCGAGCGTGGCGCGCAGTGTCTGGTGGCGGGGCAGAGCCGTGCGCCGGCCGCGCGTCAATACCCGGAAACAGTCGGAGAGCGAACGGGAGAGTGCGGCGATGCCCATCGCCTCCAGCCGGCCGGCGGCAAGCTCGATTGCCAGCGCAATGCCGTCGAGCCTCGTGCAGATATCGACGACATCGGCGGCGTCCTCGTCCGTCAGCTCGTAACCGCCGAGGCAGGCATCGGCGCGTTCGACGAAAAGCTGGACGGCGGGTGAGGCCAGGGCAGCCTCCGCTGTCACCGCAGACAAGGGCAGGTCGAGCGGCAGCAGGCGGTGGACACGCTCGCCTTCGGCGCGCAGCGGCTCGCGGCTGGTGGCGAGGATATGCAGATCGGGCGCTTCCGCCAGCAGATCTTCGGCGAGCTTGGCGATATCGGCCACCACATGCTCGCAGCTGTCGAGCACGAGCAGGAGATTGCGCGGCTGCAGATGAGTGGCGATTTCCAGAACAATATCATCGCTGCGCGAGAGGATGCCGAGTGCAGACGCCACGACCGTCGGCACGAGATTTCCGGTCGCGACTTCCGACAGGTCGATCCAGACGATCTCGCCCTCCAAGCTGCCGCGCGCAATCACGGCGCGGGCAACGGTGGATTTGCCGATGCCGCCAGGGCCGGCGATTGTCACGAGACGACCCTTCGTCAGCTGCCCGGTCACGGCCGCGATCGTCTGTTCGCGGCCGAAGATGCGGGCAGGCAGGCGTTCGGGGCGAAATTTCTGGAGTATCGGCCGAGGGGCGGGCGCTGCGCCATTGCTGCGGCGGTTGACGGGTGCGATGAAGGTATAGCCGCGGCCCGGCACATTGGCGATGAATTGCGGCTCGCGCTTGATGTCGCCAAGCGCCTTGCGCAGCGCCGAGACATGGACGCGCAGATTGGCTTCATCGACAAATGTATCCGGCCAGACCTGCTTAACGATCTCCGCATTGGTCTTCAGCTCGCCCGGATGATTGAGCAGAAACAGCAGGATATCGACGGCGCGGCTGCCGAGGGGCACGGCCGATCCTTCCTGCAACAGGCTGCGCCTGGCGGGCACGATCGAAAATGCGCCGAACTGAAGCTCTTCTTCCAAGCATGCTCCCTGCGTGATGGCGGCAGGTTGGCTAAATGCCTGCGCCCTGTCAAATGAAACGCGGTGACAGGGCTGGAATTGCGACGAGATTTCAGATGTTTAAGGCTGCGCTATTTTAGCGGCCTTCAAGCTTACCCGCGCTCTGCAAGGATGGCGTTCAGGCGGGAAACATCTTCGCGCAGCGCGGTCAGTTCCGTCAGCACACGCATATCGATCTTCTGGTGCAGCGACAGCACCTCCAGCTCGGCCTTCAGGTTGACCTCATAATCCTTGGCGGCCTCGAAACGGTCGCGTTCGGCCTGCCGGTTCTGCGACATCATGATGATCGGCGCCTGAATGGCGGCGAGCATGGAGAGGATGAGATTCAGGAAGACGAAGGGATAAGGGTCGAAGGCGCGGGAAAAAAGGATGACCGTGTTGATGATGGTCCAGACGACGAGAAAAGCCAGGAAGGTCAGGATGAAGGACCAGGAGCCGCCGACACGGGCGATTCCGTCGGCCAGCCGCTCGCCGAAAGAGGCTTCGGCGGCAATGGCGGCGTTGACGTCGGTGGAGATGATCTTGCGCTCATGTGCCTTGGCCAGCACGCGCTTTTCGATGTCACCCAGTTCTTCGGCCGGCTTGCCGAAATGCAGGTGGACGAAATTAGGAAGATTATACATGGCATTGTCCCGGGAGTGGATCGAATGGCGCGCAGTATTCCGCCGTCGCCGCAAATTGCAATGCGTATCGGCGTCGCGCAAGACAAACAGAGGGATAGGCAGAGCGATGGGCCGCCCTTCATCAAATTTTCGCCGCGGATCGCTACGGCTTTTGATACGGCTTATTGCGGTGCACGAAGGGGCGGATTAAATGAATGACATGACACAGGAAAACGCTCTCTCCCAGACCTTCAACATCGCCATCGCCCAGCTGAACCCCACGGTGGGCGATGTCGCCGGAAACCTTGCCAAGGTGCGTGAGGCGCGCGCCGATGCGGCGCGGCAGGGCGCGCATCTCTTGATGATGACCGAGCTTTTCATCTCCGGTTACCCACCGGAAGATCTGGTTCTGAAGCCGGCCTTCATCCACGCTTGCTGGACGGCGGTCGAAAGCCTCGCGGCAGATACCGCCGATGGCGGACCGGGCATCGTTATCGGCTTCCCGCGCCAGGATGAGACGGGCCGCTATAATTCCATCGCCGTGCTCGATGGCGGCAAGGTGATTGCCGTGCGCGACAAGATCGACCTGCCGAATTACGGCGAGTTCGATGAGAAGCGAGTCTTCGACCAGGGCGCGATGCCCGGACCCGTGAATTTCCGCGGCGTGCGCATCGGCATTCCGATCTGCGAAGATATCTGGGGCGATCTCGGTGTGTGCGAGACGCTCGCCGAAAGCGGCGCGGAAATCCTGCTCGTGCCGAATGGCTCGCCCTATTATCGCGGCAAGGTCGATATCCGCCATCAGGTGGTGCTGAAGCAGGTGATCGAGACCGGCCTGCCGATGGTCTATGCCGCCCAGCTCGGCGGCCAGGACGAGCTCGTCTTCGACGGCGCAAGCTTTGCCTTCAATGCCGACAAGTCGCTCGCCTTCCAGCTCAGCCAGTTCGAGACCGCACTGGCGGTGACGACCTGGAAGCGGACTGAAAACGGCTGGCGTTGCTCGGAAGGGCCGATGGCGCGCATACCTGAGAGCGAGGAGGCCGATTACCGCGCCTGCCTGCTCGGTTTCCGCGACTATGTGAACAAGAACGGCTTCAAGAATGTCGTGCTCGGCCTCTCAGGCGGCATCGATTCGGCGATCTGCGCGGCAATCGCCGTCGATGCGCTCGGCGAGGAACGGGTACGCACGGTCATGCTGCCGTATTACTATACGTCCGAAGACTCACTGAAGGATGCGGCCGATTGCGCCAAGGCGCTCGGCTGCCGCTACGATATCGTGCCGATCGAGGGACCCGTGACGGGCTTTTCCTCGGCGCTGTCGAGCCTCTTCGAGGGCACGAACAGCGGTATCACCGAGGAGAACCTGCAGAGCCGTGCACGCGGCACGATCCTGATGGCGATCTCCAACAAGTTCGGCTCGATGGTGGTCACCACGGGCAACAAGTCGGAAATGTCGGTCGGTTATGCGACGCTCTACGGCGACATGAACGGCGGCTTCAATCCGATCAAGGACCTTTACAAGATGCAGGTCTATGCGCTGGCACGCTGGCGCAACGAGAATGTGCCGCCGGATGCGCTCGGCCCCTCGGGCGAGGTCATTCCGCACAATATCATTGATAAGGCACCGTCCGCCGAGCTTCGCCCCGACCAGAAGGATCAGGATTCGCTGCCGCCTTATCCTGTTCTGGACGACATACTCGAATGCCTTGTCGAGCGGGAGATGGCGGTCGAGGAGATCGTGGCGCGCGGCCATGATGTCGAGACGGTCCACCGCATCGAGCATCTGCTCTATCTCGCCGAATACAAGCGCCGCCAGTCGGCGCCGGGCGTGAAGATCACCAAGAAGAATTTCGGCCGCGACCGGCGCTACCCGATCACCAATCGATTCCGGGATCGATAGAAAACTCATCTGGGGAGGACGAGATGCGCAGCTCTGTCGAAATCTACAACGTCAGGAGAGGCGAAAGCCGCGTCGTCTGGCAGACGGAGGCGCTGGTTGAGGCGCCGAATTTCTCACGCGACGGCGCCTATCTGCTGATCAATGGCGATGGGCTGCTCTATCGTCTGCGGCTCGACGGCAGCGATCTCGTGGAGAAGGTCGATACCGGCTTTGCTGTTCATTGCAACAATGACCACGGCATTTCACCCGATGGCGAAGAGATCGTCATTTCCGACAAGACCGAGTTCGGCAAGTCGGCGATCTACATCCTGCCGATCGAGGGCGGCAAGCCGCGGCTGATCACCAGGAACCTGCCGTCCTACTGGCATGGCTGGTCGCCGGATGGGCGCGAGCTTGCCTATTGCGGCATCCGCAACGATCTCTTCGATATCTACACGATCTCGGTCAAAGGCGGCGAGGAGAAACGGCTGACCCATGGAGAAGGCCGCAATGACGGGCCGGACTGGTCGGCGGACGGGCAGTGGATCTATTTCAACTCCAGCCGCACCGGGCTGATGCAGATCTGGCGGATCCATCCCGATGGCACGGGTCTCGAACAGGTGACGTCGGACAATTACGGCAACTGGTTTGCCCATCCGTCGCCCAACAATGACAAAGTGCTGATCCTCTCCTACGACCCTGACGTTTTCGACCATCCGCGCGATCTCAATGTGCGTCTCAGGATGATGGACATGGACGGCGGCAACCTGACAGAGCTGTTCGAGCTCTTCGGCGGGCAGGGCACGATCAACGTGCCAAACTGGTCGCCCGAAGGCGACGAATTCGCCTATGTGCGGTATTTTCCCGTAGCCGGGGCATAGTCCCGTAAATCGGATTCGATTTTCTGGCGGAATCGATGCGAGGTGACGATGTTTTTGCATGTCAGAAGGGCCGTAAATGTCCGAGCCTTGGCGCTCGCTCTCTGCATCGGGCCTTCGTCTACCGTCGCTGAAGCCGCGTCTGAAACGATTACACCGGAGAGCCTCGGGGGCGCCATCATTCTCACCGAGCAAAATCAGCGAGAATTCTACTATTGCTTCATCGATATAAAGTTCTTCTCTTCCGCAGATTCCGAAAACTGCGAGGCATCCAGACGCAAATTGGAATCGATCACAGCAGAGTGGAAAATTACCAACCTAGATATTCGTGATGATGAAATCTTCCTTCGCATACTGGCGAAGATATTCGACGTATACGCTGAAACATTCCTGAAACGCGATCGATAGAAATGGTTTGAAGCGCGTCGCGCCAACGGGCGTCAGGCAACGCGCTTCAGCTTTCTAATCCATGTATGCCTTACCCAAAACCGCTGCGTGGTTCTGAGCGACATGCATCAGGCTGCGACAGCTGCCTTGCGGCGGTCGCGGACGGCCTTGGCGAGATCCTCGAGCACCTCTACGGACGTATCCCAGCCGATGCAGCCGTCGGTGATGGACTGGCCGTAGACCAGCGGCTTGCCGGGAACGAGATCCTGGCGGCCGGCGACGAGGTTGCTCTCGATCATCATGCCCTTGATATGGTGGTTGCCGGCGACGATCTGGCCGGCGACGTCGTGGACGACCTTCGGCTGGTTCATCGGATCCTTGCCACTGTTGGCGTGGCTGGCATCGATCAGCATGCGTGGGTCGACGCCGAGCTTGACGGCTTCGGCGATGACGGCCTGCACATCGGCCGCCTCATAATTCGGACGCTTGCCGCCGCGCAGGATGATGTGGCAGTCCTCGTTGCCGCGGGTGGAGGCAATCGCTGCCTGTCCATCCTTGGTGACAGCCGGGAAATGGTGCGGCTGGGAGGCCGCCATGATCGCATCGAGCGCGATGCGCGCGCCGCCGTCCGTGCCGTTCTTGAAGCCGATCGGGCAGGAGAGACCCGAGGCGAGCTGGCGGTGGATCTGGCTTTCGGTCGTGCGCGCACCGATGGCGCCGTAGCTGACGAGATCTGCAATGTATTGCGGCGTGATCGTGTCGAGGAATTCGCAGCCCGCCGGCAGGCCCATGGCGTTGATGTCGAGCAGCAGGCGGCGCGCGAGGCGCAGGCCTTCCTCGATCCGGTAGCTGCCATCGAGATGCGGGTCGTTCATCAGGCCCTTCCAGCCGACGGTGGTGCGGGGCTTTTCGAAATAGACGCGCATGACGATTTCGAGATCGCCGGACAGGCGTCGTCGCTGCTCGACAAGGCGGGATGCGTATTCGCGGGCGGCTGCCGGATCGTGGATCGAGCAGGGGCCGATGATGACGAGCTGGCGGTCGTCCTGACCCGTGAGGATGTTATGGATCGTGTCGCGGGTGCTGGTCACGGTCTCGGTCACCGCGCGGTCACGCGGGATTTCCGAAAGGATATCGGCAGGCTTGGTCAGCGGGGTGATCTCGACGATGCGAAGATCATCAATAGTGTCAGTCACGGTATGCTCTCCTGTTTGGTCATACCGTGCGGAACAAAAAAGCCGCCAGGTTGACTAGCGGCTGTTCGGGTTGTCGTCGCGTTAGTTTTGGTTACGCACAGACCCGCATCCGCTGGAAGCAGCGGTACGAATAAAATCGCGATGCGTAAACGGACGAGATCGACATGGCGTTTATGTAGCTATGCCGATCGGAATTGTCACGCGGAATCTGTGAGGAAAAATGACAGGTCCGTGAAGATTTATCGGCTTTCCGCCAATGCCTGTCCCTGGGCCTCTTCCGGCTCTGCCGGCTCGGCATGCCTGTTCTTGCGGCGGCGCGTCGTCAGTTCCTCGCCGGCATTGGCGGGCAGGCGCAGGAAGGTGATGCAGGCAAGGGCCGATATCGCCGCGACGATGAAGAAGGCGATATGGAAGTCCGACACCAGCAGCTTGCCGCCATGGAAGCTCGAGGAGATTTCCAGGATCGTGCCGGCGACCGCGACGCCCATGGCCATGGAGATGCGCTGTGCCACCGCGTTGATCGCCGTCGCCTGGCTGCTGTCTGCCTCGTCCACATCGCCGAAGGCCATGGCGTTGACGCCTGAAAAGGCCATGGAGCGAAGGAGACCGCCAACGAGAAGACAAGCCATGATGATGTACATCGGCGTTTCGGCGGTGAAGAAGCCGTTCACGCCGAGGAAGATTGCGGCGAGGAAGGTCGTCAGCGCAATGACGTTGCGGAAGCCGAAAGCATTATAGGTGCGGGTCGCAGCGAATTTCGAGCCCATGGAGCCGAGTGCGCTGATGAAGGTAATCGAGCCTGACTGCAGCGGCGTCAGGCCGAAGCCGAGCTGCAGCATCAGCGGCATCAGGAAGGGCAGCGCGCCGAGGCCCATACGGAAATTCGAGGCGCCGAGAATCGCCGCCCGGAACATCGGATAGCGGAACATCTTGGGATCGAGCAGCGGGTGCGGCGTGCGCTTGGCATGCACGAAATAGAGGACGCCGGAGAGGACGCCGACAGCGACGGTGATATAGCCGTAAATGACCGGAACGGCGGGCAGGCTGATGACCGACAGGCCGAACACGAAACCGGCAAAGCCGATGCCCGACAGGAAGAATCCTGGAAAATCCATCGGCTTCGGGCTGCGCGGCTCGACGGCCGGAAGGAAACGGCTGACGAGGATGATGCCGATAATGCCAATCGGCACGTTGATCCAGAAGATCCAGTGCCAGCTGAGATAGGTGGTCAGGAAGCCGCCGATCGGCGGGCCCATGATCGGGCCAATCAGCGCCGGAATGGTAAGCCATGCCATGGCATTCACCAGCTGGTGACGTGGCGTTCCGCGCACGAGCAGCAATCGCCCGACCGGCGTCATCATCGAGCCGCCGGCGCCCTGGATGAGGCGGGAAATGACGAAGGCGGCGATGGAGTTGGAGAAGGCGCAGGCGACGGAGCCGATCATGAAGACTGCTATCGCCAGGCGGAAAATGTTGCGGGCGCCGAAGCGATCCGACATCCAGCCGCTGATCGGAATGAAGATCGCCAGCGCCACGAGGTAGCTTGTTACCGCAAGCTTCAGTGCAATCGGCGAGGTGCCGATATCGGCGGCAATCGCCGGCAGGCTGGTGGCGATCACGGTCGAATCCATCTGTTCCATGAACAGAGCGACCGCAAGGATCATCGGCGTTAGGCGGGACACGGGCAACCGGAAGGCAATGAGAAAAAATACGGCGCCAACGGCGTCGGTCGGATTCGGGCTTCGTTCTAGGCCAGCATTTTCAGCCTGTCCACGAAATGAATGTCGCATGCAGCTTGCCGCCATGCCGTTTCCGCGCCATAGATCGCCCGTCAGGTGCCCGCTTTCCAAGCGGGAGAATCGGGAATCCGGTGCAAGACCGGAACGTGCCCAACGCTGTAAGGCCGACGCTTGCCGCATAGAATGCCACTGGCCGCAAGGCCGGGAAGGCAGCGGAAGCGGATGACGCCAAGTCAGAAGACCGGCCTGGCAAGATAGACCCAACCCGCGCGGACGGCGGGCGGTTGCGTTGTTGGGGATTTGACGATGCGACCCATTGATGATGCCGTTTGCCCGGCATCCAGCTTTTCTGCGGCCGAACGCGAGGCCGTCTATCACGCGATCATGACGCGGCGCGACGTGCGCAGCCAGTTCCTGCCCGATCCCTTGCCGGATGATCTGGTGACGCGGCTTTTGACGGCGGCCCATCACGCGCCCTCGGTCGGCTTCATGCAGCCGTGGAATTTCATTCTGGTGAAGAGCGTCGAGGTGAGGGCGCGGGTACGCGATGCCTTCCTTAGGGCGAATGAGGAAGCGGCCCGCATGTTCGACGGCGAACGGCAGGAAAAGTATCGTTCGCTGAAGCTCGAAGGCATCGTCCAGGCGCCGCTCGGCATCTGCGTGACCTGCGATCCGACCCGCAGCGGCAGCGTGGTGCTGGGTCGCACCCATAATCCGCGCATGGACAGCTATTCCACCGTCTGCGCCATCCAGAACCTGTGGCTTGCGGCACGAGCCGAAGGGGTGGGCATCGGCTGGGTCAGCATTTTTCGCGAGGGTGACCTGAAGGAGATCCTCGGCATTCCCGATCATATCGAGGTCGTCGCCTGGCTCTGCGCCGGCTTCGTCGACCGGCTCTATGATAAGCCGGAACTGGCAGTCAAAGGCTGGCGGCAGCGGATGGCGCTGGAAGAGCTGGTTTTCCATAACGGCTGGGGGCATGTGGAAAACGAGGCCGCGCCGGTCTGAGCCGGCGCGGGTGTGCATCATTCTGCCGGCTGGGTGCCGCAATCCTTGGCACAGGCCGGTGTCTTCCAATGGGCGAAGACGAGGAAGCTTGCGGCGGCGAGAAGCCAGACGCCGATCGCGCCATAGAGCATGACGCCACCGAAGCCAGCGACCAGCGCATCATGCACCGTCCCGGCCGGAATGTCTGGCAGGGAGGCGATGTTGCCGGCGGAGATCCGTTCGGCGAGCAGGCGCAGGTCGCCGGCATCCGTCGAGGTTGGCAAGGTGCTCTTGAGATGGGAGAGCACGCCGCTGAACAGGATGAAGCCCATGACGGCGATGTTGATGGCGAGTGAGATCATCCGGGCGCTCATGTCGATGCCGGAGGCCATGCCGGCGCGATCGCTGGAGACGGCGCCTGTCGTGGTATTGGTGACCGGAGTGTTGGTGAAGCCAAGCCCGATGCCGGCAAGCAGCGCGCCGGGCAGCATCGTCAGCCAGCTTGGCGCGGCGGCAGCACTGCCTGACTTCATCAGCAGGAAGCCTAGCCCGATGGCAAAAAGGCCGCCGGGAATGATGATGCCCGGCCGGTAGCGCAGCATGAGCCGTTCGGCGAGCGGCGGTACGACGAGCGTCGGCAGCGTATAGGCAAGCAGCGCCAAACCCGCGGCCACGCTGCCATAACCGAGACCGGCTTCATACCAGATCGGCAGATAGATCATGAAGGGCCAGAAGCTGATATTCATGGCGGCCGAGCCGATGATGGCGCCCGAGAAGGCGCGGATGCCGAAGACCGAGGCATCGAACATCGGTCGCGGGTTCAGCCTCTCGGCGAAGATGAAGGCGACGAGGCTTGCCGCGGAAAGTCCGATAATGGCAAGCGCGGCAGGGCTGGCAAAACCGAGAGCCGGACCCTGGGTGATGAAGAAGGCGAGGCAGAAGACCGCCAGCGAAAGGGTGGCGATGCCGGCGATATCGAGCCGTCCTGCAGCAGGGTCACGCGATTCCTCAACGCCCGTTGCGGCGAGGGCCACCGTCACGGCTGCCAGCACGGCATGGATGAGGAAGACCCATTGCCAGCCGGCGGCTGCTACGATCGCGACACCGATGATCGGGCCAAAGCCGAGGCCGATGCCGAAGATGATGCCCCACCAGCCGAAGGCCATGCTGCGGGCTCTGCCCTCCGGAAATTGATGGGAGAGGACGGCCACCTGGCAGATCAGCATCACGCCGCCGCTCATGCCCTGCAGAAAGCGAGCAACGATCAGCAGCGAAACATCCTGAGCAAGGCCGGCAATCAGCGAGGTGAGGCCAAAAGCGGCAATGCCGATCAGGAAGACGCGCTTGCGGCCGTAGCGATCGGCCAATGTGCCTGCGGCCATCAGCACCGTCGTGACGGCAATCGTATAGGCATTCATGATCCATTGCAGCGCGCTGAAATCGGCATGCAGCACCTTTTCCAGCGTCGGCAGGATTGCCGGTACGCTCGATATTTCAAGGCCGAACATCAGTGAGGAGAGGCAGGCCGCCATCAGGGCGATGATGCCTCTGATACGCGAGGATGGAGGGGAGGCAGAGGTCATGCTTTGGCCTTTCGACGTTGAGACTTACAAGGGTGACATCCCTTGTCGTCCATTTGCGTCAGCATAAGCAGAGCTTGATCATTACAGAATTGGATGATTGACTATTTCAGACACAACAATTTCGGATAGATCGAATGACCATGCTCGATGTCGATTCCGTTCAGGCTTTCGTGACGATCGCCGAGAACAAGAGCTTCACCCGCGCCGCTAATGAGCTCGGCAGCACGCAAGGGGCGATCAGCGTCAAGCTCAAACGGCTGGAGGAGCGGCTCGGCCATCGGCTGATCGAACGCACGCCGCGGCTGGTGCGGCTTTCGGCACAGGGGGCGGTATTTCTTGATGCCGCACGGGAATTCCTCGCCGCCCATGACCGTGCGGTCGCGGCACTTTCCTCGTCGCGCCGTCATTTCAGGCTGGGCATTGCGGCCCATGTCGCCGGCCCGGAAGTGCCGACGCTGCTTGCGCGCCTCAATGCCCATGATCCGGGGCTGACGATCGAGGTCCGGCTCGACAATTCCTGCGAGTTGCTCGCCGCCTTCGATCGCGGCGACCTGGATGCGGCAATCGTCCGTCGGGATGAGGACCGGCGCGATGGGGAGGTTCTGGCACCGGAGCATTTCGGCTGGTTTGCAACGCCGCAATTCGAATATCGCCGCGGTGAACCGCTGCGTCTTGCAGCACTGTCGCCCAATTGCAAGGTGCGGGATGTCTGCACCAGGGCGCTCGATGCGGCGGGTATTCCCTGGGCGGAAGTCTTCCTCGGCGGCGGCTCTTCGGCTGTGACAGCAGCGGTTTCAGCCGGGCTTGCCGTCTCGACCTTTTCCCATCGTCTGGCACCTGTCGGCACGATCGAGGTCAGCGAGCGCTTCGGTCTGCCGGCGCTGCCATCCTCCGAGGTCATGCTGCATTCGACACTGACGGATGCCAAGTCGCGTGCGGCGCTGCGCACGCTGGCGGCAGCCTTCCGGGAGCATCGCTCGTCAAACTGAAGACGCGATTTCGACTGCCGATATCGTGGTTATTGCTGTTGTTGGGGCTGCGGGCCTGATGTCGCCGGATTGGTGAGATCGATCTTGCCCTGATCGCCGGCCAGGAATTGCGGGCCGACCTGGCGTACCTTGTTGCTGGCGGGATCATAGGGACGATCCGGCACCTGCGCCTGCGGGGCGGGCGGGGCGCTCGCAGTCTTCGGTGCTTCTGTATGGATCGTGGTGATCGAACCCTTCGGCTCAGGCGCCGGCGCATAGGCTGCCTGGCTCTTGCGCATTTCCTCGTAATAGGCGGTCAGATTGCAGGAGCAGGCAGATTTTTCGCCGGGGGCGCGGGTCTTGTAGGCGAAGGCATTCTTCATCGCGCCATAGGGGGCGCCCGTTGCCGTCGAGATCATGTTCGAGGCTTCGGCGCTGGAGATGTCGCGGTAATAGAGCTCCGTCTCCACACCGGGGCACATTTTGGCGCAGGTCGCGGCATCGCGGCCGAAATCGACCGAGGTGGCATTGTTGCTGATCGGGAAGAAGCCGCCGTCGCAGGTGCGAACGCAGATGGTGTTGACGGGCGAGAGCATTTCCGCCCGCGGCAGGCCGTAACGCTCGCCGCCGCCAAGCGGAATGAAGGTGTCGCCGCGCATGGCCTGCTCCTCGATGGAAGGAGCCGGGGCATAGGCATCGCCTTGCGCAGGTTCACTAAAGCTGTCGCTGTTGCAATCATTGTCTTCGAGTGCGGCCATCAGGCCCTCGCGGGCCGGATCGGAACCACCCTGGTGCAGTTCGTTGCGCCGGTCCTGCAGGTAGCGGATATTGTCCACCATCTTGGCCTCGGACTGCTCGAGCTCTTCGCAGAAGCCGGCATTTTCGCCGCCAACGACGACCATGCTGCCCGACGTGCAGCCATAGCGGCGCAGATCGCCGCGCACCTTGCGCAGTTCCAGGTTCTGTTCGGCAAGCGCGCCCGCATATTGGCGCATCTCGGCACCATTCGTGCCGATCGATTGCGGCAGATCGGCAAGACGCCCGCGCAGATCCTCACAGATCGCATTGGTCTCAGCGGCTGCCGGAACCGCAAATGCCAGAAAGAAGAGGAGAGACAGGTTTCGGCGCTTCACGACGTCGTCCCGGAATGAGAAAGTATCTATCGGTCAATTGCGGCTTCAATCGACCGCGCTTTGTCTTAACGTATTTCCCTTAATAAGCTCGAAGTAATTCCTAGCGCATTTTTGCGATCTTATCCAGCAAGCCCTATGCTTCCACTCCCATCTCTCCCGCGGTGACGCGAGAGCCCGCTGATATCTAAACGGCTGATATGACAGGAATTTCCGACGAGATTCACTCTCTCTCAACGACATCGGCAAAACCGGAATCCCGACACGGCCTTCACGTTTTCGTGGACGGTTGTTATGAGCCCGGTACGCGGCAGGGCGGGTGGGCCTTCGTCGCCTACCGCGATGGCGTGGAAATCGCGTCCGGTTTCGGCGGCGTAGAAGATTCCGCCAATAATGCGATGGAACTGACTGCCGTGCTTGAGGCGGCAATCTGGATCAGCCGCACAGCAGAGGGTGTGGCGGCGGTCATCTGGTCCGATTCCGCCTATGCCGTCGAAGGCTGCAACAGCTGGCGTCCCATCTGGAGGAACAATGGCTGGAAGAAAAGCAACCCAGGTGGCAAGGCCCGAAACCGGGCGATATCAGATGCGGAGCTCTGGAAAGCCGTCGATATCGAGCTATCCCAGAATCCATTGATAGCAATTGCCTGGTGCAAGGGCCATTCCGGCATTGCAGGTAACGAACGCGCCGACGAGCTGTCGGATCAGGGACGCCGATCAATACGGCGTGCCTGATCCAGATGCCAACGGCCTTCGCTTCGCCGAAGGCCGCAACGCGGCTTACGCCGGCTGCGATGCCTCGACAACAGCAAGCGCTGCCATGTTGACCACGCCGCGAGACGTGACCGACGGCGCCAGAATATGGGCCGGCATTGCGGTGCCGAGCAGGATCGGGCCGACATGCAGGCCGTCGGTCATCGACTTGACGACGCCGAGCGTGATGTTGGCCGCATCGAGGTTCGGGAAGACCAGCAGGTTGGCTTCGTCATGCAGCGTCGTGTGCGGCATGACGCGGCGGCGCAACTCCTCGGAGATCGCGCTTTCGCCGTGCATTTCGCCGTCGACCTCGAGATCCGGAGCCGCTTCACGCACCAGCTGCAGCGCATTGCGCATCTTGGTGGCGCTTTCGGATTCGCGCGAGCCGAAGTTCGAATGCGAGACGAGGGCGGCGCGCGGGGTGATGCCGAAGCGCTTGATTTCTTCAGCTGCCAGCACCGTCGCCTCGGCGATTTCCTCAGCCGTCGGATTGAAGGTCACATAGGTGTCGGTGAAGAAGGTCGCGCCGCGCTGCGAGATCAACAGGCTGAGTGCGGAAAAGTCGCGCACGTTCGGACGCTTGCCGATGATCTGGCGCACATCGCGCAGGTGCTTCTCATAGCGGCCTTCGAGGCCGCAGATCAGGGCATCCGCTTCGCCGCGCTTCAGCGCCAGCGCGCCGATGACGGTCGTGTTGGTACGCACGATGGTGCGCGCTGCTTCCGGGATGACACCGCGGCGGCCGACCAGCTGCAGATAGAGATCGACATATTCGCGGAAGCGCGGATCGTCCTCGGGGTTGATGACCTCGAAATCCGATAGAGGGCGGATGCGCAGGCCGTAGCGCTTCAGGCGTGTTTCGATGACCTGCGGGCGGCCGATGATAATCGGCTCGGCAATGCCTTCTTCGATCAGCACCTGGGCGGCGCGCAGCACGCGCTCGTCTTCGCCTTCGGAAAAGATGACGCGCTTGCGCTCTGCCGTCTTTGCCGCCGTGAAGATCGGCTTCATGATGAAGCCGGAGCGGAAGACGAAGCGGTTCAGCTGGTCGAGATAGACATCGAAATCGGTAATCGGCCGGCGGGCGACGCCGCTTTCGGCAGCAGCCTTGGCGACCGCAGGCGCGATGCGCAGGATGAGGCGCGGATCGAAGGGCGAAGGGATGAGATAGTCGGGGCCGAAGACCGGGGTTTCACCGGAATAGGCGCGGGCTGCAACATCCGACGGTTCCTCGCGGGCGAGGGCCGCGATGGCGCGCACCGCCGCCATCTTCATTTCCTCGTTGATCGTCTCGGCGCCGCAATCCAGCGCACCCCTGAAAATATAGGGGAAGCAGAGGACGTTGTTGACCTGGTTCGGGAAGTCGGAGCGGCCGGTGCAGATCATCGCGTCCGGGCGCGCTGCGCGGGCGAGATCAGGCATGATTTCCGGCGTCGGGTTGGCGAGCGCCATGATGAGCGGCTTGTCGGCCATCTGGGCCAGCAATTCCGGCTTCAGGACGCCGGCGGCGGACAGGCCGAGGAAGACATCGGCGCCGCCGATGTTTTCGGCGAGCGTGCGCGTGTCGCTCTTCTGGGCGTAGATGGCCTTCCACTCGTCCATCAGCTCGACACGGCCTTCATAGACGAGGCCTTCGAGATCGTGGACCCAGATGTTTTCGCGCTTGGCGCCGAGGGTCACCAGCAGGTTGAGACAGGCTAGCGCTGCCGCACCGGCGCCTGACGCGACGATCTTGACCTCATCGATCTTCTTGCCGGCGAGTTCCAGGCCGTTGAGGATGGCGGCGGCGACGATGATTGCGGTGCCGTGCTGGTCATCGTGGAAGACCGGGATCTTCATCTTCTCGCGCAGCTGCTTCTCGATGCGGAAGCATTCCGGGGCCTTGATGTCTTCAAGGTTGATGCCGCCAAAGGTCGGCTCGAGCGAGGCGACGGTGGCGACCATCTGGTCGACATCTGGCGCATCCACTTCGATATCGAAGACGTCGATGCCGGCAAACTTCTTGAAGAGGACGGCCTTGCCTTCCATGACCGGCTTGGAGGCGAGCGGGCCGATGTTTCCGAGGCCGAGCACGGCGGTGCCGTTGGAGATGACGGCAACGAGATTGGCACGGGACGTATAATCCGCGGCCTGCTCCGGATTGTCACGGATGGCGAGGCAGGGAGCGGCGACACCCGGAGAATAGGCGAGCGCCAGATCGCGCTGGTTGCCGAGCGGCTTGGTCGCCTGGATTTCCAGCTTGCCGGGGCGTGGATAGCGGTGGAAGAAAAGCGCCTGCTCGTCGAGGCTACCGCCCGTCAAATTCTTTTCCGATTTGGATTTTTCCTGGTGATCCATCGCCGCCTCCAGCGTTGTTCGAAGTCTTTTGAAGACTCCTCCATACATCAATCGACCGGTCGGAACAGTACGGAAATAGCCGCAGCTGAACTTTTTGACCTGATGGTAACGGGAGCTGACATTGGGCCGGTGGATTGAACGGCTTTGCAGGCCTTTCCTGCGGTTTGTCATCTTCCTGATACACGAGTCTGATTTTGGAAGACCAGACGAAGAACGATGGGACACGAGCGGAAAGGCTTGTGACAGACATGATGGAACCTCGGCGCTTCCGCACCCTCTTCATTTCCGATGTGCATCTCGGCTCGAAGGCCGCCAAGGCGGATTTCCTGCTGGATTTCCTGAAATACCACGAGGCAGACACGATCTACCTCGTCGGCGATATCGTCGATGGCTGGCGCCTGAAGCGCAGCTGGTACTGGCCGCAGGTCTGCAACGACGTGGTCCAGAAGCTCTTGCGCAAGGCGCGCAAGGGTACGCGCGTCGTCTATATTCCCGGCAATCACGACGAATTCCTGCGCGCCTTTCCGGGCATGCATTTCGGCGGCATCGAGGTCGTCGAGCGCATCATCCATGACGGCGCCGACGGCAAGAAGTACCTGATCCTGCATGGCGACGAATTCGACGTCGTCGTGCGCAACGCTCGTCTGCTCGCCTATCTCGGCGACTGGGCCTACGACACGGCGATCCGCATCAACATCGTGCTCGCAGCGGTCCGCCGCCGCCTCGGCATGCCCTACTGGTCCTTCTCGGCCTGGGCCAAGCTGCAGGTCAAACACGCCGTCAACTTCATCGGCGAGTTCCAGCGCGTGGTTGCCGAAGAAGCCCGCAAGAGCGGCGCCGACGGCGTCATCTGTGGCCATATCCATCACGCCGTGATCGAGGATATGGACGGCATCCGCTACATCAATACCGGCGACTGGGTCGAAAGCTGCACGGCGATCGTTGAGCATGAAGACGGCAGGTTCGAACTCATCACCTGGCGTGCGCTGACCAGCAACGTGCCGGCACTGACATCGGTCGAATTGCTGGAAGAGGGCGATCTCGCCCCGCAGGCTGCCTGAATAATGTGTGCGTACCGCATCGGCGGTCTCCGCCGGTGCATCATGAATTTAGCCGTTGCCATCTGGCGACAGGCCCCATTTATTTTTTAAATCGTTTCGATTTATATCCGTATCGTTTCGATTGGGCTATTTCTCGCCATAGTCGTGTTTGATGGGATGTGTTAGGCAACGCACAGTTTCCTTCAGGTCCACTATGATTCCCGCACAAAATCCCTCGATGGGTGAGGGAGCGCCGCCGCGTTTCCGGCTGCTCAGCGCGCTTTGTTACAGCGCGCCGCTGCTGGTCAACGGTATCGTCCTGCCCTTCTTCCCCGTCTGGCTTGCGACTCATCAGTTCAACGATCATCAGATCGGCACGATCCTCGCCGTACCGATGGTGGTGCGCGTTCTCGTGGCGCCGATCGTCGCGGTCTTTGCCGACCGCATGCAGGAGCGGGCGCATGTGCTGCTATGGTCGGGCACCCTCTCGCTGCTGACGGCCATCGCGCTCTACTGGACAAGCAATTTCTGGTCGGTGCTGATCGTCTTTGCGCTGCAGGGGGCGACCTTCGCCCCTTATGTGCCTGTCGTCGAATCGATCGTGATTTCGGGCGTGCGCCGCTGGGGGCTCGATTACGGCTCCATGCGCGTCTGGGGCTCGATCGCTTTCATTATTTCGACGCTCACCGGCGGCGAGCTGGTCGGGCGCTGGGGTGGCGGCATGGTGCTGCCCGTGATGATCTTCGGCTTCGTGCTGACAATTACGATGGCGGTCTTCTGTCCCCGTATCGGGCCGACACGGCGGCGCGGCCAGCCGATCAATCTTCCGGCGACCACAGGCAGCGGGCTGCGCGAGCCGCATCTGCTGCTTTTGCTGCTCGGCGTTTCAATCCAGCAGGCAAGCCATGCGCTGCTCAACGCCTTTTCCTCGATCTACTGGCACCAGCTCGGCTTTTCGGGCACCGAAGTCGGCATGCTCTGGAGTGCGGGGGTGGCCTCTGAGGTGACGGTGTTCTTCCTGTCGCGGCGCCTCAACCGCCGCTTCAATGCCTGGACACTGATCCGCTTCGGCTGTGCCGTAAGCATCTGCCGCTGGGTGTTTTTCCCGACGGAGACGAGCTTTATCGGCTTCTTCATGCTGCAATGCCTGCACGGCTTCACCTATGCTTTCGTGCATACCGGCGTGCAACGGCGCATCGTAGCCACGGTGCAGGAGACGCAGGAAGCCTCGGCCCAGGGTGCCTATTTCTTCTATATCGGCATGGCCTCGGGCCTGATGACGATCGCCTCGGGCTATATCTATTCCGCGCTCGGCCTCGACAGCTATTATGTCATGGCCTGTGTCGCCGCCTTCGGGCTCGCCCTCGTCATCATCGCCTATTACCTTCAGCCCCAGAGGCTGGCTTCCGGCGGAAACACGAGAGAGCCGGCATAATTCAGGCCGGGCTCGCGGTCGCGGGCAAGCAGCAGCGGGCCGTCGAGATCGACGAAATCGGCATCCTGCGCCAAAAGTACGGCAGGTGCCATCGCAAGCGAGGTGCCGACCATGCAGCCAATCATGATCGAGAAGCCGAGCCGCTGGGCTTCTTCCTTCATTTCCAGCGCTTCCGTCAGGCCGCCGGTTTTATCGAGCTTGATGTTGATCGCGTCGTAGCGATCGGCAAGGCTTGCAAGGTCGCCGGTGTGGTGGACGCTTTCATCGGCACAGATGAGCACGTGGCGGGCAATCTCGGCCAGCATATCGTCGCGTCCGGCCGGCAGCGGCTGCTCTACCAGCGCGATATTGGCTTCGGCAGCGATGCGCAGGTGATGTTCCAGCCGGTCTTCCGGCCAGCCTTCATTGGCATCGAGAATGATGGCGGAATCGGGCGCGGCGGCGCGCACAGCCCGAATGCGGCTCTCGTCATCGTCAGTGCCGACCTTGACCTTCAGGAGCGGGCGCTGCGCATGCTCGCGGGCCTGGGCCGCCATGACATCGGGTTCGCCGAGCGAGATCGTATAGGCCGTGGTCAGCGGCTTCAGCTTGCGCAGATCGAGCCGCGAGGCGACGCTTTTGCCCGTGAGCTTGGCTTCGAGATCCCACAGCGCGCAATCGACGGCGTTGCGGGCCGCTCCCGGCGGCATGGCATGCAGCAATCCGGCCCGCGAAATGCCATCCTCGATCAGCGGGCGGGCCGCTTCGATCTGCGCCATGACGCTTTCCATCGTCTCGCCGTAGCGGCGATAGGGCACACATTCGCCCAGCCCCCTGGCGCCTCCCTCCGTCAGCGTGCAGGTGATCACGTCCGCCGAGGTCTTTGCCCCGCGCGCGATGGTGAAAGTTCCCGCAATCGGGAATGAATTCATCTGGATATCAAGGTGGCGCGGCATATTTGCTCTCCTGCGAGCATGGAAATTGCGCGTTGCTTCTGTATATTAACGCGCCGGGCGGCGAATATATGTTCGCGAGTCGGGACTGTCGCTGCAAGCATTGAAAGACACAAGTATTTTGAAGTCCGAGAAACGCAACGCCGCCTCGCTGCATGTAGACGACCGAGCCGGGGGCTCGGGCCAGCTTGTGCATCTTGAAGGCAATTGGCGCAGCGCCAACATCCATCTCGTCCTGCAGGATTTCGAGAAACTGTCGCGCAACAATAGCGGCGACCTGACGCTCGATCTTTCCGATGTCACCGATATCGACACGGCCGGCATCTGGTTACTTTGCCGGCTAAAGAAACAGCAGGAAGAGGCAGGGCGAACGGTTCATTTCGAGGGCACGAACGAGCATATCGACGAGCTGATCGCCACCTTCTCCAAGGAGCCTGAAAAGCAGGAGCCTGAACAGAAGGAGAAGCTCTCGATCGCCGAGGGCATCCTCGCACCGATCGGGCGGATGACCCTCGATGTCTGGGACAATGTCGCAGCCTCCATGTATATCCTCGGCTCGGCGGTGCGCGGCGCGCAGATGAAATTCGGCCGTGGCAGCGGCGTTTCGCCGGCCTCGATCGTCAACCAGATCGACCATATGGGCGTGCGCGCCGTTCCGATCATTCTGCTGATGTCCTTCCTGATCGGCGCGATCATCGCGCAGCAGGGCGCCTTCCAGCTTCGTTATTTCGGTGCGGAAATCTTCGTCGTCGACCTCGTCGGCATCCTGCAGCTTCGAGAAATCGGCGTGCTTCTGACCGCCATCATGATCGCCGGCCGATCGGGCAGCGCGATCACCGCCGAGATCGGCTCGATGAAGATGCGTGAAGAGGTCGACGCGCTGAAGGTGATGGGCCTCAACCCGATCGGCGTGCTGATCTTCCCGCGGCTGGTGGCGCTGACCGTTGCGCTGCCGCTTCTGACCGTGATTGCCAACTTTGCGTCGCTGGCCGGTGCCGCTGCCGTCGCCTATCTTTATTCGGGCATTACATTCGCAACCTTCCTGTCGCGCCTGCATGAGGCCGTAACGCTTTCGACCATACTGGCCGGCATGATCAAGGCGCCGTTCATGGCGCTCGTCATCGGCATCGTCGCAGCTGTCGAGGGCCTGAAGGTCGGCGGCAGTGCCGAATCGCTCGGCCAGCATGTGACGGCCGCCGTCGTGAAGGCGATTTTCGTCGTCATCCTGATGGACGGGCTTTTTGCGATGTTCTATGCAGCGATCGATTTCTGACATGGCGGACGACGTGGATCAGCAACCGATCGAAACGARCAAAAACGGCAATCGGGATGTCGTGCTGTCGGCGCGCGACGTCACAGTCGCTTTCGGCCCCAAGGTCGTGCTCGACAAGCTCAATCTCGATATCTATCGCGGTGAGATCCTCGGCTTCGTCGGCGCTTCGGGCACCGGCAAATCGGTGCTGATGCGCACCGTGCTTCGCCTGCTGCCGCGCCGTTCCGGCACCATCAAGATTCTCGGGCAGGATTTCGACGAGCTGGACGAGCCGGAGCGCAATGCACTCGATATGCGTCTCGGCGTTCTTTTTCAGCAGGGCGCGCTCTTCTCCTCACTGACCGTGAAGGAGAATATCCAGGTGCCGATGCGCGAATATCTCGATCTGCCTGCTTCGCTGATGGATGAGCTGGCGCATCTGAAGATCCGCATGGTGGGGCTCGCAGCCGATGCGGCCGACAAATATCCATCGGAGCTATCGGGCGGCATGATCAAGCGTGCAGCACTCGCCCGCGCACTGGCGCTCGATCCCGAACTCGTCTTCCTCGACGAGCCGACATCGGGCCTCGATCCCATTGGTGCTGCGGAATTCGACGAGCTGATCGCCAATCTGCGCGATAGCCTGGGGTTAACCGTCTATATGGTGACCCACGACCTCGACAGCCTGTTTTCGGTCTGCGACCGTATTGCCGTGCTTGGAAAGAAGCGGGTAATGGTGGAAGGAACGATCGACGACATGCTGGCCTACGACGATCCGTGGGTTCAGGCCTACTTCAAGGGCAAGCGCGCGCGTTCGATCGTGCCGCAGGACGACGCGCCGGCGGCCCGGGCGCAGCATGACAGCGGGAAGTGACCGGAGACGATGGAAACCAAAGCCAATTACACGATCGTCGGTTTTTTCACCGTTCTGGTGATCGCAGCCGCATTCGGCTTCGTCTACTGGATGGCCGAATATGGCCGCAGCGGGCCGATGGCCGAGCTGATCGTGCGCATTCCAGGCTCCGCCAACGGTTTGAGCGTCGGTTCGCCTGTTAGATTCAACGGCATCCAGGTCGGCTCGGTGCAGTCGCTCTCCATCGATGCCGACGATCCGCAATATTCGCTGGCCTTTACCGAAGTGCGCTCGGATGCGCCGATCTATCCGTCCACCAAGGCGGCCCTTGAAATCCAGGGCCTGACGGGTGCTGCCTATATCGAGCTTTCCGGTGGCCGCAAGGAAGACAAGAACATTCTCCAGCAGGCGCTGGAAAGCGGCAAACGCGCCGTCATCATCGCCGACCAGTCGAGCGTCACCAACCTGCTCGCCACGGCCGACAAGATCCTCGACCGCGCCAATGACGCCGTCGGCGACGTGCAGGGCTTCGTGCGCGATGCGCGCGGACCGCTGACCAAGACCCTGCAGAATGCAGAAACCTTCTCGGATGCGCTCGCCAAGAACTCCGGCAATATCGACAGCTTCCTGCAAAGTGTCGGCGATCTCTCCAATACAGTGCGCAACGTCTCGGGCCGGGTGGACTCGACGCTTGCGGCTGTCGAGGATCTGGTAAAGGCCGTCGATGCGCAGAAGATCAACACGATCCTGACCAATGCCGAGAAGGTCAGCCGCGACGTGGCCGATGCCTCGAGTGATCTTAAGGGTCTGGTCGCCAAAGTCGACCAGACGGTGACGACCTACAACGAGTTCGGGAAGAAGGCGCAGGTGACGCTCGATCGCGTCGGTACGCTGGTCGCTGCCATCGACGCCAACAAGGTCAAGGGTTCGGTCGACGATATCGCCCAGGCGACGAAGGATGCGCGCGCCGCCGTCGCGTCGATCCGCGATGTCTCCAACACCGTGGCGGACCGCCGCAAGGATATCGACCAGACAATCCAGGACGTCCAGCAGATGGCGAACAAGCTGAACTCGGCTTCGACGCGCGTCGACGGCATCCTCATCAAGGTCGATGCGCTGCTCGGCTCAGACAATACGAATTCGCTGTTCACCGAGGCGCGCGCGACGCTCGAATCCTTCAAGAAGGTCGCCGACAACGTCAATACGCGCATCGGGCCGATCGCCGACAATCTGCAGCGGTTCTCGGGCAGTGGCCTGAGTGACGTGCAGACGCTGGTCAACGAGCTGCGCGGCACGGCGAACAACCTCAACAATGCCATCAGCAATTTCGACCAGAACCCGCAGCGGATCATCTTCGGCGGGCCGACGGTCAAGCAATATGACGGGCGCACGCGGCGCTAAACAGAGGTCAGGGGTAGCGTAATATGGGTCTATCGCATGTGATGTCGCGCCGTTCCTGGATCCGAGGAACGGCGATTATTTTGCCGCTGACGGCAGCGCTTCTTACAGGCTGCGGGACGGCGGCGAAAAACGACACCTATGATCTCTCGGCAGCCACGGTCGATGGCACCGGTCCGTCGGCCAAGAGCAAGCAGATCCTGATTGCCGATCCGACGGCATTGAAGGCGCTGAACAGCGACCAGATCGTCATCCGCGTTTCGCCCTCGGAAATTCAGTATCTGTCACGCTCTCAGTGGAGCGATACGCTGCCGCGGATGGTGCAATCGAAGCTCGTCCAGGCCTTCGAGAATTCCGGCAAGCTCGGCGGCGTCGGAAAGCCGGGGCAGGGACTGGCGATCGACTATCAGGTCGTGACCGATATCCGCTCCTTCGAGATCGACGCAGCGTCTGGCAACAAGGCTGTGGTGGAGATTTCCGCCAAGATCCTCAACGATCGAAACGGCACAGTGCGGGCCCAGCAGGTCTTCCGGGCCACTGCTCCGGCCGGCGGCGACAACGTGAGTTTCGTCAAGGGGCTAGGCCGCGCCTTTACGTCGGTCACCGACCAGATTGTTGGCTGGACGCTGACGTCGATCTGAGCTGCGAGATAGTGTTGTGTTCGGCCGATCGCAATTGAAAACAACGTTCCGCTTCGCGCTTGCGTCGTTACTATTTTTTGAATGCTGGAGCGGTGCGCAAGCTCAGGGTTCTCGTGGCAATACGTCCGCTCCTCTGCCTCTCGCTGTCGATCAGTATCAAGCCTTTGTCCAACAACTCGCAACCGAAGTGAACGGAAACGAGGTCGCTATGGCTGCGAGGCTACGCGCGTTGGGATTTAGCTGCACACCGGTTTCGAAATCTATCGCATTCGAATGCGTACGATTTGGCTGTCAAAAACGGAATTTCTGGCCAGGTTCGCTTCTTCAATGGACGGTACGAAGAGGTAGCGTGGAATCTAGGAAGATTGCGTTCTCCGGTGGGGCGATCAACTACTCTTGGTTGGCTCGCTGCATTCCAGAGAACGAGATTGAACAAGCCCAGCAGCGATTTCTTTCCCGCCGCAATCAAATGCAGTGACCCAGTGACATCCTAGCGGCAAAACCACCGACCAGCTTCCTCCTATCACCTCACTTCGTCGGCTGAGCGTCCGTCATCGTCGGGTTACCGCCTGTCGCCGATGCAGTCGCGGTCGAAGCGGAGGGGAGGTAGCTGTCGAGCAGGCCGGCCATCTTGTCGTCACGCAGGCTGGCGGTCTTTTCGCCCATGACAACGCCGACAACGCGTCGGCCGTCCTTGGCAGCCGACGTCACGACATTGTAGCCCGATGCGTCGGTGAAGCCGGTCTTGATGCCGTCGACGCCGTTGTAGCGGTACATGAGGTTGTTATGGCCGCGCAGCTTCATGCCGCGGAACTGGAAGCCACGCATCGAGAAGAGCTTGAACTCTTCGGGGAAGTCTCGCATCAGCGAAACGCCGAGTGTGGCCATGTCGCGCGCAGTCGTTACCTGCTCCGGATCCGGCAGGCCCGACGGGTTCTTGAAGACGGTGTTCTTCATGCCGAGCTGACGGGCCTTGTCCGTCATGATCGTACCGAAGGCCTGTTCGGAGCCGCCGAGCTGTTCGGCAAGAGCCACGGCCGCATCATTGGCCGACAGCACCACGATGGCTTCGACGGCCTCCTTGACCGTGACCTTGCGGCCGGCGCCGACGGCGAGCTTGAATGGCTCCTTGCTTTCGGCATTTTCCGACATGGTGATCTTCTGATCCCAGGTCAGGCGTTTGTCATGCAGCGCCTGGAAGGTGAGATAGAGCGTCATCATCTTGGTGAGCGATGCCGGATAGTTCAGATCATCCTGGTTGGACGCTTCCAGAACCTGGCCGGACTGCACGTCCACGAGGAAGCTTGCCTGGCCGGCTTCAGCCTGAATGAACGCGCCCAGAAGAAATGCGGACGAGAAGGCGGCGACTATCAGCCGGGAGGTCGTCTTGGTCATCAATGTCTACGGTCTCTGTCGTGGCAAGCGATTAGCTTGATGATGGTCTGATTGGGGGGCTGCCCCATCGGTGCATGCGGATCAGGGATGTTTGTGACGGAATGAAGGAGCCGGGGCAATAAAAAAGGGCCATCCACAGATGACCCCTTTTGTCTCACCACCTCAGGCTTCCAACCGACAACTCAGTTCAACCGGCCCGCCGCGTGGGCAAGCATCGTATAGACCTTGCCAGTATCCGACGTGAGGTAGGACTGCGTGACCGTGCGGTTCGGATCGGTGCGGGCAACGTCGGCGAGCAGCTTTTCGAAGTCGCCGATATAGCGGTCGACGGCGGTGCGGAATTCCGGCTCGCGATCGTATTTGCGCTTGATCTCGTCGAAGGTCTGCTGGCCCTTCAGCGTGTAGAGGCGGCGGGTGAAAACGTCGCGCTCGCCGCGCTGGTAGCGGCGCCACAGGTCGACCGAGGCGTCATGATCGATGGCGCGGGCGATATCGACCGAGAGCGAATTCAGCGATTCAACGACATGGCGCGGGTTGCGGCTGTCATTGGCGCGCTGGGCGGGCGCAGGAGCCGGAGCGGCTTCCGCTGCCGGACGGGCCGGAGCGGCACGCAATGCTTCCTCGGTCTCTTCACGCGAGGCGCCGCGCAGGAGATCGCTGATCCAGCCGCCGCTGGTGGCTTCCGTGCGCGGAGCTTCCTGCCTGACCGGAGCGGGGGCCGGAGCCGGCTGAGGAGCCTGAGCGACCGGACGCTGCGGAGCTGGAGCTGGAGCGGGTGCTGCTGCCGGGGTCGGGGCGATGGTGCCGCGCAGGCCCATGGATTCGATCGACTGGCGTGCCGTCGGGGCCGGCTGCGGGGCAGGCGCCGTCGGGATCACCGGCTGGGTGACACGCTGAGCGGGCTCAGCTTGGGCAAGCGTGCGGGCAACGGGCTCGGAGAGTTCCAGACGCTGGCTGGAGCGGCCGACGATCTGCGAGATATCCTGCAGGGCCTTGATCTGCTCGGCGACGGCGCGGCGCATGGCGGACGCGCTTTCCTTGGCTTCTTCCGGCAGGTCGAAGGCGCCACGCTTCAGCTCGGCGCGGGTGGCGTCGAGTTCGCTGCGGATATCGGTTGCGGAGCGGCGGATATCTTCCGTTGCTCCCGAGAAGCGGCCGACAGCGTCGTCGATCGCATCGCGGAGCGATTCACGCAGGTTCTGCGCTGCATTGTCGGAAGCACGGCCGGCTTCGCCGAGCATGCGCTCGACGTCCGAGAGCGAGGCCGTCAGGCCGCCACGCAGGCGGTTGGTGAGGTCGCCGGAGCGGCGCTCGACATTGGCAAAGCTGGTGTCGATCGTGGCATTGGCTTCCTCGCCGGCGCGGTTGATCGCTTCGCGCATGTTGGACGCTGCTTCCTCGGCACGCTTCTCGGTATCCGAAAGCACGCGTCCGATATCGGCAAACGAGGCCTGCACGCTCTGGCGCAATGTGCCGGTGACCTGGTTGGAACGCTGCTCGGCACGTTCGAAGACCATCTCGATCATGCCGCCGAGGCCGCGCATGGTCTTTTCGATCTCACCCGAACGCTGCACGAGGCCGGTTGCCAAAGTCTGCAGGGCGGTCTCACGCTCTTCCAGGGTCGATACGAGGCCGGACTGGGCGGCAGCGAGAAGCTGCGAGGCCTGGCCGAGAACCTTCGAATGGTCGTCGAAGCGGCCGATGATGCTGCCGACCTGGGCGAGCGTCTGGCCAGAAATATCCGACAGGCGATCGACCTTGCCTTCGAGAAGGCGGGTCGAAGCGGAAACCATTTCGGCAGCCTTGGCGGCAGAGTCCGTGAAGCGCGTGGTCGTGTCGCTGAGGCGGCTGTCGACGCCGCTCAGCTGATCGGCGGCGCGCGTCATCATCATGGACATGGCGGCGCTGCTTTCCGACAGGCGCTGGACAAGGCCGTTGACGTTGTTCGTCAGGCTATTCTCGATAGCGGCGACGGCATTGGCGACATTTTCGGCCCGGGCGGCGACGGCCTGGGTGAGCGCTTCATTTTCCGCACGCAGGCGCTCGGCGCTGAGGCTTGCTGCCGCGGTGATGCGGGCTGCAGCTTCCTGGCCGGCGTCGGTGTAGCGGTCGATGATCGGCCGTGCCGTCTCATCCAGGATGCGCGTCAGCTCGGTGGAGCGGCCGGCAAGCATGGAGTTCAAGTCGCGGGTGCGCTCGTCGAGCGTTGTGCGGATCGAATTGCCGCGTGCTTCCAGCGCCTTGTCGATATCCGTGAGTGTGGTGTCGATTTCGCGGGCACGCTGCTCCAGGCTGGAGCGGATGATGCTGCTGCGGGCCTCCAGCGCACGGTCGACCTCGGCCATGCTGGATGTGATCTGGCTGCCGGCATCCGTCAGCGTCGAGCGGATCGAATTGCCATGCGCTTCCAGCGTCTGGCCGGCATCGGCGAGCGCATGATTGATGGCGCTGACCTGGCTGCTGACGATGTTCTCCGCTTCCGCCACCTTGTTGACGATGACGTTGCCGGCCTCGGAGAAGGTCTGGGCAACGGCGGCAGCCTGGCCGGCGAGGCGGCTCTGTGCCTCGGCGACGCGGTTGACGATCTGCGAGGAGCGCTCGTCCATGGCTTCGGCGAACTGTTGGCCGGTGCGGCTCAGCAGTTCCGAGGACTTGGTGGCTTCGCCATCCATGCCTTCGGCGGCTTCGGCAACGGCGTTGCGCAGGCTTGCAGCAAGACCGGCTGCCTTACCTTCGATCGTGCGGTTGACGGCATCGAGACCGACGGTCAGAGCGCGGTCCATGGTGGAGAGACGCTCTTCGATGCGCGCAGTGCCGCGATCCATCATGTCGCTCAAGGCCGAGGTCCGGCCGTCGATCGACTGGGCCATGTTCGCACTGCCGCTGTCGAGCGTTTCGGCAAGATGTACCCGGCGGCTGTCCAGAGCCTGGGTGAGATTGGCGCTATGGCTCTCGAGAGCATGCGTGAGGTTTGCACTGCTGTTGTCGAGGGCCTGGGTGAGGTTGGCGCTGCCGGCATGCAGCGCATCGGTCAGGCTGGCGGCGCGGCCGTCGAAAGCTTCCGTCAGGCTAGCAGTGCGGCTGTCGAGCGCCTGGGTCAGGTTTGCGGCGCTGTTGCCGAGCGTTGCGGCGATGCGCTGGGCTGTGTCGTCGCCGATCGAACCCAGACGGGAGATACTGTCATCCAGAAGGCCGGAGAGATGGCTGCCTGCAGCATCAACCTTGTGGGCCACGCCGCCGACACCATCGGCAATACGGGCCTCGATGGCGGCAAGGCTGGCTTCGACGCGGGTGCCGGTCTCAGTGAAGCGGCCCGTGAGGTTGTCGACGGAGTGGTCGAGATGGCCGGAGAAATCGGCGGCCGAACGCGAGATCGTGTTGGCGGCTTCCTGGAAGCGACCGGCAATCTGGCCGGCACCTTCGCGCATGCGATCCTCGAGCGACTGTGCACTCTTATCGATCGCAGTGCGGATCGCAGCCTCGCGATCTTCCAGCGACATTTCGAGCATGCCGATGCTCGTCGCAACCGACGTGCCGATCGAGGTCGCCTGTTCGGAGAGCGTGTCGTTGATGAGGTTATGGGCCTCGGTCAGCGTCAGCGTGATAGCATTGGTGCGGTCGTCAAGCGTGGTGCGAATGCGGTCATGTGCGGCGGCGAGCCCACCTTCGACGTTGCTTGCGGCATCGTTGGCAAGGACGGCCATACGCTGCTGGGCGTCGGTAAGGCCATCCTCGATGCGGCCCGTCATGCTGCCGATGATGCCTTCCATGCGGGCGCTGCCGGCATCGAGGGCTTCGGACAGGGTGGAGGTGTGCTCGGCAAGCGCGGTTTCCAGACGTGCCTGATTATCCGTATAGGCGGCGCGGATCGCTTCCGTGCGGTCGGCAAAGGCGCCGGCAACACGCTCTTCGGCATTGGCAACGGTGTCCATAATGGAGTTGCTGCGGTTTTCGAGCGCGGATTCGAAGCGGCTCTGGCCGTCGTCAAGCGAAATGGCGAGCGCCATGGTCTTTTCGTCAAGCGTATCGGACAGGCGGTCGGCGCTGTTCGTAACGGCATTGACGATGGATTCGGCGCGGCTGGTGAGCGCTTCCTCGATGCGGAGCTGGCTTTCGCCGAGCGATGAGGCGATCCGGTCATGCGTGCCGGTGGCAGCATGGACGAAGGCATCAGTGCCCGCCGTCAGCGTGTCTTCCAGGCGGCTCTGGCTTTCGTTCAGCGAGATGGCAAGGGCCATTGCCTTTTCGTCGAGCGTTTCGGAGAGGCGGTCATGCGTGCCTGACACGGCGTTAAGCAACGCTTCCGAATGGGTCGACAGCGTATCCTCGATGCGCGACTGCGTCTCGTTCAGCGAAATGCCGAGCGCCATGGCCTTCTCGTCGAGCGTTTCGGCGAGGCGGTCATGCGTGCCAGAGACGGCGTTGATCAACGCTTCCGAATGGGTCGAGAGCGTGTCTTCGATCCGCGACTGCGTTTCGTTCAGCGAGATGCCGAGTGCCATCGCCCTTTCATCGAGCGTGTCGGCGAGACGGTCATGCGTGCTGGAAACGGCGCTGAGCAGTGCCTCCGAACGGGTGGCAAGCGTATCGTCGATGCGGGCCTGGCCTTCGTTCAGCGAGATCGCAAGCGCCATCGCCTTTTCGTCAAGCGTATCGGAGAGGCGGTCATGCGTGCCGGAGACGGCATCGATGATGGCCTCCGAGCGGGTCGCAAGCGTATCCTCGATACGGGCCTGGCCTTCGTTCAGCGAGATGGCAAGCGCCATCGCCTTTTCGTCAAGCGTATCGGAGAGGCGGTCATGCGTGCCGGAGATGGCATTGAGGAAGGACTCGGACCGGGCCGCGAACGTATCCTCGATGCGGGCCTGGTTTTGCTTCAGCGTCTCGGAGAGGCGGTCATTGGTGCCGGAAACGGCATTGATGAGCGATTCCGAATGGGTCGAGAGCGTGTCTTCGATGCGCGACTGCGTCTCGTTCAGCGAGATCGCCAGCGCCATCGCCTTCTCGTCGAGGGTCTCGGCGAGACGGTCATGCGTGCCAGAGACAGTATTGATGATGGCTTCGGAACGGCTCGTGAGCGCCTCGTCGAAGCGGGCGTGGTGGTCTGCAAGTGCGCCGATCAGCGCTCCGCCGCGTTCGGCCATCACGCTGTCGATGCCGGTATGCGCAGTCTTCAGCGCATCGGTGATTTCAGCGGCGCGGGCGGCGAGAACGCTGCTCAGCTCTTCGGCGCGACCGCCGAATGCCCCTGTGACCCTTTCGGTGCCGCTGTCGACGGCAGTGGCGAGTTCGGTCGTGGTCGTCTGCAGCGTATCGCGGAATTCGGCTGCCCGGGCAGCGAGGTTGTTCTGCAGTTCGGAGGTGCCGGCTGCGAGCGCCAGCGAGATTTCCGACGTGGCGTTGCTCAGCGCCGAGCCGAGTTCGCCGGTGCGGGTCGATAGCGCCGAGGTGATTTCCCCCGCACGGTCGGCAAGCGTGCTATCCAGCACTTCCTGGCCGGTTGCAAAGGCGGTCGCCAGCGCCAGCGACTGCTCGCTCATGGACGTGCCGAGGCGATCGATATTGGTATTGAGGATGCCTTCGATGGAATCCGCGTTGCCCGACAGCGTTTCGTTGATGCGGGTGAGGCTTTCGATGAGCTTGGTGTCGAGCGAGCCGGAGCGCTTGTCGAAGGCATCGGTGAATTCGGCGACGCGTTCGTCGAAGGCGGTCGAAAGCTGGGCGACAGTCGTCTGCAGGCGCTCCTCGAAGAAGCCGGAGCGCACGTCGAGATCCATGACGGCATCGTCGGCCGTCGATTGCAGGCTCTGGCGGAAGCTGGCGCCCTTTTCGTCGAGTGCGGCATTAAGCCTGGAGAGCACGTCGTCGAGCGTGCCGCCGATCGTGCGTTCGCCTGATGTCAGGCTCTGATTGATCTCGCGGGTGCGGGAAACCAGGATTTCATTGAGCTGCTGGGTACGCTCCTGCAGCGCCGTATTCAGGCGCTCGGTGCTCGCGTCCATCGTCGAGGCGCGCGTCTCGAACTGGGTGAGCAGGCGCTCGCCATGTTCGTTGATCGTGTTCGTCAGACTATCGAGACGGTTGTCGAATTCATTGCCAATCGCAAGACCGGAGGCGGTCAGCGTATGGAGCAGCGTGTCGGTCTTGGCGGCCAGCAGCGTGCCAAGCGACTGCATGGCGCTGTCCGACTTCTCCATGATTGCGGCGGCGCGCGTATCGATCAGCGTGGCGAAGGCTTCGCCCGAGGTCGCAAGGCGGATGGCGATCTCTTCTGTCGCAAGCGACAGTTCTTCCTTGAGCTGGTCGTGAACGCCGGCGATCGAGGAGCGGATGCGGTCGGCATGATTGACGATCGCTTCGCGCTCGGAGCCGAGCTCGTGGACGAGGCCGCGCACGCGCAGTTCGTTATCCGCATAGGAACGCTCCAGCGCATTCACTTCGGAATGTACGAGCGTTTCGAGTTCAGAGGCGCGCGCAATGGTGCGCTCGATGCCTTCATTCATCGCAGAGACTTCGCGGCGCACGGCCTGGCCGACCGTCATGATGCGTTCAGAAGCGATGGTTTCCGGCTCGGAAAGGCGCAGCGCAACTTCAGCCATGGAGCGGGCGGCGTTGCGCATGTCCTGGGCGCGCGAGATCATGATGGCAAAGGCATAGAACATCATGACCGGCACGATGATGCCGACAATGCCGGCAATCACGCCCGGCAGGGCGGCAAGATCGGTCAGCGAGCGGATCTGGGAGATCTGCGGCGCATAGAGCATGAACATCAGCCCGAGGCCGATGATGACCCACAGGATGGAAACGAGAGCGGCCGTGCGCAGGGCAGGGCGGCTGGAGCCGTTTTCCAGCGACTTCAGAAGCGAAGCGGGAGAATTGCGGCTGGCATCATTGGCCGGGGCGAAGGCCGGTGCCCGGGGCGCCTGCTGATCGCCTGTACGGCCAGAGCGGCCGCGGCGGCGCTGTGCTTCTTCCTGGGACTGATTACGGGCATTGGATGGGTCAGTCACATTAGCCTCCGGGGCATGGGGCGCGTTGCCGCGGCGAGACGGCACGTTCTCCTGGCCGAAATCGATCTGAAGCGCCTCGTCCAATGCCTTGAACGCCTTGTCCTCGATCGATTCATTGTACTTGTTATTCGCCATTCCGATATGCCTCGCAATTCCCGGCCAGTCCGGCAGCGCATCCGGGCCACCGCCTTTGCCCGGAAAGAACCTTTGCCGTGCCAGCCTTCCATCCAAGACGGACGGATAAGCATGTCATTTCAGAGTAGATAGCCGATTTTTCAAACGAAAGGTATCAAAACACTACCATTATCCACTCTGTCGGCAAAGGCGCGCGGCATGAGCCCGCCTCAACAGTATCGTAGTGACACATCTGGGCTGCCTACACAATTAATGAACCCTTGCGTTTCCATCCCTCTTAACCCGTTGTTAACACCTTTAAATTTTGGAAGCGGCCTAAAAGCCGATATTTTAGCGATATTTAAGGGACGTTAACCATATGGTTAGATTTTCGCCCCGAATGCGCCGGAATTTAACGGGATCGCCATTCTCCGACCGCACAACAGTAGCAAGCGCGGACGATATAAGACGGGAGAATTGGCAAATGGCAGCAGTGAGTATCGCATTCGAAGCACCTGACAATTCCACGGGGCCTTCGCCCTCCAAGATCAGGCCGATCGACCTTGTTCATCTTGCGCGCCAGACGATGGGCGACAAGACGGTGGAAATCGAAGTTCTCCAGATGTTTGCGCGCCAGGCGCGCGCCTGCCTGCAGGACATTGCAAGCGGCGAGTCTGCCAGGGTGGGTGCTGCGGCACACCGCCTGAAGGGAGCCGCAAGCTCCGTCGGTGCCTTCCGGGTTTCGCAATCGGCGGAAGCCGTCGAAGAGAACAATGGCGACGCGACCGCCATGGCAGCGTTGGGTGCAGCCGTCGTCGACGCCGAGAATTTCATTCTGAAACTCTGCCGCGGATAAGGCAGGACAGGTTTGGGCTGACCTTGAGCCTGTATGTGCGTTCATTTTGATGCACATACAGGCTCAATTTTTTCTAAATCTACGCATCAGGCTTTCCGAAAATCGATCTCGATTTTCGGGCCGATACCGTAGGCCTTCTGTTCCATAGCGGAACGGCGGGTCTTTTTGCGACTTCCCCCGTGACGCATAGAGAATGGCGCAACCCTGGCCGATCTGCGAATCTCGGGGCGATCCGGCAATGTTGACTGACGCGCAGAATTGTCGGAAGAAAATCCGCCCATCTACTACGAAAGACCGGAACCTAATCCTGATGCCCAAACTTACCATCGTCGCCTTTGACGGAACGCGCTTCGATCTCGACGTCGATCAAGGCTCCACCGTGATGGAGAATGCGGTCCGCAATTCCGTGCCCGGCATTGAGGCCGAATGCGGCGGCGCCTGCGCCTGTGCGACCTGTCACGTCTACGTCGACGAGCAGTGGACTGAGATCGTCGGCCCGCCGGAAGCGATGGAAGAGGATATGCTGGACTTCGCCTTCGACGTGCGCCCGACCTCGCGTCTTTCCTGTCAGATCAGGATGAAGGCTGCCCTAGACGGGCTCACCGTGCACGTGCCGGAACGGCAGGCTTAACTCCCAAAATCGCGGCTCTTTCCAAAAAGAGAGCCTCGCACGCCGGAGGCGGGCGAGGCGAGGCGGGCGCATTACCTACGGATGAGGGAGGAACACCCGCGGCTTCGGAACGCGCCAGGAGAACACAGTCACGAAAGCCAGCTGCCTTACTGCACTTTCGAATATAGTCATATTACCGCGTTCCGGTTGAGTCCACCAGAATGAAAAATGACCGGTAAAAGGCTGGGAGTTCCACAAGCTTCGCACAAGTTTCATTGGGCAGCTAACGTTCTCTGCTCGCCTTGAGGGCAAAAAGAGCTTATCTTTCGCCGCCCTTGCCCTTGAGTCTATTGTTGAGCAGTCGCAGCATGCGATTCTGAAAATTGACCGCCTCGACGCGATCGAATCGGGCCTGCAACTTGTCGTGCTCTTCCACCCCGCGAGCCGACGCATCCGAAACGAGCTCCTGCATGGCCTCGCAATTGCGCCGCGAAGGCAGCGCCCTGAGTTCGCGTTCCATGGCACGCGCCTGAGTGCGGGCGATCTCGGCATGGCGCTCCTCGTGGCGCCTGATATCGCTCGACAGCGCATCCCAGATCATCGACAGCTCACGGCTCGCGCCCTTGCGGTTGCTCCAGCGCGGCATGATGATCTGTGTGTGGACGGTGACCTTGACGTTGCCGACGCGGCAGCGGCCATTTTCCTGAATATAAGTCGCCTCGCCGCCGAAACGGATCTTGGTGGCGCCGGGATGGCGAGCGGAGGAGCCGTTCGCCGTCGGGCCACGGCGGCTCAGTTCATCGTCCAGCTCGTCGGCCGTCTTTCCCTTGATATCGAAATAGGAATAGCTTTTCGTTGCAACGACTTCGGCAGCCGCGGGGCCGCAGAGGAAAAAGGCAATCATGGAAAAGGCGATGGGAAGGCGCATATAACGCAACGCAAGCGGCATTCTGAACTGAACCTGTGTTGAAGTTTGGCGGAGCTTGGGGCATAGCCACCGCAAGAGCAATATCGGATAGCGGCTTTTTTGGCTAGCGACGGGATTAGACTGGTGAAACAGCTCGATAGCAGTTTCTGGCGTGTGGCCCATGATCGAGAGATCGAGCTCAACAAGCGCTCAGTGATCATGGCGATCGTCAACGTGACGCCGGATTCCTTCTCCGACGGCGGGCGCTACGACACGGTCGACAGGGCCGTCGAGCACGCGCTGCAGGCGGTCGCAGACGGCGCCGAGATCCTTGATATCGGCGGAGAGTCGACCCGGCCGGATGCGGCCTCCGTCAGCCCGGCTGAAGAACAGGCGCGTGTACTGCCCGTCATCGAGGCGCTCAGCGGACGTACTGAAGCACTGATTTCCATCGATACCTATCGCGCGGAAACGGCGCGGCGTGCCATCAGTGCCGGCGCCCATATCGTCAACGACGTCTTCGGCCTGCAGAAGGAGCCTAAAATCGCTGCGCTATCGGCTGAGACCGGGGCGGGGCTCTGCATCATGCATACGGGCCGCGACCGGCAGAAGCTTGCCGATATCATCGATGACCAGGTCTTTTTTCTCGAGCGTTCGCTGGAGATCGCTTCCGCTGCCGGTGTCCTGCGTGACCGCATCGTGCTCGATCCCGGCTTCGGCTTTGCCAAGGAGACGCCGAAGGAAAATCTGGAACTGATGGCGCGTTTCGAGGAGCTGCACCGCTTCGGCCTGCCGCTTCTGGCCGGCACGTCGCGCAAGCGCTTCCTCGGCGCCGTCACCGGCCGGGAGCCGGCGGAGCGCGATGCGGCGACGGCGGCGACGAGCGCGCTTCTCAGGCTGCAGGGGGCGGCTGTTTTCCGGGTACACAATGTCGCAATCAACAGGGATGCGCTTGCCGTAGCCGATGCTATGCTGGCCGCCCGGAACGACGCTTCTAGAGCGTGTCACGATCCATCAGATCCGGGTGCCACGCTTTAAATCTTTGTTTTTCGCATGTCGTTATCGCAAAACCGCTACGCACTTTTGCGCGACATGCTTGAAGTCTTTGTTTTACGCATGTCGTTGCCGCAAAACCGCTACGCACTTTTGCGCGACATGCTTTAGGGGGAGGCCGTCATGAGTACCTATACGATCCTGATGCAGAACTGCGCCTTCTTCGCCCGCCACGGCGTGCATGCCGAGGAGGAATTCCTCGGTCAGCGTTTCTTCGTGGATGCCGAACTGGAGGTGGAAGCGGGCAGCGCGCTGGAAAACGATTCCATCGATGAGACCGTTCACTACGGCACCGCCTTCACCATCATCGAAGAGATCGTCGTCGGCCAGCGGCGCTACCTGATCGAGGCGCTGGCATTCGATATCGCCAAGGGGCTTTGTAAAAAATTCCCGCAGATTATCAGGGCCAAGATCGCGGTGCGCAAGCCGAATGCGCCGATCCCTGGCGTGCTCGATTTCGTGCAGGTGACCGTTGAGCATCGTACCCGATAATCCATTCCGTCTCGCAACGCTCGGCCTCGGCGGCAATGTCGGCGACCCAGTCAAGTCCATGGCATCAGCGCTTGCGGTGCTGGACGCCCATCCGGACTGCCGGGTGGCCGCCGTCTCGCGGCTTTACCGCACGCCGCCCTGGGGCAAGACCGACCAGTCCCATTTCTTCAACTCCTGCGCGGCGGTGGAAACACGGCTTGCTCCGGAAGCGCTTCTCGATCTCTGCCTATCGATCGAGCGCGAGATGAAGCGCGAGCGTATCGAGCGCTGGGGACCGCGCACGCTCGATATCGATGTGTTGACTTATGAGGGCGTCGCGCAGGATGCGCCTCGGCTGGAACTGCCGCATCCACGCATGACGGAGCGGGGCTTCGTGCTGATGCCGCTTGCGGATATCGCGCCCGAACTCATGGTCCGAGGCAGGGCGGTTTCCGATTGGCTTAGCGGCGCCGACATTGCGGGGATCGAGATCGCGGACGAAAGCCGCGACTGGTGGCGCAAGACCTAAAGGGGGCCACCAAGCGCAGGCTGCGAACATCCGCTGCATGCAGAGATGGATCCAGTTATCGGACATCGGACCTGCGGCTTCAAGCATTCAGGGCGAATTGATGCTGGGCAGGAAATCCTCGACCTGCTTGCGGTCAGCTGCAGAAAGCGGCTGCACCTGCTCCTGCCAGAAGCGTTCGGCCTCCGGGGTATCCTTCTCCCACTGGCGCACAGTGGTGATGTTGTCGTCGATCTTGCAGCGGCGGTGTCCGCCAAGGCGCAGATATTCCTTGGCGAGCTTCAGGCTCCTGGTTTCCGTATCCGTGTTGGTTGCGTTCATGTCCTTCGTCTCCGTGGCTGCGCAGGGACAAGCCCTGCCGTCTACGAAGAACGGCCTGTGGCGGGAAATGATCCCATGCCATCACGAAATACTAAAATAGGGAACGCGGCAGCGCCCGAGTGGTTCTCCTATCGAGACGGCAATCAAGTCGCTCTCGCAAAGAATCGCAAAAAGAGTGTCCATCACGGCAAACCAAGGCGGTTCACACGAACGGCGTGTCAAGGCAGACCAGCGGGGCCATAAGAACAGCCGCTGACGACCAAGACCAACAGGAGAAAGGGCCTACTTCTGCGGGCTTTTTTCGAGCGCGCTATAAGCCAAAAAGCAAAAGCGGCGGAAAACCGCCGCTTCAGGAAAATCCGTTCCGAATGAATAGCTTACTGGATCGAGCCGACAGCCATTTCGTCGACCTGGCGGGTCAGCGTCAGGCCAATGACCGGGACCATCTGGCTTTCGACCTTGACCGAAACGGTGACGTTCATGGTCTTGTCGTCGCGAACGCGGGCAATCATCGCGCCGTTCAGCTTGGAGCGATTGATACCGACGACGACGGTATCGTCGCTGACGGCGCCGGAGACGATATCGAGGCCTTTACCTTCGGCGCCATCGAGGAACTTGCCCTTGTAGGTGGAACCGGACTGCGAGATGACCGCGCTCATCGGCTGCTTGAAGACACCGACGCGGCAGGTACCGTCGAGTTTGATGCCAGCGGAGGAATCATCAGCCGGCGAACCGACGAGATTGCAGGTGAATTTCGTGCCCTTGTACTTGCCGGCGACGATTTCACCCGGCCCCTTCCAGGTGCCGGCGACGGATTCGAAGAAGGCCTTGTCGCGGGTTGCGGCAGTGGCGTTGGAAGCGACGTCTGCCACTGGAGACAATGCCGCGGCGGCCAGGCCGCATACAAAAAGAAACTTGCGCGAGTACATGGATTTTCCTTGGCAAACACCACTCGGGAACTGGTCTGAAGTTTTGCCGGAGAATGGTTAATGCTTTCTTTCCGGGACGCCGAAATGCGTGGAAATACAGGGCTTTCGCAAGGTAAGGATTCTAAGGTTGCGCCTTTAGCGCATTGAATCCGCTTGAATTTTTTGTACCCTAAGTAAGAAGGCCTAAATATGTCGAAATTCGGCTTTTTGCTCAGGGATTACCGTTGCGTGCCGTCATCGATGGCGTCAGGTCGCCGATGAAATCGCCGATTCCCGGCCGTTTCAGCGCCCGGAAAGTCAGCGGACGGCAGAGATCCATGGCGGCAATGCCAATCCGCGCCGTCATCAGCCCGTTGATGACGCCTTCGCCGAGTCGGGCCGAAAGCTTGGAAGCGAGCCCATGGCCCAGCACCTGCTGAACAAGGCTGTCGCCGACAGCAATCGAGCCGGTCACGGCAAGGTGGGCGAGCACGTCACGCATCAATCTCAGCATGCCGAGCGTGCCGGGGCGGCCGCCATAGAGTTCGGCCATGGCGCGGATCAGGCGAGCAGCCTCATAGAGCACGTAGAGTAGATCGACGATGGCGCGCGGGCTGACGGCCGTGACGATCGAGACGCGCTTGGAGGAATTGACGATCAGCGCGCGTGCCCGACGATCCAGCGGTGCAAGCAGCTCACGCTCGGCAAGCGCAATCAGGTGCGGAGCGTCGATGACCTCGCCTTCGGTTTCCTTCAGCGTGGCGCGGCCCTTGGCGGTTTCCGGCTTGTTGCCGAGCAGGCTCATCAGGCGGGCGACGACCGCGCGTGCCTTGGCCGGGCGGGTTTCCAGAATCGCGGCATCGGCTTCAGCCTTGATGGTCTGCACCGCGGCAAGCCGCATCATGCCCGCCGTCTCCCTGATGACGATTGCGATGACGGCGAGGATGCCGATCGCGAGAACGGAAAGCGCGGCATAACCCAACCAGTCGGCGCGGCTGAAGAGATCGCGGATCAGCCGGTCGGTCCAGAGGCCGAAGGCGAGCGACAGCAGAATGCCGAAAGCGCCGGCGGCGATGCTGGCGAAGGAGGTGCGCCGCTTGCGCGGAGTAGCGACCGGCAGCGGGCTCAGATCCTGCTCCGGATTGAGGAAGGGATCTTCCTCATCTGGCGTCAGCACCACCTCGCCGGAAAAGCTTGCCGGCTTGCGGCGTTCTACGCGCGGGGCTTCGGGCGCCGCATTCTCCTCCTCAAAGGTGAAGGCGGCGGGGGCGCGGCGCGGCTGATTGGGCTGGTCGATCGGGGGCTTGCTCATGCGAGGCGGTCTCCGAACAGGAACTGCATGGCGCGGTCGAGGCGGATATGCGGCACGGAGAGTTTGATGCCGCCGCCGGTTTCCTCGAGCTGCGGCGGGCGGAAGCGCACGACATTGACGTCGGACAGCTCGACCGACGCGTCGCCAGCTTCGATGCGCTCAAAGAGAGATTCGGGATTTTCCGGCAGATCGCCGGGGAAGATCGCCGTCTTGCGCTCACCGTCGAAGATTTCACCGGCGATCTTTTCACCGGCCATGGGTGTTCCGACGATGACGGGCAGGTCGTGGCCGTCGCGACGCACCGTTGCCTCCCGCGTGGCACGCACGGAAGCGAGTGCCATGACATCGATGCCGGCGCCGGCCATGCCGATGCGATCGATGGCGCGGTCGACGAGGCGGCGTGTCAGCCGGTCCAGCCGGTCGTGGCTTTCGTGGTGCAGATGGTCCGCCTTGGTGGCGGCGACCAGAACACGGTCGATGCGCCGGCCGAGCAGCGACGACAGGATTGAATTGCTGCCGGGGCGAAAGCAGGCAAGCACGTCGGTCAGGGCGCGCTCCAGATCCTGCACGGCTTCCGGACCGCGGTTCATTGCCTGCAGCGCGTCGACCAGCACGATCTGCCGGTCGAGCCTGGCAAAATGCTCACGGAAGAAGGGTTTGACGACCACCGACTTATAGGCCTCGTAGCGGCGCTCCATCATCGCCCAGAGCGAGCCGCGCTCCGGCTTTCCATCCGGGGGCAGGGCAAGCGGGGCGAAGGTCAGCGCAGGTGACCCATCGAGATCGCCGGGCAGCAGGAAACGGCCGGGCGGAAGGGTGGAAAGCGAGCGTTCGTCAGCCTTGCAGGCCTTCAGATAGCCGGCAAAGCTGGTGGCGAGATCGCGGGCGACCATTTCATCGGCAGACGCGGTGATATCCGTCGCTTTCGTCAGCGCCAGCCAGGCGCTCGACAGCTCGGCGCGGATGCCGGTTGCGGCAAGGGCGATGGTTTCCTCGCTGAAGGTGCGGAAATCCTTGCCGAGCAGCGGCAGGTCGAGCAGCCATTCGCCGGGATAATCGACGATATCGATCGACAGGCGGCCGGGCGAGAACATGCGCGTCCAGGAGCTGGCGCTCTGATAATCGAGCGTGATGCGCAGTTCGGAAATTGCGCGGGTGGAATCCGGCCAGATACGCTCCTTCACCAGTGCGCGGATATGATCCTCATACTGGAAGCGCGGCACGGCATCATCGGGTTGCGGCTCCAGGCGCACGGCCGACACCCGACCGGACTGAACCGCTTCGAAGAGCGGCAGCCGGCCGCCGTGCAGAAGATTGTGGACCAGCGAGGAAATGAAGACCGTCTTGCCGGAGCGGGAAAGGCCGGTGACGCCGAGCCGGATGGTCGGATTGACGAGACCGCTGGCGCGGTCTGCAAGATTATCCAGCGCGATCAGCGCATCGTCGGCAAAGGATGTCAGGCGTGGCGGCAAATCGGAATCCCTGATGGCACTGCCTGCAATATAGGAAGGGGCCGCTGCCCGAAAAAGAAGCGACGCGAAAGCTCAGTCGATGACGAAATCGACGAGACGCCATGCCGAAGTCGTAGCGACATAGCTGATAACAGCGAGACCGGCTGTCGGGAAGCCTTTCGGCACAGAGGCTGCCATAGCCTTTTGGCCGATCAGCGCCGATAGGGCCTGCTCCATGGTCGGGTTATGGCCGACGAGCATGACGCTCCCCACATCCTGCGCATCGATGATTTCGAGATAGGTATCGACCGAGGCGTTATAGAGCGTGTCGACGAAGCGCATGTCGAGCGTTTCGCCCATGGCCCGATGCACGGCCTCGGCGGTGTCGCGGCAACGAAGCGCGGTCGAGCTGATCAGGATGTCCGGACGGTAGCCCTTGTCGGCGGCGCGGTCGGCGACGATCTCGGCATCGCCGAAACCCTTTTTGCTCAGCGGCCGGTCGAAATCGCGCTGTCCGGGCTCGGYCCAGGCGGCTTCGGCATGACGCAGGAGGTATATCCGATGGGGTGGAGGCAGGAGGGCGGCCATGGGCAAATCCAGCTTCGAACGGAGCCTTTTCAGTAGCGGTTGCGATCCCGCAACGTCAACCGTCCACAGGCTTCTAAGAGCGCAAAAGGGGCGTCCCAAAACGGCGTTTTGAAGGCCAAGCAAAAAACGCTGCTCGGAATAATGATGCGAAAATAGACTGTTAGCTCAAATTTATGACAGATTTAAAAATCTGTTTACCTGTCTTATTTGGCTTGAATCGCGGATAGCGCATGGGATATACACCCGGCCAGATGAGATGTTCTTCAGGAGAATCGCGTTGAGTGAGAAGATCGATCTTAGCAATTATGTTCCCTCGGAAGACGAGGAGTTCATGAATACGAACCAGCGCGCTTATTTCAGAGCCAAGCTGGTTGCCTGGAAAAACGATATCCTTAGAGAAGCGCGCGAAACACTCGACCACCTGGCTGAGGAAAGCGCAAACCACCCTGACCTCGCAGATCGTGCATCCTCCGAAACCGACCGGGCTATCGAACTACGCGCCCGTGACCGTCAGAGAAAGCTGATCTCCAAGATCGACGCAGCCCTGCAGCGCATAGAAGATGGCACTTACGGCTACTGCGAGGAAACCGGCGAGCCGATCGGCCTGAAACGCCTCGACGCTCGCCCGATCGCCACGCTGTCGATCGAAGCGCAGGAACGCCACGAGCGTCGCGAAAAGGTTTACCGGGACGAATAATCACTTCCGAACCGGCAATGAAAAAAGCACCGCGAGACGATCGCGGTGCTTTTTGTTTTGGTGCTCTTTGCTCTGGGGCCATATGGCTCCGGCTTTTACTTGTCGCGATTGACGCTCATTTCGCCGAAGATGCGGGCGACTTCCTTTTGAAGTGCGGCATCCGCACCCGTGATCGGTGCCATATCGGGGTCGCGGCGCGGCATTGAGCCTGGCTGAGGAGAGCCGGACTGAGGAACACCAGGCTGCGGGGCAGGGCGTGCCTGCGTATTGGGTACGGGAACCACGCGCTCGGCGGCCGGATTGGCCGATATTTCATCATCGAGGATGCGTTGGAAATCGCGGCGGATGGCAGCCGATTGCAAACCGCCATCTTCCGTCGCGACTGGGGCGCCGCGCGAAACAGCGGGAGCGCTCTGAGCCGCCGGAGTGGACACTTCCGGTTCGATGCGCTCCTGCGGCAACACCCGCTGGCGGGCTGCATCGAGGATATCTGCAGCGTTGGCGGCATCGGGCACGGGTTGCGGAGCGGGGCGTTCGGGCTGGCGCGGCTGAAGCTGCGACATGCGCTGCGGGCCATCACGTTCGGCCGTGAGCGGCGGAGCGGAAACCTGTGGCGCGGGAGCCTGCTGGCCCGACATCTGCTGGGCAGGCATCTGTTGGGCAGACATGGGTGGCGTGACTGCCGGAGCGACCGAAGGTTCGGGGCGCTGGCGAACCGGCTCGGCCGGCGGGGCGATGACCGGGACGATGACTGGTGCCGGTGCCGGGCTGTAGGGTTCGAAATCGGGTTCGGCGCTTGCCGCCACAGATGGTGCGACGGGGGTGGCGACCGGCCTCGGCTGCGGGGCCTGCTGCGGCTCGCGGCGCGGCTGGACGGCTGCACGCTCCTGAACGACCTGGCGTTCCTCGACCGGCTGCGGGCGGAAATCGCTTCCGGTTTCGGCTTCGGTTTCCGGCAGGATGCGGCTTTCGATGACGATGTCGGTGGGGCCGCCGATCATGACGAGATGTTCGACATTGTCGCGGCGCACCAACACCAGGCGACGGCGGGCATCGACGGCGGCGGCATCGAGCACCTGCAGGCGCGGCTGGCGGTTGCGACCACCGCGGACAAAAGGCGAGGGCGCGCGGCCGCGCAGGAACCACAGAACGGCGATGAGCAGGATGAGGGCAATACCGACGCCACCGGCGGCAAGCAGGAAGCGGCTACCGTAAGCCCCTACAACATCATCGAACATAGGCACTCACTCCATTTCGCATTATGGCACAACAGACGACTTTTCCGCTCCTTAGGCAAGAGCCGGCGGGTCTGTCCAGTCACCGGCGAACGCGATTTCGTGTTGTGCAACTATTTGGCCGGGCGCTCGCTGCGGCACCGGCGGGATTACGGGCAAATTGGCGCGTTTGCCTGTGAATTCAAGCAGTCTAACGAAACCTGCTGTTTTTGCGGGCGCAGCAAGTTGATAAGAAGGAAAGACTGCCTGATTCCTGCTTCGTAGCGGTGTTACGAGCGCGGCCGGAAGGGCTTATGCGAGGAATAGATGACGAAATCGCGTCAGGTCGACGACTATAACGCGCCGCTTGTGGATCGTGGGGGGCGTTCTGGCACGGCGATACGCATCATCCTGCTGGCGATCGTGCTGATTGCGGCGGCGGCGGCCTTCGTCTTCTTCAAGGATTCGCTCGGCAACGAGCTGGTGCTCGGCTGTCTCGGCGTTCTCGCCATGGTTGGCATCTTCTTTCTCGTCTCCTCCGTCATCGGCTTCATCGAGGTCATGCCGCAGCGCCAGTCAGACAGCCTGGCGCGCGCTTTCCTGAACGGCCATCCCGACGGAACGCTGATCACCGACGAGAAGGGCCGCATCGTTTATGCCAATGCCGCCTATGGCGCATTGACCGGCGCGCGCAAGGCGACCGAGGTGCAGACACTGGAAACGCTGCTGTCGCGCCACCGCGAATCGAACGAGGCGCTCTACCGGCTGGTGAACGGGTTGCGCGAGGGCCGGGAGGGGCGCGAAGAATTCCGCCTGCTGCGGGCCGTTGGCCCCGGAAGCAACGCCGGCGCGCATTGGTATCGCCTGAAAGCGCGGCTCCTGAAGCCGGAAGAGGGCGACAGCAAGCCGCTGCAGATCTGGCAGATCATCGATATCACCGCCGAGCGTGAGGATCAGGAGCGCTTCTTCAAGGAGCTGCAGAACGCGATCGATTATCTCGACCACGCTCCGGCAGGCTTCTTCTCCGCCGGGCGCAAGGGCGAGATCTTCTATCTGAACGCCACGCTTGCGGAATGGCTGGGGCTCGATCTCACCAAATTCATGCCTGGATCGATGAACATCGGCGATCTCGTCGCGGGTGAGGGGCTGGCGCTAATCCAGTCGGTACAGGCCGAGCCGGGGCTGAAGAAGACCGTGACGCTGGACCTCGACCTGCGCAAATCGAACGGCCAGAGCCTGCCGGTGCAGATCATCCACCGCGTCACCTCCATGCGCGACGGGGCGCCCGGCGAGAGCCGGACGATCGTGCTGACGCGTGACAAGGACAGTGAGAACGGCCAGTCGGCATCGGCGGCCGCCATGCGCTTCACGCGCTTCTTCAACAACACGCCAATGGCGATCGCCTCCGTCGACGGCAATGGCAAGATCCTGCGTACCAATGCGCCTTTCCTGAAGCTTTTCTCCAATATCGTCTCGCGTGACGATCTGGAGCGCGGCGCGCTGATGGAAACGATCGTGCAGGACAGCGACCGGCCGCAGCTTGCCGCGGCACTCGCCGCCGCCAAGGATCGCCAGGGCGACATCCCGCCGATCRATTCCCGCACGCCGACCGATGACGCACGCTTCTTCCGCTTCTATGTAAATGCAGTCATCGACCAGAGCGACGAGGCGCCGGAGGAGGCGGCCATCGTCTATGCGGTGGAAGTGACCGAGCAGAAGGCGCTGGAAGCGCAGATGGCGCAGACGCAGAAGATGAATGCGGTCGGCACGCTTGCCGGCGGCATCGCGCACGATTTCAACAACGTGCTGACGGCGATCCTGCTGTCTTCCGACCATCTGCTACTGCAGGCGCGACCTGCAGATGCGAGCTTCGCCGATCTGATAGAGATCAAGCGTAATGCCAACCGCGCGGCGGTGCTCGTGCGCCAGCTTCTCGCCTTCTCGCGCAAGCAGACGATGCGACCAACGGTGTTGAGCCTGACCGATGTCGTCGGCGACCTGCGCATGCTGGTCGAYCGGTTGATTTCGGGTACCAATGTCAAGCTCGACGTCGAATATGGCCGCGATCTCTGGCCTGTCAAAACCGATCTTTCGCAATTCGAGCAGGTGCTGATCAATCTCTGTGTCAACGCCCGCGACGCCATGCCGGATGGCGGTACGCTGACGCTGCGCACCCGTAATCTGCCGGCAGCGGAAGTTGCCGCGTTCAACTATTCCTATATGCCGCATGAAGACATGGTGCTGATCGAGGTGACCGATACCGGTACCGGCATTGCGCCCGAGATCATGGACAAGATTTTCGAGCCCTTCTTCACGACCAAGGACGTGGGCAAGGGCACAGGTCTCGGCCTTGCCATGGTATACGGCATCGTCAAGCAATCCGGCGGCTATATCCAGCCGGAATCGGAAGTCGGCAAGGGCACGACCTTCCGTATCTTCCTGCCGCGCCATATCGTCGAACCGGCAGTCGCTGCGGAAGCGGAAGCCGCCGGTCAGGCCGTTGCGGCCGGCGGTGCGCAGATTGTGGAACTCGTCCAGCCGAAGCAGCCGGAAGACCTGACGGGTTCAGCCGTCATCCTGCTCGTCGAGGACGAAGAAGCGGTGCGGCGCGGCGGCAAACGCATGCTGGAGACGCGTGGCTATACGGTCCACGAGGCGGGGTCCGGCGTCGAGGCCCTTGAGATCATGGAGGAGCTCGAAGGCAAGGTGGATATCGTCGTCTCCGACGTGGTGATGCCTGAAATGGACGGACCGTCGCTGCTGCGCGAATTGCGCAAGAGCTATCCGGATCTGAAGTTCATCTTCGTGTCCGGTTACGCAGAGGATGCGTTCGCCCGCAACCTGCCGCCGGAAGCGAAGTTTGGGTTCCTGCCGAAGCCGTTCTCGCTGAAGCAGTTGGCTGTAGCGGTGAAAGAGACGCTGGATAGCTGATATGATTAAGGGGCGCTGTGCGCCCCTCAAGTCATTCCGCGATGGATCGTTGGCGGGGCCAGCCCGCCAGATGTTGGCTTACTCGCCAAGTGCCACAGCAATCTCTGCCGCAAGCCGCGCATTGTTCTCCACCAGCGCAATATTCGTCTTCAGGCTCTGACCGTCGGTCAGGTCGAAGATCGTGCTCAGCAGGTAAGGTGTTACCGCCTTGCCGGTGATTTCGTCGCGCTCGGCGCTATCAAGCGCACGCTCAATGTAGATTTCCATTTCCTCGCGGGCGATTTCATCGGCTTCCGGAACCGGGTTGGCAATCAGCATGCCGCCGTCGATGCCGAGCTGTTCGCGCGTCGTCTGGAAATTGGCGATCGCCGCCGGGCTGTTCAGCGTCAGCGGGCTGCGGATGCCTGATGAACGCGACCAGAAGGCCGGGAATTCGTCGCTTTCATAGGTCACGACCGGCACGCCGCGGGTCTCCAGCACTTCCAGCGTCTTCGGAATATCGAGGATCGCCTTGGCGCCGGCGCAGACGACAATGACGCCGGTGCGGGCGAGCTCTTCGAGGTCGGCGGAGATATCGAACGTTTCTTCAGCGCCGCGATGCACGCCGCCGATGCCGCCGGTCGCGAAGACCTTGATGCCGGCACGTGCGGCCGCAATCATGGTCGCGGCAACCGTGGTGGCACCGGTGCGACGCTCGGCGATCGAGAAGGCGATATCGGCGCGCGATACCTTCATCACGTCTTTGGCCTGAGCAAGCTGTTCCAGCTCGGCGGCCTCGAGGCCGATATGCAGCGTGCCGTGGATGACGGCGATGGTGGCGGGAACGGCACCCTGATCGCGGATGATCGCTTCGACGCTGCGCGCCATCTCGATATTGCCGGGGTAGGGCATGCCATGGGTGATGATGGTCGATTCGAGGGCGACGATCGGGGCGCCGCGCTGCTTGGCGGCGGCCACTTCCTTCGAATAGGAGATCGGCAGCAGGGGCGAGAAGGGTTTGGTCATGATCCGTATCCGTTTATCGATGTTGCCGCTTCATTGCAGAATTCTTGCCGCCGGGACAAGCGAAAGCATGTCGCGGATCAGTTCCCGCGAGAGATTTTCGTTGACGGCGTGCGGTGACTGTACGGTGAGAGCCGCTGCCGCTGCACCATGGCGGACCGCCTCTTCGAGCGGATAGCCGAGCATGAGGGCCGAGAGCGTACCGGCCGCCAGCGAGTCTCCCGCACCCGTGACATCGGCGACATTGTCCGAGATCGGCGGCTGCAAGACAAGCGCCCGCCCGTCCTTGAAAGCGACGAGTTCGCGCTGGCCGCGCGTGACGACCGCTCCGCCGATGCCGATGTCACCGAGCAGGGACGGCCAGCCGGCGGCTTCATCCGGCCGGTGGCCAGCCAGCGCTGCGGCCTCGGCCTCGTTGAGGAATAGATAGTCGATACCTTCGAGGCAGGGCAGGAGGCGCACCACCTTGGCCGGCGAAATAGCAATTGCCGCTACCGGCTTGCCGAGTGCCTTGGCCCTTGCGACGATCGCGGCAGCCGTGTCCTCGGGCAGGTTGGCGTCGAAGAGGATGAAATCGGTGGCGGCGAAGGCGTCACGCACCCAGCGGATCGATAGTCGCCGCGGCACGAAGAAGCGGTAGAGCTCCATGTCGGCCAGTGCGATGACCAGATTGCCGTCCTTCTCGATGATCGCCGTATAGCTTGGCGTCTTGCGGTCGAGGAAGACGAAGGGGCGGTCATTTATTCCTGCAAAATCGGCCGCCTCGCTTACCATCTCGCCGATCGGGTCGCCGCCGCGCGGCGAAATCATCGTCACCTCGAAGCCGAGCCGGGCGAGATTGCGTGCCGCATTGAAGCCGCCACCGCCCGGTTCCTCGAACCATGTTCCAGGGTTGCTGGCGCCGGGTGCCGTCTCCCCGGCAATGCGGCCGCGGCGATCGATATGGGCGCCACCGAGAACAAGAATCTTGCCGCTCATTTCTGCTCTCCCCGAGCGAATCGAATAGGCTCCAAAACGCCGGCATTCAGCGCAAGCGAAGCACTAAGCCGTTGCTTTGCATCGATAAAACAAAAATAGAACACGGGCCGTTTTACCTTTTTCTTTCAATTATTTGCAACCCCATTGCGAAATTAGAACAAATCAGGTACAAACTTCGCATCAGCGGCGACATTGCTAGAGCAGCGTCAATAACCTAAAGGTGGATCGAATGTCTCAGAATTCATTGCGGCTCGTAGAGGACAAATCGGTGGACAAAAGCAAGGCGCTCGAAGCGGCACTCTCACAGATCGAGCGGTCATTCGGCAAGGGCTCGATCATGAAACTCGGCTCGAACGAGAGCATCGTCGAGATCGAAACGGTTTCTACTGGTTCGCTCAGCCTCGATATCGCGCTCGGCATCGGCGGCCTGCCGAAGGGCCGTATCATCGAGATCTACGGTCCGGAAAGTTCTGGTAAAACGACGCTCGCGCTGCAGACCATTGCCGAAGCGCAGAAGAAGGGCGGCATCTGCGCCTTCGTCGACGCCGAACACGCTCTCGATCCTGTCTATGCCCGCAAGCTCGGCGTCGATTTGCAGAACCTCCTGATCTCCCAGCCCGACACCGGCGAGCAAGCGCTTGAAATCACCGATACGCTGGTGCGCTCCGGCGCCATCGACGTCCTCGTCGTCGACTCGGTCGCCGCGTTGACGCCGCGCGCCGAAATCGAAGGCGAAATGGGCGACAGCCTGCCGGGCCTTCAGGCCCGCCTGATGAGCCAGGCGCTGCGAAAGCTGACGGCTTCGATCTCCAAGTCGAACACCATGGTAATCTTCATCAACCAGATCCGCATGAAGATCGGCGTCATGTTCGGCTCACCGGAAACGACGACAGGTGGTAACGCGCTCAAGTTCTATGCCTCCGTCCGCCTCGACATCCGCCGCATCGGCCAGGTCAAGGAGCGCGAAGAGGTGATCGGCAACCAGACGCGCGTCAAGGTCGTCAAGAACAAGATGGCGCCTCCCTTCAAGCAGGTCGAATTCGACATTATGTATGGCGAAGGCGTTTCCAAGACCGGCGAACTCATCGACCTCGGCGTCAAGGCCGGCATCGTCGAGAAGTCGGGCGCCTGGTTCTCCTATAACAGCCAGCGCCTCGGCCAGGGTCGCGAAAACGCCAAGATCTTCCTGCGTGACAATCCGGATCTCGCCCGCGAGATCGAGACGGGGCTGCGCCAGAACGCCGGCCTGATTGCCGACCGCTTCCTGCAGAACGGCGGCCCTGACGCCGGCGACGATGCAGGTGATGCCGGCGACATGTAATTCGCCCTGACCGCTGAGGCAATTCAGCACCGGCCGCGTTCTCTCACGAGAATGCGGCCGGTTTTGTTTGTTTGCTGGACAGTGGCAGGGTCGAACGATAAAAGCCGATGGATTTAATTTTACCTGCCTGCTGGCAGCATCGAAGGGCATGAAATGAGCGGTGTAAACGATATCCGGTCGACCTTCCTCGACTACTTCAAGAAGAACGGCCATGAGGTCGTTCCATCGAGCCCGCTCGTGCCGCGCAATGACCCGACGCTAATGTTCACCAATGCCGGCATGGTACAGTTCAAAAACGTTTTTACCGGCTTGGAAAAGCGTCCCTATTCGACGGCGACGACCTCGCAGAAGTGCGTACGCGCCGGCGGCAAGCATAACGATCTCGACAATGTCGGCTATACTGCGCGCCACCTGACCTTCTTCGAGATGCTCGGCAACTTCTCCTTCGGCGATTATTTCAAGGAGAATGCTATCGAGCTTGCCTGGAAGCTCGTCACCGAAGGCTTTGACCTGCCGAAGAACCGCCTGCTGGTGACGGTCTATTCCGAAGATGAAGAAGCCGCCGTGCTCTGGAAGAAGATCGCCGGCTTTTCCGACGACAAGATCATCCGCATCCCGACTTCGGACAATTTCTGGCAGATGGGCGATACCGGCCCCTGCGGCCCGTGCTCGGAAATCTTCATCGACCAGGGCGAGAATGTCTGGGGCGGCCCTCCCGGCTCTCCGGAAGAGGATGGCGACCGGTTCCTGGAATTCTGGAACCTCGTCTTCATGCAGTTCGAGCAGACCGAGCCCGGCGTTCGCAACCCGCTGCCGCGCCCGTCGATCGATACAGGCATGGGCCTGGAGCGCATGGCTGCCGTTCTGCAGGGCGTGCAGAGCGTGTTCGACACCGACCTCTTCCGCACGCTGATCGGCACCATCGAGGATACGATGGGTGCCAAGGCAGAGGGCAGCGCCAGCCACCGCGTCATCGCCGACCATCTTCGCTCCTCTGCCTTCCTGATCGCCGATGGCGTGCTGCCATCGAACGAAGGTCGTGGCTACGTGCTGCGCCGCATCATGCGCCGCGCCATGCGCCACGCACAGCTTCTCGGCGCCAAGGAACCGCTGATGTACAAGCTGCTGCCGACGCTGGTGCAGGAGATGGGCCGCGCCTATCCGGAACTGGTGCGCGCCGAGGCGCTGATCTCCGAAACGCTGAAGCTCGAGGAAAACCGCTTCCGCAAGACGCTGGAGCGTGGCCTGTCACTTCTGTCAGACGCGTCTACCGACCTTTCCAAGGGCGACATGCTGGATGGCGAGACCGCCTTCAAGCTCTACGACACCTACGGTTTCCCGCTCGACCTGACTCAGGATGCGCTGCGCGCCCGCGAAATCGGCGTCGATATCTCCGGCTTCACCGATGCCATGGAGCGCCAGAAGGCCGAGGCACGTTCGCACTGGGCCGGCTCCGGTGAGAAGGCCACGGAAACCGTCTGGTTCGAGCTCAAGGAAAAGCACGGCGCGACCGAATTCCTCGGCTACGACACTGAAACGGCTGAAGGCGTCGTCCAGGCGATCGTCAAGGACAGCGCCGTTGCCGACGAGGCCAAGGCCGGCGACAAGGTGCAGATCGTCGTCAACCAGACGCCGTTCTACGGCGAGTCCGGCGGCCAGATGGGCGATACGGGCGTGATCTCGACCGACCATGGCAAGATCGAGATTTCGGATACGCAGAAGAGGGGCGAAGGCCTGTTCGTGCATCTGGGTACGGTCATTGAAGGTGTGATGAAGGCCGGGGATGCGGTCGTGCTGACGGTCGATCATGCACGTCGCTCGCGCCTGCGCGCCAATCACTCTGCGACCCACCTTCTGCATGAGGCGCTGCGCGAAGTGCTCGGCACCCACGTCGCCCAGAAGGGTTCGCTGGTCGCGCCCGAGCGCCTGCGTTTCGACGTCTCGCATCCGAAGCCGATGACGGCGGAAGAACTCAAGGTCGTCGAAGAAATGGCAAATGAGATCATTCTGCAGAATGCGCCCGTGACGACCCGCTTGATGAGCGTCGATGATGCCATCGCGGAAGGCGCCATGGCGCTGTTCGGCGAGAAGTATGGCGATGAAGTGCGTGTCGTTTCGATGGGTACGGGTCTGCATGGTGCCAAGGCCAACAGGCCCTATTCGGTCGAGCTCTGTGGCGGCACGCATGTGTCGGCGACCGGCCAGATCGGCCTCGTGCGCATCCTCGGCGAAAGCGCCGTCGGCGCGGGCGTTCGCCGTATCGAAGCGGTGACCGGTGAATCGGCGCGCGAATATCTCGCCGAACAGGACGATCGTGTGAAGACGCTTGCCGCCTCTCTTAAGGTGCAGCCGTCGGAAGTGCTGTCGCGCGTCGAGGCACTGATGGACGAGCGCCGCAAGCTCGAAAAGGAACTGGCCGATGCCAAGCGCAAGCTCGCCATGGGTGGCGGGCAGGGCGGTTCTGCCGATGCCGTGCGCGACGTCGCCGGCGTGAAGTTCCTCGGCAAGGCCGTGGCCGGTGTGGATCCGAAGGATCTCAAGGGCCTCGCCGATGACGGCAAAGCCAGCATCGGCTCCGGCGTGGTGACGCTGATCGGCGTGTCCGAAGATGGCAAGGCGAGTGCTGTCGTTGCCGTGACGCCCGATCTCGTGGATCGTTTCAGTGCGGTCGATCTGGTGCGCGTTGCCTCCGCAGCGCTCGGCGGCAAGGGTGGCGGCGGTCGTCCTGATATGGCGCAGGCCGGCGGCCCTGACGGAGCCAAGGCCGACGAGGCGCTTGAGGCTGTTGCAGCGGCAATTGCAGGCTGATCGCCGAACCTGAGAACTGTTTGAAATGAGAACCGGCTGCGAGATCATGGATTTCGCAGCCGGTTTTGTTTTCGCGGTGCGCCTGCTGCGGTCAGTTTCTGGTCTGCAGCGCGAGACGGTAGGCGAGGCCGGTAAAGACAGTTGCCAGCATATATTGCGGCAATTTCGGGAAACGGCGCACCGAGCCAAGCCGTGAACGGATCTGGCTTCCGAGGATAATGACGGCGCCGTTCACGACGAGGCCGATGCCGTTCAGGACGCTCGCAAGCACCAGCATCTGCGCGGTCATGGAGCCGCTCTCCGCATTCACGAATTGCGGAAAGAGCGCCATGACGAAGAGCGCCATTTTCGGATTGAGCAGATTGGTGGCGAGACCGGCAAAAAAGATGCGCCGGCCCGACAGGCGCTTCAGCGTGGAGGCCGGCGCAAAAGCAGTGCCTTCCGAACGGATCGTCTTGTAGGCGAGATAAAGCAAATAGCAGCAGCCGGCCCAGCGTACGGCTTCAAAGGCGACGGGCACGGTCATGAAGAGCTGCGAGAGCCCGAAAGCTGCGGCAAGCGCGTGGCAATAGGTGCCGAGCGCAATACCTGCATAGGTCAGAAATCCGGCGGCGCGTCCCTGGCTGATGCTGCGCGAGGCAATCAGCAGCATGTCGGGACCGGGCGTGGCAGTGAGCACCAGCGCTGCGGCGGCAAAGAGTATCAATGTAGAAAAGTCCGGCATCAGTCTTCCCCTTGGGTTCGAGCCGGAATTCCGGTCTACGCAGGATTCGCCGCCAGTTCAAGTGCGCAGGATTTGTCAAATCGGGCTATGGTTTGCTGCAGCCGATCGAATAGCAAAGGGTTTGACATGACAGGTGAAACGGCATGGGCGCTCTACGAGAACCGTCTGAGACGGGTCTCGGCCTATATCCACGATCATCTCGACGAGGATCTGGATATGGAGCGGCTGGCCGAAATCGCCTGCCTGTCGAGCTATCACTGGCACCGGATCTATCGGGCGATTTACGGCGAGACGCTGGCGGCAACCGTCAAGCGGCTGCGGCTGCATCGCGCGGCGGGCGATATCGTCCGCACGGAACTGGCGGTCGCCGAGATTGCGAAGCGATCAGGCTATCCCAATCTCCAGTCCTTCAACCGCATATTCAAATCGGTCTATGGAATGCCGCCGGCACGCTACCGGAAAGAGGGAAGCCACACGCAGTTCGAACCCTCAATCTCCGGAAAGGCGAAAGCCATGTTTGACGTAAGCCTGAAAACCATCCCGCCGCTCGAATTGGTCGGCGTTCCCCATACCGGCTCCTATATGGAGATCGGCAAGGCCTTCGAGGCACTGTTCGGCACACTCTATGCCCGCGGGCTCACAAAACCCGAGATGCGGATGATCGGCGTCTATCTCGACGATCCCGATCTCGTGCAGCCCGAGAAGCTGCGCTCCGTCGCCTGTGTCACAGCCGGCGAAGAGACGACCGCCAACGCACCGCTGGAGCGGCGCGTGGTGGAGGGCGGCGACTATGCCGTGCTGCATCACAAGGGGCCTTATGCCGATATGTACAAGGCCTACCAATGGCTCTACGCCCAGTGGCTGCCGGCATCCGGCCGGCAGATCCGGGATCGCGTCATGTTCGAGGAATATCTCAACAATCCGCGCGAAGTCGCGCCGACCGAGCTGCGGACGGATATATATATGCCTCTAGCCTGATTTGGCTCTTTTCTTTACGCAATTCCGGACACAAAACCGCTGCACACTTTTGCTGGAATTGCTCTCTTTGTTCTTACGCAATTCCGGACGCAAAACCGCTACGCACTTTTGCTGGAATTGCTTTAGGCCGCCTGCATGGCCTTCGCCGCCTCGTCATCCAGCGCCGTTGCCCGCTTATAGGCATCGCGTTCGGCGAGGCGGCCAAAGTAATCGACGAAGGCCTGGCGCTTTTCGATGCTGCCGAAAGCGAGACCCCAGCCGATATGCGAGCCGACATAGACGTCAGCCGCCGTGAAGCGGCTCCCGGCGATATAGGGGGAGGCGGCGGAAACCGCCTTTTCCAGCGTGCCCATGACGTCACCGAAGGAGCCGCAGCCGGCCATGCGCAGCCGCTCCTGCGGGATTTCGAAGCCGAGCGCCTTCAGCGTGACGGAAGCTTCCAGCGGCCCGGCGGCGAAGAACATCCAGCGGTAATAATCGGCCCGCTCATCGGACTGCGGGCCGAGCCTTGCCTGCGGAAACGTGTCCGCAAGATACGCACAGATTGCCGCGCATTCCGTCACGATCGTCTTCCCATGACGGATCGCCGGCACCTTGCCCATCGGGTTGACGGACAGATAGTCCGGGCCCTTCATCGTCCCGCCGAATGTCAGGATTTCGGTATGATATGGTACGCCGGTTTCTTCCAGCATCCACCGCGCTATCCGGCCGCGCGACATCGGGTTCGTGTAGAAGGTGATTTCCTCGGTCATCCTGGTCTCCTCTTTCCCATGCTCTCTTCGTAGCGCTGGCGCGGGAGATTTCAACCCTCGGAGAAGGCGGCGTCTTCGCGGCCGCGCGAGGGATGACCTCTGTCGCCGGCGGTGCGTCAACTCCAGCAGTCCGGCCGGGAGGGGACCGCCAGCGCTGATTGTAGTGCTGGGTCTGGGTCTCAAGCAAAGCAAGATCAAGATAAAAAACAATCATATCCTGGCCCTCGCGTCGCGCGAGGAGCCTTACAAGCTGCAGGAATTCGGGGACAAAACTCTTCTTGGCCATCAGAACCTCCATGCTTAGAGCGCCGTGCGTCCATTTGGACGCACTAAGGACGCTCTAGTTTTTTGAATCTACGCATCAGGCTTTCCGAAAATCGATTCCGATTTTCGGGCCGATGCTGCAGCGAGTAACTGAATAGGCCTTGCAACTTACGCGAAGCTTACTTTTTAAAGTAACTGCTAATTTAGAGGTGGAAAGCAATTTCGCCTGACAACAAAAAACCCGGCACAAAGGCCGGGTTTTCCGATTTCGATCCGAGCAGGCTCAGGCCATTGCGGCCTGCAGGTTCTGGTCGATCTTGTCGAGGAAAGCGGTGGTGGAGAGCCACGGCTGATCGGGGCCGATGAGCAGTGCCAGATCCTTGGTCATGAAGCCGGCTTCGACGGTGTCGACGCAGACCTTTTCGAGCGTCGAGGCGAACTTGGCGAGTTCGGCATTGTCGTCGAGCTTGGCGCGGTGTGCGAGACCGCGGGTCCAGGCGAAGATCGAAGCGATCGAGTTCGTCGAGGTTTCCTGGCCCTTCTGGTGCTGGCGGTAGTGGCGGGTAACCGTGCCGTGCGCGGCTTCGGCTTCAACCGTCTTGCCGTCGGGCGTCAAGAGAACGGAGGTCATCAGGCCGAGCGAGCCGAAGCCCTGGGCAACCGTATCGGACTGAACGTCGCCATCGTAGTTCTTGCAGGCCCAGACGTAGCCGCCCGACCACTTCAGCGCGGAAGCGACCATGTCGTCGATCAGGCGGTGTTCGTAGGTGATGCCGGCTTCCTTGAACTGATCCTTGAATTCAGTCTCGAAGACTTCTTCGAAGATGTCCTTGAAGCGGCCGTCATAGGCCTTGAGGATGGTGTTCTTGGTCGACAGGTAGACCGGCCACTTGCGCATCAGGCCGTACATCATCGAGGCGCGGGCGAATTCGCGGATCGACTCGTCGAGGTTATACATGGCCATGGCAACGCCGGCTCCAGGAGCGTTGAAGACTTCCTTCTCGATGACGGTGCCGTCTTCGCCGACGAACTTGATCGTCAGCTTGCCCTTGCCCGGGAACTTGAAATCGGTTGCGCGGTACTGGTCACCGAAAGCGTGACGGCCGACAACAATCGGCTGCGTCCAGCCCGGAACGAGGCGGGGAACGTTGCGGCAGATGATCGGCTCGCGGAAGATGACGCCGCCGAGGATGTTGCGGATCGTGCCGTTCGGSSTCTTCCACATYTYCTTGAGGTTGAATTCCKTCACGCGGGCTTCGTCCGGGGTGATCGTCGCGCACTTGATGCCGACGCCGTACTTCTTGATGGCGTTGGCGGCATCGACCGTTACCTGGTCGTTGGTGGCGTCGCGGTTTTCGACCGAGAGGTCGAAATAGTCGATGTCGAGGTCGAGATACGGATGGATCAGCTTGTCCTTGATGAGCTGCCAAATGATGCGAGTCATTTCATCGCCGTCGAGATCGGCGACGGGATTGGCGACCTTGATCTTCTTCATGTATCTGCCTCGTAAGCTTAGGAAGGGACTGGTGTCCCGGGTGGATGATGTGGGTCCGCAGCGCTATAGCATTGTGAGCCGGGAACGCAAAGCAGAACGGGCAGGGACGTGACGTTTTTGCCGCCATTGCCAAGAGCGGGAAAATGGCTAACCTCCGCCGCATCAGCCCCTGAGTCCCGGACATTTTGACATGAAAAAGATCGCCGTTTTCTTTGCCGGCCTCATTGCCGCCTCGTCCGTCCTGCCGGGCGTTTCGCTCGCGGCCGACGCGACCGCACCGGTCAAGGAAATCATGGCCGATACACAGAAGAACTGGGCGGGCGAGAACAGCGACTGGATCGACATTTTCGAGGACGGCGTGCTCAGCCGCCTCTACAGCAAGGATTTCGGCGACAAGTACAAGGCAGCGGCCCAGAACCCGGCCGCCGACGAGGATGGCATTTCGCCCTTCGACTATGACGTGATCGTCAACGGGCAGGATGCCTGTCCGTTGCAGGATCTTTCCATCGAAAGCGGCCAGCCGGCCAACGGCACGACCGAGGTGACGGCGAAGTTCAAGGCGGCGACCTGCATGGAAGGTGCACCCAACAGAGATGCCTTCACGACCGTGCGTTTCGAGGTAATCGAGGAGAGCGGCAAGGCCGTCATCGACGATATCATGATCCAGGGCGAAGAAGGGCAGGGGCCGATCTCGCTCAAGGAAGCCATGGTGCAAATCGCCAACGGCGAATGACCCTGACCAGGTCACCGATTAGTGACTCCGGCGGACACCACGGCTAGTGACGCTTGGCAATCATCATGTTGGTGTGATTTGATTTTTGCCGAGGCGGCGGTATCTCGCTCTCGGGTTCGCCACATCCGGCGCGCATGAGGACTGGCAAGGGTGATTTCCGGCTTTGAGTTCCGAGACTGGCTGCTTGCCAATGACCCGGCGCTTTCGCGCCTGCGCATGGGCACGCGCGTCACGCTGTCGATCGTGCTCTCCTTCGCAATCCTGCTTTTGATCCACATGCTCATCGTGCCGCTGCCGATCGCGTCCTATGGTCTCGGCATCGTTCTGTCGATCGAAGGCGGGGTCGCGGTGCGCGACAAGGGCTCAACGCGCCAGCTCATCACAAGGCTGCTCGGCTGTTTTGCAAGCCTCGTCGTCGTCGGCATCGCGGCGGCCCTCGAGTCGCAACGCGTTCTCTCGGATTTCATCTTCCTCGTGGTGATATTCCTCGCCTCGGTGGCGCGCGTTTACGGCCCGCGTGGCTTTGCCATCGGCATGTTCGCCTTCACCTCCTATTTCCTGGGCTCCTACTTCCACCCGACGATCGGGGAATTGCCTGTCGTCTTGATCGGCCCTGTTGTCTCGGCGTTTGTCAGCCATTGGGTGAGGGCGGTGCTTCTGCCCGACAATTGGCGGCGCGACCTGCTGCGTTCACTGGAGAGCGTGCGGGGCCGCATCAATCAGATCCTCTTCAAGCTCGCTGCCCTTGCAGCGGATGGAAAGGTCGATGAGGCCGACCGGCAGGAACTGCGCCAGCTGGAAGACCGGCTGAAAGAAGTGGTGCTGATGGCCGAGAGCTTCATTCCGCGCCCGCCGGGCGGCGTTTTCGATGGCGCTTCCGCTCCGGCCGCGGAACTGGCGATCCGGCTATTCGATGCGCATCTGGCGACCGAAAGCGCCATCGTGCTGAGCTACCAGCATCCGCCGTCCTTTGTGCTCGTCCATGCCGTCATCGACGATGACAAGGCAGTGCTGTCTGCGCAGGAAAAGACGGTCGCCGATATGGAAGGCCAGCCGCAGGGCGAGACGGTGCGGGCGCTGCTCTGGCTCGGAGCGGCGCGCCGGCAGCTCGTCGAAACGATCGATACCGGGCGCAGGACGGATTTTGCCGAGATCGCCTCTGTCGAGGAGGTCAGCACGCCCACAGCAGTCGACTTCTCGCTGAGGAACCCGGTGATGCGCTCGGCCCTGCAGATCACGCTGGCGGCCGCCATTGCCATGACACTCGGCCTGGCGCTCTCACGCGAACGCTGGTTCTGGGCGGTGCTCGCCTCATTCCTCGTCTTCAGCAATACCAATTCGCGCGGCGACACGGCCATCAAGGCGCTGCAGCGCTCGATCGGCACGCTGTTCGGCATCGCCTTCGGCCTGGTGCTGGCCTCATTGCTTTCCCACCAGATGGGTATTGCCATTGCCGCTTCGATCGTCTGCGTCTTCCTCGCCTTCTACTTCCTGCAGATTTCCTATGCGACGATGACCTTCTTCATCTCGATCGTGCTCTGCCTGGTCTATGGCATGATGGGTGTCCTGACCTTCGATCTCCTGAAACTGCGACTTGAGGAAACCGTCATCGGCGCGGTCGCGGGAACGCTGGTAGCCTTCCTCGTCCTGCCGGCGCGCACGCGCGGTGCGCTCGATACGGCGGTCGCCAAGTGGTTCGAGGCCCTGAAGGAGCTGCTATCGGCCGTATCGGACAAGAAGAGCCAGCCTGAACTCATCGTCATCTCGCAGAAGGTCGATGCCTGCTACCGCGACATTACGCTTGCCGCACGCCCGCTCGGCTCTACCTGGTCCATTGTCACCAGGCCGGGACAGATCCGCCAGACGCTGGCAATCTTCCTGTCGGTCACGTACTGGTCGCGCATTCTGGCACGAAACCACATGGCCGATGCCGTCGATGACGATCTGAAACGCAGGATCGCTGCCGATATCAGCATGCTGGACACGGTTGCGCCGCGCGGCTCGGAGTGTTTCCTCATCACCCGAAAGCAGATGCGGCCGACCGGCCGGCACCTGCCGCTCTGGCGGGAGGGCGTTCGGCTGGCGGTGGAAATGATCGGCTCGACGCTGGAGCGGCTCTACCCAACGGAGACGCAGGACTTGCCGTTTGCAGCCGGCAAAGCTATTGCGCCCGTAAATCAGGAATAGGAAGACAAATAGGCACATGGCGGGCACCAACAGCGAGCGTCAACTTCTGGCCGAAGGGCCGGTCATCATTCTGGTCGAGCCGCAGATGGGCGAGAATATCGGCATGGTGGCGCGCGCCATGGCGAATTTCGGCCTTGTGGATCTGCGCCTCGTCAATCCGCGTGACGGATGGCCGAATGAGAAGGCGCAGGCAGCAGCCTCCAAGGCCGATCATGTGATCGAAGGCACAAAGGTATTCGACACGCTGGAAGAGGCGATCGCCGACCTTAACTTCGTCTATGCGACGACGGCCCGTAGCCGCGACAATTACAAGCCTGTGCGCTCTCCGGTCTTTGCCGCATCAAATCTGCGCGGCCGGTTCAGGGCAGGCGAGGCGACTGGCATCCTGTTCGGCCGCGAGCGCTGGGGGCTGACGAACGAAGAAGTGGCGCTTGCCGACGAGATCGTCACCTTTCCGGTCAATCCGGCTTTCGCCTCGCTCAATATCGCGCAAGCCGTGCTGCTCATGTCCTATGAATGGATGAAATCCGGCATGGAGGATCTGGAGGCGGTGCCGTTCCAGGCGCTCGAGCAGCGGCCCTCCACCAAGGAACAGCTTTTCGGCCTGTTCGACCAGTTGGAAGAGGCGCTCGATTCCCGCAACTATTTCCACCCGCCCTCGAAAAAGCCGAAAATGGTCGACAACCTTCGCGCAGTCCTCTCCCGCCGGGCATTCACGGAACAGGAAATCAGCGTGCTGCGCGGCGTCATCTCCTCCCTCGACCGCTTTTCGCGTGACAGTCCGCGCAAGGGCGGTTCCACTCGATCCGCCAAGGGTGCCCCGACCGATGACAGCGCCGACGAATGAGCTGAAACCCGTCCTCGTCTTCGATTCAGGCATAGGCGGGCTGACCGTGCTGCGCGAGGCGCGTGTGCTGATGCCAGAACGCGGCTTCATCTATATCGCGGACGATGCCGGATTTCCCTATGGCGGCTGGGAAGAGCAGGCGCTGAAGGAGCGCATTATCAGCCTCTTCGCCAGGCTGCTCGAAGACTACGATCCGGAAGTCTGCATCATCGCCTGCAACACGGCCTTCACCCTCGTCGGTGCGGATCTGCGCGCCGCTTTTCCGCAGATGACCTTCGTCGGCACGGTGCCCGCCATCAAGCCTGCTGCCGAGCGCACGCGCTCCGGCCTCGTCTCGGTGCTTGCGACCCCCGGCACAGTCAAGCGCGCCTATACGCGCGATCTCATCCAGTCCTTTGCGCAGCAGTGCCATGTGCGGCTTGTCGGCTCGGAGAACCTGGCCCGCATGGCAGAGGCCTATATCCGGGGTGAAGCCGTTTCGGATGAGGCAGTGACGGCCGAGATCGAGCAATGCTTCGTCGATAAGGACGGCCGCAAAACCGATATCGTGGTGCTTGCCTGCACGCATTATCCGTTCATGGCCAATCTATTCCGCAGGCTGGCGCCTTGGCCGGTGGACTGGCTGGACCCGGCGGAAGCGATTGCGCGGCGCGCCCACACGCTGGTACCGCAGGTGGCGGACGCCGTTCACCCGGATAATTTCGACTTTGCCGTCTTTACATCAGGCAATCCCGATTTTGCCACCCGGCGGCTGATGCAGGGTTTCGGGCTGCGCGCCTGAGAAGGCACTACGCGCTTTATTTCACCTGTCTCATCGCGCAAGATCTTCGCGGGGAATCGCGAGCGGGTTTGGCGCTCAAGATGTAAAGGGATGCGCCGTGCCGCTGCAAAGACTTGTCATGCTGATCTTCTTTCTGCAACCGATAGCCTTTGGCGCCTGGTTGCCGCGCATTCCCGATATCCAGGCGAAGCTTGAACTCGGCACCGCCGATCTCGCCGTTGCCCTTCTGGGATTGCCGATCGGCACGCTGATCACCCTGCCGTTTGCCGGCCGCTTCGTCTCGCGCATCGGCGGGCGCATGGCGATCATCTATGGTTTCATCTTCTTTCTTGCCGTGGTTTCACTGCCAGCCTTCGCGCCCAGCGCCACGCTTCTGTTCTTTGCCTTGATGATCGTCGGGGTCGCGCTCTCGACGGTGGAACTCGGCATGAATGTCGAGGCCGATGTGACGGAAAAGGCGACGGGGCTGATCATCATGAGCCGCTGCCATGGCTTCTGGAGCTTCGGCATCATGGCCGGCAGCCTGATCGGCGTTGGTGCCATAGCCATCGGGCTTTCGCCGCACTGGTCGATCTTGATCACGGCGCTCATCGTCCTGCCGGTCGCGCTGATTGCCAGCCTGCGCCTGCCGAAATTGCCTGAAAGTCACCATGAGGAGAATTCGCAGGCAAAGACTGGCTTCAAGCCGCCCAGTCTTGCCCTGCTCGGGATCTGCGCTTTCGTCTTCGGCGTGACGATGACCGAAGGGGCGATCGCCGATTGGTCGGCAGTTTACCTCCGCGATGTGATGAATGCCGCGGGCGCGCAAACCGGCCTCGGTTATTCGGTTTTCGCTTTCATGGTTGCGGCGGGGCGCTTCAGCGGTGATTACATGAAAGGCCGTTTCGGCGCGGTTGCCATTGCCCGCGGCTGCGGCATCGCCTCGCTTGCCGGCATGCTCGTCGTTCTCTTTGCGCCGGCGACACCGCTTGCCCTCATCGGCTTTGCCGCTGTCGGTGTCGGCGTTTCGGTCGGATTTCCGCTTGCGGTGACGGCCGTCGCCTCGCTGACCGACCGCCCGCCTGCGTCAAGCGTTGCGACGCTCTCCTTCGCAGCCCTGACCGGCTTTCTTATCGGGCCGCCGATCATCGGCTTTCTTGGCGAACTCCTCGGCTTGCGTGTGGGTCTTGCGGTCTTGCTGGTACCGCTTTTCGTCAGCCTGCTCTGCACCCGTTTGCTGATCCCGACGCAGAAGGAGATGGCAGGCGACCTTATCGAGCGCGAGGCGGTGTGAAGCCCTATTTCCCAAGGTTGACTTTCTCTGTGGGTTCTTGACGGTTTGACGACAACAGTGCCTGCGAATCTGCTAGAGACGGGCCGGGAATTTGTAAGGGGAATTGGACGTGCAGGTTGGCATCGATATGGGACTGGCGTCCGGCGCTCCGGCGACGCTCGATATCGAGGAGCTGCTGGCGACGCGTCTGCTCGTGCAGGGCAATTCCGGCTCCGGCAAATCGCATCTTCTCCGCCGTCTGCTCGAACAGTCCGCTCAATGGGTGCAGCAGGTCATCATCGATCCCGAAGGTGATTTCGTCACGCTCTCAGACCGGTACGGCCATGTCGTCGTCGACGGTGAGCGCACCGAGGCCGAGCTTGCCGGCATTGCCAACCGTATCCGCCAGCACCGCGTATCCTGCGTTCTGACGCTGGAAGGGCTCGATATCGAGCAGCAGATGCGGGCGGCTGCCGCCTTCCTCAACGGCATGTTCGATGCCGATCGCGAATATTGGTATCCGGTTCTCGTCGTGGTAGACGAAGCGCAGATGTTTGCGCCGTCGGTCGGCGGCGATGTATCGGAAGATGCGCGCAAGGCCTCGCTCGGCGCCATGACCAATCTCATGTGCCGCGGGCGAAAACGCGGGCTTGCCGGCGTCATCGCCACGCAGCGTCTTGCCAAGCTTGCCAAGAACGTCGCGGCCGAAGCCTCGAACTTCCTGATGGGCCGCACCTTCCTCGATATCGACATGGCGCGTGCCGCAGACCTGCTCGGCATGGACCGCCGCCAGGCGGAAATGTTCCGAGATCTCAAGCGCGGCCATTTCGTAGCGCTCGGCCCGGCATTGTCGCGCCGACCGCTGCCGATCCAGATCGGCAATGTCGAGACCTCGGCGCGCTCTTCGAGCCCGAAGCTGATGCCGCTGCCGGATTCGCCACAGGATGTCGAAGACCTGATCTTCACGCCCGATCCGGAAGAATTCCAGCGGCCGATGGTGCGCCGCGCGCCGCCGGCACCACGCCCGACCACCGATATCCTTGCCGAACTGGCTCGCTCGACACCGGCTGCCGCACCGATGCAGGCTTCCGAACCGCGTGTGGCTCAGCCGGAAATATCGGCCGAAGAGCGCGAGGAGCGGCTTGCCGGCGTGCTCGCCGAAATCCTCGACGATCCGGGCTCCGGTTTCCGCACCGATGCGGTTCTCTATCAGGAATTCCTGGTGCGGCTGCGCATGCGCCGCGTTCCCGGTCCGCCCACGTCGCTACCGGAATTCCGCCGGCGCGTTGCGGTTTCCCGCTCCGGCGTCGATCCCGAAATGGCGGCAGGCGAGGCCTGGGCGACGGCGCTTTCGCTGTCGAACGGCGTCACCGACGATCTGCAGGGCGTGTTCCTGATGATGGCGAAGGCTGCGATCGGCGGCGAGGCTTGCCCTTCGGACGCCCGCATCGCCCGCGCTTACGGCACGCATTCGGCCCGGCGGGCGCGCCGGCTGCTCGGTTATTTCGAGGAGCAGGGGCTCATCGTCGTGCATACGGATTTCAGCGGCAAGCGCATCGTCGCCTTTCCGGACCTGCAGGCTGAGACAGCACCGGGCTCGGCCGATGCGCCGGACAGCGACTTTCTGAAAAGCGCTGCCGAATAAACCGCGTCAGACCCAGCTCTGGATGATTTCGGGGCTGGCATGGATGCAGGTGAGCTCGAGGCGCGTCGTTCCGACATTCTTGAAGCAGTGCGGCGTCTCGGCATTGACGATGACAATATCGCCGACATTGGGCTCCAGCGTCTCTTCACCCACGGTGAAGCGCGCCTTGCCGGAGCGGACAATCCACATTTCCGTATAGGGATGAATATGCAGGTCCGGCCCCTGACCAGGCTCGTTGTCGATCAGGAAGATCGAGACCGGCGCGCCGTAATCACCGCCCTCGAAACGGATGGTGCGATTGGCGAACTGCTGCTGGCTTTCACGCGGTATGACATGGAACATGATTTCCTCCTTGGATCACGCTGCAGGTTCGCTATATTTATCTTCACGAGAAAATAATCTTCCCAATTTATCTTCTCGTCAAGATAATTTCGGAGTGGCCATGGAAAAGCAAGACCATGTCGACCGGCTGCGTGCGCTCTGGGCGGAAGAGCTGCCCGATCTCGATACGACGCCGATGAGCATTCTCGGGCGCATCTACCGGATCTCCAATCTGGTGCGACCGTCCATCGAGGCGACATTCTCGGAATTCGATCTCGATCGCGGGGAGTTTGACGTTATAGCGACGATCCGGCGCGCTGGGCCGCCATACCGAATGATCCCGACGGAGCTCTACAGCCTTCTGATGATCTCCTCGGGCGGGCTGACGCATCGGCTGGACAGGCTGGAGAAATCCGGGCTCATCCGGCGCGAGCGCTCTGCCGGGGACAAGCGCAGTTTCGAGGTGGCGCTGACGGATAAGGGTATCAGCCTTGCGGAAGCGGCCTTCCGCGAGGATATGAAACGCGAACTCGGCCATCTCGACGGGCTGGACGAAGGCGAGCGCCGGGCGCTGGAAGGACTGCTCCGCAAACTTGCCGATTCGCTCTAACGAGCGGGCGACACAGGGCCTGCAGCGGCAGATTCTGTTTGACAATCCTGTGACTTATCCCTAAAGACCGCGCCAGCACCGGGCAGCAATGTCCGGTGTTTCATTTGACATGTCCCGTGGATCAGATCCGTTCGCGTAATGGAAAGATCCTGTCGGCTCCCGGAAACGGGATCAAAGGAGGGCGTGTTTCCTTCGCGCGGTTTGGCAACAAACCGTCATAACACTCTGAAAGGAAATACGATGAGCAAGCGCGAATCGTCCAAGTACAAGATCGACCGCCGTATGGGCGAAAACATCTGGGGCCGTCCGAAGTCCCCGGTGAACCGCCGCGAATACGGCCCGGGCCAGCACGGCCAGCGCCGCAAGGGCAAGCTTTCCGACTTCGGCGTGCAGCTGCGCGCCAAGCAGAAGCTGAAGGGTTACTACGGTGACCTGCGCGAGAAGCAGTTCCGCGCCATCTTTGCTGAAGCTGACCGCCGCAAGGGCGACACCTCGGAAAACCTGATCGGTCTTCTGGAGTCCCGCCTCGACGCGATCGTCTACCGCGCCAAGTTCGTTCCGACGGTCTTTGCTGCCCGTCAGTTCGTCAACCATGGCCACGTTACGGTCAACGGCGTGCGCGTCAACATCGGTTCTTACCGTTGCAAGGCCGGCGACGTCATCGAAGTTCGTGAAAAGTCCAAGCAGCTTGTTACGGTTCTGGAAGCTGTTTCGCTCGCAGAGCGCGACGTTCCTGACTACGTCGAAGTCGACCATCACAAGATGGTTGCCACTTTCGCACGCGTTCCGACGCTTGCCGACGTTCCGTACCCGGTTATCATGGAACCGCATCTGGTCGTCGAATTCTATTCGCGTTAATCCGCGAGACGTTTTCGCATACGGAAAAGCCGCCCTTCAAGGCGGCTTTTTTGTCTTTGGAGAGAAGCCATGATGGATTTGCAGGCAGTCCTCGACAGCATCTACAAGGAACTGACGCCCCGCATCGGCGAGGGCAAGGTTGCGGACTATATTCCCGAACTTGCCAAGATTGATCCGAACCAGTTCGGCCTGTCGGTCGTCACGGTCGATGGCAAGGTCTATAGCGTCGGCCATGCCGATGTGCCTTTCTCCATCCAGAGTATTTCCAAGGTCTTCATGCTGACACTGGCGCTCGGCAAGGTGGGCGAGGGGCTGTGGAAGCGCGTTGGCCGCGAACCCTCGGGCTCGGCCTTCAATTCCATCGTCCAGCTCGAGCATGAGCACGGCATCCCGCGCAATCCCTTCATCAATGCCGGCGCGATCGCCGTCAGCGATGTCGTCATGGCCGGCCATGCGCCGCGTGAAGCGATCGGCGAGTTCCTGCGCTTCGTGCGTTATCTGGCAGACGACGAATCGATAACCATCGACGACAAGGTGGCGCGTTCGGAGACGGCGACGGGTTATCGCAATTTCGCGCTCGCCAATTTCATGCGCTCCTATCGCAATCTCGACCATCCGGTCGATCATGTGCTCGGCGTCTATTTCCATCAGTGCGCGCTCTCCATGACCTGCGAGCAGCTGGCCCGCGCTGGCCTGTTCCTCGCGGCACGCGGCAGCAATCCGTTGACCGGCCATTCGGTCGTGTCGCCAAAGCGGGCGCGGCGCATCAATGCGCTGATGCTGACCTGCGGCCATTATGACGGATCGGGCGATTTCGCCTATCATGTCGGCCTGCCGGGCAAGAGCGGTGTCGGCGGCGGCATTTTTGCCGTGGCGCCGGGTATTGCCTCGATCGCCGCGTGGTCGCCGGGGCTGAACAAGGTCGGCAATTCGCAGCTTGGTGCCGTGGCGCTGGAGATGCTGGCAGCACGCACCGGCTGGTCTGTTTTCGGCGATTGAGGCTGGGTTGGCCTGCGGCTTTCTGCTAAGCAGGGCAGGCACATCAGACAGGTAAGAAGATGAATATCGCAGCCAATATTGCCGACGATCTGGAAGTGGCTGAAGCCGGCATCGGCCATACGCTGTTTGCCGACGCGCCTGATACGGTCTCCTTCAACAAGCTGCGCAAGCGCCTGCTGCGGCAGGTGCGCCAGGCCTTCGAAGACTTCGACATGCTGAAGGACCAGAAGCGCTGGCTGATCGGCATTTCCGGCGGCAAGGATTCCTACGGCCTCTTGTCACTTCTGCTCGATTTGCAATGGCGTGGGCTGCTGCCGGTGGAGCTGATCGCCTGCAATCTCGACCAGGGCCAGCCAAACTTCCCGAAACATGTGCTACCGGAATACCTCTCGAAGATCGGTGTCAAACATCGCATCGAATATCGCGATACCTATTCGATCGTGAAGGAGAAGGTGCCGGAAGGGGCGACCTATTGTTCGCTCTGCTCGCGGCTGCGCCGCGGCAATCTCTATCGCATTGCCAAAGAAGAGGGCTGCGACGCGCTGGTGCTCGGCCATCACCGCGAAGACATCCTCGAAACCTTCTTCATGAATTTCTTCCATGGCGGACGGATGGCCGCGATGCCGGCGAAGCTTCTGAATGACGAAGGCAACCTGATGGTGCTCAGGCCGCTTGCCTATTGCGCCGAAGACGACATGGCGAAATTCGCCACCGCCATGCAGTTTCCGATCATTCCCTGCGATCTCTGCGGCTCGCAGGACGGTTTGCAGCGCAATGCGATGAAGGACATGCTCGCCGATATCGAGCGGCGCATGCCCGGCCGCAAGGACACGATGCTGCGCGCGCTCGCGCATGTGAACCCATCGCATCTGCTTGATCCGAAACTTTTCGACTTTTCTGCGCTGACCGTCACCCAAACGTCATAATGGACTTGCTATGAGCCTCTGCAGATCCATGCAACGAGTCCAAAATGATTTTCTCAGACAATGACATAGAGTTTCTCGGCGATTGCCTCCGGCATGTCGCCGAAAAAGAGATCATGCCGCGCTTCCGCAATGCGGCCGCGGCCAATGTTTCCGAAAAGACATCTTCCGTCGATCTCGTCACGCAGGCCGACCTGCGCTCCGAGGCTTATCTGACGGCAGCGATCCGCGAGCGCTTTCCGTCGGCGCTGATCGTCGGCGAAGAAGCCTATGAGGCGGATCGTTCTGTCGTGCCGGCGCTTGCCGATGCCGATCTTGCCTTCGTGATTGACCCTGTCGACGGTACCTTCAACTTTGCGGCCGGCCTGCCGGTCTTCGGCACCATTCTGGCCGTGACGGTGAAGGGCGAAACGGTTGCCGGCATCATTCACGATCCGGCGCTTGGCGATACGGTCATTTCCCTCAAGGGCGCCGGCGCCTTCCAGCAGAAGCGTGATTGCGAGCCTGTCCGCCTGAAGGTGGCAGAGCCGATCGAGCTCAACCGCATGATCGGAGCCATGGCCTGCAGCCATATGGATGAACCGGACCGTTCTCGCGTTGCCGGCAACATGGCGAAGATCCGCATGACCTTCGCCTTCAACTGCTCGGCCTATGAATATTGGATGGTCTCGTCAGGCAAGCTGCATTTCATCGGCCATCCCAAGCTGATGCCATGGGATCATCTTGCCGGCGTGCTGACGCATCAGGAAGCCGGTGGCCATACGGCCAAATTCGACGGAACGCCTTACAGACCGGGCGAGATTTCCGGCGGCATTATCTCGGCTCCCGACAGGGAAAGCTGGGAGATGATACGCAGGGAAATCATCGGCCACCGATAAACCAAGGGGAAGTGCCATGACGACTGCCGTAGACACGATGGAGCTTGCCGATCTTCTGCGGCAGGCAGCGAAAGCCGAGATCCTGCCGCGCTTTCGCCGGCTGGGCAGCGGTGATGTACGCGCCAAGACGGAAGCGACCGACCTTGTCACCGAGGCCGATGAGCAGGCCGAAAGAATGATGAAGGTCGAGGCCGCGCGCCTCTGGCCGGAGGCGCTCTTCATCGGCGAAGAATCGGTTGCCGCCGATGCAGCTCTTCTCGACAAGCTTGAAGGTGCCAATCTCGCCATCGTCGTCGATCCCGTCGACGGCACGTTCAACTTCGCATCAGGCATTCCGGCCTTCGGCGTCATGGCCTCGGTCGTATCCAAGGGCGAGACTGTTGCCGGTATCATCTATGATCCGATGGGCGACGACTGGGTCATGGCCGAGAAGGGTGGCGGCGCCTGGCTGCGCCGTCCTGACGGCGAAGCGCAGCGGCTGACGGTCGCAGAGCCTGTCGCGCTCGACCAGATGGTCGGCATGGCCTCCACCGGCTACTTGCCGCAGGAGAAGCGCGCAGAGATCCTCGGCAATCTCGCGAAGGTGCGCTTCCTCACCAATTACCGCTGTGCGGCCCATGAATACCGCACCTTTGCCGGTGGGCATGTGCATTACCTGATGTACAACAAGCTGATGCCCTGGGATCATCTGGCCGGCACTTTGATCAGCCAGGAAGCCGGCGCCTATGCCGCCCGCTTCGACGGCTCGGCCTATCTGCCGCATCATGTGACCGGCGGCCTGCTGATCACGCCGGACAAGGAAAGCTGGGACATCCTGCGCCGTGAGGTCTTCACGGTCTGAGCCTGAAATCAGGCAAGGATCTGCTTCAGTGCATTCAGAAGCTTGTCGCATTCGGTATCGGTGCCGATGGTGATGCGCAGGAAATCCTGGATGCGCTCCTTGCGGAAATGCCGCGCGAGGATCGCTTTCTTGCGCAGTTCTGCAGCAAGCTCCGCACCGCCGCGTTCGGCGTGGCGGGCGAAGACGAAATTAGCAGATGAGGGCAGGACCTCGAAGCCGAGTTCGCCAAGGCCTACGGTCACCCGCTCGCGGCTTGCGACGATCAGGTCGCAATGTTTCCTGAACCAATCCTGATCTTCCCAGGCGGCAACCGCACCCGCCTGCGTCAGCCTGTCCAGCGGATAGGAATTGAAGCTGTCCTTGACCCTCTCCAGCGCGTCGATCAGCGGCCGCTGGCCGACGGCGAAGCCGACACGCAGGCCGGCAAGGCCACGTGATTTCGAGAAGGTCTGGATGACGAGCAGGTTCGGATATTTCCGGACGAGCGGGACGGCGCTCTCGCCGCCGAAATCCACATAGGCTTCATCGATGACGACGACCTGATCCGGATGCTCGGCAACCAGCGCCTCGATCGCTGCAACCGGCAGCGCGGTGCCGGTCGGCGCGTTCGGGTTCGGTAGAATGATCGCGCCGCAGGGCTGGCGGTAATCCTCTGTTCGTACCTGCATCTTGTCGTCGAGCGGGATCTCGCTGAAATCGATGCCGTAGAGGCCGCAATAGGTCGGGTAGAAGCTGTAGGTGACGTCGGGGAAGAGCAGGGGCAGATCGTGGTTCAGCAGCGCCTGGAAGGTATGCCCCAGAACCTCGTCCGAGCCATTGCCGACGAAGACCTCGCCGGGATCGAGATCATGGCTTGCGGCGATCGCCTTGCGCAGCTTCAAACCGGTCGGCTCGGGATAGAGGCGCAGCGTGTCGTTGACCGCATCCGAGATCGCCGCCAGCGCACGCGGCGATGGGCCGTAGGGATTCTCATTGGTGTTCAGCTTGACCAGGCCGTCGATGACGGGCTGTTCGCCCGCCACGTAAGGCGTCAGGGATTGAACAATGGGGCTCCAGAAACGGCTCATCAGGATCTTCCAGTCTTATCTCTCAAGCAGCATTACATGTGAACGGCGCCGGGTTCGATCTGCGGGCTGTCACCGGGATGGGTGAAAAGCTTGCCCTTTTCGGCCCAGAGCACCATGACGACAGTAACGGCGCCGAAGACCGCGAAGCCGCCGAAGAGCGGTTGGACGGTGCCGTTGAAGAGCTGGCCGACTCCGCCGCCGAGAAGGGCGCCGAAGGTCGTCGACACGAAGCCCGTCACGGCCGTTGCCGTGCCGGCGAGATTGCCCATCGGCTCCAGGCTGATTGCCGTGAAATTGGTGGCGATCACGGCAAACATCATCAGGAGGATCGAGAAGAGCGCATAGGAGAAGGAGAAGGCCGGCGTGCCGCCGAGTGCCGCGACGAAGCCGATTGCCGAGATGATGGTGAAGAGCAGCATGGCGGCATGCGAGATACGGCGCATGCCGAAGCTGCGTACCAGCATGCCGTTCAGGAAGTTGGCAACGGCAATGCCGCCCGCCGTTGCCGCAAAGGCGATCGGCAGCCAGTCGCCGAGGCCGTAGACCTCGCCGAAGACCTGCTGGACTGAGATCACATAGGCGCTGATGACGCCGGTGAACATGGTGAGCCCGATCATGTAGCCGCAGGTGATGCGGTTGGTCAGAACAGTCTTGAAACCGTCGCCGACGGCCGCGAAGGACAGCGGAATGCGTTCATCCGGCGGCAGGGATTCCTTGAGGCGCAGCAGCGCCCAGACGAAGAGGATCGAGGCGACGATGCCGAGCAGGATGAAGATCCAGTGCCACTCGGCATAGGTAATGATCAGCTGACCGACCGAGGGGGCGACGATCGGCACGATCATGAAGACGATCATGACATAGGACATGACGCGGGCCATCTCGCGGCCGCCGAAGCAGTCACGCACGATTGCCATGGTGGTGATGCGCACGGCCGCGCCGCCGATGCCCTGGACGAAGCGCATGATCAGCAGCATTTCGAAGCTGCCGGTGGCGGCCGCCGCAAACATGCCGAGGATATAGCAGGCCAGGCCGCCGAGCAGGATGTTGCGGCGGCCGAAAGCATCCGACAGGCTGCCGAAGATGATCTGCGAAGCGCCGAAGCCTAAGAAGAACACGCCGATAACGAGCTGCGTGTCATTGCTGTTGGTCACACCAAGCGAATGACCGATACTGGGCAGCGCCGCCAGCATGCTGTCGATCGCCATGGCGATGCTGGCGGTCATGATGGCGATGGTCACCACGAACTCGACAAAGCCCATGCCGATGCGGGCCGAGCCCTGGTTTTCCGTATGCGGTTTATGTGTCGGAGTCATTCGAATCCCCCTGAATGACGTAATAGCGGCCGAAACGCGGCCGCATGAATGCGGGATGCGACAGGCTCCTACCAGGATGCTCCGTCGCCTGACGTGTCTGAAAGCTTCAGTTGCCCGATATCAGTGTCCGATATCAGTGAAGCTGGAAAGCGATGCGTCCTTCGACAGTGGCGCATGCTGCGCTCTGAACAGCCGGCCCTTTTCGGCGATCAGCACGACGACGATGCCGATGAGCGAAACGCCGAAGTAGCCGGCGATCATCGGCGTTGCCGTGCCGTTGAAGGACTGGCCGATCAAGGCGCCGATCGACGCACCGCCGACCGTGCTCATGAAGCCGATCACCGAGGAAGCCGTGCCGGCAAGATGGCCGAGCGGCTCCATGGCGAGCGAGTTGAAGTTCGAGCCGATCCAGCCGAACTGGAACATGACCAGCGCGAAGAAGACGATGAAGATCGGGAAGGGCATCGGCTGCGGCCCGAAGACCTGCACCAGAAGCCAGATGAAGCTCAACGCGCAGAAGCCGATAATAGAGGCATGCGACAGGCGTCGCATGCCGAAACGACCGACGAGCTGCGAATTGATGAAGGACGAGAAGGCCATGAACAAAGCCACGCCTGCAAAGGCGACGGGCATGTAGACGCCGAGCCCGTAGATGCCGACATAGACCTGCTGGGCTGAATTGATGAAACCGAACAGCGCGCCGAACAGGATCGTGCTGGCAATGGTGTAACAGAGGGCGACACGGTTCGACAGGAAGATCGCAAAGCCCTGCAGGATCGAGCGCGCCGTGAACGGCCGCACATTGGCCGGATCCAGCGTTTCAGGCAGGCGCAGATACATCCAGATGCCAACGGCCGTCGCCATCGTGCCGATGAAGACGAAGATCATATGCCAGGTGCTGATGAGCATGATGATCTGGCCGCTGCCGGGCGCAATAACAGGCACGACCATGAAGACCATCATGATCAGCGACATGACTTCCGCCATCTGCCGCCCGCCGTAGACATCGCGGACGATGGAGATGGTAATGACGCGGGTGGCGGCCGAACCGAGGCCCTGGATGAAACGCAGCGCCAGAAGACCGGCAAAGGTCGGGACCACGGCGATACCGAAGGCGGCAACGACGTAAATGCAGAGGCCGATCAGGAGCGGAATGCGGCGACCAAAGCGATCGGACAGCGGGCCGTAGAAAAGCTGGGCGAGACCGAAGCCGAAAAGATAGGCTGAAACAACGTACTGACGATGATTTTCGTTCTCAACACCGAGGCTGGCGCCGATCTGCTGCAGTGCGGGCAGCATGATGTCGATTGCCAGCGAATTGACGGCCATCATGAAAGCCGCAAGCGCGATAAATTCGAGCTTGCCCATGGGCAACCGACCCGCGGACATGGCTTGTGATGAATCTGTCACAATGAAATTCCCATAAACAGGTCAAGGCGCTGCTTGGCGCAGCGCCTCGAACTCAAGATACAGATTTGGAAACCGGACGGATGCCCGGTGACCGATCAGGCGACGGCGGTCTTAATGGTAACGCCGTTATCCTGGAGGTGCTGCTGGAGCTCACCGGCCTGGAACATTTCCCGGACGATGTCGCAGCCGCCGATGAACTCGCCCTTAACGTAGAGCTGGGGGATCGTCGGCCAGTTGGAGTAATCCTTGATGCCCTGGCGGATTTCCGAATCGGCGAGCACGTTGATGCCCTTATAGTCCACACCGATGTAATCGAGGATCTGGACGACCTGGCCGGAGAAACCGCACTGCGGAAACTGCGGCGTGCCCTTCATGAAGAGGACGACGTCGTTGCTCTYGATCTCGTTTTCGATGAATTCGTTGATACCGCTCATGGGACCTAATCCTTTCAACAGGCGGGTTAAAGGCCCGCCGTTTCAATCGTTTTCTTTAGATAGCATGTGGAAGCCGGAATTCCAGCCGCCAAAACCAAAAAAAGACCAATCCGCGACACTCTGTGGCGCGCATTGTTGCCGCTGCGTTACGGCTCCCTGCTGAGGTGGGCCTGGGATCTGTTCTATCTCGGTGTTGGTGAGGTGGCTGAAATCCCATTGCGAGACTTCGGTCACGACGCCGAGATCGCGCCCGCGCATGCACCTTCCTCGAAGAATTGCGGGCATTGCAGCTTACGATGGAGAAGGTTTAGGCGCGGCGCTGCCGGCTGCGGCCTGCCGCCGTGCGGCGCTTGCTGACCTGCTTGCGAGCGGGCTTACGGCTTGTCGACGTTGCCTTGCGGGTGGTGCGGCTCGTCGTTGCAGACGCTGCCTTACGGCGCTTGCGCTTGGTCGTGGTGCGGCCCGTCGTCTTCTTCAGGATTTCCTTCAGCACGCTATTGACGATACCTGACACTAGTTCATTCACGAGATTGGCCACAAAATCCCCCTCAGCCCTATCGAAACGCACCTTACCTATTGAATTCCGGAAGAGTTCGCTTAGCAAGACGGCTCGAAGGTTTTATCCGGTTTTTCGCCGTATTTTCAGGCGAACCCGTCATCCTGGCAACGGCGCACTCAACCCGCCTGAAAGAAGAAAAAGACTATGAAACTCGTCGATAAGCGGGTTGTGCTGCATTTCCCCGGATTCGAACCGCTTGATGGCGCAGCGCACCGGGCGCGGTATGAGCGTACCGCAAGGCAAAGCGCATCCGTCTGGGGCTATAATGTCGCGACAGGTGCCGCGGCCGACGGGCACTATGTTTCCTTCGATGTCGGCACCAGCGCCGATGGCTGGCAGACGCAGACGCGTGTCCATGTCTTCGACCATAATGAACTGGTGCAGCGGTTGCGCACCGGCAATACAGCAAGCCGGATCGTGGCGGGCTTTGCAAGCTTCTGGCAGGTTGTGCGCGAGGGCGGCATGGCCGGCTATTTCCGCCATGCCTGGCGCTTTGGCCTGTTCTTCATTTTTCCCTTCCTGCTGACGGCGCTCGCAATCGTCATCACGCTGCAGATCCTGACGCTGCATTACTGGCTGGGACTTCCCGGCTGGCACCTCGGCTGGAGCGCGCCGCTGGCGGCCATCTTCTTCACCTTCGGTTTCCTGCCGTTCTCTGAGCGCTTCCACACGCTGCATCTTTTTGCGGACTGGGAAATGGCCGTGGCGCTGGCACGCATGGACAGGCCTGTTTTCAACGACTGGCTGGAACAATGCGCGACATCGATGCGCGCAGCACTCAACGAGGAGGCCGATGAATATGTCATCTCCTCGCACAGTATGGGCTCCAGCGTCGCGGCGCATGTCGTCGGCATTCTGCTGGAGCGGGAGCCTGACGTTTTCAAGGGCAAGCGCGTGGTGTTTGCGACGCTCGGCTGCGCGATCCTGCAATGCGCGCTGATGTCGTCGGCGACGCTCTTGCGCTCGCGCGTCGGCCTGATCGCGCGTTGCCCGGATATTTTCTGGCTCGATGTGCAGTGCCTGACGGACTCGATCAACTTCTACAAAGTGCCCGTCGTCAGCGTTTCCGGCCATCCGGATGCGCCGCAGGCCAGCATGATCCATATCCGCGTGCGGCAGATGCTGACTCCTGAACATTACAAGAAGATCCGTAAGGATCAGCTGCGCGTGCATCGTCAATATGTGCTGGGGCCGGACATGAAATCGGCCTTCGATTTCACGCTGCTGACCGCAGGCCCGATGCCGGCCTCTGTCTTTGCCTATCCCGAGCAGGACAAGCTGCCGGCCTGAGAGCTCAGCAATGAAGAGGCGAGGAGGCGTCGATCACTTTCGAGCCATCGCTTCCGTTTCAAAACAAAAACCCGGCGGAAGAAGCCTTCCAGCCGGGCCTGTTCATTTCAGATCTTCAGTCGGACGAAGCTCTAATTTCAATCCGGTGCCGAGGTCTGCAGGGCAAGGGCGTGCAGGATGCCGCCCATATTGCCCTTCAGCGCCTCATAGACCATCTGGTGCTGCTGCACGCGGCTCTTGCCGCGGAAGGCTTCCGCGACGACTTCGGCGGCGTAATGATCGCCGTCGCCTGCCAGATCGCGGATCGTTACCTTGGCACCGGGAATCCCGGCCTTGATCATGTCTTCGATATCGCCGGGTTTCATGGCCATGATCGTTACTCCTTGCGCATCATTCCGCGGCGACAAGCTCGCCGCGGCCATCCATGAAATCAGGGAACCACGATTCATGGGCATCGCGCAATTGCTGAATCGGCAGCGCAATCAGATCGTCGACGACGAGGGCGTCGCCCTTGACGGTACCGAGACGGCGGAAGGGGATGCCTGAACCTTCTGCATTGGCGCAGATGAAATCGGCAACATCATTCGGAACGGTCAGCACGTAGCGTGCCTGATCCTCGCCGAAGAGCTGGGCATGGGCCGCACCCTTGCCTTCGCTGAGGCTGACGTTGAGACCCTTGCCTGAGGCCATCGCCATTTCAGCGAGCGCCAGGACGAGGCCGCCGGAGGAAATGTCGTGGCAGGCGGTCGCCTGACCGTTACGGATAACCGAGCGGACGAAATCGCCGTTGCGGCGTTCGGCGAAGAGATCGACCTCGGGTGCCGGGCCTTCGGTGCTGCCGACGACATCGCGCAGATAGACGGACTGGCCGAGATGGCTGCCGTCGGTGCCGATGAGCAGAACCTTGTCGCCTTCGGCAGCGCTGCCGATTCGGGCCATCTTGCGCCAGTCGGGCATCAGGCCGACGCCAGCAATGGTGGGCGTCGGCAGAATGGCGACACCATTGGTTTCGTTATAGAGCGAGACGTTGCCGGAGACGATCGGGAAGTCCAGTGCGCGGCAGGCTTCGCCGATGCCCTTCACGGCCTCGACGAACTGGCCCATGATCTCTGGCTTTTCCGGATTGCCGAAGTTCAGGTTGTCTGTGGCCGCCAGCGGCTCGGCGCCGGTCGCGGTGATGTTGCGCCAGCATTCGGCAACCGCCTGCTTGCCGCCCTCGAAGGGATTGGCCTCGACATAACGCGGGGTGACGTCAGAGGAGAAGGCCAGCGCCTTCAGCGGATGGCCTTCGACGCGCACGACGCCGGCATCGCCGCCCGGAAGCTGCAGGGAGTTGCCCTGGATCAGCGTGTCATACTGTTCGTAGACCCAGCGGCGGCTGGACTGATTGGCGGAGCCGACGAGCTTCAGCAGCGCTTCGTTGTAGTCCTGCGGTGCTGCAACGAGGTTAGCGGGCAGGGGCGCGCGCTTGCCGGATTCGCGCCAAGGGCGGTCATATTCCGGAGCCTGGTCACCGAGATCCTTGATTGGCAGGTTTGCGACTTCCTCGCCCTGATGCATGACGCGGAAACGCAGATCGTCCGTGGTCTTGCCGACGATGGCAAAATCGAGGCCCCACTTGACGAAGATCGCCTTGGCTTCCTCTTCCTTTTCCGGCTGCAGCACCATGAGCATGCGCTCCTGGCTTTCCGACAGCATCATCTCGTAGGCGGTCATGCGCTCTTCGCGCACCGGTACCTTGTCGAGCTCGAGCAAGATGCCGAGGTCGCCCTTGGCGCCCATTTCGACGGCCGAGCAGGTGAGGCCGGCCGCACCCATGTCCTGGATCGCGATGACGGCGCCGGTCTTCATCAGTTCGAGGCAGGCTTCGAGCAGGCACTTTTCGGTAAAGGGGTCACCGACCTGAACCGTCGGGCGCTTCTCTTCGATCGATTCATCGAATTCGGCCGATGCCATGGTTGCACCGCCGACACCATCGCGGCCGGTCTTGGCGCCGAGATAGACGACGGGCAGGCCGACACCCTTTGCTTCCGAGAGGAAGATGGCGTTCGACTTTGCGAGGCCTGCTGCAAAGGCGTTAACGAGGATGTTGCCGTTATAGCGGGCATCGAATTCCACTTCGCCGCCGACAGTCGGCACGCCGAAGGAATTGCCGTAGCCGCCCACGCCGGCCACGACCCCGGCAACGAGATGGCGTGTCTTCGGATGATCCGGCTCGCCGAAACGCAGCGCGTTCATTGCAGCGATCGGACGCGCGCCCATGGTGAAGACGTCGCGCAGGATGCCGCCGACGCCGGTCGCCGCACCCTGATAGGGCTCGATATAGGAGGGGTGGTTGTGGCTCTCCATCTTGAAGACGACGCAATCGCCGTCATCGATATCGACCACGCCGGCATTTTCGCCAGGTCCCTGGATGACGCGCGGTCCCTTGGTCGGCAAGGTGCGCAACCACTTCTTGGAGGATTTGTAGGAGCAGTGCTCGTTCCACATGGCCGAAAAGATGCCGAGCTCCGTGAAGCTCGGTTCGCGGCCGATCAGATCCAGAATGCGCTGGTATTCATCCGGCTTGAGGCCGTGTGAGGCGATGAGTTCCGGCGTGATCTTGATAGTGTTTGGAATGGTCATGAGCTCCCGAAAGTCCCTGCCTTAGAGCAATCCAGCAAAAGTGCGCAGCGGTTTTGCGTCCGGAATTGCGTGAAACAAAGAGATAGAGCATGACCGACATTCGAAGAAAAACGGACATGCTCTAGCGCGTTTGCCGTGTCTTTAGCTTAAGTAGGAATTGTGCGCGATAGGAAAATGCCTGCCGTCAACAGAGGCAGGCATCATGGGGCTCGCAATTACTATTCAGGAAGCCACTGCAGACTAGAATTTGTAGCCGACCATAAGTCCGGCGCGGGTCATGCCGTCGTTCGGGGCATCGCAGAGATTGGCATTCGAGGAATGGGCGAGCTGCGCCATGACATTCCAGTTGCTGTTGAAGCGATAGCCGGCGCCGAGATATTCGTGGAACAGCACACGACAGCCGAGGTCGGGGTGATCGTCGTCGTCGCGAAGCTCGCCAGTGTGGATGACGCCGCCGAAGCCAGCTTCAGCGAAGATCTTGTCGCTGAGGTCAACCGTCCAGGTGAAACCGGCGAAGAACTGCGTGGCTTCACCCGCCGTGCCGATCGAGGTGCCGACATGGACGCGCGGATGCATGAGTTGCTGCTTCCAGTCGGTTGCCTGCTCAAAACCGAAGGGATCGAAAAGGGCCGTTATTTCAGGGAAAACGCCATCTTCATGCGAATGTCCGCCCTGTACGGAAGCGGAAGCGCCGAAGCGCAATTCGTCGAAAATCTTGTCTCCGGCTTGCGCCGCTGATGACATTCCCAAGCTGCTGGCGATTACTGCGACCGACGCGATCCTCGACAGGCTTAAACGGAAATCGGATTTCATCTGCTGTCCCTTGATTCTCGCCCGACCAGCGGAATGGGAAAGAGGTAACATGCAGGTATCGATGGTAAAGCGCCCGTGTCCGGATCGTGGCTTTTTCCACAATCCTGACACCAATTTGCAACAGTTCAGATTTCTCCGTCATAGGCGGAGCCGCCATTTTCCAATAGGCGTTTCAATATCATAAGGCCCGACACAAGCTCGTTTCTATCCTTCGGCGAGGAGAAGCCGATGCGCACGCGGTGATAGACCTTCTCGCCACGCGCGGCCTTGAACTCGTCTTCGTCATCAACAAGCACGCCATCGCGGAAGGCGGCATTCTTGAAGGTGCCGGACAGCCAGGGCTCCGGCAGTTTCAGCCACAGGAAAGGCGCATGCGGGTGGGACTCGAAATCGAATCCCTGCATGACCTCACGGGCGAGGCTCACCCGGGCCGACAGTTCCACGACACTTGCATTGCGGATCTCGTGCGCCCTGCCGCTCTGGACGAGCCGCGCGCAGGTTTCGGCCAGAATGAAGGGCAGGCCACCCGTGACCATCTTGTGCGTGACCTTGATGCGCTGGGCGAAATGCGGCGGGCAGGCGACCCAGCCGCCACGCACGCCGGCGGCAACCGATTTCGACAGGCCGTTGACCAGGAAGGTGCGATCGGGCGCGATTGCGGCAAGCAGCGGCGTAGCGTCATTGGCCATGCCGCCATAGAGATCGTCCTCGATGATCCACACGCCATGCCGTCTGGCGATGTCGGCAATGGCGATGCGCCGCTTATAGGGCATGATGGCAAGGGTCGGATTGTGGACCGTGGGCATCAGGAAGATCAGCTTCGGATGCTGCTGCTGGCAAAGCCGCTCGAAATCCTCGGGAATGACGCCGTTCTCATCCGACTCGACTGTCAACGTGCGCCGCCCGAGCAGGCGGACGCTGCGGCTGACCTGCGTATAGGTGAGGTTTTCGAAAACGATCTTGTCACCGGGTGCAGACACGGCGGCGATGACGGCAATTGCCGCCGCATGCGCGCCGAGCGTCGGAACGACATTTTCGATCTCCGGCGACCAGTCATTGCGCGCCAGCCAGAGACGTCCGGCCTCGAACCAGTTTCGCGGAAAGCTGCGTGAATAGGAGGAGATTTCCGCCAGATGCTGCTCGCCGATCTCGGCCATGATGCCGGCAATGATCTTGCCCTGACCAAGATCGGGGGCGGCGGTCGTGTCGAAGCGAAGCTTGTTTGCCGGGGCGTCTGCAATGCGGGTGCCGCTCAACGAAAGGGTAAGGGGATCCGTCTGCTCGCTCGGGGGCGTATCGGCACGATCGAGCACATAAGTGCCGCGGCCGACTTCACCGGCGACGAGGCCGCGTTCATGAACCAGCGCATAGGCGCGGCCGATTGTTCCGATTGTCACCCCAATGTCATAGGCGAGATTTCGCTGCGGCGGCAGCTTGGCTCCCGCCGGCAAAGCGCCGGAAGCAATGGCGGATTCGATATTGTCCGCAAGCCGCATATAGACTGGGCCGGAGCCCTGCGAGAGATCTGGGAGCCAATTTGTCATGGTGACAATGAATAGATTGTCACCCTTCCGCTGTCAAGACTATGTGACAATTACTAGAGCGGAAACAACAGGAGCCAAGGATGTCCGTTGTACCTCAAATGAAGAGCGAAATTGTATCAATTGTCTCTATCGATAGCCCGCACGAAATTGTCCTCCCGAGGCAGGCGCCGGCCACGACGTGGGCCGGCCGCCTGTGGGCAGTCTTCCTTCTGTGGCAACAGAAGCGGGAGGGACGCCTGGCGTTGCGCGGACTAACAGCGGATCAACTCAAGGATATCGGCCTGTCGCAGTCCGATGCCGCGCGCGAAGTCAGCAAGTCGTTTTTCTGGGATTAAGCCAAAGCTCAGTTGCAGGCGCGATTGCCACCCGACCAGCGGGTGACATCGGCAGCGATGCGGCCGGCGACCGGCTCGGACATCATCGGGCCGAAGGCCTGCATCTTGGCCGGATTGCCTTCGGCCTGCACGACGAGCAGTGGCCGGCTTTCCGGGCTACCCTTGTGCACGACGAGAATGCGCGGACGGCCGGAGAAGGAATTGAGTTCCGGTGCGAGCTTGTAGGCCGCAAAAGCCGCATCTCCCGACTTGAACCAGCAGCCATTGGCGCCGAGCGCCACACGCTCCATCGTCGACAACGCACTGCGGTCCGGTCCCTTTGCAGGCGTCGAGGACTGGCAGGCAGCAACGAGTGCGGCAAGGCCGGCAAAGGCAGCAGCATTAGCGATGGCTGCAAAAAGGCGAGGGTGCATCTATCTTGCTCTTCGGCCAGAATCAGGCGGCGATGACGTCGAGTGCCGAGGCGAAAAGGCCACGGCCGTCCGAACCGCCATGGGCGGCCTCGATGAGATTTTCCGGATGCGGCATCATGCCGAGCACATTGCCCTTGGCGTTCACGATGCCGGCAATGTCGTTGACCGAACCGTTCGGATTGGTGCCCTCGGCATAGCGGAAGACGACCTGGCCGTTGCCTTCGATGGCAGCCAGCGTCTCGGCGTCAGCAAAGTAGTTGCCGTCGTGATGGGCGACCGGGCAGCGGATGATCTGGCCCTTTTCATAGGCGCGGGAGAAATCCGTTTCCGCGTTGACGACTTCGAGCTTGATCTCGCGGCAGACGAATTTCAGTGAGGCGTTGCGCATCAGGGCGCCCGGCAGAAGGCCAGCCTCGACGAGGATCTGGAAGCCGTTGCAGACGCCGAGCACTTTCACGCCCTTGTTGGCCTTGTCGATGATCGCCTGCATGACCGGCATGCGAGCAGCGATCGCTCCGCAGCGCAGATAATCGCCATAGGAGAAGCCGCCGGGAATGACGATCAGGTCGACATCAGGGATTTCCGTTTCCGTCTGCCAGATCGTCACCGGCTGATGACCGGAGATCTTGGTGAGAGCGGCGATCATGTCGCGATCGCGGTTGAGGCCCGGAAGTTGAACGACGGCTGATTTCATAAGGTCCCCGCGTTTGGCGAAAGATATTGAACTGGAACGCTTTCGGCGAGCCATACTCCATTGTCCGAGACAAAGAAAGAATGCCCCTCTGAAAACATGCGGGCTGCGTCTACACGCAGGATAATAGTGTCGCCCTTGCGGCGCGTTGCGACGATCTTGGCCGTATCGACATCATCAGAGAGATGAACGTGGTGCCGTTCCATCTTCTTCAGGCCTTCGCGCTCGATCAGAGGCCAGTTCACGAGTGACGTACCGTGAAAAAGAATTGCAGGCGGCTGGACCGCCTTCAACGCAAGATCGACTTCGACGCTGTGGCCCTGGTTGGCGCGAATTCTGTTATCGACGAGTGCAAAGCGCTTCTTCGGACTGTTCTCGATGATCCCGATAATATCGGCGCGGAAGACGTCGTATTTCGACGTCACCGCCTTCTCGAATACATCGAAGGATACCCAGCCCTCGGCATCAAGCGTCAGGCCTGCGGCTTCCGGCGCATGGCGCAAAACATAGCTCATGAATTTCGAGACTTCCGTCTCCAGCTTTGCTTCCATGACGCTTCATCCTGAAGGCCCGCCGCGTGGCGGGCCTGTGATCATCAGTCGATCGCGATCGCGTAGTTCTCGATGACCGTGTTTGCGAGGAGTTTCTCGCACATAGCCTTGAGATCGGCTTCGGCCTTGGCCTTGTCGGTGCCTTCGAGCTCCAGGTCGAAGACCTTGCCCTGGCGGACATGACCGACGCCGCCGAAGCCGAGGGCGCCGAGCGCGCCTTCAATGGCTTTGCCCTGAGGATCGAGAACGCCGTTTTTCAGCGTGACAGTGACGCGAGCCTTGATCACTTGTTTTCCCTGCTTTTACTTGACCAGAACCGGGCCGGTGCCGCGCACGGGCTCGTTTTCATTGATGATGCCGAGACGGCGCGCAACTTCGGAATAGGCTTCCAGCAGACCGCCCATATCGCGGCGGAAGAGGTCCTTGTCCATCTTCTTGTGGGTCTCGATATCCCAGAGGCGGCAGCTGTCCGGCGAGATTTCGTCAGCCAGGATGATGCGCATCATGTCGCCTTCGAAGAGGCGGCCGCATTCGATCTTGAAATCGACGAGCTGGATGCCGACGCCGAGGAAGAGGCCGGTCATGAAGTCATTGACACGGATGGCAAGCGCCATGATGTCGTCGAGCTCAGCCGGATTGGCCCAGCCGAAGGCGGTGATGTGCTCTTCAGAGACCATCGGATCTTCGAGCGCGTCGGATTTGTAATAGAATTCGATGATCGAGCGCGGCAGGACCACGCCTTCCTCGATGCCGAGGCGCTTGGCAAGCGAGCCGGCGGCGACGTTGCGCACGACGATCTCGAGCGGGATCATCTCCACTTCCTTGATCAGCTGCTCGCGCATGTTGAGCCGGCGGATGAAGTGGGTGGGAATGCCAATCTTGTTCAGATGGCTGAAGATATATTCAGAAATACGGTTGTTGAGGACGCCTTTGCCATCAATGACTTCGTGTTTCTTCTTGTTGAAAGCAGTGGCATCGTCCTTGAAGAACTGGATCAGCGTGCCCGGTTCAGGCCCTTCATACAGAATCTTTGCCTTGCCCTCGTAGATACGGCGGCGACGGTTCATTGTGGTTATTCTCTAGTTGTTGGCGCCCTTGGGATGGCGCGCGTGGATCGATCTCGTGGCGTCCCCTTAAAGGAAAAGAGAGAGTTTCACAATCCGCCTGTCACTCCTTCCCCGGTTTCCGGCCTTGGGCGGAAAAACCGCAAAGAGAATCGAAATCTTGCCAGATGGAGACTACCGCCTTTTTCTTTACGGTGGAATGAAGGCAAAATCTCGGAGGGGTTATACAGGTCTTTATCCGGAGGCGGTTTTGGAGATGGGTCGGCCCACGGAACGGCGCAGATCCTTTTGCAGTGCGCGAGCCTCACCCTCCGGCTGCCGCCAGCTTTCGCCACGAATGAAAGCCGGGAACTGCAGGCCGGACATCGGCCGGGCGAGCGCATAGCCCTGCAGCATGTCGCAGCCGAGCTCCTGCAGGATGCGGACGTGATCGGCGGTCTCGACACCTTCTGCGGTAACGAGAATATTCAGCGAGCGGCCGATCTCGATGATGGAGCGCACGAGCTTGCGCTGCTCGGCCGATTGCGGCAGGTGCCTGATCAACTCGCGATCGATCTTCAGTGTTTTCGGGCTCAGCCGCAGCAAGCTGACGATCGAGGCATGACCGGTGCCGAAATCATCGACCTCGATGTCAATGCCGAGTTTCTTCAGCTTCTTGAGATTGGCGGTGACCGCCTCGTCGCAATCGTCAAGCGAGATCGATTCCAGGAGTTCGAAAGAGACCGTGCCGGGCTCGATCTTCAGCGAGCGCAGCTTCTTGCCAAGCTGCGGATCGGACAGTCTCCGGCCGGAGACATTGACGGAGATGCGGGGAATGGTGAAGCCTTCGCGGATCCAGGCTTTCCGGTCGGCGATCGCTTGTTCGAGGATCAGCGCATCGATGGTCGAGACGACGTCGAGATCCTCGGCAATGTCGAGGAAGCGATCCGGCGCCAACAGTCCATGTTCCGGATGCTGCCAGCGGGCCAGCGTCTCGATGCCGGCGATATCGAGCGTGCGGGCGTCGAACTGCGGCTGGTAGAAGGGCAGGAATTCGCTGCGCTCCAGCCCGATCAGGATTTCATCGGCAAGGCGCTTGGCCGTCAGGATCGTGCGGCGTGCGGCATTGGAGAAGAATTCGTGGCGGTTGCGGCCTGAGCCCTTGGCCCGGTAGAGCGCGATATCGGCGTTCAGCAGGAGCTGCTTTTCGTCGAGCTTCGGGCCGCTATCGATGGCGATGCCGATGCTGGCACCGAAGCGGCAATCATGCCCCTCGTATTTAATGGGTTTGCGCAACTCGCGGATGATGCGCTCGGCGACGGTGGCAATCTTCTTCGAGGGAGTGTCGACGATGCAGAGAACGACGAATTCATCGCCGCCGATGCGCGCAACGAAATCGGTGCCGCGAATGGAATCGCGCAGTACCCGGGCAGCATGTTTGAGCATATGATCGCCGGCGCGGTGGCCGAGCGTATCGTTGATCTGCTTGAAGCGGTCGAGATCGATATGAAGGATGGCAAGCGCCAGACCCTCCTCGCGACAATGGGCGGAGCGTTCTTCCAGCATCTTGTCGAGATAGCGACGGTTCGGCAGGCCGGTCAGATAATCATGGAACGCCAGATGCTCGATGCTTTCCTTGGCTGCTTCGAGTTCGCGGTTACGGGCTTCGGCAAGATCCTTGGCGCGCCGCAACTCGTTGCGCAGCGCTACTTCCTCTGTCACGTCCCAATTGGCGCCGATCAGCTTGCGGCAGCCATTGCCGTCGACGAAGAAGGCCGAGCGGGCACGGATGATGCGCTCGGCGCCATCGCCTCTGATGATGCGAAATTCCTGATGAAAGCCGGTCTCGTTGTTGACGTTGCTTTCGACGGTTTCGTTGACGCGATCGCGATCATCAGGATGAACAGTGCTGAGCCAGGCATTGGCTGCGGAGAAACGATCGGCATCCTCTAGTCCGTAGATGGCAATGAGGCGATCGTCCCATTCGACGGTCCCGTGATCGATATCGGCTTCGAAAACGCCGATATCGCTGATCTGCAAAGCAAGGTCGAGGCGGCGGGAGAGCTGCGCCAGCATCTCCTCGGTTTCCTTGCGTGCGGTGATGTCCGTGTCCGTGCCGACGACGCGCTGAGCAGCGCCGTTCTCATCCCATTCGACGGGTGCGCCGCGGCATTCGATCCAGACCCAGTGGCCGTCCTTGTGGCGCTCTCGATACTGGAAGACATGATAGTCGGGGTCGCCGGCATTCTGGCGCTCGATGGCGTTGACGACGAAATCGCGATCATCGGGATGAACGAGTTGCAGCCAGGCCTCGTAGTCGCCATCGGCCTCCTCATCCGGCGCCATGCCGCGAATGCTCTTCCAGGTCTGCGAATAATATTTCTTGTCGAGGCGGTAATTGTGGTCCCAGACGCCGAGGCCGGAGCCGACGAGTGCGTAGTTCCATCGGCTTTCGCGCTCGGCAATGTCGGAATCGTCGGTGCAGCTTGCGTACCCATTGGCCGCCGGCTCGTCGCAACTGGCATCGGCGGCTTTTGGCGGGTAGGTTTGCTTCACGGGCGCTCTCGCTTCTCTGGCGTCAGCGCAGTCTGCGGTCTTTCCATTAAGAAATGCTTAGAAAGCGATCGCTTAATTCACTGGAAATGCCGGATTTTTTGGCTTTCTCAGCCGGGCAGGCGGCTGAGAAATTGAGCAAAGACCATCGTGCCTTCCGGCCAGGGGCCGTGGCCGGATTCCGAGTTAATGTGACCGGACTCGCCCGCATCCACCAAGAAGGAACCCCAGCTGTTGGCGACGTCATCAGCATGCTCATAGGTGCCGAAGGGATCGTTGCGGCTGGCGACCGTAATCGAGGGGAAAGGCAGCGGATCGCGCGGGTAGGGGCCGAAGGTCATGAGATGCTTCGGGCGGATATCCGGATTGGCAACATCGGGCGGCGCCACGAAGAAGGCGCCGGCAACGCGCTTTTGAAACAGCGGAATTGCATGGATCACCGATGGCACCCCGAGGGAATGCGCGATGAGCACCACGGGGCGCGTCGAGGCATTCACCGCCTCAGCGATGCGGGCGGTCCAGTCCTCGCGCACGGGCTTGGACCATTCCGCCTGCTCGACGCGGCGCGCGGTGCTGAGCTTTGCTTCCCAGCGGCTCTGCCAATGGTCGGGGCCGGAATTGGTATAGCCGGGAATGATGAGGATATCTGCGTCTGAAGCTTTCATGGTGCCGCCGATGTGAGAAAGCTTAACCGCGATGTCAAGGGAAAGAGCGACTTAGCTAAAAAAATTTGCTAAAGTGGCTTTATGCCGGTTGCGTTCTCGTGTCGGCCCCTTGTTGCCCACACATTCGCCTCCGGCTCATCTTGGCTGAGGAGGAGAAAGCCGTGACGACATTTCATGTCATGACGGGCGCTGGCGAGAACTTCGCACGGCCCGTGGTCAATCGCATCAGCATAGCCGACGTCTTCGACGCGCTCAGGCTGGGTTTCGAGGATTTCCGCGAGAAGCCTTCACATTACGTTTTCCTGTGTCTCATGTATCCGATCGCCGGTATCTTCCTGACGATGCTGAGCTCGGGGGCCAATCTCGCACCGATGATCTTTCCGCTGATGTCGGGCTTTGTGCTGATCGGCCCGATAGCCGCGATCGGCCTCTACGAAATCAGCCGCCGGCGCGAAGCCGGACTCGATACGTCCTGGACACATGCACTCGATGTACGCCATTCGCCGGCTTTGCCGTCCATCATCGCCGTCGGCCTCCTGCTGTTCGGGATCTTCACCGTCTGGCTGGTCACGGCGCAAACCATCTATACGAGCCTTCTCGGAGAGGTCTTCCCGCGCTCCATGTCGCTCTTCCTGCAGCAGGTGTTCGGCACGCCGGAAGGCATGCAGCTCATCCTGTGGGGTAATCTGGTCGGCCTCGGCTTTGCGTTCGTCGTTCTGGCGATCACCGTCGTGACCTTCCCGATGCTGCTCGACAGGGATTGCGGGGCGGTGGCCGCGATGGTCGCCTCGATCCGGGCGACCTTCATCAATCCGGTACCGGTATTGCTCTGGGGCCTGATCGTTGCCGCGTCGCTCGTCATCGGCACAATCCCGCTCTTTGTCGGTCTCGCACTCGTTATCCCGATCCTCGGCCATGCGACTTGGCATCTTTACCGGAAGCTGATCGCCCGCGAAGCCATGTGATGGCAACATTCCCGGGGTATCGCGAATTTGCGCGATACCCCGGAATTTCAATAGAGCCCGGAACCTCGGAACCTTGCTTGGAGTTTGTCTTTTGCCGACTTCGAAGGAGGATCTCCCGGTGACCATACGCCACGTGTTTGCGCACTTCGCAACCAGGATATCGGAGTGGGCGGGCAAGCCGGTGACCTTCATTCTGGCGCTTATCGCCGTCATTATCTGGGCTGCTCTCGGCCCCGTCTTCGACTACTCGGAAACCTGGCAGCTGGTGATCAACACCGGCACGACGATCATCACCTTCCTGATGGTCTTTGTCCTGCAGAACGCGCAGACGCGCGATACACGGGCCATCCAGGCGAAGCTCAACGAAATCATCCTGACGAGCCATGCCGAGAACCGCTTCATCGGCATCGAAAATCTCGACGAGGAAGACCTCAAACATCTCGACCAACTGGTGGCCAAGGCGGCCAAGGGCCGGGGTGCGACAGAGATTTGCGAGATATCGGACGAGCTGGGCGACACTTCGATCCGCAAGCCGGAGAAAAAGAAGCGCGCTGCGCCGGTGACTACATCCCGGAAGCGAAAATGAAAACGGCGCCTCACGGGCGCCGTCTCATGACATATCTTGTGCCGATCAAGCTTCGCCGAAGACGCGGCGGAAGATCGTGTCGACATGCTTGGTATGATAGCCGAGATCGAATTTCTCGCGGAGATCCGCCTCGGAGAGTGCGGCGCGCACTTCGGCGTCGGCCAGCAGTTCTTCGAGGAAATCCTTGCCCTGTTCCCAGACCTTCATGGCGTTGCGCTGCACGAGGCGATAGGCATCCTCGCGGGAGACACCGGCCTGCGTCAGCGCCAGGAGAACGCGTTGCGAATGGACGAGGCCGCGGAATTTGTCGAGGTTCTTCATCATGTTCTCGGGATAGACCACGAGCTTTTCGATGACGCGGGCGAGACGGTTCAGCGCGAAATCGAGGGTAACAGTGGTATCCGGGCCGATGGCGCGCTCGACGCTCGAATGGCTAATGTCACGCTCATGCCAGAGCGCCACGTTTTCCATCGCGGGTACGACCGACATGCGCACGAGACGCGCAAGGCCGGTCAGGTTTTCAGTCAGGACCGGGTTGCGCTTGTGCGGCATGGCAGACGAGCCCTTCTGGCCCGGCGAGAAGAATTCTTCCGCCTCCAGCACTTCGGTGCGCTGCATGTGGCGGATTTCGATCGCGACGTTTTCGATCGACGAGCCGATGACGCCGAGCGTGGCGAAGAACATCGCATGGCGGTCACGCGGGATGACCTGTGTGGAGACGGGCTCCGGAACGAGACCGAGTGCTGCGCAGACATGCTCTTCGACAACAGGGTCGATATTGGCGAAGGTGCCGACAGCGCCGGAGATGGCCCCCGTCGCGATTTCGGCGCGGGCGGCAACGAGACGGGCGCGGTTGCGGCTCATCTCGGCATAGAAGCGGGCGAAGGTCAGGCCCATCGTCGTCGGCTCGGCATGGATGCCGTGGCTGCGGCCGATGCGGATCGTATCCTTGTGTTCGAAGGCGCGCGTCTTGAGCGCTGTCAGAACACGGTCCATGTCGGCGAGCAGAATATCGGCAGCGCGCACGAGCTGGATGTTGAACGTGGTGTCGAGCACGTCGGAAGAAGTCATGCCCTGATGGACGAAGCGGGCGTCCGGGCCGACGATTTCGGCAAGGTGGGTCAGGAAGGCGATGACGTCATGTTTGGTGACGGCCTCGATCTCATCGATGCGGGCAACGTCGAAAGTCGCCTTGCCGCCCTTTTCCCAGATGGTGGCGGCTGCCGACTTCGGGATCACGCCGAGGTCTGCCAGCGCGTCGCAGGCATGGGCCTCGATCTCGAACCAGATGCGGAACTTGGTTTCGGGAGACCAGATGGCGACCATATCGGGCCGGGAATAACGAGGGATCATGGGCGAGCGCCTTCATTTCGTGACAGTAGCTGCGGCCCCTGTAGCAAAGACGGCCGGCAATCTCAACGCATGCGTTTGGCAAGAGCCAGGCTGGTGGCAAAAAGACAGACCAGTCCGAGGGGCAAAAACAGCCCCAGGCCAAGGACAAGGAACTGATAGACGGCACTGGCGCCGGTAAAGACAAACTGGAACATCCAGATGACCGAGCCGAACGGCGAATGCCAGCGGGAATAGAAAATCCGGTAGTCCATGGCGAAGAGAAAGGCCGTCATCAGGACCGTGCCCATCGTCAGCACCAGGAAGAATGCGGCAAAACGCGCCTCCACCTGATGGCCGAGCGCAAGATAGCGCCCGGCAAGCAAGTTAAAGGGCCAGGAGAGCAGCCCGCCGCCGAAATAGAGGATGGAGAGATCGAGCACATGGCTCGTTTCCATGCCATTGCGCAGATAGAGGCCGGCTAGGGCCGAGATCAGCATCTGGACGCCCCAGAGCGGGGCGCCGATGAAAAGTTCTGATAAGGACGGCCATGCCGCCCGCAGACGGTTCATTCTCAGGGGTGAACCGGAACGGCGATCCAGCGGCCGTTGCGGCCGTCAGGAGAGGCGCTCAGCGCCAGGATGAGGGCGATATGGACAGGCTTGCCCGAATCCGGCTGATAGACGAGGGCGCCGCCCATGCGATATTCCACGGTACAGCCGCGATCTGCCGGCAGCGACTTGTCCTCATGCACCAGCTGGCGGTTCGGCGCACCGTCCTTCTCGATGAGCTGCAGGGTGAAGCCGATGACGCGGTTGACGTCCTTGCAGCTTTCCGGCTTGGCGACTTCGGCATCGCCGAGCAGCAGCGAATAGGCGCCCCGCGGCGGGCCATCACTTGCAATCGTGGTGTAACGGATCGTCTTCATCGGCGAGCCGAGTTCGGTCGGCGGATTGAAGGCGGCGATCAGGCCGGGATTGGTCAGAAGGTCGTACTTGTCCATCTGCTGGCGAGCTGCCGTCAGATTCTGGCGGCGTGCCTTGGACAGATCGGCATCCTTGTCGGTCAATTCCAAATGAAAGGGCGTGCCCTCGAGATCGGCACCCGTTTCGGTATCGATGAAATAGGTCTCCGAATAGGGGATCTTGCCATCCTTCATGCCGAATTCCTGGAAGGCAAAGACCTTGCCGTCGGCGGAAAAGCCGACAGGCTGCATATTGGCGATATCGCCAGCAGAGGCCGTGGCCGCCATGCCGGTCAGCAGGGCGGCGAAAAACCCGCCCATGAACATGCGCTTCGTCATCAGCGAGCTCCCTCAGCCGCGTTGCGAAGGGCGGTGATGGCCTGGCGATAGGCCTCGACCGAGCCGCCCTTGAAAATTGCCGACCCGGCGACGAGCACATTGCCGCCGGCCTTCGCCACGGTAGGCGCGGTATCGACCGTCACACCGCCGTCCACCTCAAGCTCGATCGGGCGGTCACCGATGAGTGACTTTGCCGCTGCGATCTTGTCTGCCATTGCCGGAATGAATTTCTGGCCGCCGAAACCGGGGTTGACGGACATAATGAGAATGAGGTCGACATCGTCAAGCACGTTCTCGACCACCGAGAGCGGCGTTGCCGGATTGAGGGCGACGCCGACCTTCTTGCCGAGATGGCGGATCGTCTGCAGCGAGCGGTGCAGGTGCGGTCCGGCCTCTGCATGCACAGTGATGCGATCACAGCCGGCCTTTGCGAAAGCCTCCAAATAGGGATCGGCCGGCGAGATCATCAGATGGCAGTCGAAGGTCGCATCCGTATAGGAGCGCAGCGACTTGATGACATCGGGGCCGAAGGAGATGTTCGGCACGAAATGACCGTCCATGACATCGAGATGGATCCAGTCGGCGCCAGCCGCGGTGACGTTGCTCACTTCCTCGCCGAGCTTTGCAAAATCTGCCGCCAGGATCGATGGGGCGATGCGGATGGGCAATGTCGTCATGGTCTCGGTCTCCTCTCAACCGGAAGCGGCCGAACCGCCTCACGGCAAATTTCAATAGATCAGTCTGTCCCATCGGCGGGCGGTACGAAAGTGTCGCCGCGCCATTCGAGAAGACGATAGGGATTTTGCGACAGTTCATGGGCCGGCGTGAAGATGACCGGGCCGATCGGCGTATTGAACTGCGTTCCGATCAGTTTCTCAGCCACCGGCTTGCCTTCGGCCACCGCCGCCTGCACGGCCTGATCGGCAATCAGCGCGGCTGCGGCTGCCGGCAGGACATAACCTTCCGGTTCGGTTCCGGCTGCGCGCAAGGCCTCAACGGTCGCAGCCGCATCTGGCAGAAGCGCATATTCGGGAATGGCAACGGCGCGTACGCCATCGGCCAGCGCCAGCGGCTGGTTTGCAGCGCGCATCGCGTCGCCGCTCAGAATGTCGAGCGGGATGTTTTCAGCCTTGGCGTCCCGGGCGATGATGGCGACATCGTTCCTGTCGCCGCCGATGAAGACCTTGGTGGCGCCGGCCCGCTTCAGGCGGCGTACGAGGCCGATCTGTTGTTCCTGTCCTGGCCGGTAGGTATCGGTGAAAACAGGCTTCAGGCCATTTTCTTCCAGTGCGTTGCGCACGGCTTCCGTCAGTTCGCGGCCATGGATCGTACCGTCCTCGATGAGAGCGATCGGAGACGCCGTCCATTGCTGCAGGATGATCTGAATGATCCTGGCGGCTTCATCACTATCCTGCGGACCGAGGCGGAAGAGGGGCCAGCCGTTCTTCAGCGAATCCTCCATCAGGATGCGCGAGCGTACCGACACGGTGATGACGGGAATATTGGCGTCCTTCAGCTTCGGCTGGGCGCCTTCCAGCGTCTCGCTGCAGAGGAAGCCGATGGCGATCTGAACCTTGGCAGCAATCAGCGCATCGGCGATCGCCTGGCCGCTATTGTCCTGGCAGGTCTCATTGACAGGAACGACCGTATTGCCCGCCCGCTGGATCTCAAAATTCGCGCCGGCGGAAATCTGTGCGCCGAGCGAGGCGAAAGTGCCCTCTTGCGGCGCCACGACGCCGATCGTCACGCCGGCCGCGCGGCCTTCGGCCGTCAACGCCATGAGCGACAGAAGGGCGGCTATGACACGGAGGGTCATCATGAAAGGTGCAGGTCTCTCGTCTTGTCCATGCCCTTTTATCCGCACGGCGGCAATCGTCAAAGAAAAACAAGCGTGTTCTGCAGCTTTTAGAGGGTGCCATTGTAGAAAAGGTAACCGATGCCCGCCATATTGGTGAAATAATAAAAACAAGACACTGATTGTGGAGAAGCATGTGTTGAACAGGCAGCATATCGATCCCGGCCTCTATCGCGATGCCATGAGCCGCTATGCCGGCCATGTGCAGCTCGTGACGACGGCGCTCGGTGAAGCCCGCCGTGGCGTCACCATCACGGCTGCCTGCTCGGTGTCCGACAATCCGGCTTCCGTTCTCGTCTGCCTCAGCAACACCAATGCGAAGAACGAGATCTTCTGGCGCAGTGGCATCTTCGCGCTGAACTCGCTCGGCGCCCATCATCAGGGCGTTGCCGATGCCTTTTCAGGCCGCACGCATCTGGAAAACGGAGATCGTTTCTTGAGCGCCCGCTTCGAAACGCTGGCAACGGGCGCGCCCGTACTTGCCGATGCGCTTGCCGTCTTCGACTGTCGGGTGACCGACATCAAGGAAATGCCGACCCATAACGTCATCTTCGGCGAGGTCGCTGCCGTTCGTTTCACCGAGATCCACCCGGCGCTTCTTTATTTGAACCGCGGTTATCACACGATATAGGGTCGGCTGCGCAGGAAAGAGGACAGGCCATGGACAATGCCGGCATCGATGAAATGTTTCAGTCGCTTGGGCCTGTCACCATCAAGCGCATGTTCGGCGGCAAGGGCATCTACCATCTCGGCCGGATCCTGGCGCTCGAAGTGCGCGACGAAATCCTGCTGAAGGCTGATGAAGAGAGCGCACCGGAATTTGCCGCGGCAGGCGCCAGCCAATGGTTCTACGAGGGTAAGAAGGGAACTCCGGTGAAGATGCCCTATTGGAGCATCCCCGACGAGGCCTATGACGACCCCGACATCATGGCGCGCTGGGTGCGCCTTGCCTATGAAGCCGCATTGCGGGCTGAATGATCAGCGCAATTCGCCGGCTGGAAGAGCTGATATCGCGACCCTGGTGAAAGCCGACAGCGGCTCGGGCAGGTCGGCAAGGCCGAACCAGCCGAAATCCGAGAGCTTGTCGGGTTCAGTGAGCTGCGGCTCGCCCGCCACGTCGCGGGCGATATAGAGAAGGGAAATCCAGTGCTGGCGGTCAGCCTCGATGATCTGTTCGGTCAAGCCGATCCGCTCGACGCGGCCGATGGTCAGCCCCGTTTCTTCTTCCGCCTCGCGGCGCGCGGCATCCTCAGCCGGCTCCATATGATCGACCTTGCCACCGACAATATTCCAGTAGCTGGCTTCAGGCGGACGCATGCGCTTGTAGAGAAGGATTTTACCGTCGCGCAAAATCACCAGGCCTACACCGAGGCCTGGGAAATCGATGCCGGGCTGACCCATGGGGCACTCAGGCCTTGGCGTTGCCAGCGATCAGCATGAAGGCGGGGATATCGTCACCGAAACCGACCGGCGTCGGGCCGTCGTCATGGTCGCGATGGCGGCGACGCTCGCGATTGTCGTCATTCGCCGGGTATTGCCGACCGTTGCGCGCGTTATTCTGTGGCTTCGGTTCTGCTTTGCGCTCGTTCTTCACGGTTTCGGCCCTTGCTGGTCTTGCTGGTGCTGCTTCCACGACTTCAACGCCATTATCTTCGGCATTGATATCAGATTTATGACTCGCAGGCCGGCGGTCACGGTCGCGGCCACGATCCTTATCCCGCTCACGAGGCTTTCCACGGCGGGGAGAACGCTCGCTGTCGCGGCTTTCTTCGGCCGGCGGCAGAGAGGAGAGATCGCCGCTCTGCCATTCGACCTTTTCGCCGATCAGCTTTTCGATCGCGTCAGCATGTTTCTGGTCGCGACGGGTGACGATGGTGAAGGAAGCACCGGAGCGACCGGCGCGGCCGGTGCGGCCGATACGGTGAACGTAGTCTTCCGAATGGATCGGCACGTCGAAATTGAAGACGTGGCTGACATCGGGAATATCGAGGCCGCGGGCGGCGACGTCGGAGGCAACGAGCAGCTGGATGTTGCCGTCCTTGAAGTTGGCAAGCATGGCCATGCGCGAGCGCTGGTCCATGTCGCCGTGCAGGGCGCCGACCGAGAAGCCGTGACGCTCCAGCGAACGGAAGAGATCAGCGACATCCTTCTTGCGGTTGCAGAAGATGATCGCGTTCTTCAGATCGGTCTGAGCGCGGATGAGGTCACGCAATGTGGCGCGCTTCTCGTAATCCTTGTCGTGAGAGGCGACGAAACGCTGCGTGATGGTGACCGACGCCGAGGCCGGCTTGGAGACTTCGATCCGCTCCGGGTTCTGCAGGAAGCGGTCCGCGAGCTTCTGGATTTCCGGCGGCATGGTGGCCGAGAAGAACAGCGTCTGGCGGGTGAAGGGGATCAGCTTGGCAATGCGCTCGATATCGGGGATGAAGCCCATGTCGAGCATGCGGTCGGCTTCGTCGATGACGAGGATTTCGACGCCGCTCATCAGGAGCTTGCCGCGCTCGAAATGGTCGAGAAGGCGGCCGGGCGTGCAGATCAGCACGTCAGCGCCGCGCTCGAGCTTGCGATCCTGATCTTCAAAAGAAACGCCGCCGATGAGGAGGGCGACGTTGAGGCGGTGGTTCTTGCCGTATTTTTCAAAATTCTCGGCAACCTGGGCGGCCAACTCGCGGGTCGGTTCCAGGATCAGCGTGCGGGGCATGCGGGCGCGGGCGCGGCCCTTTTCCAGAAGCGACAGCATGGGAAGAACGAAGGATGCCGTCTTGCCGGTGCCGGTCTGTGCGATGCCGCAGATGTCTCGGCGCTCAAGCGCGAAGGGAATTGCCCCGGCCTGAATGGGAGTGGGGATGGTGTAGCCCGCATCGGTAACAGCGGAGAGCACTTTGGGGCTCAAACCAAGTTCAGCAAATGTCGTCAAAGGGAAAACTGTTTCCGTTCCGTTCGGCCGGTCTCTGGCGAGTCGGCAGGATTGCATGCCGCAATGGTGGGCGACATAGTCCTAAACGGCCGGCAAGTCAAGGAATAGCGGCTCCACCCCAGGAGCGAGGTGAAGCGTTCGTTACTGCGGTCCGGCTATTTTATATAAGTGGCAAGTTTAAGGCCGGCATTCATGAAATAGATCGGATCGACGGCACGTCCATCCTGACGCACCTCATAATGCAGGTGCGTACCAGTGGAGCGGCCCGTGCTGCCGGCCAGGCCGATGACATCGTTGCGATCGACTGTGTCGCCGACCTTAACCAGTATTTCCGACATATGGCCGTAGCGCGTCGAAATGCCGTTGCCGTGATCGACCTCGACCATGTTGCCGTAACCTCCGGTCCAGCCGGCTGCAATCACCTTGCCAGGCGCGGTAGGGCGGATCCTTTCACCCGGCGAGAAACGGAAATCGATGCCGGAATGCAGGGCAAGCCGGCCGAGGAAGGGATCGCGCCGATTGCCGAAGGGGCTGGTGACTTCCTTGCCGATGGCCGGATTGCGGAAGGGCAGGGATTCGGCGGTGCTGCGCACCGCTTCCAGACGCGTCAGCGCGCCATCGAGCTGGACGAGCGAATTGTTGAAATCGTCATTGCTTTCGGGCTCGACGTAAGGACCACCAACGGCGCTGTCCTCCTCTTCCTTGGCGGCGATCGTCTCAGCCGGAACGGCGATATGAAAGCGGTCGAGCACGCCTTCAATCGTATTGGCGGCGTTGCCGGCGTCGCTCGTCAGCTGGTCGATGCGGCTCTTCTGGTCCTGCTCGACGGTCTTCAGCGAGAGCGTGACCTTCGAAAAGATGCGGTCGGCGCGATCGCCGACGGTTTCTTCCGCGGGAACATAGGCAAGGGTGGAATTGTCGGGAGTCTCGGCGTCGGCCGGCTTGCTGTCGCCTGCCAGCATCTTTTCGATCGCCTGTGCGCCGCCGGTCAGCGAAGCGCGTTTGTCCTTGATCTCAGGCGCATAGGATTGCGCCGGCACATCCGCGGCAGATGCATCCTTGCCGGTCAAGCCGGAGCTTTGGGCGCGGTCGAGCAGGTTATCGAGCTTGCCGTGGCGCGATGTCAGCGCCATCTGCTGTTCCATCAGCTTGTCGACCTTGTCCTCGACCACCTGCTGATCGAGAAGCTGGCGAGAGGTGATGCGGTCGACCTGGGCGCGCAGCGCGGCGATGCGATCCTCATAATCATGCTGYATGCGAGCCTGGCGGGCCATGGTCGCGCCGATCAGATCGTCTCGCAGCACCAGGTAGGAAGTGGCGAGCAGATAGCCGATGGAAAAGACGCCGACGAAGCAGAAGACGAGGGCGGCCATCCATGGCTTTACCGTCATGTGACGCACCTTGTCGCCACTGGCAAGAATGAGGACGTGTTCCTGTGCCTTCTTGCCGAAGACCCGACTGTGATGTCCGTTCGTCACGAAGGGTCTCCCAAAGATTCGCTTTTAGCGCCCAGCCTCATTGGGAAATGATTACATACTTTTATGGTTAACAGTCGGTTTACATAGGCCTATTGGAGCTCGCCGCTCAACTCTGGCTGGTCGAGGTGAGCGCGCGGTAGAAGGAGGGGGTCAGGCCGGCTTCGGCGCGGGCCACATCGTTGAACGGCGCCTTCAGCGGACCACGGAAATTGGCCCGCACCAGTTCCTGGAATGTCCTTGCAGGATCGCGCTTTTCGCGGGCGCAGAGGAAACGAAACCACTTGGCGCCGACGGCGACATGGCCCTTCTCGTCGTTGTAGATGACGTCGAGAACGGCAGCACTTTCGAGGTCACCGGTCTCGCGCATCTTGGCCTGTAGCGCAGGCGTAACATCGAGGCCGCGCGCTTCGAGAATGAGCGGCACGACGGCAAGCCGGGCCGTCAGGTCGTTGCGGGTCGAATGCGCGGCCTGCCAGAGGCCGTCATGGGCGGGCAGATCGCCATAATCGGCGCCGAGATCATTGAGCCGCTTGCGCACCATGCGGAAGTGCTTGGCCTCTTCGTAGGCTACCTGCATCCAACCATCGAAGAAGGAATTCGGCACATGGGCCGAGGCAAATCGGGCAACGATGTCGAGCGCCAGATCGACGGCATTGAGCTCGATATGGGCGATCGCGTGGAGCAGGGCGATGCGGCCATGAACGGTATGGAGCGAGCGTTTTCCGACTTGCGTCGGCGGCACCAGCAGCGGCTTTTCCGGCCGACCGGGACGCTCGGGCAAGGGCGCGTCCAGCGGCGAGCGCAGTGAGATGCGCCGGGCGAACCATCTGGTAGCGCTTTCCTGCGCGAGCTCCGTCTTGCGGTCGAGATCGGCGGAGCGGATCGCATCGATCGCGCCGCCGCGCAGCGAGGTGATGTTAGTCACGCAGCGAGGTTCCTGACGGCTGCCAGCACCGTTTCGGCATGGCCGGCAACCTTTACCTTCTGCCAGATGGTGGCAATCGTGCCGTCCTTGCGGATCAGGAAGGTGGTGCGCTCGACGCCCATGAAGGTGCGGCCATACATCTTCTTTTCCTTCCAGACACCATAGGCCTGCAGCGTGGTCTTCTCCTCGTCCGAGGCGAGTGCCACCGTCAGCTTGTGCTTCTTGATGAAGCGGTCGTGGCAGGTGGCCGAATCGGGCGACATGCCGACGACGGCCGCACCGGCCGCTGCAAACTCACCGGCAAGTGCCGTGAAATCCAGCGATTCGGTCGTGCAGCCCGTCGTGTCATCCTTGGGATAGAAGAACAGAACCACCGACTTTCCATGGAAATCCGAGAGTGAAATGCGCCCGCCGCCGTCGCGCGGGAGGCTGAAATCGGGAGCAGGAGAGCCAATACCGGGAGCGGACATTCTCAAAACTTTCTTTTGCCGGGTTTAGGAGGGATACTATATCAGACGGGTTATATAGTGGATGAAACGGCGTCCCGCCCAGAGCCGTTCAAATCAGATTCAGGAGTTTCCCAAGGCGCATGTCAGCCATTCGCGGCGAAAAAGTCACGTTTCGCAAGAAGGATATCGTCGCGTTGCACAACCTGCCTTCCGCGCAAGTGGAGGATCCTCTCATCGTGCATTGCCCGCCGCCGCGCTCGCGCATGCGTGGCACCGCAAAGGCCACCGGCGGCTTTTGTGTGGTGATCCTGTTCATCCTGGCGGCGATCGTCTTCACCATCGAAAGCGGGATTATCGACGCGCCGCTGTCGCAGCAGGCGCAGTCGGCGCTGAACAGCGCGCTCGGGCCGCGCTACCGCGCCGAGGTCGGCTCCACCGTCATCCGCTTCACCTCCGGCCTGCGGCTAGCGCTCGAAGCGCGCGACGTCAGCATGATCGACCAGCAGAGCGGCCAGCATCTTTCCACCACATCCTCCATGCGCATGGCGCTCGATCCGCTACAGCTCTTCCGCGGCCGCATCGCCGTATCATCGGTCGAAGCTGACGGCATTGCCCTTGATACGTCGCTGCTTCCATCAAGCGCTCCCATCAAGCTTGACGATCTGCGCGTCGATGCCATTCCGGCGGCAATGGAGACGATCTTCTCGCATCTCGACCTGTTCGAAAGCTTCGTCGAACACGGCGCTACCGACTCCGTGCGCATCTCCGGCATCGATATCAAGCTCGCGGATACGGCAAATGGGCCGCTTTCGCTCGTCGTCGACAGTCTCGCCTTCGAACATGCCGGGCCGAACTCGCTGCAGCTCAGCGGCCAGATTTCCATCAACGGCGAGGCAGCTGACCTCAATGTGATCACCGAACAGGCGGGCGGGCACGCATCCCGGCTCGTCGCCACATTGTCGCACGCCGACCTGACGCCCTTTACACTGAAGCGCAACGAACAGGGCGAGATCCGCCAGGGCCTCAACACCTTCGGCGATCTCACCATCTCCGCGGTCAGAGCTGCCGACAGCGTCAAGCCATCGCTCAATGCGGCTCTCCAACTCGATCCGGGCCTGATCTATGTCGACGGCGATTCTCAGGAGCTGACGGACGGGCAACTCAATCTGGCCTATGACTTCGACAAGCAGACGCTGGAGATCGCCAAATCGAAGCTGCATCTCGGCGCGACCATTCTGCCGATCAGCGGCGCGCTGATCGACCTCGACAAGCTCGATCCGAATGCGGGCAAGGGGTTCGGCATCGACGCGCTGATCAGCGGCGGCACGGCCGCACCCAATTCCGGCGAGCAGCCGCTGTCCTTCGATCTGCAGGCGACCGGACGCTATCTCGTCGCCGGCCGCGAATTCCAGTTCACGAATATGGTTGCTTCCTCGCCGCTCGGCTCCCTCTACGGGGCGCTGCACATCAGGCTGAACGAGAAGTCACCGGAGATCAGTTTTGCCGGCCAGTCGCAGCAGATGCAGACGACGGCGGTGAAGCAGCTCTGGCCTTTCTGGATGGCGTCCAAAGCGCGGGTCTGGGTGCTGGCGAACCTGTTCGGCGGCGTGGTGACCGATGCTTCCATTTCCGTCTACATTCCGCCAGGGCGTCTGGATGAGGCGGCAGGAGGACGCGGCCTGCGGCTCGACGAAAACCAACTCCGCATTTCCTTCGACATCGACGGTACGCGCTTGAATGTCGCCGGCGAGATCCCGCCTGTGCGCGATACCGCGGCGCACTTCGACCTGACGGGCGGAAAGGCAACGATCTCACTCAAGAGCGGCACCTCCTATTTCCCATCCGGGCGTTCAGTGGCGGTGCAGCCGGGCACCTTCGTGATGCCGTCAGTCTACGACAAGCCGCTGATGGCCGATGCCGACATTTCCGTTTCAGGCTCGGCGGATGCGGTGGGTGAGCTTCTGACCTACAAGCCAATCAAGGTGTTGCAGCGCGCAGGCTTTGTGCCAGACGACCTTAAGGGCACTATCGATGCGCATGTGCAGGCGCATTTCGGACTTCTGTCCTCGCAGAACCCACCGCCTCCCGAATGGGAGGCGCAGATGAAGCTCACCGATGTCGCGCTTGCCAAGCCGTTCTCGGGGCGCGTCATCACCAATCTCGACGGCATGCTCGATGCCGATCCGCAGCAGGTGAGGGTCAAAGGCAAGGCCGACATCGATGGCGTCTCCGCCGATATCGATATGCTGGAGCCCGTCGACAAATCTTCCGGCATCGAGCCGCAGCGCGTAATCACGGCAACGCTAAACGGCGACCAGCGCGACAGGCTGCTGCCCGGCCTGTCCGGCATCCTCGGCGGCAGCGTCAAGCTGGTACTGACGCGCCTCGACGAAGACCGGCAGGACGTGCAGCTCGATCTCGGCAAGGCATCGCTCGATCTGCCCTGGATCGGCTGGTCGAAGGGCAGCGGTATACCCGCCAATGCCGAATTCGAGGTTTCCGGCCCGCCTGACAATACGCAGGTCAAGAATTTCCGTCTGAAGGGGGATGGCTTCGGGGCGACCGGGGCGCTCATGATCGGCAAGAGCGGCCTGATATCGGCGGATTTCGATAGCGTGAAACTGTCTTCCGTCGATGATTTCGGGTTGTCGCTGAAGCGCAGCAAGGGCGGCTTCGATATTTCCGTATCCGGCGCCAGCGCCGATGCGCGACCGATCATCGCCCGACTGAAATCGGATTCGGACAGCGACGGCAACGGCAGCGACGGCAGCAGCGTGAGCGTGCGGGCGAAGCTGCAGAACATCATCGGCTTCAACGACGAGAAGATCGGCAATTTCCAGGCGCAGATCACCATGAGTGGCAGCCGGCTGCAATCGCTGAATTTCTCGGGCATCACCGATAGCGGCGAGGCGGTCGTCAGCCAGATGCAGGGCGGCGGCGTCATCAACATTACCAGCGGCGATGCCGGCTCCGTCTCCCGCTTTGCCGATCTCTACCAGCATATGCAGGGCGGGCTTCTCAATCTGGCTATCCGTCTCAATGCGGGTGGCGGCTGGGATGGCTCACTCGACGTGCGCCGCTTCTCGATCGTCAACGAGCAGCGCCTGCGCTCGATCGTTTCCACACCTGTCGGTTCGGACCAGCGCACCCTGAACGAAGCCGTCAAACGCGATATCGATACCTCCTCTCAGCGCTTCCAGCGCGGCTTTGCCCGTGTCGTTTCGCGCGGCGGGGCAATTTCCATCGAAAACGGCGTGCTGCGCGGCGACCAGATCGGCGCCACTTTCCAGGGTGTGGTGCGCAATGCGAAGGGCAATATGGACATGACCGGCACCTTCATGCCGGCCTATGGCCTCAACCGGCTGTTTGCCGAGCTGCCGCTGATCGGTGCCATCCTCGGCAATGGTTCTGACCGCGGCCTGATCGGCATCACCTTCAAGCTGACAGGCAAGTTCGACCAGCCGAACCTGCAGATCAACCCGCTCTCGGTGATCGCGCCCGGCGTGTTCCGCCAGATCTTCGAATTCCAGTAAATCGCCAGTTCCAGTAAGTCGTTGGGGGTTGTCTGTGCAGAACTCCATCCTGATCCGGCCTTATACACCCGAGGATAGCGACGCGACGATCGAGATCTTCCTGCGCGCCATCCGTGAAGTCTCGTCGCGCGATTATTCGCCCGCGCAGATCAATGCCTGGGCGCAGGTGGAAGACCCCGCCAAGTGGGCCGAGTGCCGGATAAGCCGCCCGGCCTGGATCGCTGACATTGACGGCAAGCCGGTCGGCTTCTCCGATCTCGTCGCCGATGGCTGCCTGGACATGATGTTCGTGCATTCGGAATTTCAGGGGCTCGGTGTGGCGAGCCGGCTGCTGGCGCGCGTCGAGCAGGAGGCACTTGCATCAGGCATGGAGCGGATCTACACGCATGCGAGCCTGACGGCGCGACCATTCTTCGAGCGCAAGGGGTTCGTTGTGGTCACGCGACAGACCGTCGAAAAGCGCGGGCAGAAGCTCGACAATTTCGTGATGGAGAAGTCTACCCGCCATCATCCTGAGGCAGGCAAAGAAAAAGCCGGCATAAAGGCCGGCTTTTCTCTTGGTATCGCTGGCGCGGTTTACGCGGCGCGGCGGATCAGGATGTGCTTCTTCTTGCCGAGCGACAGCTTGATGACGCCATCGGCGGTGATTTCGCCGCTGCCGATCATCTTGCGCTCGTCGCTGACAGCCTGGTCGTTGATGCGCACGGCGCCGCCCTGGACGTGACGGCGGGCTTCGCCGTTCGAGGCGGCAAGACCGGCGCGAACGATTAGCGACAGGAGGCCGATGCCGGCGTCGAGCTCGGAGGCGGGAACCTCGACGGACGGTAGGTTGTCGGAGAGACCGCCTTCTTCAAACGTCTTGCGGGCCGTCTCGGCTGCCTGTTCGGCTGCTTCGCGGCCATGCAGGATCGCGGTGACCTCGGTCGCCAGGATCTTCTTGACCTCGTTGATCTCGGAGCCGGCGAGTGCCGAGAGGCGGGCGATCTCGTCCATCGGCAAGGTGGTGTAGAGCTTCAGGAAGCGCTGGACGTCGGCATCCTCGGTGTTGCGCCAGTACTGCCAGAAATCATAGGCCGAGAGCATGTCGGCATTCAGCCAGACGGCGCCAGTCGCAGACTTGCCCATCTTGGCGCCGGAGGAAGTGGTCAGCAGCGGCGAGGTCAGCGCGTAGAGCTGCTTCGTCCCCATGCGGTGACCGAGGTCGATGCCGTTGACGATGTTGCCCCACTGGTCCGAGCCGCCCATCTGCAGGCGGCAGTCGTAGCGCTTGGCAAGCTCGACGAAGTCATAGGCCTGGAGGATCATGTAGTTGAATTCCAGGAAGGAGAGCGACTGTTCACGGTCGAGGCGCGTCTTGACGCTGTCGAAGGACAGCATGCGGTTGACCGAGAAATGCTTGCCGACATCGCGCAGGAATTCGAGGTAGTTCAGCGAGCGCAGCCATTCGGCATTGTTGATCATCAGCGCGTCCTTCGGACCTTCGCCGTAGTTCAGGTAGTTCGAGAAGACGCGCTTGATGGAGGCGATATTGCCTTCGATCGTATCGACGGTCATCAGCTGGCGGGCTTCCTCCTTGAAGGAGGGGTCGCCGACCATGCCGGTGCCGCCGCCCATCAGCGAGATGGCGCGATGGCCGGTCTTCTGCATCCAGTGCAGCATCATGATCTGGATCAGCGATCCGGCGTGCAGGCTGGGTGCGGTCGGATCAAAGCCGATATAGGCCGTCACGGTTTCCTTGGCGAAGAGATCGTCGAGACCGCTTTCATCGGAAATCTGATGAATGAAGCCGCGCTCTTGCAGCGTGCGGAGGAAATCGGACTTGAACTCGGACATGGGCTTCGTCTCTTGAACGTCGAACGGGAATTGGGATTGACGCTTGTTGAACCGTCGCGGCGCGTTTAGCACTGTTTTTCCAAAAGTGCATCCGGGAATCGCATGAAAGGCTCGCGGCGCAATGGATATCGTCAGGACTGCGATCGGCTTGATGAGCGGCACCTCGATGGACGGCATCGATGTGGCGCTTCTGCGGACGGACGGGCGAGGCTTCATCGAGCGCGGACCGTTCCTGGGGGTGGCCTATGACGGCGGTTTTCGCGAGAGGCTGAAGCGTGCGCTCGATCTGGCCCGGCCGCTGACCGATCGCACTGCGCGGCCGAACGAACTGCGTGAAATCGAGATCGAACTGACCATACGTCATGCAGATGCCGTTACGGCATTTCTCGGTAAATTTGGCCTCAGCAAAGGTGATATCGATGTGCTCGGCTTTCACGGCCAGACCGTGCTGCACCGGCCTGATGATGCGCTGACGATCCAGATCGGCGACGGGCAGCTTCTGGCCGAACGATCAGGCATTCCCGTCGTCTACGACATGCGCGCCAATGACATGGTGCATGGCGGGCAGGGCGCACCACTGGTGCCGGCCTATCACGCCGCCCTTGCCGGCCGGTTTCAGAAGGACGGGCAGGCCGTCTGCTTCGTCAATATCGGTGGCATTTCGAACCTCACCTATATCGGCGCAGAAGGGCGCATCGCCGCCTTCGACAGCGGCCCCGGCAATACGCTGATCGACCAGTGGGTGGAGATGCAGACCGGCAAGACCTACGATCCCGGCGGCGAGATCGCCGGGCGCGGGCAGGTGGTGCCTGATCTTGCCGCCCGCTATCTCGGCAGCCCTTTCTTCAGCGGCAATATCCGCCGCTCGCTCGACCGTAGCGATTTCAAGCCGCTGGCAGATGGCGAGGCGAGCCTGGAGGATGGCGCGCGCACGCTTGCGCATGTGGCTGCCGCCTCGATCGTCAAATGCGCCTCCTATCTGCCCGAGAGCCCTTCCGTCTACATCGTCTGCGGCGGCGGACGGCTGAATGGGACGATCATGGCGGAGTTTGCCGATATGGCCGGGAAGAACGGTTCTCGTGTCATGAGCGCCGAAGAGGCCGGTTTCGACGGAGATGCGATGGAGGCGGAAGCCTGGGCCTATCTGGCCGTGCGCTCGCTGGAGGGACTGCCGCTCACCTATCCCGGCACGACGGGCGTCAACCAGCCGGTAAGCGGTGGTGTGCTGGCGGAGCCGGCCAGATGAGCGGGGAAGTCATTTTCGAAACGCCGTGCCTTGTCGCTCGGATGTGGGAAGACGGCGATGCCGACCTGATCCACGACCTGCATTCGACAATCGAGACGACACGCTACATGTCTGGCGGAGCGCCCTGGTCACGCGAAAAGTGCGAGGAGCGGCTGCGAACATATCTTGCCGAGCGGGCGCGCGACGGCACGACGAAATACAAGATCGTCAGCCGACAGGACGGCCACTTCATCGGACGTGCCGGGATCTCGATCTACCACACCGGCGAGTATGAGATGGGCTATGCTTTCTACGCCCGAGAATGGGGCAAAGGCTATGCGACGGAAATCGCAGCAAGCCTTGCCGACTGGTTCTTCGCGGGAGATCTTGCGCCGCATTTCATCGCTTTTACGCACCCCGACAATCTCACCTCGCAGCACGTATTAAAAAAGATCGGCATGCGAGAACGCGGGCCGATCTTTATCGAAGGTATCAAGGGCGTGGAATTCGAGATGACGGCCGCTATGCGGCAGGCCGTTACCTGATCCGCTTGGCTGCCGGTTCCGGCACCAGTTCGCCGTTCAGGCGGCGGTCGAGATAATCCTCGCACTCGGCCATCAGCGTGTCGACCTGGCCGTTGAAGAAGTGGTTGGCGCCAGGCACGGTGCGGTGGGTGATGAGAATGCCCTTCTGCGTCTTGAGCTTCTCGACGAGGCCGTTGACGTCCTTTTCGGGGGCTACCTTGTCCGATTCGCCATTGATGATCAGGCCGGAGGACGGGCAGGGCGCCAGGAACGAGAAGTCATAGGTATTCGGCTGCGGCGCAATCGACATGAAACCTTCGATTTCCGGACGGCGCATCAGAAGCTGCATGCCGATCCAGGAGCCGAAAGAGTAGCCGGCGACCCAACAGGTCTTCGAATCGGGATGCAGGCTCTGCACCCAGTCGAGCGCGGAGGCGGCATCAGAAAGCTCGCCCGCACCATGGTCGAATTCGCCCTGGCTGCGGCCGATGCCCCGGAAATTGAAGCGCAGCGTCGTAAAACCGCGCTTCTGGAACATGTAGAAGAGCTGGTAGACGATCTGGTTGTTCATCGTGCCACCAAACTGCGGATGCGGGTGCAGAATGACGGCGATCGGTGCGCTTTTTTCCTTGGAGGGCTGGTAGCGGCCTTCGAGACGGCCGGCTGGGCCGTTGAAAATAACTTCGGGCATCGGTACTCCGGGTTTTATTTCGCGTTCACGCCACGTTTGGCGACAACATGACTTGACGACAGTTGTCAGCTTTTCTAAAACGCAGTTTAGAACAATTCGAAACTTGCATGGCGATCCACGCAGCGTGGAACGTGTCATAAGGCAAGCCCGGCGGAAATTTCAAGAAAAATGCACCGCCGCGCCCGAAGCAAGCTCGTCAAGCGCAGGACCGAAGACAATGGCGCCGCCACGCCTTTATCTCGATTGGAACGCAACATCGCCGATGCACCCTGCAGCGCGTGACGCGATCATGCGCGCCATAGACGTGTTCGGCAATCCCAATTCCGTGCATGGCGAGGGCCGTGCCGCCCGCGCTGCCATAGAGAGCGCGCGCCGCAAGATCGCGCTGCTGACGGGGACCGACCCCGCCAATGTGATCTTCACCAGTGGCGCGACCGAAGCGGCCAACATGGTGCTGACACCAGAATTCAGCATGGGCCGCACACCACTGAAGCTCGGCCGCCTCTATCACTCTGCCGTCGAGCATCTCGCGGTGCGTGAGGGCGGCCGTTTCCCGAAGGACAGGACGACCGAGATTCCGGTGACGGATGCCGGCGTGGTCGATCTAAAAGCGCTTTCCGACCTGCTCGATGCTCACGACAAGACAACGGGTCTGCCCATGGTGGCGATCATGTTCGTCAACAACGAGACCGGCATCGTCCAGCCGGTTGAAGAGGCGGGCAGGATCGTGCGCGCGCATGGCGGGCTCTTCGTGGTCGATGCGGTGCAGGCGGCCGGCCGGCTGCCGATCGAGATCGGGCAGATCGGCGCGGATTTCATGATCATTTCCTCCCACAAGATCGGCGGCCCGAAGGGCGCCGGCGCACTCGTCACCCGCGGCGAAGCGCTGATGCCGAAGGCGCTGATCCGCGGCGGTGGGCAGGAGAAGGGTCACCGGTCAGGGACACAGAATTCACTGGCGCTGATCGGCTTCGGGGCAGCAGCGGAAGTCGCGCTGCAGAACCTTGAAGAACGCAACGCTGCGATTGCAGCACTCCGCGACCGGCTGGAAGCCGGCATGCGCGCGGCAGCGCCCGATGTCATCATCCATGGCGCCGGCGGCCCGCGCGTCGCCAACACCATCTTCTTCACGCTTCCCTGCATGAAGGCGGAGACCGGTCAGATCGCCTTCGATCTCGAAGGCGTGGCACTTTCAGCGGGTTCGGCCTGCTCCTCCGGCAGGGTCGGCGAAAGCCATGTGCTGACGGCGATGGGCCGTGATCCGAAGCTCGGGGCTCTGCGCATGTCGCTCGGCTTTTCGACGACGGAAGAAGACGTGGACAGGGCGATTGCAGCCTTCGCCAAGATTGCTTCCCGGCGAAAGCTGGCAGGCGAGGCGGCCTGAACGCCTCACAAACTTGCGGAAACGCAAATTTCTACTTGCCAACAGGGCTGAAAAGTCCCTTTTGGCCACTTACATCAGGGGTAAGTAATTGCCCCACTGACAAGCTGCCGGACCTTTTATCCGGCGAGATTGGAGAGTGACATGCCTGCTGTCCAGGAAACAGTCGATCGCGTCCGCGAGATCGATGTGGACCAGTATAAATACGGCTTCGAAACCGTCATCGAAATGGACAAGGCACCCAAGGGCCTTTCCGAAGACATCATCCGCCTGATCTCCTCCAAGAAGCAGGAACCGGAATGGATGCTCGAATGGCGCCTGGAAGCCTACAAGCGCTGGCTGACGATGGATGAGCCCACCTGGGCGCGCGTCGACTATCCGAAGATCGATTTCAACGCGATCCACTATTACGCGGCGCCGAAGAGCACGCCGGGTCCGAAGTCGATCGAAGACGTCGATCCTGAAATCCTCAAGGTCTACGAGAAGCTCGGCATTCCACTGAAGGAACAGGAAATCCTGGCCGGCGTGCAGAAGCCGAAGATCGCGGTCGATGCGGTGTTCGATTCGGTGTCGGTCGTCACAACCTTCAAGGAAGAGCTGAAGAAGGCCGGCGTGATCTTCATGTCGATCTCGGAAGCCATCCGCGAGCAACCGGATCTTGTGCGCAAGTATCTCGGCTCCGTCGTTCCGACGACCGACAATTACTATGCGACGCTGAACTCGGCCGTCTTCACCGACGGTTCCTTCGTCTTCGTGCCGAAGGGCGTGCGTTGCCCGATGGAGCTTTCCACCTACTTCCGCATCAACGAGAAGAACACCGGCCAGTTCGAGCGCACGCTGATCATCGCCGAGGAAGGCGCTTACGTCTCCTACCTCGAAGGCTGCACCGCACCGCAGCGCGATGAAAACCAGCTGCACGCCGCCGTGGTCGAGCTCGTTGCCCTCGACGATGCCGAAATCAAGTACTCCACCGTCCAGAACTGGTATCCGGGCGACAAGAACGGCAAGGGCGGCATCTACAACTTCGTCACCAAGCGCGGCGATTGCCGTGGCGACCGTTCGAAGATCTCGTGGACGCAGGTCGAGACAGGTTCCGCCATCACCTGGAAATATCCGTCCTGCATCCTGCGCGGCGATGACTCCAGAGGCGAGTTCTATTCGATCGCCGTTTCCAACGGCCATCAGCAGATCGACAGCGGCACCAAGATGATCCATCTCGGCAAGAACACGTCGAGCCGCATCGTCTCCAAGGGCATTGCTGCCGGCGTTTCGCAGAACACCTATCGCGGCCAGGTTTCGGCCCATCGCAAGGCCTCGAACGCACGTAACTTCACCCAGTGCGACTCGCTGCTGATCGGCGACAAGTGCGGCGCTCATACGGTGCCCTATATCGAGGCGAAGAATTCAACGGCGCAGTTCGAGCACGAGGCGACCACCTCGAAGATTTCCGAAGACCAGCTGTTCTACTGCCTGCAGCGTGGCATTCCGACCGAGGCTGCGATCGCGCTGATCGTCAACGGCTTCGTCAAGGAAGTCCTGCAGGAACTGCCGATGGAATTCGCAGTCGAGGCGCAGAAGCTGATCAGCATCTCGCTCGAAGGCAGCGTCGGCTGACATGAGCGAGGCGGACAAGAAGCGAATTCTTGAACGTCTGACAAATATGCGCGGGGAGATTCTGTCTAAGATAGGCCCCCGCGAGCATAGATACGAGACAGAAACGCCGCCGGAGCAGCCTTATGTGTTTCTTCGGCAACGCGTAGAAAAGCCGGGAGAGGTCATTCTGAGCTTCCCGAGTCTTGTCGAATTGCTTCTCGCCGTGATCCGTTTTGGGCGATAGCGGCTAACGCAACAGGTCGACATTCTTAGAAATTACGCGAGGCTCTGAGTGAGCTGCGCAGAGAAAACGCAGGAACCAAAGATGCTTGAAATCAAGAACCTTCATGCCCGCATCGCCGAAGATGGCACCGAGATCATCCGTGGCCTGAACCTCACCGTGAAAGCCGGCGAAGTCGCCGCCATCATGGGCCCGAACGGCTCCGGCAAGTCGACGCTCTCCTATGTGCTGTCCGRCCGTAGCGATTACGAAGTCACCGAGGGCGACATTCTCTATAATGGCGAGAGCATCCTCGAGCTCGATCCGTCCGAGCGCGCCTCCAAGGGCATCTTCCTCGCCTTCCAGTATCCGGTTGAAATCCCCGGCGTCGCCACCATGCAGTTCCTCAAGGTGGCGATGAACGAGCAGCGCAAGGCACGCGGCGAAGACGAGCTGACGACGCCGGACTTCATGCGCCGGGTCAAGGACGCTGCGGCCAAGCTGCAGATCAACACTGAGATGCTGAAGCGCCCGCTGAACGTCGGCTTCTCCGGCGGCGAAAAGAAGCGCGCCGAAATCCTGCAGATGGCGCTGCTTGAGCCGAAGCTTTGCGTGCTCGACGAAACCGATTCCGGCCTCGACATCGACGCCCTGAAGGTCGTGGCCGACGGCGTCAACGCGCTGCGTTCGCCAGATCGCGCCGTTATCGTCATTACCCACTACCAGCGCCTGCTCGACTATATCGTGCCGGATACCGTGCACGTTCTCTACAAGGGCCAGGTCATCAAGTCCGGCGACAAGACGCTGGCCCATGAGCTGGAAGCCAACGGTTACGCCGATATCATCGGCGCCGCAGCCTGAGCGTGGCGGAAAGGACGACGTCCATGAACATGCAAACGACGAGCCGCCTGACCGCGGCCGAAGCGGCGCTGATCGAAGCGTTTAACCAGCAGATCGGCGAACTGCCGGGCAATGGCGCGGTCACTGCGCTGCGCGACCGGCTGCTCGACGACCTGAAGAGGGAAGGCCTGCCGACGCGCCGCGTCGAGGCCTGGCACTATACGGACCTGAAGAACCTGCTGCGCAACATTCCGGCCCAGGCGGGTGACGCCGGCTCGGAAGCGCTGGAGCCGCTGGTTACCGGTTCGCCGGTTCTTGCCGTGATCCAGGGCAAGCCTGATCACAAGGCTTCGGCCGGCGATCTCGCAGTCTCCGTCTATTCCGAGAAGCTGACCGACGGTTCGGCCGCCGCCAATCTCGATGCACTCGGCCGCGACGATGCGGTCGGTCGCATCAACGGCAGCTTCGTCAAGGACGGCTATGTGATCGACGTGCCTGATGGCACCGAGTTCGAAGAGCCGCTGGAAATCCAGTTCGTGCATGCCGGCGGCGACATTCATACCCGCCTACCGGTTGTCTTCGGCGCCAATGTGAAGGGTGTCGTCATCGAGCGTCACCAATCGGTGACTGACAATGCCGCGCTCGTGTCGCATGTCAGTGACATCACGGTCGGGCAGGGCACCGAACTGACCTGGATCATCCTGCAGCAGCAGGGGGCTGAGGATACGCATCTCGGCCAAATCCGCGTCGATCTCGGCGCTGACGCCAAGTTGAAGCTCTTCATCATCAATGCCGGCGGCAAGCTGGTGCGCCAGGAGCTGAATATCAAGGTGACGGGCGAGGGCGCCGATCTGACGCTGCGCGGCATCAACCTGCTCGGCGCCGAGACGCACACCGACGTAACGATGGTGCTTGGCCACGACGTGCCGCACACCGGCTCGACGGAAGTGATCCGCAACGTCGTCTTCGATCGCGCCAAGGGCGTCTTCCAGGGCATGATCCGGGTCGCGCCCGATGCCCAGAAGACCGACGCCAAGATGGCCTGCAACACACTGCTGATGTCCGATGATGCCGAATTCTCGGTCAAGCCCGAGCTCGAAATCTTCGCCGACGACGTGCAGTGCGGCCATGGTGCGACGGTTGCCGATATCGACCACAACCACCTCTACTACCTGATGGCCCGCGGCATCCCGGAGAACAAGGCGCGCGCGATGCTGGTCAACGCCTTCGTTGCCGAGATCGTCGAGGAACTGGAAGACGAAGCCCTGGTCGAGGCGCTGGAAGGCGTCATTTCGGCCTGGCTGGAAAAGCACGCCTGATTGGATATCGCCATGGACAAGATCGTGCCGGCAACCGCCTATGATGTCGAAGCCATCCGCAGGGATTTCCCGATCCTTGCGGAGAAGGTGCATGGCAAGCCGCTGGTCTATCTTGACAACGGCGCCTCCGCACAGAAGCCGCAGGCGGTGATCGACGCGATCTCTCATGCCTATAGCCATGAATATGCCAATGTGCATCGCGGCCTTCACTACCTCTCCAACGCGGCGACCGAAGCCTATGAAGCGGCGCGCGAAAAGGTTCGCCGCTTCCTGAACGCGCCTTCGGTTGATGACATCGTCTTCACCAAGAACTCAACCGAGGCGATCAACACGGTCGCCTACGGTTGGGGCATGCCGAAGATCGGCGAAGGCGATGAGATCGTGCTGACGATCATGGAGCATCACTCCAACATCGTGCCCTGGCATTTCATCAGGGAGAGGCAGGGCGCGAAGCTTGTCTGGGTGCCCGTCGATGACGAAGGCGCCTTCTATATCGAGGATTTCGAGAAGAGCCTGACCGACAAGACCAAGCTCGTCGCAATCACCCATATGTCGAATGCGCTCGGCACGATCGTTCCGGTCAAGGAAGTCTGCCGCATCGCTCATGAGCGCGGCATTCCCGTTCTGATCGACGGTTCGCAGGGTGCGGTGCATTTGCCCGTCGACGTGCAGGATATCGATTGCGACTGGTACGTCATGACCGGTCACAAGCTCTATGGCCCGTCCGGCATCGGCGTGCTCTACGGCAAGAAGGATCGGCTGAAGGAGATGCGGCCGTTCCAGGGCGGTGGCGAGATGATCTTCGAGGTGAGCGAGGATATCGTCACCTATAATGATCCGCCGCATCGTTTCGAGGCCGGCACGCCGCCGATCGTGCAGGCGATCGGGCTTGGTTATGCGCTCGACTATATGGACAAGATCGGCCGCGAGAATATCGCAGCCCACGAGGCGGATCTGACGGCCTATGCCGAAGAGCGGCTCAAGGCGGTCAACTCGTTGCGCGTCTTCGGCAATGCACCCGGCAAAGGCGCTATTTTTTCCTTCGAGCTTGCGGGCATCCATGCCCATGACGTTTCGATGGTGATCGACCGCCAGGGGGTTGCCGTGCGCGCCGGTACGCATTGTGCCATGCCGCTCTTGAAACGCTTCGGCGTGACCTCCACATGCCGTGCATCCTTCGGCATGTATAATACCCGCGCCGAGGTGGATGCGCTTGCAGATGCGCTCGACTATGCGCGCAAGTTCTTTGCTTGAGGAAGAAGCCATGAGCCTGAATGAAGAGAAGATCGACGTGCGCGAAGGCATCGTGCATTCCAGCATTCCCGAAGCGGAGCTGGCGCGTCTCAGCGACGACGTGATCGGCGCTCTCAAGACCGTCTACGACCCGGAAATTCCGGCTGACATCTTCGAGCTCGGCCTCATCTACAAGATCGACATCGAAGACGACCGCATGGTGAAGATCATGATGACGCTGACCGCACCCGGTTGCCCGGTTGCCGGTGAAATGCCGGGTTGGGTGGAAAATGCCGTCGGCGCCGTCGAGGGCGTGTCGGGCGTCGAGGTCGCCATGACCTTCGATCCGCCGTGGACGCCGGACCGTATGTCCGAGGAGGCGCAGGTCGCCGTTGGCTGGTATTGACCGGCCGGTATTGATCCGTTTACTCGCGGCGACTACATTGAATCACCAAGCACCGGATCTTGACCCCGGTTGTGGAAGGAGATTGAGCCCATGGGCTTTGCAGTAATGAGCATGACGGAAGCCGCCGCAGAACGCGTGAAGGCGATCGTCGGCAATGGCGGACCGGATGCCAAGGGCATTCGCGTCGGCATCAAGAAGGGTGGCTGCGCCGGGATGGAGTATACCATCAACCTGGTGACGGAACCCAATGCCAAGGACGACCTGATCGAGCGCGACGACGCCAAGGTCTGGATCGAGCCGTCGGCCGTTCTCTATCTGCTCGGCACCGAACTCGGCTTCGAGACGACGACGCTGCGCTCCGGCTTCATCTTCACCAATCCGAACCAGACATCGGCTTGCGGCTGCGGTGAGTCCGTCGAGCTGAAGCCCGCCGATCTGGCAGCGCTCGCCGCACGCGGCGATGCCGTGGTTCCGGCTCAGCACTAGCAATTTTTCATTGAGTTTGCCGGAAGGCCGCCATAATTGGCGGCCTTTTGATTTTTATGAGCCTGTCCGAGACCGACAAGCGACCAAGAAGAAACGAAGCGGACAATGCTCTTTCTGTTCCTGAAGGGCGCCCTGCTGGGCGTCATCATCACCGCGCCGCTCGGGCCGATCGGAACGCTCTGCATCAACAGAAGCCTCGAGAAGGGGTTCTGGTACGGTTTTTCCGGCGGGCTGGGGACGGCGCTGGGTGACGCGAGCTACGCGCTGGTCGCGGTGACCGGGATTGCTGTTTTCTCCGAGGCCATGTCGACCGCCACTATTCCGCTGGCGCTCGGCGGCGGGCTGATGCTGCTCTGGCTCGGCTGGCGGGGACTGAAGAACAAAGGAAAGATAAAGGCTGCGAAGATCGATGCGGCCGACTTCCTGCACACGACTATCTCGACCTTCCTGCTGACCATCTCCAATCCGGCGACGATCCTCTCCTTCGGGGCGCTGTTTGCCGGCCTCGGCCTGACCGAAGAGACACGTCGCTTCAGCTCGGCGATGATCGTCTCGGGCGTCTTCCTGGGGTCGCTCCTCTGGTGGTTTTGTCTTAGCGGCGCCGTCAGCCTTGCGCGGGAGCGGCTGTCTGCCGATTTCGCGGCCAGGGTCGGCCGCGCGACGAGCTATATGCTGATCGCCTTCGGCGCGGTGGCGCTCGGTTCGGTGGCTTATTCGATCGTATAGCGAAGGGCGCTTTAATCGCGCTTGATGCTCATCAGCACATCCCAGAGATCGGCCCCGGTCTCGAAGACTGATGCGTTTGCCTTGTAGCTCTGCCCGGTCTCGACGAGGTCGGTCAGCTCGGTCGCGAAATCCACACCCTGATCCGTCTCGGTGACGCTTGCCTGCACTCCTGAAGGTTCGACGGACTGGAAGCTGGTGTTCAGCCGGCCATAACCCGGCGTGCTCGCATTGGCGACATTGTTGGCGATCGCAGTTGCGCGCGTCGACTGCGCCAGCATTCCCGAAAGAGCTGTATGCGTGATTGCAGAAATGCTCATCGACCGTTTCCCTGTTTCCGGATATCCAGCGTTTTACCGATAAGGATTTAGGGAATGCTGAACGGCTTCGGTTAGCGAAAGGCGAGGGGATCTGGGACGGCTGTGCCGAAATGGCACGACAGCCTCAGCGACCGGCTCTCATGCCCGCAATCAGGATATCGATGAGTTGCCTTGCTGCATTCCGCCAGGCCGGACCGCAGCTGATGCTCGCGCCGCCCGCCAGCGCGCGCAGAACGTCGAGAGGGTCCATCGCCAGACGGATTTCACCGGTGGCGATTGCGCGATCCACCAACAGATTGACGGCGCCGATAATCAAATCGGCTGAATCGGCGTAGAGTTCAGAGGTCCCTCCAACGAGCGAATCCAGCACTTCGGACATGCCATGTTTCGTCACCACATAGTCGACGAACTGGACCAGCCACAGGCGGAGCGCTTCGACAGGCGGATGCGTTTCGGCGAGGCTCTTGGCCGCAGCGGCAAGCTGCGCCGTCTCGTTGCGGTAGATGGCGGAAACCAGTGTATCTCGCGTCGGGAAATGGCGATAGAGCGTGCCGATGCCGACGCCGGCAATGCGGGCGATTTCCTCCAGGCTGGCGCTGGAACCCTTTTCGGCGAATACGGTCTTTGCCGTTTCCATCAACAGAAGGCGGTTGCGTTCGGCATCCGCACGCGGCTTTCGGACGGTAGGCCCGTCACTTTTTTCGGCCATTTACGAGAAGTCCCCTTGATAAGCGGAGGCGCCCTCCGTATTTATCTGGAGGCATCCTCCTTTTATTCCATTTGAGGCCGGTAGGCAATGGTTCACCAGTCCGGAGCGATGCGTCCATGATCAAGGAGATAATCATGAGTGGAGTTTTTGGCGCGACATCGACCACCGACGAGGTACTCGCCGGCGTCGATCTCAAGGGCAAGCGTGTGCTGGTGACGGGTGTTTCGGCCGGCCTCGGCGTGGAAACCGCGCGCGTGCTGGCAGCCCATGGAGCGCAGGTGGTGGGTACGGCACGCGACCTTGCAAAGGCGAGAGCGGCAACGGAAGTCGTGCGCGCCGGTGCTGCCAATAGCGGCAGCCTTGATATCGTCGAGCTTGATCTTGCCTCTCTGGCAAGCGTGCGCGCCTGCGCCGATGCGCTCATTGCGGATGGCCGCCCCTTCGATGTCGTCATTGCCAATGCCGGCGTGATGGCCGCTCCCTTCGAACACACCGCCGATGGTTTCGAAACGCAGTTCGGCACCAACCATCTCGGTCATTTCGTGCTGGTCAACCGCATCGCTTCGCTCGTCAAATCGGGCGGCCGCGTGGTGATCGTCGCATCCTCGGGCCATCGCATGGCGCCTTTCAGCCTCGACGACCTGAATTTCGAGAGCAAGACCTATGAGCCCTGGGCGGCCTATGCCCAGTCGAAGACCGCAAATATCCTGTTCGCGGTGGAGCTCGACCGGCGTCTTGGGGAACGCGGTATCCGTGCAACAGCACTACATCCCGGCGGCATCCAGACCGAGCTCGGCCGTCATCTCGACCCCGGCATGATCGAAGGCATAATGGCGCAGATCAATGCGGCACTCGCCGCCGAGGGCAAGCCGTCCTTCCAGTGGAAGACGATTCCCCAGGGTGCGGCTACTTCCGTCTGGGCAGGTTTCGTCGCCCCGGCAGACGCTGTCGGCGGCAGATATTGCGAGAATTGCCACGTGTCCGAAGTGACGGATGCGGAGATCAGCCCGATTTCCGAGGGGGTGCGTTCCTATGCGCTAAATCCCGAGACGGCCAAGGCATTGTGGGCCAGGAGCGAAGAGCTGGTTGGCGAGCGCTTCTAAGCCGCAAATCGTACCGCTTCGACGCAGATAGAAAGCAGGGGACTGGGAAACTGGTGCCCCTGCCGAGGAATTGAACCTGGATCGGCTGCAAACCAGACAGCTGCTCTTACGTTGAGCTACGAGGGGCGTAGTGTCTTTATGCCAGACATGACGTTCGCAGGCGAACGGAGTTTCGATCGACGGTTAGAAGGTAAGGTTAACCCGCCGCGTAAGGCGATACAGGAGAAGGGTGCCCGGTACAGGGGCAGGCAACCCTTCTCCCTGCTGGTCTTGCAGCGTCCAGCAACGATAATTACGCAGAGAACCGAAAACGGTTCACCGGTGCGGACGAAAGTCCCGAAAAAGTCTGGCGGCCGTCCTCCATCATCAGGAATGTATAGCTGCGCATCATCCGTCTCTGCAGCTTTTGCCAATCGCCGCCGTTCAGGCCTTGATATCGAGGCCTGCTTCGACTGCGGCGGCGATGAATGCCTTACGTGCATCCTCGCCGGTGCGCTTGCCCTTGATGACGTCGGCGCAGATCAGCAGCGCCTGGTCGAGTGCGGCGCCATCTTCCGTCGGCCAGTCCTCGATCATCGCCCAGGAGGCGGCCTGGGTATTATCGATGGTCACGTATTGGCCGGGCTCTTCGAGGGCGAGGAGCACAGGCTTCGACCATGGCGCCTGCATTCTGGCTTCGCTTTGATCCTGGGGCATTTGTTGTGGCCTTTCTTCGCGCATTCTCTATCAGAATTAGGAAAGCCCCTCCCATGATGGAAGGGGCTTGGATTGCTCAACGCTGGGCGTCTGGCCTGACTGCTATTCAGCTGCCTCTGCGTAGGCCTCAACCGGCGGGCAGGTGCAGATCAGGTTGCGGTCGCCATAAACGTTGTCGACGCGGTTGACCGGCGACCAGTACTTGTCCACGCGGAAGGCACCGGGCGGGAAGCAGGCCTGTTCGCGCGAATAGGGGCGATCCCATTCGCCGACGAGGTCTTCGACCGTGTGCGGGGCGTTCTTCAGCGGGTTGTTCAGCTTGTCCGAACGGCCTTCCTCGATGTCGCGGGCTTCCTGACGGATCGCCAGCATCGCTTCGCAGAAGCGGTCGAGTTCGGCCTTGGTCTCGGACTCGGTCGGCTCGATCATCAGCGTGCCGGCAACCGGCCAGCTCATGGTCGGTGCATGGAAGCCGCAGTCGATCAGGCGCTTGGCGACATCGTCAACAGTGACGCCGCAGCTATCGACCAGCGGGCGCGTGTCGATGATGCATTCATGCGCCACACGGCCGGCAGCCGACTTGTAGAGCACGTCGTAAGCGCCCTTCAGACGAGCCGCGATATAGTTGGCGTTGAGGATCGCAACCTTCGTTGCCTGCGTCAGACCTTCACCGCCCATCATCAGGCAATAGCTCCAGGAGATCGGCAGGATGGAGGCCGAGCCGAAAGCTGCTGCCGAAACCGCACCGGAACGACCGTCCGTTTCCGGATGGCCGGGCAGGTGGGGTGCCAGATGCGACTTGACGCCGATCGGGCCCATGCCCGGACCGCCGCCACCATGCGGGATGCAGAAGGTCTTGTGCAGGTTGAGGTGCGAGACGTCGGAACCGATGTCACCAGGGCGGGACAGGCCGACCATGGCGTTCATGTTGGCACCGTCGAGATAGACCTGACCGCCATGCTGATGCACGAGGTCGCAGATCTCCTTGACGGTCTCCTCGAAGACGCCATGCGTCGACGGATAGGTGATCATGCAGCAAGAGAGATTATCCGCATGCTGCTCCGCCTTGGCGCGGAAATCGTCGAGATCGATATCGCCGTTTTCACGCACCTTGACGACCACGACCTTCATACCGACCATCTGGGCCGAGGCCGGGTTGGTGCCATGTGCCGAGGTCGGGATGAGGCATACGTCGCGGTGACCCTGGCCATTGGCAATGTGGTAATTGCGGATGGTCAGCAGGCCCGCATATTCACCCTGCGCGCCGGAATTCGGCTGCATGGAGAAGGCGTCGTAGCCGGTGACGGCGCAGAGCTTTTCAGTCAGGTCATCGATCATTTCGCGATAGCCGAGCGCCTGGTCGGCGGGCACGAAAGGATGGATGTCGGAAAATTCCGGCCAGGTGATCGGCAGCATTTCCGCCGTAGCGTTCAGCTTCATCGTGCAGGAGCCGAGCGGGATCATCGAGCGGTCGAGCGCCAGATCGCGGTCGGAGAGCCGGCGGATGTAGCGGGTCATCTCGCTTTCGGCACGGTTCATGTGGAAGATCGGATGCGTCAGGTATTCGCTGGTGCGCAGCAGATCCTTCGGAAGGCGATAGGACGGCTCGAAATCGGCGATCTGGAAATTGCCGCCGAAGGCGCGCCAGACGGCTTCCAGCGTTGCCGGACGGGTGCGCTCGTCGAGCGACATGCCGATCTTCGTCTGGCCGACCTTGCGCAGGTTGACGCCCTCTGCGACGGCTGCGCGCAGGATGAGGCCCTGCATGTGGCCGACATCGACGGTGATCGTGTCGAAGAAGGTTTCGGGCTCGACCTTGTAGCCGAGCTTTTCCAGGCCCTTGGCCATCAGCACGGCCTTCTGGTGGACCTGCTGGGCGATCGCCTTGATGCCCTTGGGACCATGGAAAACGGCATACATGGAGGCCATGACGGCGAGCAGGACCTGCGCGGTGCAGATGTTCGACGTCGCCTTTTCGCGGCGGATATGCTGTTCACGCGTCTGCAGCGACAGGCGGTAGGCGCGGTTGCCGCGGGCATCGACGGAAACGCCGACGAGGCGGCCGGGCATAGAACGCTTGATGGCGTCCTTGACCGACATGTAGGCGGCATGCGGACCACCGTAACCGACCGGAACGCCGAAGCGCTGCGAGGAACCGATGGCGATATCGGCGCCCATTTCACCCGGCGACTTCAGAAGCGTCAGCGACAGGATATCGGCGGCGACGATGGCGATCGCGCCCGTCTGATGCAGACGGGAGATCAGGCCGGTGAAATCGCGCACATGGCCGTGCGTGCCCGGATACTGGAAGATCGCGCCGAAGACATCGACCGGATCGAGATCGGCGAAGGGATCGCCGACGATGACGCTCCAGCCGAGCGGCTCTGCACGGGTCTTGATCAGTTCGATCGTCTGCGGATGGCAGTCAGCATCAACGAAGAATGCCTTGGCCTTCGACTTCGAAACGCGCTCGGCCATGGCCATGCCTTCGGCAGCAGCCGTCGCTTCATCGAGCAGCGAAGCGTTGGCGACGTCGAGGCCGGTCAGGTCGCAGATCATCGTCTGGTAGTTCAGGAGCGCTTCGAGACGCCCTTGAGAGATTTCCGGCTGGTAGGGCGTGTAGGCCGTGTACCAGGCCGGGTTTTCCAGGATGTTGCGCTGGATGACCGGCGGCGTGATCGTGCCGTAATAGCCCTGGCCGATCAGCGAGGTCAGAACCTTGTTCTTGTTGGCGGTTTCGCGCAGCTTGTCGAGCGCCTCGCGCTCCGTCATCGGCGCGCCCCAGACGAGCGGCGCCTTCTGGCGGATGGCCGGCGGCACGGTGGCGTCGATCAGCGCATCGAGGCTCTTGTAGCCGATGGCACCGAGCATATCCGACATTTCAGACGGCGAGGGGCCGATATGACGACGGTTGGCGAAGTCATAGGGCTGATAGTCGGTGAACTGGAATTCGGTAGGCGTCGTCATTACGCAGTCAGCTCCTTATAGGCCGCTTCGTCGAGCAGGCCATCGGCATCGGCAAGGTTCTTGAGCTTGAGCTTGAAGAACCAGCCAGCACCCTGCGGATCGGAATTGACGAGCGACGGGTCGGCGACGATGGCCGGATTGACCTCGACGATCTCGCCATCGAGCGGGCAGTAGACATCCGAAGCCGCCTTGACGGATTCGACCGTCGCAGCATTGCCATCCTTGGAGAAGGTAGCGCCGACTTCAGGCAATTCCACGAAAACGAGGTCGCCGAGCTGCTCGACAGCGTAGGTAGTGATGCCGACGGTCGCGACATCGCCTTCGAGCTTCAGCCATTCATGTTCAGCAGTAAATTTCAGCATGGAAAAATCCTCTCGCAATAGGGGTCAGCGTTTGTAGGTCGGCGTGATGAAGGGAAGGGCGGAAACGGTGATCGGCAAGTATTTGCCACGTACTTCCGCATATATCTGCGTGCCCGGCGCACTATGGGAGACCGGAACATAGCCCATGGCGACAGGCCCTTCGACGGAGGGGCCGAAACCACCCGAGGTGACTTCGCCGATCTCGGTCTTGCCCTCGGCATCGGCATAAAGCTTGGCATGGCCGCGCACCGGAGCCTTGCCCTCGGGCTTCAGGCCGACGCGCTTGCGGCTAACGCCCTTGTCCAGCTCGCCGAGAATGCGATCTGCACCCGGGAAACCGCCGGCGCGGGCGCCACCGGTGCGGCGGGCCTTCTGCATGCCCCATTCGATGGCCGCCTCGACCGGCGAGGTGGTCGTGTCGATGTCGTTGCCATAGAGGCAGAGGCCGGCTTCGAGGCGCAGCGAGTCACGGGCGCCCAGGCCGATCGGCTCGACATCCGGATGCTCGAGCAACCGGTTGGTGACATCCACGGCCTTGTCGGCGGGAATGGAGATTTCAAAGCCGTCCTCGCCGGAATAGCCCGAACGCGAGACGAGACAGGAAACGTCGTGCAGGCGGCAGTGACGCACGTCCATGAACTTCATGGCGGCGACATCGGCCCAGAGTTCGGCCAGCGCTTCGACGGCGCGCGGGCCTTGCAGCGCGATCAGGGCGCGGTCGAGGACGGTGATCTCACAGGTGTCGGAAAGATGCTTCTGCAGGTGCGCGATGTCTTGCTCCTTGCAGGCGGCGTTGACGACGACGAAGAGGTGGTCGTCGAGATGGGCGATCATCAGGTCGTCGAGGATACCGCCATTCTCATCCGTGAAAAAACCGTAGCGCTGACGTCCTTCGGCAAGACCGAGAATATCGACGGGCACAAGGCTTTCGAGCGCAAGCGCCACATCCTCATACTTGCCGGACTTCGCCTTGATGATGACCTGGCCCATATGGGAGACATCGAAAAGACCGGCGGCGGTACGGGTCTGCAGGTGTTCCTTCATGACACCCGAGGGATATTGCACCGGCATGTCATAGCCTGCGAAAGGCACCATGCGGGCGCCGAGCGACAGGTGCAGCGCGTGTAGCGGGGTTTTCTTGAGGGCAGCAGTATCGTCCAAACGACGCCTCCGGGGTTTGCGCCGGATATTCCGGGCGCGGGCTCAAAACTGAAGGCGCGGTTGCGCCTTGTCTCCTTGAGCCCCCTCTGTCCCTGTGCCTGAGATTGTTATCCCTTCGGCGGACGTTTCGAGAACGCCTCTCTCCAGAGTTCCGTCTGCCCCTTGTGGTCCTTTTGCCTGAGAGTTTCCGGGGCGGTTGCTCCTTCGGCACCGGCATCTCGCGCCGGATTCTCCCAACAAGGTTGCGGCAATTATCCGGGGGTGGCAGGGCTTGGCAAGCGAAATGTCGCGACTGCACAAATTTTTGTCGCGGCTCTAAAAAGCCAGTTGCGGTCCGCGGCAAATGGGCTTTTGCATTCGCTGGCGAAATTGGCTATCGGCAGCCGAGAGCCTTTCCTGGTCAGATTGAAACATTCTGACCAGGAAAGGCTCTGAGAGCGAGGAGAAATTCGATGAAGATTGTCAGGACATCAGCTTTGGCAGCGCTGCTTTGCGCTTGCGGCTTTGCCGGATCCGCTGTTGGCCAGGACCATCAGCACATGCAGGGCATGGACATGGGCAACATGGGTTCCATGAGCATGGCCACTGACGGCGACGTGGTGAAAGTCGGCGATCTCGAAGTCTCCGGCGGTTTTGCCAAGGCGATGCTGCCCGGCCAACCCGTCGGTGGCGGCTTCTTCACAGTGAAGAATAACGGCTCGACCGATGACCGCCTGGTGTCGGTCACATCGCCTACTGCCGGCGCGGTGCAGCTTCACGAGATGGCCATGAAGGACAATGTCATGAAGATGCGAGAGCTGAAGGACGGCATTGCGGTTCCGGCGGGCCAGACCGTGGAGCTTTCGCCCGGCAACCTGCATCTGATGTTCCAGAAAGTGAAGACGCCCTTCAAACAGGGCGACAAAGTGCCGGTCACACTGACTTTCGAAAAGGCTGGAAAGGTCGATCTGGTGCTGAACGTGCTGTCGGCGCAGGGCAAATAAGTGCTGAAAAACAAAAGCCCGCGACCAAAGTCGCGGGCCTTGCTCCTCCCAGCAATATTTAAATCTCAGACATCCTCGTAGGACTGCAGGGCCTGCTGCAAGCCTGCCTGTGGCTGCCTATAACCCTTGGTCATGAGATCAAGCGCAACTTCGGTATTCTGGATGATATTGGTCGTTTCTTCCGGACTTTCGCCGCTTTGATTGAGCTGGCGTTCCGCAATCTTTCGAGCCTCCCGCACGGCCGTGCCCGTCGCCACGCGCTGAGGAATGCGCAGGGATTCGAAGGCGAGGGCAGCTGTACTTGCCGATATGGAAACGAGCTGTGTCATGCGCCCGTCATACCGGTACGATCTTCGCGTTCGGCTTAAGAAAATCATTCGCATTTTACCGGATGGCAAGAATTCCGCAGATGCGATTGGAATCAGGGTGGAATCGCAATAAACCGGAGGCATGTTCCAGGCTCTGCTCGTCGCCGTCGGCGGCGCAATCGGTTCGCTTCTGAGATATTACGTCGGCCTGGGTTCATTGCGGCTCATGGGGCCTGGTTTTCCCTGGGGCACGCTCATCGTCAACGTAGTCGGCTGCTTTATCATCGGTGTCTTTGCCGAGATGATCATGCGCCGTTTCAATGCATCGGTGGAGCTGCGGCTGCTGCTGATCACCGGCTTCCTCGGCGGCTTCACCACCTTTTCCGCCTTCTCACTGGATGCGATCACGCTGTTCGAGCGCGGCGATATATTTTCCGGTGGCATCTATATCGTGGCAAGCGTCGGGCTTTCGATGGTGGCTATCATGGCCGGCCTCGGCCTGATGCGCGTGTTGCTCTGATTTCGATTCCGATTTCCGTTTTGTGAAAAATGCTCTAAAGGCAGCGGCAAGAGAGGCGCCGGCTCCGACCGCGCCCATATTTTCCGAAAGAATTCCATGGCTGGTATAGAACACATCAAGGTGGAGCCCGATGAAGCGGGCATGCGGCTCGACCGCTGGTTCAAGATCCACTATCCGGGGCTTGGCTTCGGCCCTCTGCAGAAGCTGTTGCGCTCCGGCCAGGTCCGTGTCGATGGCGGCCGTGTCAAATCGGATGCGCGTGTACAGCCCGGGCAGATGGTGCGCATCCCGCCACTCGATGTCGATGCCAAGGCGAAGGGGCCGATCGCCGGCAAGGATCTCAAGCATTCGAGCGATTTCGAGCTTCTCTCCCGCATGGTGCTGCATGAGGATGACAAGGTCATCGTGCTCAACAAGCCGCCTGGACTTGCAGTGCAGGGCGGCTCCGGTGTCGCAAGGCACATCGACCAGATGCTGGAAGCCTGGATCAGCCCGAAGGGCGAGAAGCCACGCCTCGTTCATCGCCTCGACCGCGATACGTCAGGCGTACTCGTCATTGCCCGCACGCGCGGTGCGGCACAGAAGCTGACAGCCGCCTTCCGCGAGCGCGACACCAAGAAAACCTACTGGGCGCTGGTCAAGGGCGTGCCGCGCAAGCACGAGGACAAGATCTCGACCTGGCTCGTCAAGGAACCGACGGCCGACGGCGATCGCATGCGCATTGCCAAGCACGGCGAGGATGGCGCCGATCACGCGATTTCCTTCTACCGCGTGCTGGAGACGGCGGCGCAGAACCTCGCGTGGCTGGAGATGGAGCCCTATACCGGCCGAACCCACCAGCTGCGCGTCCATGCACTGCATATCGGCCACCCGATCATCGGCGATCCGAAATATTACGACGAGGATCCCAACTGGGATTTCCCTGGCGGTATCCAGAAGAAGCTGCATCTGCACGCGCGTCATATCGACATTCCGCACCCCTCGGGCGGGCGGCTGCGCGTCAGCGCGCCATTGCCGCCGCATATGGTGCAGACCTGGAACCTTCTCGGTCTCGACCTCGCAGGCGCTGAAAGGGACAGTGAATGAAGCTCGCGCTTTTTGATTGCGACGGCACGCTGGTCGACAGCGCCGGGCTGATCCACGAAACCATGCGCCGCACCTTCGATAAGTTCGGCAAGCCGGAACCGCGATTTGAAGACACAAAGGCGATCATCGGTCTGACGCTCGATATCGCCATTGCCCGCATGCAGGGCAAGCCGCATGTCGAGCAGGAAGATATCGACATGACGGCGCATTACAAATCGCTGTTTTCGGTCGTGCGGCAGGATCTCGACTACCGGGAGCCGCTCTTTCCCGGCATTCGTGAGATGATCGACGCCATCAGCGGGCGCGAGGATCTGTTGATCGGCGCGGTGACCGGCAAGTCCCGGCGCGGGCTGAACCTCGTCATGGAGACGCACGGCTTCGATAAGCATTTCACCGTCGCGCGCACCGCCGACGATTGCCCCTCCAAGCCGCATCCAGCCATGGTGACGGAGTGCTGCGATGAAACCGGCATGCATGCCACTGATGCCATTGTCATCGGCGACGCAATTTACGATATGCAGATGGCAAAGGCTGCCGGCGCCAAAGCGATCGGCGTTGCCTGGGGCTATGCCAGCGTGGATGAGCTGATCGCCAACGGCGCCGATGCGATTGCCTATCATCCGAACGAGATATTGCGCCATTTTTCCTGAGGTGAGCCCATGCGCGACCTGYTGAACGACCTTTCCGAAGGCCTSAGCCATCCCGATCCGATCCGCCGCGCGCAGATCCAGATGAAGAAGCCGCTGCCGAAGCGCTTCTATCAGGCGGTTGCCGTTGCGCCCCGCGAGGATGGTTTTGCGATCGAACTCGACGGCAAGATGGTGCGCACGCCGGCCCGTCAGATCCTGACCGTACCGAGCGAGAGGCTGGCAAAGCTCGTTGCCGCCGAATGGGATGCGCAGGCCGAGGTGATCGATCCATCGCTGATGCCGGTGACGCGCCTCGTCAATACGTCAATCGATGGTGTCGCGACCGACACACAGGCCGTCTTCGAGGATATCCTGCGCTTTTCATCGAGCGATCTGCTCTGCTACCGCGCCGATGGTCCGGAAAAGCTCGTCGAGCGGCAGACTGAGCGCTGGGATCCGGTGCTCGACTGGGCGGCCGCAGAACTCGGCGCGCGCTTCATCCTCGTCGAGGGCGTGATGCATCATGAGCAGCCACGCGAGGCAATCGCGGCCTTCGGCTCGGCACTGCGCCGGCACGACAGCGCACTGGAGCTGGCAGCCCTCCACACGGTGACGACGATCACCGGTTCGGCGCTGCTGGCGCTTGCCATTGCCGAAGGCGAGATCACGCCTGACGAAGCCTGGTCTCTCGCCCATCTCGATGAGGACTGGACCATCGAACATTGGGGAAGCGACGAAGAAGCCGAGAAACGCCGGGCCAAGCGTTTTGAGGATTTCAAAGCCGCAACGGATGTTTTTTTCGCGCTAAGGGCCTGAATCATATTGCCTTGATGGGCTTTATGACCAAATCTGCGACTCCAGACGGGGATGTGCGGGAATTTGGAATGAATTGGCCGAGGTCGAGATTTTGCCTGATAGCGCTTGCATGCGTGGCGCTAACGGCCTGCGCCAGCCTCATGCCGAAGAAGCAGGAAAAGCCCGTCTATGACGTGCGCAGCGCCGTCGTGCTCTCGAGCACGACTATGTCGGCGGAATTGCTTTCCGGTATCAGCGACCGTGTCAATGCCGCGATTCGCGCGACGGTCCGTACCAGCGAATTGCCGCGTGTGGTGCTGACGATCCGCATCGTTTCCATCGCAAAGGGCCTCGGGTTCCAAAAGGACCGCAATGTCGCGGAGGTGAGGATCGATGCCGCCTCCGTGGAAGACGGATCTGTGATCGCCGTGACCTCCTTCGAAGTCACAAGCATGACCGCCGATCCTGACCTTGCCGACGACATTCTGGCGGAAGATATCGCCGCGCGCGTGCGCTCCGCCTTCGCACTCAGCGGGCGCTAGATCATTTCGTTTTTCTTCGAAACCCGGAAATGATCTATCTCTTTGTTTTAACGCAATTCCGGACGCAAAACCGCTGCACACTTTTGCTGGAATTGCTCTAGCTGTAAAATCGGCCGTCAACGGCGGCGAGGGGAGATCATGAAGGATATTCTGGAAGAGCTCGAACGCCGCCGTGGTATCGCCCGTCTCGGGGGCGGACAGACCCGCATCGACGCGCAGCACCAGCGCGGCAAACTGACGGCGCGCGAACGCATCGATCTCTTTCTCGACGAAGATTCCTTTGAAGAGTTCGACATGTTCGTGGAGCATCGCTCCACCGATTTCGGCATGGACAAGAGCCGCATTGCCGGCGACGGCGTGGTGACCGGCTGGGGTACGGTCAACGGCCGTACCGTCTTCGTCTTCGCCAAGGACTTCACGGTCTTCGGCGGCTCGCTCTCGGAAGCCCACGCCGAGAAGATCATCAAGGTGCAGGATATGGCGCTGAAGAACCGCGCGCCGATCATTGGCATCTATGATGCGGGCGGCGCGCGCATTCAGGAAGGTGTCGCGGCCCTTGGCGGTTATGCCGAGGTCTTCCAGCGCAACGTGCTGGCTTCGGGCGTTATTCCGCAGATCTCTGTCATCATGGGGCCGTGCGCCGGCGGCGACGTCTATTCGCCTGCCATGACGGATTTCATCTTCATGGTGCGCGATACGTCCTACATGTTCGTGACCGGTCCCGATGTGGTGAAGACCGTCACCAACGAGACCGTTACGGCCGAAGAACTCGGCGGCGCGAGCGTGCATACGACGCGCTCCTCGATTGCCGACGGCGCCTATGACAATGATGTCGATACGCTCCTGCAGGTGCGCCGGCTTATCGATTTCCTGCCGCAGTCGAACACGTCGCCGGTGCCTGAGATCGAATGTTACCAGTCGGTGACCGATGCCGACAATTCGCTGGATACGTTGATCCCGGCCAATGCCAACAAGCCCTACGACATCAAGGAATTGATCCAGAAGGTGGCGGACGAGGGGGATTTCTTCGAGATACAGGCGAGCTTCGCCAAGAACATCGTCTGCGGCTTCGGGCGCATCGAGGGCTCGACTGTCGGCTTCGTCGCCAATCAGCCGATGGTGCTTGCCGGCGTGCTCGACAGCGACGCCTCGCGCAAGGCGGCGCGCTTCGTGCGCTTCTGCGACTGCTTCAACATTCCGATCGTCACCTTCGTCGACGTGCCGGGCTTCCTGCCGGGCACGGCGCAGGAATATGGCGGGCTCATCAAGCATGGCGCCAAGCTGCTTTTCGCCTATGCGGAAGCGACGGTGCCGAAGCTGACGGTCATTACCCGCAAGGCCTTCGGCGGTGCCTATGACGTGATGGCGTCGAAACATCTGCGGGGCGATCTCAACTATGCCTGGCCGACGGCGCAGATCGCCGTCATGGGCGCGAAGGGCGCCGTCGAGATCATCTTCCGCAAGGATATCGCCGATCCCGAAAAGATCGCGGCGCATACGAAAATGTACGAGGATCGCTTTCTGTCACCGTTCGTGGCGGCCGAGCGGGGCTATGTCGACGAGGTGATCATGCCGCATTCGACACGGCGCCGGCTGGCTCGCGGCCTGAAGATGCTGCGGAACAAGGATCTCAGCAATCCCTGGAAGAAGCACGACAACATCCCGTTGTGAACGAATAAAGGAGCCTCTTCAGGTGTTTATCCACTGTCGAAGTTGTGAACGCCCGTCAGCAAACTGTGTCTTCAATCCCTGTTAGAGACACGGTAACGCTCGGCAGCACACCCTTAAGGAGAGTCTTTATGTCAACTTTCGAGCGTCTATCCGCCTACCGCCCCTATGGTCTGGCCGCTCTCAGAATCATGACCGCGCTTCTGTTCATCGAGCACGGAACGATGAAGCTTTTTGGCTTCCCGGCAGCGCAGGGCGACGGCCCGCTGTCCACGTTGTTCCTGATTGCGGCACTGCTGGAAACCTTTGGCGGTATCCTCATTCTCATCGGCTTCGCAACACGGCCGGTGGCCTTCTTGCTAGCGGGCGAAATGGCGATCGCCTATTTCATGGCGCATATGCCGCACAGCTTCTTCCCGGCTCTCAACCAGGGCGACGGCGCGATCCTTTTCTGCTTCGTCTTCCTCTACCTGTTCTTTGCCGGCGCCGGCGCATGGTCTGTCGATAACAGAAACGCATCAGCCTAACAGAAGAGGCTGCGGGTTGCTTCATCGCCCGCAGCCTCTTCTTCATTTCAGATATTTCTTTTTCAGGCCGTCATTTTGAGGCCGGCAATGCCAGCGACGATCAGCGCGATGCAGATCAGACGAGAGGCGCTTGCTGCGTCCCCCAGAAGCCAGATGCCAAGCAGCACCGTGCCGACCGTGCCGATACCGGTCCAGATCGCATAAGCGGTGCCAATGGGCAGGCTTTTGACGGCGAGACCGAGCAGGATGACACTCACCACCATGGAAATGACCGTGAGGATCGTCGGCATCGGACGGGTGAAGCCATCGGTATATTTCAGACCGATTGCCCAACCGCATTCAAAAAGGCCAGCGAGAAAAAGCAGGAACCAGGCCATCATACTCTCCTTGTCAAGAGCGAGGCCGTCCCCGCGACTTTGCGACCCGGACTGATCCGAGCGCCGCAGTCGTCTGCGTCACATCTCATATGTGCGAGGGAACGGCTGAGTTCAAGCTAGGAATTGGCATAGCTGCCATGCCACCCGATTTCAGCGCGCGAGGCGACGATCATGCATTCTTTGCCCGGCGGCAGAGACGGTCGAAGGTTTCCAGGAAACGCGAACGGTCCTTCGGGCTGAAGGAAGCGTTGTAGCCCTTGCTCTCGCCGGTTTCACGCAGATGCGCGCCGAGATCGCGCATGGCGCTTGCCATGCCGATATTGGTTTCATCAAAGACGCGACCGGTCGGGCCGGTGACGAAGGAGCCTTTGGCGACGCAACGGACCGCAAGCGGCACATCGGCGGTGACGACGACATCTGTCGGGCCGGTATTGTCGGCAATCCAGTTGTCGGCAGCGTCGAAGGCGTTCGAGACGATGACGTTGCGCACCATCGGATCGCGCGATGGGCGGAGGCCCGAATTGGCGACGAAGGTCACTTCCATGTTGAGGCGCTCGGCCACTTTCAGGATTTCGGGTTTGACGGGGCAGGCGTCCGCATCGACATAGATCATGGCGATATCCTTACGCCGGCTGGGTGGCCGGCTGGCGGACCATATCGAGATGGGGAATTCCGTCTTCCAGATATTCCTCGGAGGTTTTGACGAAACCGAAGGATTCGTAGAAGCGGCGCAGATGCGCCTGCGCGGAGAGGCCGATGGGATTTTCCGGATAAAGCCGCTCGCAAACGGCGATCGATTCGGTCATCAGCGCATCGCCCAGCCGCTTACCGCGATGGGCGGGCGAGACGACGACGCGGCCGATCTTTACCGGATCCTGCGCGCTGTATGGCTTCAGGAGCCGCGTAGAGCCGAGCAGTTCGCCGTCATCCAGCAGCCGCAGATGCAGAGCGTCGATATCCTTGCCGTCCAGTTCCGGATAGGGGCAGTTCTGCTCGACGACGAAGACGTCGACGCGCATCCTCAAGAGATCGTAGAGCTCCCGCGCGGAGAGCTCATCGAGACTCTTGAGATCGACCTTGTAGGCAATAGCGGCCATCAATAGACCACGACGCCGCGGATGCTTTCACCCTTATGCATGAGATCGAAGCCCTTGTTGATGTCTTCGAGCGGCATTGTGTGGGTGATCATCGGGTCGATCTGGATCTTGCCTTCCATGTACCAGTCGACGATCTTCGGCACGTCCGTGCGGCCGCGGGCACCGCCGAAGGCCGTACCCATCCAGTTGCGGCCGGTGACGAGCTGGAAGGGACGCGTCGAGATCTCCTGGCCGGCTCCGGCGACGCCGATGATGATGGATTTGCCCCAGCCGCGGTGGCTTGCTTCCAGCGCCTGGCGCATGACCTTGGTGTTGCCGGTGCAATCGAAAGTGTAATCGGCGCCGCCGATCAGATCGCCGTGGCGCTTCGTCATGTTGACGAGATAGGGCACGATCTCGTCGCCGACTTCCTTGGGGTTGACGAAATGTGTCATGCCGAACTTCTCGCCCCATGCCTTGCGGTCAGGGTTGATATCGACACCGATTATCATGTCGGCGCCGGCAAGACGCAGGCCCTGCAGGACGTTGAGGCCGATACCGCCGAGACCGAAGACGATTGCCGTGGCACCCATCTCGACCTTGGCCGTGTTGATGACGGCACCGATACCGGTCGTGACACCGCAGCCGATGTAGCAGATCTTGTCGAAGGGCGCGTCCGGATTGACCTTGGCAACGGCGATTTCCGGCAGAACCGTGAAGTTGGAGAAAGTCGAGCAGCCCATATAGTGGTGGATCTTGTCCTTGCCGATCGAGAAGCGCGAGGTGCCATCAGGCATCACGCCCTGGCCCTGGGTCGCGCGGATCGAGGTGCAGAGATTGGTCTTGCGCGAGGTGCAGGAATAGCACTCGCGGCATTCCGGCGTGTAGAGCGGAATGACATGATCGCCCTTTTTCACGGACGTGACGCCCGGGCCGACATCGACGACGATGCCGGCACCCTCATGGCCGAGGATTGCCGGGAAAAGGCCTTCCGGATCAGCGCCGGAAAGGGTGAAATCATCGGTGTGGCAGATGCCCGTCGCCTTGACCTCGACCAGCACTTCGCCGGCCTTCGGACCCTCCAGCTGAACGGTCATGACCTCGAGCGGTTTTCCTGCCTGAACGGCAACGGCGGCGCGAACATCCATCTTCGATCTCCTCGTGATTTGCGTGGCGGACTCTTGCACGCCCGACGAGGATGGCTCAAGCGGAAAAAGGGCTTAGAGCGCCATCCGAAAATCGGTTCCGACTTTCGGGTCGAGTGTTTTAGGCGAATTCCATGATGACGGCATCGACCGCGAGGCTTTCGCCGGGAGCGGCCTTGATCTTGCCGACAACGAGGTCGCGCTCGGCACGCAGCACGTTTTCCATCTTCATGGCTTCGACGACGGCAAGCGTTTCGCCCGCCTTGATCTCCTGGCCCTCGGAGACGGCAATGGAAACGACGAGGCCGGGCATAGGGCAAAGCAGTAGCTTGGACGTATCGGGCGGCAGCTTGACGGGCATCAGACGGTCAAGCTCGGCATGGCGGGGCGTAAAGACACGCGCCTTGACCGACAGGCCCTGCCAGTCGATGCGCAGGCCGTTGAGGATCGGGCGGATCTGCGCCGTCACCTGCCGGCTGGCAACCCTGCCGTGCCAGACCGGATCGCCCGGTCTCCAATCAGTGACAACGGTTTCGGTGCGGCCGCCGACCTCCATTTCCATTTCGAAGGGAATGGTGACGAGGCCATCGACCAGTTTGACCGGTACATAATTGCCGCCGAGCTTGACGACCCATTCTTCACGGAGCGGGCCGCTGGGGTGACGCAGGCGATCGGTGAAGCCTTCGCGCCTGATAGCATCGACCAGGGTCGCCGACAGCGCGATGGCCGCAAGAGCTGCCTCCTCCGAAGCATCCGGCGCGATCGGCGCAAAGCCCTCAGGATATTCCTCGGCGATGAAGCCGGTGGAAAGACGCCCTTCGCGCCAGCGCGGATGTTTCATCAGCGCCGAGAGGAAGGGAACATTGTGCTCGATGCCATCGACCACGAAGGCGTCGAGCGCCTGTCCCATCGCTTCCACTGCCTGCAGACGGCTCGGCGCCCAGGTGCAAAGCTTGGCGATCATCGGGTCGTAATACATGGAGATTTCAGCGCCTTCGAAGACGCCGGTATCGTTGCGGACGATCACATCGCCATTGCGGCCCTCTGCCGGCGGGCGGTAGCGCGTCAGGCGGCCGATCGAGGGCAGGAAATTGCGGTAGGGATCTTCCGCATAGAGGCGGCTTTCGACCGCCCAGCCCTTCAGCTTGATATCCTTCTGGGCGAAGGGCAGCTTTTCGCCGGCGGCGACGCGGATCATCTGCTCGACGAGATCGATGCCGGTCACCAGTTCCGTCACCGGGTGCTCGACCTGCAGGCGGGTGTTCATTTCGAGGAAATAGAAATTGCGGTCGCGATCAACGATGAATTCCACCGTGCCGGCGCTCTGATAGTCGACGGCCTTTGCCAACGCCACCGACTGTGCGCCCATGGCGGCCCGCGTTTTTTCATCAAGGAAAGGTGAGGGCGCTTCTTCGGCGACCTTCTGGTTCCGGCGCTGGATGGAGCATTCGCGCTCGCCGAGATAGACGACATTGCCGTGGGCATCCGCCAGAACCTGGATTTCGATATGGCGCGGATCGACGACATATTTCTCGATGAAGACGCGGTCGTCGCCAAAGGAGCTTTTGGCTTCGGAACGGGCGCGGTCGAAGCCGTCGCGCACTTCCGATTCGTTCCAGGCAATGCGCATGCCCTTGCCGCCGCCGCCTGCCGACGCCTTGATCATCACGGGATAACCGATCTCGGCCGCGATCTTTTCAGCGTGGGATGCATCCTCGATGACGCCGAGATAGCCCGGCACGGTCGAGACCTTGGCGGCATTGGCGAATTTCTTCGATTCGATCTTGTCACCCATCGCCATGATGGCCTTGGGCTTCGGACCGATGAAGATGATACCTTGCTTTTCCAGCGCCTCGCAGAAGGAGGCACGTTCCGACAGGAAGCCGTAGCCGGGATGCACGGCTTCAGCACCCGTCTCCTTGCAGGCGGCGATGATCTTGTCTGCGACAAGATAGCTTTCGGCTGCCGGGGCAGGGCCGATATGGACGGCCTCATCGGCCATCTCGACATGCAGGGCATCCCGATCCGCATCCGAATAGACCGCAACGGTGGCAATGCCCATGCGGCGCGCGGTTTTGATCACGCGGCAGGCAATCTCGCCGCGATTCGCGATCAGGATTTTCTTGAACATCGAGACTCCACCCAGGAAATGCGTTCCGGAGTTTTACGCATAAAAAGCCGGAACGCACAATTGGGCTGAAGAATCAGAGGCAGTCCGAAGATTTGAGAGATCAGGCAACTGCGGCTGCGGCGACAGGCTCTTCGTCGATGATGCGCAGCCAGCGGCTGCGTCTCGGCTGGGCATAATCCCTGAGTTCGACCGCCGCCATGATCTCGCCCCAGCGCTGATGATTGGCGCCTGATAGCGTTGTCGTCTCGATGCGCTGCAGGACGCCATATTCGATCGGCGAAACGCCGATGACGCCGCCTTCGCTGACGCTTCTCAAAACGCGCATGACGTAATCCACATCCTGCCGTGTGATGCTCCTGCGGTCGGTGGCACGGGTCAGCTTGTAACCGCCGATATCCTCGCCGAGCGCCAGGCGGAGCTGATCGAGCGCCAGGGCGCGCAGCTCATCAGGCACGTGAGCGCTGAGTTCCATGACGTGCAGGATAAGCTCGAGCTCGAGCGCGGAATTGACGACGCCGTCAGTCGTGAACATGCGCATGATCCATGCGACGTTGATCTCGTCCAGCGAGCCCTGCGGATAGGTATAATCGACGATGAAGCCTGCCAGCTGTTCAACGAAGAACGTGTTCCATTCGGCGCATTTTTCGGGGCAGGAATTATTGAGCGCCAACATCACCACGACATGATCGGATGTCCGGATTCCCTCCGGAAAGGTGTGTTTGCGCAGCAGCACGATGTCTTCGGCCGTCAGCCGATGCTTCCCGGCGATGACACACGCCGGAAAAGCGAGACGGAACTCACTCATGTTTTATCTCCAGACTTCATCATGAAGTCGGAAATGGTTTTAGCGATCCCGAATTGAAGATCCCTCAAGAAGCAGGGTTAACCTTCGATGCCGCATTTCATGCGGATTTTAGTGATCGCGCCTGGAGACGCTCACGCCAGATGATAAAAAGCCCCGATGCAACGATGATGGCGATGCCGATCCATTTGGAAACATTCGGAAAATCGCCGAAGAGGGCGTAGCCGAGCACAGTTGCCGAAATAATCTCGAAATATTGGAACGGCGCGAGCAGCGAGAGCGGCGCCAGCCGGAAAGCCTTAACGACCAGCATGTGCGCATAGCCTGAGATCGTGCCGAGGATCAGTAACAAGACGAGGCCGAGCCAGGAGGCGGGCAGGGAGGGCGTGAAGTCGGCATTGCCGAGGCTGCTTCCGACAAACATTGCGCCCGCCATGAAGATCGTCCCGCCGATGCCGGACATGGTCTGCATGGTCAGCGGCGAATCCGCCTCGCCGATGGCGCGATTGAGGAAGAGATAGAGCGAGAAGAGAAAGGCGCAGAAGACTGGCAGCAGTGCTTTCAGGCCGAAGATCTCATAGCTCGGCTGGATGACGATCATGGCGCCGCCGAAACCGACGACGATTGCCATCCAGCGCCGCCAGCCGACCTTGTCTCCCAGGAAGAGCGCAGAAAGCGCCGTCAGCATGAAGGGCTCGACGAAATAGATGGCGAAGACATCGGCGAGCGGCATGTATTTGACCGCGACGAAGAAGAGCAGGCTCGCCGCACCATGCAGCGCGCCGCGCAGCAGGTTCATCCACGGGCGCTTGGCCGACAGAGCCCGCATACCGAACATAGCAAAGAGGATCGGCAGGGTGCAGACGAGCTGGAAGAAGAAGCGGTAGAAGGTTACCTGTCCGGGTGACATCCCCTCGAAGGTCGCCATATATTTGGCGATCGCGTCCATCGTCGGCAGGATTGCCATTGCGCCGGCCATGATGGCCATGCCTCGGAGCGGATTCTGTGCGGAGGGAGATTCGGACATGATGGCTGCTTCTTGCGGATGGTGTCATGAACCACAGGAAGCCTGGGCAATCAAGGACGGCAATCAGGGACAGTGTCCGGTGTCGTTGACGGTTTCGCCGAAGATTTCTTCGAAGGCGGCGCGCAAGCGGATATCGGCATCGGTCATCATGACCGGCAGGCCAAGATCGACGAGACTGGTGACGCCATAGGCCGAGATACCGCAGGGCACTATGCCACTGAAATGATCGAGATCGGGATCGACGTTGAGCGACAGGCCGTGGAAGGTCACCCATTTGCGCAGGCGGATGCCGAGTGCCGCAATCTTGTCTTCCGCCATGGTGCCGTCAAGCAGCAAGGGCCTCTCCGGCCGGCGGACCCAGACGCCAACGCGATCTTCGCGGCGTTCACCGCGTACATTCATCGAATCGAGCGTGCGGATGATGACCTCTTCCAGTGCAGCGACGAAGGCACGTACATCCTGCCTGCGACGCTTCAGGTCGAGCATGACATAGGCGACGCGCTGGCCGGGGCCATGATAGGTGTATTCGCCGCCACGGCCGGTGGCGAAGACCGGAAAACGATCCGGCTGGACGAGATCTTTCGCATCGGCGCTGGTGCCCGCCGTATAGAGCGGCGGATGCTCCAGCAGCCAGACGAGCTCGTCGCCACCTTCTGAAATCGCTGCGACTTCCCGTTCCATCGTCTCCACCGCTTCCAGATAGGGAACGAGCCCATCGGCGATCCGCCAGCGAACGGGGCGCGAGCCAAGTTTCGGGAGCATGGAGAAGTCGAGATCGGTGCGTAGCATGGTAGTCCTTGGCGCTACCCGCAAAAGGAGAGGGCGGGCGCGGGATTCTATATGGACGCAGGCGCAGAGCGATTCAATCGCTCTTTGCGGCGGGCAGCCATCTCACAGATGCAATCAGCCGGTGCCAGCAGGCGTTGCTGTGATATCCACGAGGGGCGGTATCGGTGGGAAGGCGCTGCAGCGCTACGTGTTGCCGCAAGGGCATCAGGACCAGAGAACTAAGCCTATGGCCAAAAAAGAAAAAACCCGCCGAAGCGGGTTTCTTTGGTGCGGTCGAGAAGACTCGAACTTCCACGGGTTGCCCCACAGCGACCTCAACGCTGCGCGTCTACCAATTCCGCCACGACCGCATCGTGGTAGAGCCGATTTGCGTCGGCGAGGCAGCATGTAGCAAAAGCCTCAGACGGACACAAGCGCGATGTGACAGTTTTTTTTAAAAGCTTGCCACAGGTGTGGATTACGCGGCGCGGGACATTGAATTTACAAGAGAAAAGGGCCGGAAACCGGCCCTTTCTTGGATCATGTCAATGCATTGCGCGGCATGCCTCTGTGCGGCTTGCACCGCTATCGGCACCTTTCTGACGCGAGCCTTTCGGGCCGATCATGCTGTGGCAATCCGGAAGCGGCTTGATGCTGGCGGTTGCGGTGTTGTCGACTTTCGCGGGCTTAGACATCGCGGCAGGTGCGAAGCCGTCGCTGTCATTCGTATAGTCGCTGGAATAGGCCGGGGGGGCCACACGCGTCGGGTAGTGGACGGGCTTTGCCGGCGCGACCGGCGTCTGGTAGAGGCCATCACCATCGTTGGAATAATCGTCCATAAATTTCGGCTGCGCGAAAGCGGCACTTGCCATGCTGACGGCAAACAGGGTGGCGGCGACGGCGAATTTCATGCGCATGGGTCTATCTCCTCAATCTGTTGTTGAATTCAACAACGCAAAACCAACCCTCGGCAAGATCGAGTCCGCTCCCCAATTCGGGCAATTTTGTGAGAGTGATGACAGCCATCTTGCGACGTTTTGTCCAAATGAAATCACATATTTGTCAATGTTCTTGAGGGGCGCGTTACCTTAGCCGGCACAGTTAATAGCCTGAGATGTCAGCGCTTTCATCGAGATGACAATCCTGCAATCTTTAATTGATTAACTATTTTTAATTTTAGAGACATAAAAACCGGAAAGCAGGTCGCTTTCCGGTTTTGAAATGCGGCAACTTTGTGTTTTTCGGCCTTAATCCTCGTTCGGGATGTGGGCATCGACACCTGTCATCTGCAGCCGGTTGCGCACGCGACGAACACCATCCCCCGACAGGGCGGCGAGCTCAACCTTGCGGGCAATGCCGATTGTTTCGACGGAACCCTCCAGCATCACGGTATGGCCATCGGCGTGAACTTCCACACTGTCGATATCCACGTCAGGGATGTTCTCCAGAGTCTCAGTCACGCGGGCTTCGAGGTCGTCACTCTCGTCGCGGTCGATTGTATCAGGCTCGAGCGAATCCTTCAGGCGGTTTTCATTGCCGTCCTCGTCCGTGCCATCGATGCGGAAGCCGCTATTGCGGTCCCGGTCGAAATTGGCCGAGGTTTCGCCATAGGCGCGGTTTTCGCTACCCGCAGCTTTGGCGCCACTGCCGTCGGCATAGGGCCAGCCCTCGTCCAGATTGCGCGCTTCGAAGTCGCGGTAATCCTCTTCGCGGGAAAGCGAGGACTTGTCATTGATACCAGGCATTTCCGTCTCCTTCCGGTTTTCATTCTACAAGGCAAACGCCGGAAGGGCGCCGTTGGTTCGCTCGATAGCGGCGCGGCCTTCAGCTTTTCGTCTTTTCCCATTTCCTGATCAGCCGATCACGCTTCAGCCGTGACAGGCGCTGCAGCCAGAAAATGCCGTCGAGCTGGTCGACTTCATGCTGGATACAGATGGCGAGGAAGTCCGATGCCTCTTCTTCGTGCTGATAGCCGTCCAGATCTTGATATCGGAATCTTATTGCCTTCGGGCGCGTGACCTCGTCCGTTGCGCCGGGCATGGAGACGCTGCCTTCCATATGAACCATCGTCTCGTCCGAAAACCACGTGATCTCGGGATTGGCGTAGATCCGCACGCCGTCCGCCTTGTCGAGCTCCAGCACCGTCAGACGCTGGAAGACGCCGATATGGGCAGCGGTGATGCCGACGCCGGGGGCGGCGCGCATCGTCAGCAGCAGATCGTCGGCAAGCTGCGACAGGGCCGAATCGAACACCGTCACGGGCGCGCAGACCGTCTTCAGGCCGGGATGCGGATAGCGGAGAATTTGGCGGACCGGCACAGTTAAGCTTCCTTTCGGCAAATGGCAGCGGAAACTATAGCCGACCGCAGGCATTGTCATCAGAAAGCATAGGTTAGCGCTTTACGGCAGAAATGCTTTCCGCTAGCTGGTCAATGAGGATTCCGGCGGCCGCAAGGGCAGGGCGGAATTCGCTTATCCGCTTGTTGACAATGCATTTTCAGCCGACATTCTCGAATGCGGCTCGTTAGTCTTTGAAATCAAATTGAGATGCGAGGGCGGCATATGACGACGACCGACACGGAAGACCGCAATCGCAAACGTCCGTCCGACGAAGACGTCGACATCTACAACGAAGACGGCAATGTGCGCAGCGACTTCCTGGCGCGCCTGGGTGCCGCCATCGCCGACCGCGACACGCTGTTTCTTCGCCAGAATGTCGCGCGCCTGCACGAATCGGAAATAGGCGACCTCCTGGAATCGCTGCAGCCGGATCAGCGCCTGGCGCTGGTGCGCCTGCTCGGCGACGATTTCGACATGACGGCGCTGACCGAAGTGGACGAGACGATCCGCCGCGAGATCGTCGACCAGTTGCCGAACGAGCAGATTGCGGCTGCCATCGGCGAACTGGATTCGGACGACGCCGTCTACATTCTCGAAGATCTCGACCAGGAAGACCGGGAAGAGATTCTCGCGCAGCTGCCGTTCACGGAGCGGGTGCGCCTTCGCCGCGCGCTCGATTATCCCGAAAGTTCTGCCGGCCGCCGCATGCAGACGGAATTCGTCGCCGTGCCGCCGTTCTGGACCGTCGGGCAGACGATCGACTACATGCGCGACGAAGAGGATCTGCCTTACTCCTTCTCGCAGATCTTCGTCATCGATCCGACCTTCAAGCTGCTCGGCGCGGTCGATCTCGACCAGATTCTGCGCACCAAGCGGCAGATGAAGATCGAAACCATCATGCGGGAAACGAACCATCCGATCCCCGCCGAGATGGACCAGGAAGAGGCTGCCCAGCTCTTCGAGCAGTATGACCTTCTCTCCGCAGCCGTCGTCGACGAGAACGAACGGCTCGTCGGCGTGCTCACCATCGACGACGTGGTCGACGTGATCCATGAAGAGGCGGACGAGGACATCAAGCGCCTCGGCGGTGTCGGCGACGAAGAACTGTCCGACAACGTCATCTCGACCGTGCGTTCGCGCTTTCTCTGGCTGTTGATCAATCTCGGCACGGCGATGCTGTCTGCCAGCGTCATCGGGTTGTTCGACGGCTCGATCGAGAAGATGATCGCGCTTGCGGTGCTGATGCCGATCGTTGCCTCCATGGGCGGCAATGCCGGCACGCAGACCATGACCGTGACGGTGCGTGCGCTCGCGACCCGCGACCTCGATATCTACAATGCCGGCCGCATCATCCGCAGAGAGGCGGGGGTCGGCATCCTGAACGGAATGCTCTTCGCCTTGCTGCTGGGCGTGATCGCCGGCACCTGGTTCCACAATTACCAGCTCGGCGCCGTCATCGGCGCGGCAATGATCATCAATCTGATTGCGGCGGCGCTTGCCGGCATCCTGCTGCCGCTGCTGCTCGACAAGATGGGGGCGGACCCGGCAATCGCCTCGTCCGTCTTCGTGACGACCGTCACCGACTGCACCGGCTTCTTCGCCTTTCTCGGCCTCGCGACATGGTGGTTTGGTATCTGAGCAGATGCCGAAATTGACTATTACGTAAAAGTCAATATTATGCCGGGTCGATGACGGGGATGAGATGCTAGTGAACAAGTATTATACCATAACGGAGCTGACGCGCGAATTCGGAGTGTCGACGCGTACGCTTCGCTTCTATGAAGACGAAGGTTTGATCCATCCGGAGCGCCGCGGACGCACGCGGTTGTTCCGGCCTGCCGACCGGCGCCTCATTCAGGAAATCCTGCGCGGCCGGCGCATCGGCTTCACCATTGCTGAAATCCGCGAAATCATTCAGGTCTACAAGGAGCCGCCGGGCGAACTTGGCCAGATCAAGCTGCTCATGAAGCGCGTCGACGAAAAGCGCGAAGACCTGCGCCAGAAGCGCAAGGATATCGACGAGACGATTACCGAGCTCGACAATATCGAGGAGGCCTGCCTCGGCCGCCTCGCCGAGATCGGCGTCACGACCTGATTATTGCTTGATCACTGTTGGGGCTCGGGCTGCGTCTGCGGCACGGGCTCTATTTCGGCGCTGCACTGGCTGGCAAGCGCCATGATCCGCTCATCATCCGCTTTGACCTCACCGGCCTGGAACGGCATGAAGAGTTGTTGCGCCTGCAACTGATCGAGCGTGCACTGGCAGAAGCTGCGGCAGAGCGCTTCGCCCTGCTCGACCGAGCAGGACGTGTTGCATTGGCGCAGATAGGTCGCGGCCGGATCGGGCTTTGGCGGCGCGACGATGAAGGTCAGGCCATAGGCGATGGCGATCAGTACCGGTTGGTGGACGAGGTAGAAGGCGAGGCTGTGGCGGCCGAGGCGCGCGAGCCATGTTCCACCCGTGCCCAATGATGCCAGCTTCTGTGGCAGGTTTGTGCGGAAGGAAAGACGCGCGAGGCCCATGCCGAGAAAGAAGGCCGTCGCCCAGGGGAAGAGCGGCACAAAATCGTTCGACCGGTCCGGCGTGGCCGCAAAGCCGAGCCAGGCCAGATATTTCGGGTCGAACAGGTGCGAATCCAGCACGCCGGGCATGACGAAGGCATCGGCGATCCAGGCCACGAAAAGCGCCAGCGCGACGAGCAGGGTCACGGGCAAGGGCAGGCGCAGGAAGACTACACCGATCAGGCTCAGAACCGCGATGGAATGCAGAATGCCGAAATAGATCCATTCGCCGGGCACGAAGTAGGTTGTCGCGGCCGAAATCATCGCGGCCGCGCCAGCGATCATGGCGAAACGCTTCCAGAACGACGGCCAGCGGATGTCCGGCCGGCTGGAAAGCACAAGGCTGACACCGACGATGAAGAGGAAGGTGGTGGCGATCGCCCGGGCATAGATCTTCAGCCAGCCACTTTCGGCCGTTCCGGGCGTAAGGTAGCCCATGAACTCCAGATCCCAGCTGAAATGGTAAGTGGCCATAGCAATGAGCGCCGCGCCGCGCGCTGTATCCACAAGGCCTATACGCGGCGGTTTTGCGTCAGCCGCTGCTTCCGTTACCGACACTATCATTCACAATCCCTCGGACAGCTCATCACCGTCACTCGCTGACGGCTTGTTGCGCTGAACAGGAGAAAGGTGGAGATTTGGTGGCGGGTTTGCGTCCATGATGGCGAGGCGCGCTTCCGAAAAGAATTGCCGGCGGGTGAGGACGAAAACTACGATTGATGTAGTACCCATAAAAACATAGGGGTTAATGAACCAGCCGAGATAGCCGATCGACAGGAAGATCGCCCGAAGCCCCTCGTTGAAATGGCTGCCGGCGATGACGTTCATGCGGATGACACGCTCCGCTGCCCGCTCGGCGGCAATGATGTCCTTCTCCGTATCATGCACCATCGGAATGCCGCCGAAGAGAATGGTGCAATAGTTGAAGAGGCGGTAGGACCAGCCGAATTTGAAGAAGGCGTAGCCGAAAAGGGCTGCAAGGCCGCCGACCTTCATTTCGAAGACGGCGTGGCCGCTATGGAAGACGAAGGGCAGGTCGGCGAAGACTGCATCCACCTTTTCCGTGGCGCCAAGTAAGGCGAAGCAGCTGCCGATCGCAAAAATGGATGTGGAAGCGAAAAAGGCAGTGCCATTTTGCAGCCCCGCCATGATCTGGGTGTCGATCATCTTCAAATCGCGGCGCAGGGAATTATATATCCATTCACGCCGCCGCTCCGCCATGGCATGGGTCAGGCTCGTGCGCCCGAAGAAGGTCTGGCCGTGCAACAGCCACGAATAGCCCATCCAGATAAAGATAAAGAAGGCAAGCGCGATGTAATCCGCCGTCGTCATCATCAGTGATTCATTTCCCGCATCAAACGGGGCCACTCTACATATGCATGCGATTGCTGCAATGACCGGCAAGATGAGAATGACTAGCAAGATGGGCTGCTTCGAATTAGTGTCCGGCCGGATGTCGCACCGGTTCAAGGCGATGTCGGTCCGCCACGCGGATGCGGAACCGGGCTCGCATAGTCTGCATCGTGAAATTTAAAAGGCGCTTCCATGTTTCTTTCGGTATTCGATGTGTTCAAGATCGGTGTCGGGCCGTCGAGCTCGCATACGATGGGGCCGATGACGGCTGCCAACCGGTTCCTTGAGCTCCTCCTGTCCAACGAATGGCCGCGTCCTTCCACCGGCGCGCAGGTGGCCGCCATCAAGGTCAGCCTGCATGGTTCGCTCGCCCACACAGGGATCGGCCATGGAACGGGCAGGGCGGTCATCCTCGGCCTGATGGGCGAGGTGCCCGACAAGGTTGACCCCGACCGCATGGATGCCATCATCGATGGGGTGGAAAAGAGTGGCCGGATCACGCCCGAGGGGCATCCGGCCTACCAGTTCCAGCCGAAGACGGACCTGATCTTCGACAAGAAGCAGCCGCTGCCGGGTCACGCCAACGGCATGAGCTTCTCCGCCTATGACAAGGACGGTCGGCTTCTCGTCAAGCGCATCTATTATTCCGTCGGCGGCGGCTTCGTTGTCACCGATACGGAGCTGGAGCAGATGCGGGCGCGTAAGAAGGCGTCGCAAGGCAATTATAAGGTGCCTTACCCCTTCGCCAGTGCCAAGCAGATGCTGGAAATGGCAGAACGTTCCGGCCTGTCGATCGCGCAGATGAAGCGCGCCAATGAGGAAAGCCAGCGCAGCCGCGAGGAGCTGGATTCCGGCCTCGACCGCATCTGGGAGGCGATGCGCTCCTGTATCGAGCGCGGGCTCAAGGTGGAGGGTATCATGCCCGGCGGCCTGAACGTCAAACGCCGGGCCAAGCATATTCACGACAAGCTGCAGGAAGAATGGCGCAGCAACCGCGTCAACCCGCTGCTCGCCAACGACTGGCTCAGCGTCTACGCGATGGCGGTCAACGAGGAGAATGCTGCCGGCGGACGCGTCGTGACGGCGCCGACCAATGGCGCGGCGGGCGTCATTCCCGCGACGATCCGTTACTACGAGCATTTCCACGAAGACTGGGACCGGAACGGCATCCACGACTATCTGCTGACTGCAGCGGCGATCGGCGGCATCATCAAACACAATGCGTCAATCTCGGGCGCGGAAGTGGGCTGTCAGGGCGAGGTCGGCTCGGCCGCCGCCATGGCAGCAGCCGGCCTCGCAGCCGTCATGGGCGGCACGCCGGCCCAGATCGAAAATGCCGCGGAAATCGCGCTCGAACACCATCTCGGCATGACCTGCGATCCGATCGCCGGCCTGGTGCAGGTTCCCTGCATCGAGCGCAATGCGCTGGGTGCGGTGAAGGCGGTCACGGCCGCATCGCTCGCAGTGAAGGGCGACGGCCAGCATTTCGTGCCGCTCGACGCCTGCATCGAGACGATGCGCCAGACGGGTTACGATATGAGCGAGAAGTACAAGGAAACCTCGACTGGGGGCCTTGCCGTCAACGTCGTAGAATGCTGAGTTTGTGGACGCCCGTTGCTTCCTTCTTGACGCTGCCGGTCAAAAGGATTTCAACGGCAGCATGGCACTGAATCTCATCAAACTCTGCGTCGGCTGCGACTCGATCGAAGACCTGCGCGAATGGGTGGCCGAACGGTCGTTGCGCGCCATCGCCGCCGGACTGGAACCGCATTCGGTCCATACGACACGCATGGTACCGAAGCGCGTGGACGAACTGCTCGACGGCGGCTCGCTTTATTGGGTGATCAAGGGGCAGGTACAGGCCCGCCAGAAGATCCTCGATATCCAGACATTCACGGACGGTGAGGGGATTGGCCGCTGCCATCTGGTGCTCGGTCCTGAGGTGATCGAAACCTCGGTGCAGCCAAAGCGGGCCTTCCAGGGCTGGCGTTATTATCCTGATGAGGATGTGCCGCGCGATCTCCACAGTCTCGGCGCAGGTATTGCGGAAATGCCAGCGGATCTTCGCCGCGAGCTTTCGGAACTCGGATTGCTTTAAAGCCGTTTGTTTTTACACAATTCCGGACGCAAAACCGCTGCGCACTGCTGGAATTGCTTTGACGCTTCAGCGCAAACGCAGCACGACCGGCGAATTGCCATCGGGCGACGTGATGTGCAGGTGGATATGCGCCTCGGGCTGCGAGTAGCGCCAGGCGCGCGCGCCGTGGCACAGCAGCAGGTTGATGAGATCACGGGTCTTCGGCGACTTCGCTCTTGGGCGCTGCAGGCCGATTTCGGCAAGACGCAGCGCTGCCTCGTGCAGCGGATGCAGGCCGGAACGGCCCTTGTTGACCGCCCGGCGCCCTGCAGGCGCATTTGGAATATTCTCGTTGATCGACATCATCTTCCTCGTACGCAATACAAATCGAACTAGGATCGACTGCCGGCGGCGCGAACACCGCAGCCGGCAGGCGGGAGCGCCGCCAAATCAGTCATAGGCAGCGCCGGATATCTCATTGGGCAGCCGCCCAGCACTTGACGCCGGCCTTCTTCAGGGCCTTGCAGGCGTTGACCGCATCACGCTGGCCATCGAAGCCGCCGAAGCGGGCGCGGTAGATCTGATCGCCGTCATTGGCATAGGCGACCGCGAAGGGCTTGGCGGAGCTCAACGCCTTGCCGCCCTTGGCCTTGGCGTTTGCCAGAAGGTCCATCGCCATTTCACGGCTGGAGGAGACGCCGATCTGGACGACCCAGCCGGATGGCTGCGGCACTTCCTTTGCCGGGGCAGCCTTGGTGGAGGCTGTCGTAACCTCGTCGACGGAGGTGTCGCCCTGTTCCGGCGGTATATAGGCAGGTGCCGGCGTCGGCACGGCGACGGAAGCCTGTTCCTGCTGCTGCTTGATCGGCACGGTCTTGACCTTGGTCGGAGACGGCATCGGCTGCGTCAGCAAGGGATTATCTGTTTTGGGTGCGGCGGTTTCCGCATAGGCGACCTCGGTGCTTGCCGTCTGATAACGGCTGTCCGGAAGCGGACCCTTGTGGGGCAGGCCGAGATCGGCAGCGGCTGCCGTGACCGGCGGCTGATTGGCCGTTATCGTTTTCTTTTCAGCCACCTGGGCAACCTTGGCAGGGGAAACCGGAGCAGGTGTTTCGATCATCTCGGGCATCGGCTTCGACTGGGCGACAAGCGCGCCGCCGCTGCTGGAAGCCTTCGGCATGTAGGTCGCGAGCAGATTGCGCATCTGCGAGTCGCGAGCAGGGGTGGATGCACCGCCGAGAACCACGCCGACGATCGACTTGCCATCGACCTGCAGGGAGCTGACCAGATTGAAGCCGGCGGCGCGGGTGTAGCCGGTCTTGATGCCATCGACGCCACGCACGGAGCCGACGAGGCGATTATGGCTGCGGATCACGCGGTTGCCGAACTTGAAGGCGCGCGTGTTGAAATAGCCGTAATATTGCGGGAAATGCTGGCGAAGGGCGATACCGAGGCGGGCCTGATCGCGGGCCGTCGTCATCTGCGCGGTATTCGGCAGGCCGTTGGCATTGCGATAGGTCGTGCGCGTCATGCCAAGCGCATGGGCCTTGGCTGTCATCATCTGGGCGAAACGATCTTCCGAACCGCCGAGCATTTCGCCAAGGGCGGTCGCAGCATCATTGGCAGACAGCGTCACAAGGCCGAGGACACCCTGTTCGACGGTGATCGTGCCGCCGGCGCGCACGCCAAGCTTGGTCGGCGCCTGGGCGGCAGCGTGAGCGGAGAAGGGGACGGGCGTATCGAGACGGATGCGGCCCTGCTCGAGTGCCTCGAATGTCATGTAAAGCGTCATCATCTTCGTGAGCGACGCCGGGTATTGCAGACGGTCGGCATTCTCGCTGTAGAGAACGTTCCCCGTCCGAGCATCGACGACGATGCCGGCATATTTCGGATTTGCAGCTTCCGCTTCGGCATTGACCGAGTCGACCGCGACGATCGCGATAGCCATCGAAAGGATCGTCAGCACCTTTGCGAGGAAACCGGCAGACCGCGGCGATGATACGGAGGAAATTGACCTTGACACTATTCCACTCTTCGCTTGCATTTTGGATATTCGGCGGATCACGCGCCCCCTACTGCGTAACCGGCTGTCTTGGAAAACTACCGGTTCAGCGTTACCAATCCGTTTATGATGAATCGTTTCTTCAGACATTTGCGGGGATTTTAGCGGAGTGTTGCAGACCGGCTCACAAGCCGGCTTTCCACAAAAGTCCTGATCGCGGCATCAATATGGTCCCAGTCGGCCAAATGACGGCTCGAGAACCGGTAGAGCACACTTAAATCATTGCCGACCTTGATATCACGCTGGCAATCGCCGCTGGTTGCCATTTCCGCAGACGAGGGCAGGACGCAGCGCACGACATAATCGGCGCTTCCTTCGCGCGGCGCGGTCAACAGCACCTCGCCGTTGTAACCGGCATCGGCTCGCAGGCGGTGCAGCGTCAGGCCATGCGCAAAGGTTTCCGAGGCACCATCCATCAGGTGCGAATAAATCGGCTCTAGCCGGCCCGACATGTCCCGCGACATCGTGCCTTGGGTGATCTGCAGGAAAATCAGGCCTGACGATTGGGCAACGTCGTCGAAACGCTGGCGCGTTTCCTTGCTGTAGCCCTGCATCTCTGGCCAGGTGAGATAGAGATCGACCCGTTCGGCCGTGCCATCATGGCGTTCGCTGGGGAAGCGAATCGTGTTGGCAGGCAGGCCGACTGTGTCGAGGCCGATGGCGAGCGTGATCCCGGCATTGCTTTCAGTATTGCCGGCAAGCGAGATGTGACGGCCGAACCAGCGGCCGGCAACGGTGATCGCAACCGTCAGCAGCGCTAGCACCGCAATCGTCGCCGTGACGCGGACCAGGAAGCGGGTTGAAAGAAGGGGCTGCTCACCAGGGTGGCCCACGGCGGAATTGCTCATCGTCGTCCTCGGATATCGGGCCGCCGTAAGAAAAACGCGAGTCGTCGGTGCCGGTGAAGAATCTGCTGATGAGGATGGAGTGGCGGGAGTTAACGGGCCGTTAACTCAACCAAAAGGAAGTACCACAAAAGAAGCGAGCCGTTCCCGGGACAGCGGGAACGGCTCTGGGCGCCGGTCGGGACGGGGATGCGGGGACTGACCGGGGCCGGTATGCCTGTTACTTCACGCTACCGACAGCGACGGCGCGGCCGTCCTGCAGCTTCGTCCATCGGGCCGGATCATCGGCGGACTGGCGCTTCAGGTAGGTGTATTCGGTATCCGACCACAGCAGCACCTTGTTGCGCATATTGTCGAGAATGAAGTCGCCGTGATCCGTACGCACCGTCAGCACCGCATGGCCCTCGCCATTCGGCTGCAGCACGACAGTCATCAGCGTATCTGATGGAGAGAAGCCGGCATCGATCAGCATCTTGCGCTTCAGCAGCGCGAAATCCTCGCAGTCGCCGACAGTGCGCGGATAGGCCCAGCGCTCCTCGACACCATAGATCTCCATGTCCGTCATCGGCTGGATGGTCGAGTTGACGGTGTAGTTGACCTTGAGGATCTCCTTCCAGCGATCCTCAGTCAGGATCGCCGGGCCGGCATCACCGCCGGCATAGGCGCATTCACTCGGATTGGCCTGGCAGAATTCATAGTGCCCGATCGGCGGGCTCGCATTGCCTGCAAGTGTCATGCTGGCGGGTGATGCCTGTCCTGCGCCCGCCATTGCCACCGTTACGCTAACGGCCAGAAGGCCGCTCTTCAGTAGATTTCGAATTGACATTATCGTCTCCCCGTTATGAGGACGACAATGACACGGACGTTTTTATCTCACGCAAAATTACGCAATCAAATTAATGGCTTAGTTGATTCAAAAGCGCATCGAACTTGATTCAAATCCACATCGAATACGCTTAAAATTAAAAGCGCATTCGTCTCGAATTCGATTAAAATTGAAGGATTGGGAAAAAGGCTTTCGGGCGGGAAATGGCCGAAAAACGGACAGGCTGTTAACGATTTTCGATAAGCCGGGTAAATTTCTGCGACAAGCTGCAGCGGGGATGGCGGCCGGCGGAGATCCGATTGAAGCCTACAAACAGGCGGAATCGCCATGCAGAAAGCCGATTCCGCCTTACGTCCCGATTCTCCGCCTCAAAAATAATTTTGTCAGAGATCGCGGAATCTGTTCGTCGCAGCGACGATTGCGGCGGCAATATCGGCATTTGCAGTAGAATGGGCCGCCTTTGGCAGCACGATGAGCTCGGCGCCCGGCCATGCGCGGGCAAGTTCCCAAGCGGTGACAAGCGGTGCTTCTATGTCGAAGCGTCCGTGGATGAGAAAGCCGGGGATGCCGGCGAGGCGATCGGCATTCTTCAGTAGGATGCCGTCTTCGAGCCACGCGCCCTCGCGGAAATAGTGGGTGATGATGCGGGCGCGCGTCAGAAGGTAGCGCGGATCGGACCATCGCCCGGGCAGACCGGCGGGATCGGCAAGAAGGATTGTCGCCGCTTCCCATTCATGCCAGTCGCGCGCCGCTTTCAGCCGCACCTGCTCTTCGGGATCGTTGAGGAGTTGATGATAGGCGCTCACCCTGTCGATGCCACGGAGCTCCGGTGGTAGCGCCTTGCCGAAACGGTGCCATTCCTCGGGAAAGAGCGGCGCCATGCCGCGATAGAGCCAGTCGATTTCGGAACACCGTGTCGTGGTGACGCCTGCAATGATTATGCCGCTGACATGATCCGGATGGAATTGCGCATAGGCGAGCGCCAGCGTCGAACCCCAGGAATTGCCGAAGATGATCCACTTTTCCACGCTAAAGAGGCTGCGCAGCTTCTCTATATCCTCGATGAGATGGGCGGTCGTGTTGCGGGAGAGGTCGGTCGCAAAGTCGGCAGCATTCGGCAGGCTGCGCCCGCAATTGCGCTGATCGAAGAGGATGATGCGGTACACGGACGGGTCGAAATAGCGGCGCGCAGCGGTGGAACAGCCGGAGCCTGGTCCGCCGTGCAGGACAAGCGCCGGCTTGCCCACCGGATTGCCGCAGGCCTCGCAATAGATAAGGTTGCCGTCGCCTGTATCGAGCAGGCCGTGTTGATAGGGTTCGATTTCCGGAAACAGAACTGACATGACCGCGCCACTTGTTAAGGCGCGCTGTATCCTTCAAGTCTGTGACGGATAAATGACAAGAGCGGCGGCATTCTATGGCGTCGGCCACACGAGATGCAGGAGATTATTCAGCCCAACATGGAAATTGTCAGTCCTACCTCTTGCAGTATAGGACAGAAAACTGGGCGTAAAACCGCAGCCCACTTTTGCTGGAATTGCTTTCTTGTTTTACGCAATTCCGGACGCAAAACCGCAGCGCACTTTTTCTGGAATTGCTTTAGAGAAATTCGCGCAACGTCTCGCGCGACTGGACCGACAGAAACTCGATCGCAACACCTTCGGAGAAGTGGCGAACGACACGGCCGCGCATGTTGCCGAGGCGAACAGGCGTGCCGAGCGGCGGGCGCACTTCGCAATCGACGGCGGCGCCCGAGAGCGAAAGGTCCATGATGCGGCAGGTGTAGCGCGTGCCGTCTTCGAGTGTGAGGTCGGTCTTGGTCTCGCGCGGGGTCAGACGATCATGACGGCGATCTTCCGGCAGGCCGAGCTCGTGTTTGTTGGCAAGCCAGGTGAGCTGGGCGGCGAGTTTCTCACGCTTGCGCTCGGTGGCGTTGATCGACATGGTGAAGCCACGCATATCGACGGTCTGCACATGGCCTTCGACGCGGCCGAGATGGTCGATGTAGGCGACGATGCGTTCATTGGCGCGCGGGCGGCCAGCGCAGGTGACATACATGTCGCCGGGCGACATATCGATCACCATGCACTCGAATTCCTCGTAGTTCGCAAGCATCAGCCGGCCCTGCATATTGATGGGCACGCGCTGGAACACTCCCTGTTCTGGGCGCGGCGCAGGTCGGTGCGTCTGAGCGGGCTGGAACGAGTGCATCAAAGGGCTTCTTTATGAAATCGCTGAGCCCAATCCTTACCTGCAATCCCTTAACAGAAGGTTGTGGAACGAGCCGCCGCATAACCCTAAAGTACTATAGGCGGCGACCCAAAATGGAACGGTCAGCGAGCAGCTGCCCCATGCAGGAAATGCGACATGGCGCGCAGCATGACGCGGCCGAACGTGGCCTGTTTTTCGGCGGCGACCTCGACAGGGCGACGCGGTTCGGCCTCAGTTGTGCGGCCGAACTTGTCGTGCAGCAGCCGGCTGCGATCGAGGGCGAGAAGCTCCAGTGGCACGATCTCCAGCCAGCTTGCAGCAGCGGCAGGCGCGATGGCGCCGAGCAGCCGGTCGCAGCCGCCTTCGGGCGAACGCAGCGGCATCATGATGATCTCGAAGGCCGCATGATGGCCGGCGGTACTGTAGCCCGTCGCGTTGAAAAGCGTTGGAATGGCGTGAGCCATGACGCCCTGTGCCGTCCTTTCGATATCCTCGTGCTGGCCGTTGGCCCAGAGGGCGGAGAAACGCTCGCCGCGCAGATCGCGGCCGAAGAGATCGCAGATCTTCGTGCCGGCGAGGCGGAAGCGGATATGCCGGTCTGCCGCCGTCTCCAAGATGAAGAGGCTCGACAGGAGATGAGGGATCGCGCCGGGCTCGATCTGCGATTTCAGCGGAGCGTCCCGGCCGCCGCGCAGAGCATTCCAGTAGCCGAATATGTCGATCGTGATCTGAAGGCGCATGGCAGTGTCTCATTTCGGTTCATTGGGGCGCGGTTTTCGCCCCTTCACCTTCTACCTTGCGGATTTCATGCCAAATCCGGCGAGTTAAGGTTAAGAAAGGGTTTCGCTTGAGTGCCGGGACCTGTCATGAGACCGTCTCTCCATCACTTCGAACAGTGAAGTTCTGCACAAGACTGCCAGGGGGAGGGGCATCCTTCGGGGAACCCAGGCGAGCCGTCCGGCCAGTTTCGGACGGCTTTTTTTTTGATGTCGGCTCCTGTATGGCTGTGGCCTGCAACGAGGCGATGAGAGCATGAACGAACAGACGTCCGGGCCTGACCAGGCATTCCAGCCTTCGCAGCCCGAACCGCCGGCCCGGCCGCCGCGCCAGCCGGTCTTCAATCTTCCGCCGGCGCTGCTTGCCACGCTGCTGCTATTGATCCTGATCTTCGTCGTGCAATCGCTGCTGCCCGATGATTGGTTTCAATGGTTTCTGTTCAACTTCGGCTTCATTCCGCTGCGCTATGCCGTTTCGCTTGCAGAGCAGGGGCCGCAGCTCTACTGGACGCCGGTCACCTATTCGCTGCTGCACGGAAGCATCGAGCATATCGTCTTCAACGGCCTGTGGCTGATGGCCTTCGGCGCGCCGGTCGTGCGCCGCATCGGCGCGTTCCGCTTCATCGTCTTCTGGATTCTTTCCTCTGTCGCCTCGGCGGCCCTGCATGCGGCCCTGAACTGGGGTAGCGAAGGACTGCTCATCGGGGCATCGGGTGTGGTCTCGGGCCTCATGGGCGCGGCCTGCCGCTTTGCCTTCCCCTCCGGGCGGCAGATGGTCCGCCCCGCACACCTCAATCCGCGACTGTCGGTGCTGCAGGCGATGCAGAGCCGCACGGTGATCATCTTCACGCTGTTATGGCTGGTCGGCAACGCGCTGATCGCCGTCGGCATCCCGCTCGTCGGCGACGGCAGCCAGGAGATTGCCTGGGATGCGCATATCGGCGGTTTCGTCTTAGGCTTCTTCCTTTTCGCTCTCTTCGACCGGAAACTGCCTGAAGAACCCGTGCCCCATCCTGACGACGAGTTGCAATCCTGACCCAAGCAGTGCACCATTGATCAATCCGCGATGGGAGGAGAAACCGCCGCGGAGCCTGTGTTCCCGACAAGTGTTTCACTTTCGCCATGGGAGGTACAAATGGCCAGTTCCGTCAAGGCAATACTCGATCTGAAGGGTCGTGACGTCGTCACCACCGGGCCGAATACCACGGTTGCGGAGGCGGCTGCGATTCTGAGCAAAAAGAAGATCGGCGCGATCGTCGTCGTCGGCATGGAAAACAAGATTTCCGGCATGTTCACCGAGCGCGATCTCGTGCATGTCATCGCCAAGTCCGGCAAGGACGGGCTCGATCAGACGCTTTCTTCAGTCATGACCTCGAAGGTCCTCCGCTGCAACGAGCAGACCTCGGTCAACGAGCTTATGCAGCTGATGACCAGCAAGCGTTTCCGCCACGTTCCCGTGGAAGCCAACGGCAAGCTTGCCGGCATCATTTCGATCGGTGACGTCGTGAAGTCGCGCATTGCCGAGGTCGAGCGCGAGGCCGAAGAAATCAAGGCTTATATTGCAAGCTGAGTGACTCTTTATTCTAGGCAATTCCGGACGCAAAACCGCTGAACACTTTTGCTGGAATTGCTTCGGTAACGTGTGCGCGCAATTCCGGACGCAAAACCGCTGAACACTTTTGCTGGAATTGCTTAGGCGTCAGGGGTGCCTGGCGTAGAGTTCCTGCATACGCTGCAGCTCGGGCAGCCTTGCCCGGGCTTCTTCATAGCCACGTTCGATGGCTTCCCCGGCACGATGGAATTCCGACAGGCCGATGTCCGACAGGCGCGGCTGCAGCGAGATATCGGGCGGATCACCGGCAAGGCGCGCTCGCGCGATACGATCCTGAATAATGTTGAAGGCCTGCACCATGACGCCGGTCATGCCCATCCTGGCGGCATAGGGCGCATCCCTCTGCTGCTGCACTTCGGCAGGCGAGAGGCTGGCATTGTGGCGAACGACGGCGGAACGGCCGTAGAGATCATAGTTGAGGTTGACGGCGACGACGAGCGGCTGCTCGTAGCTTCGGCAGACGGAAACCGGCACGGGATTGACGAGCGCGCCATCGACCAATGTGCGGTTATTGCTGCGCACCGGCTCGAAAATGCCGGGCAGGGCGTAGGATGCGCGGATCGCCGTGATCAGCGAACCATTGGCGATCCAGACTTCGTGCCCGGTGTTGACCTCGGCCGCGACGGCGACAAAGGGCCGGTCGAGATCCTCGATCGTCAGTCCTTCCAGATGTTCCTGCATGCGTTTGGTCAGCCGCATGCCACCGAAGAGGCCGGAGCCGCCGATCGTCAGGTCGAGCAGGCTTGCGATGCGGCGCATGGTGAGCGAGCGAGCGAAATTTTCCAGCTCGTCCAGCTTGCCGGCGAGATAGCAGCCTCCGACGAGCGCGCCGATCGAGGTGCCGGCGATCATGCCGATCTCGATGCGGGCCTCATCGAGCGCACGCAGCACGCCGATATGCGCCCAGCCTCGAGCGGCGCCGCCGCCAAGCGCCAGGGCAAGCTTTGCTTTTTTTTCGGGAACGGCGAGCACAGGAGAAACGGGCGTATCATCACGCACCGCCAAGCCGGAACCGCCCCCATCGGAGCTTTGACGATTCATACTCCAGCCCAACATGGCGTTCCTTCCTCCCGGCAGAACACTGGGTTCCTATTAACCGCCCCGAACCCTTTCCAAATTGTATATAGAGACGACCAGCGTCGCAATAAGGAGCAGGTGGCCGGGATTTGGCCTATTTTCCGTAGATGTCCTTGGGATCGAAATGCAGGTCGTCATCGACGATGGTCAGCATGGGCTTTCCATCCTCCAGGGTGACGGTGCGGTAGAAGCAGGAGCGGCGGCCCGTGTGACAGGTCGCGTCATGGCCGGCGACCTCGACCTTCAGCCAGATGGCGTCCTGATCGCAGTCGGTGCGGATCTCCTTGACGGTCTGGAGATTGCCCGAGGTCTCGCCCTTCTTCCAGAGCTTGCCGCGCGAGCGGCTGAAATAGTGGGCGAAGCCGGTCTGGATGGTCAGCGCCAGGGCCTGCGCATTCATATGGGCGACCATCAGCAGTTCGCCATCACCGGCATCGGTGACAATGGCCGTGATCAGACCGCGATCGTCGAAGCGCGGCGTGAAATCGCCAGCATCCTCCAGCTCGGATTTATCGTCCGACGGCTGGTTGAAAATCAGTTCACTCATCGCGGCCCTCCTGAGGGAGCTGATCTCAGCGGCCCCTTACCATTGTCATGAATCGGACCTGATCGGCCGGTTCAGTCTTGAACGTTCCAGTAAAGGTTGTCGTCAATGTGGTCGAACCCTGCTTCTGAACGCCGCGCATGGCCATGCACATATGTTCGGCCTCGATCATGACGGCGACACCGCGCGGACGCAGCGTTTCATCGATGGCCTTGGCGATCTGCGAGGTCATCGTTTCCTGCGTCTGCAGGCGGCGGCCGTAGATTTCGACGACGCGGGCGATCTTGGACAGGCCGAGAACGCGTCCATCCGGCATATAGGCGACATGCGCCTTGCCGATGATAGGCACCATGTGATGTTCGCAGTGAGAGAAGAAGGGAATGTCCTTCACCAGCACCATGTCGTCATAACCGGCAACCTCCTCGAAGGTCCGGCCGAGCACGTCTTCCGGGCTCATCTCGTAACCGGCGAAGAGCTCGCGATAAGACTTGGCGACGCGGGCAGGCGTATCCAGCAGGCCCTCACGCGACGGATCGTCGCCAGCCCAGCGCAGCAGGACACGAACAGCGTCCTCTGCCTCCTGCTGGGAGGGGCGATCGGATTCACGGGCGGTCTGCGGAAAATTCTTGACGATGGCGTCCATATTCAATGGTCTCCTGGTCCGCAACGCGGACCTTATTCGGACTAGCCACTGGTACCCCAAGCGGGAATTCTTGCACCTTTGGCAGGCTCCGGGGCTTTTCAGGCTCGCTTTCTCGAACCCTTCAGGCACGGTTTCCCAATCAAACTTATCCGGGCCCATTGCATTTCAATGGCCCTCGAACGACATACATATAGGAAGACGACCCTGGTATGTAAGTATGCTGTCGTTTGACTGTGTGTTTTTTGTTTACATGACAATCACATAGGAATTAGCGTCGCTTTTAGGCGTTTTTGGAGCCAAATCCGTCATGGATGACATCTATAACAGCAAAATCCTCGAATTTGCCGGCAATATTCCTCTGACCGGCACGCTTGACGATGCGGATGCGAGCGGCCAGGCGCATTCCAGGCTCTGCGGCTCGAAAGTGCGCATCTGGCTGAAAATGGATGGCGATAAGATCAGCGCCTTTTCGCATGACGTGAGGGCCTGCGCCCTCGGCCAGGCCTCCTCCTCGATCATGGCCCGCCATGTTGTCGGCGCGACATCAGGCGAAGTGCGCAAGGCGCGCGAGGATATGCTCGCCATGCTGAAAGCCGATGGCGAGGGGCCGGATGGACGGTTCGCCGACATGCGCTATCTCCTTCCCGTGCGTGATTACAAGGCGCGTCATGCCTCCACCATGCTGACCTTCGACGCTGTCGTCGATGCCATCGGCCAGATAGAGGCAAAGCGCGCTGAAACCGTCGAGGTGTAAGCTATGTGCGAATTCTGTCTGCTGCGCGAAGAAGAGGAAGACGAGGGCGGTGCCGCCGCGCCAAAGCCTCGCGCCCAACCGCTGCAGAGATTTTCGCGCAACTACCAAGGCCCGTTCCGCAAGACGCCTGACCGCCTTTTCGGCATGGGGCTCATCCGCCTCTATCAGTTGACGCTCTCCGGCTTCGTCGGCAATTCCTGCCGGCATATCCCGACCTGCTCCGAATATGGCTATGAGGCCGTCGCCCGCCATGGGCTCTGGGCCGGTGGCTGGATGACACTCTTCCGCGTCGGCCGGTGCGGTCCGGGCGGCACAAGTGGGCTCGATCCGGTGCCTGACAACCTCGAATCCCGTTTCCGCTGGTTTACGCCGTGGCGCTATTTCGCGCTCGGGCGGAAGGAGGCATAAGGTGTGTACCTTCATCGCACTTCTGCACAGCATCGTCCTGACCTCCGAGCGGCGCGTGATCATGGAAGATCTACGAAAGCTTGCCGAAGAGCTGGGCTATCGTGAACCGCGCACACTGGTCTCCACCGGCAACCTCGTGTTCGAGGCAGATGAAATGCGGCCGCACGAAGTCGAAGAGCAGTTGGAGGAGGCTTTTGAAGAAAAATTCGGCAAGCATGTCGATATCATCGTGCGCAGCGACTGCACCTGGATGGCGCTCTGCAGCGCCAATCCCTTCAAGGACGGTGTTGGCGACCAGGTGATCGTGCGCGTCAACCGGCTGCCGATCGACCCGGACAAGGTGGAAGCGCTGAAGCCGCTCCTTGCCGAAGGGCAGCGGATGAAGCTTGTCGGTTGCGATCTCTGGATCGATTTCCACGGCAAGCCGAGCCAATCGAAGCTGCTATCGGCGCTGACGACCAAGCGCATGGGCGTGGGAACGATGCGCAACTGGAACACAGTGCGCGGCCTTTTCGATATGGTCCTCTAGGCTCGCTTCTCCTTTACTCAGACACCAAATATCAGTATCAGGCGGCAGCGGCATTCCCGGTGGATGACGCTTCCGTTTCAACCACCCGCATTCGTTGGCGGGACTGGACAAGGAGAATTTGAATGTCCCAATCCGTTTCCCTGACATTTCCCGATGGTTCGGTGCGCAGCTTCCCGGCTGGCGCGACCGGCAAGGATGTTGCCGAATCCATTTCCAAGTCGCTCGCCAAGAGCGCTGTCGCGATTGCGATCGACGGCACCGTGCAAGACCTTTCCGATGCCGTCACCGACGGCAAGATCGAGATCATCACGCGCAAGGATGGCCGCGCGCTGGAACTCATCCGGCATGATGCCGCACACGTGATGGCAGAAGCCGTACAGGAACTGTGGCCTGGCACGCAGGTGACGATCGGCCCCGTGATCGAGAACGGCTTCTATTACGACTTTGCCAAGAACGAGCCTTTCACGCCCGACGATCTGCCCAAGATCGAAAAGAAGATGAAGGAGATCATTGCCCGCAATGCGCCCTTCACCAAGCAGATCTGGTCGCGCGAGAAGGCCAAGGAAGTTTTTGCCGCAAAGGGCGAACAGTACAAGGTCGAGCTCGTCGATGCGATTCCCGAAGGGCAGGATCTGAAGATCTACAATCAGGGCGAATGGTTCGACCTTTGCCGTGGCCCGCACATGGCCTCCACCGGCCAGGTCGGCACCGCCTTCAAGCTGATGAAGGTTGCCGGCGCCTATTGGCGTGGCGACAGCAACAACGCAATGCTCTCGCGCATCTACGGTACGGCATGGGCCGATCAGGCCGATCTCGACAATTACTTGCATATGCTGGCGGAAGCCGAAAAGCGCGACCACCGCAAGCTCGGCCGCGAAATGGACCTGTTCCATTTCCAGGAAGAAGGCCCGGGCGTCGTCTTCTGGCATGGCAAGGGCTGGCGCATCTTCCAGTCGCTCGTCTCCTACATGCGCCGCCGGCTTGCCGTCGATTATGAAGAAGTCAACGCGCCGCAGGTGCTCGACACTTCGCTCTGGGAGACGTCGGGCCACTGGGGCTGGTATCAGGAAAACATGTTTGCCGTGAAATCGGCGCATGCGATGACGCATCCGGAAGACAAGGAAGCGGATAACCGCGTCTTTGCGCTGAAGCCGATGAACTGCCCCGGCCACGTGCAGATCTTCAAGCATGGCCTGAAGTCCTATCGCGAACTGCCGATCCGTCTGGCGGAATTCGGTCTCGTCCATCGCTACGAGCCTTCGGGGGCGCTGCATGGTCTGATGCGCGTGCGCGGCTTCACGCAGGACGACGCACACATCTTCTGCACCGATGAGCAGATGGCTGCCGAATGCCTGAAGATCAACGACCTGATCCTGTCGGTCTATGAAGACTTCGGCTTCAAGGAAATCGTCGTCAAGCTTTCGACCCGTCCGGAAAAGCGCGTCGGCTCCGACGCGCTCTGGGATCGCGCGGAAGCCGTCATGACCGATGTCTTGAAGACGATCGAGGCGCAGTCCGAGGGGCGCATCAAGACCGGCATCCTGCCGGGCGAGGGCGCTTTCTACGGGCCGAAGTTCGAATATACGCTGAAGGACGCCATCGGCCGCGAATGGCAGTGCGGCACGACGCAGGTCGACTTCAACCTGCCGGAACGCTTCGGCGCCTTCTACATCGACAGCAATTCGGAAAAGACGCAGCCGGTGATGATCCATCGCGCCATCTGTGGCTCCATGGAACGTTTCCTCGGCATCCTGATCGAGAACTTCGCCGGCCATCTGCCGCTGTGGGTTTCGCCGCTGCAGGTCGTCGTCGCGACGATCACCTCAGAAGCCGACGCTTACGGCCAGGAAGTGGCCGATGCGTTGCGCGAAGCCGGGCTGCATGTCGAGACCGACTTCCGTAACGAGAAGATCAATTACAAGATCCGCGAACATTCCGTTACGAAAGTTCCCGTCATCATCGTCTGCGGCAAGAAGGAGGCGGAAGAGCGCACGGTCAATATCCGCCGCCTCGGCAGCCAGGAGCAGACATCGATGTTGCTGGATTCGGCGATCGAAAGCCTTGCCCTGGAGGCAACACCGCCCGATATCCGTCGTAAGCTCGAGGCAAAGAAGGCCAAGGCAGCCTGAAAATTGCCTTTTGGATAATGGCAGCGCCCGGCATTGATCTGCTTGACGCTGTCAGAAATCTGACATGCAACAGTAATATAGCCGCCACAAAACAGGGGACGGGTTTCATCCCGGCAGGCATTCGAGTGCGCTTCAAAGAGCTTTCCTACGCGAACGAACGGGATCCGCGCTTCAAGCGCTGGCTCATCCGATCCATCGAGGGCCTTTCCGGCCGTGACCGCTATGTACGGCTCTATGACATCTGGCGCAGCGATATTGTCGGCAAGAGCGACCGCGTCTTCGGCAAGATGCTCGATCTCATCGATGTCGAGATCAATGTGAAGGGCAGCTGGCCGCTCGAGCCGGTGCCGGCCGAGCCGATCGTCATCGTTGCCAACCATCCCTTCGGCATCGGCGACGGCATCGCGGTGCTGGCGCTTGCCGAGCAGATTGGCCGTCCATTCCGGGTACTGATCCACAATGATCTTCTCAAGGTGCCGGAAATGGCGCCTTATTCGCTGCCGATCTCCTTCGAGGAGACCAAGGAAGCGATGGCGATGAACATGAAGAGCCGGCACGAGGCAGTTCGCCTGCTGAAGGAAGGCACGACGATCGTGATTTTTCCGGCTGGCGGCGTTGCCACCGCCAAGAAGGGCTTCGGTCGCGCCGAGGACCTGCCGTGGAAGATGTTCCCGGCCAAGCTCATCCAGGCGACCCGCGCCAGCGTGCTGCCGATCTATTTCGAAGGCCAGAACGGCCGGCTCTTCCATCTCGCCAGCAGGGTTTCGATGACGCTGCGCCTGTCGCTGCTCATCCGCGAATTCCGCCGTCTTTCAGGCAGCACGATCACCGCGCATGTGGGCAGGGTACTGTCTTGGGAAGAACTGAGCAGCGGCAGCGATCGCAAGGATCTGCTCGCCCGTCTCTTTGACGCCGTCTTCTCGATGGCGCCGAAGAAGAAGGCCTTCCTCAAGCGCGCAAGCTGAACATTTCCGGAGATTTCGGACGCGGCGTCAGTCGAGGCTGGCGCCGTCGCCGCTTTGCAGATCTTCATAGGACGGCAAGGGCGGCTGCGGCGGGATCTCGCCGCCCGGCTGGGGCACACCCTTCGGCCCGGCCGAGGTCTGCCCCGGCGGCACGGCTGTCGCAGCCGGAGCAATCGGCTGCTGGGCCTGCTGGTTCTTCATTAGCACTTCGACATCGGTATTGACGCCCGCAGCGACGGTGAAGTCACGCTGATAGATCTTGTCCTTGTTGCGGGCGACCGCCGTGTATTCACCTTCCGCCAGGACCATGGCCGGAAAGGCGCTCACACTTTCGCCGACGCTGTCGCCGGCTGCCGTCAGGATCGACCAGGCGGTATCGGCGATCGCTTCGCCGCCGGTTTCCGAGACGAGCTTAAAATTGATCTGTGCCGCCCTGTGCTGGATCGTCGCTTCGGTGAGCTTGCCAGCCTCCACCTGGATGTCGGCACGGATGGTCGCGTTGACATTGCCGTATTCGGAAACGACGTGATAGGTGCCGGCATTGAGGCGCACGACCGTATTCGGCGGCACATCGGCCATGACAAGGCCGCGCTCGCCGTCGTCGCGAACTTCCGAGGAATAGATCGAGAAGCTCAGCTGGTTCGGGCGGATACGGACATCGGAGCCGGAGACGGCGTTGAGCAGCAGCCCGCCGGCATCGAGAACCATCACCTGCTTGTCGACTGCGCCTTCATCCGACACCGTCAGCTTCTTGGTGACGCCGGCGCGGCCGAAGGAAACGTTGACGAAATAATCGCCGGCAGCGAGCTGGAAGGCTGCGGTGCCTCCACGGGAGCTGGCGATGAGCGGCAGCTTGCCATCATTTCCAGCGACGGGACTGAATACATACCAGGAAAGCCCGTCTTCGACAGGCGCGCCATCGGCCGTGAGCTTGGCTTCCAGCGAGACGTCACGCAGATGCACGCCTTCCTGCGCCGTGCCTGGCGCGATGAACGCGTTGAGCTTCGGCATTTTCGGCGTCGATTCGAGCTGCTTGAACTCCTTGAAGGCGTCCTGGGCGGCGGCGCCAAACGGCGTCAGCAACATCAGGGCAACAGCAAGGCCGATCCGTGCAAAAGGCAAAATGCCAAACATCCTGTTCGTGAACCGATTGACTTCTGAAATCGCAGAGTTCACTTCAAGACCAATGCCATGGCAAATTCAAGACCTGTGGCCAGCCTCTGCATACAAATGAGAGTTTCTCCCGCATGAAATCCGACATCAAGCTGATCGATTATCTCGCCGTGCGCCGCTCCGTCCCTGCGTTCCAGATGTGCGAACCGGGACCGGTAAAGGACGAGATCGAGGAAATCCTGCGCCTTGCATCGCGCGTTCCCGATCACGGCAAGCTCGCCCCCTGGCGCTTCATCGTCTATCGCGGCGAAGAGCGCGTGCGGCTGGGCGAAGAACTGCTGAAGCTGGCGCTCGAAGCAAAACCCGATCTCTCTGAGGAAATGATCCTGGTGGAGCGCGCACGCTTTACCCGTGCGCCTGTCGTCGTCGGCATCGTCAGCAAGGCCGGTCCGCATTTCAAGATCCCGGAATGGGAGCAGATCATGTCGGCGGGCGCGTTGTGCCTCAACGTTATCCTGGCTGCCAATGCGCATGGTTATGTCGCCAACTGGCTGACAGAATGGTTCGCCTTCGACGAACGCGCCTATCCGCTGCTCGGCGTCCAGCCGGGCGAAAAGGTTGCCGGTTTCATCCACATCGGCTCCACCACCTTCCCACCCGTCGAGCGTCCACGCCCTGAGCTGACCGAGACGGTCACCTGGCTCGGCGGCGAAGACTGATGTTCTACGCAACGGACACCAACCGGCATGGGTTGGCGCACGATCCCTTCAAGGCGATCGTCGCGCCACGGCCGATCGGCTGGATCGGCAGCAAGGGCAGGGACGGGTCGATCAATCTCGCGCCCTATTCCTTCTTCAATGCGGTCGCCGACAAGCCGAAGCTGGTGATGTTCTCATCGAGCGGGCACAAGCATAGCCAGAAAAACGCCAGGGAGACCGGCGTTTTCACCTGCAATTTCGTCAGCCGCAATCTGGCGGAGAAGATGAACCTGACCTCCGCCGCCTTGCCTTACGGTAGCAACGAGTTTGAATTCGCCGGGCTGACCCCAAAGCAGGCGGAGCTCATCGATGCGCCCTATGTGGCGGAGGCTTTCGCCGTGCTGGAATGCAAGGTGACCGAGATCATTGAGCCGAAGACGCTGTCCGGCGAAGCATCCGAGAATGTCTTTGTTTTCGGAGAGGTCGTCGGCATCCATATCGATGAGGCGATCGTCAGAGATGGCCGGTTCGATGTGGCGCTGGCGCGGCCGATCGCACGCATGGGCTACATGGATTATTGCGAAGGCAGCGAGGTCTTCGAAATGTTCAGGCCGAAGGTCTGACCTCGGCACAAGGCTTGAACAAAGCCTAATAAATATGGTGAACCAATCATAAACTTTTTCCGGCTATCGTCCTTGTATTGAATAAGACGCGAAGGAATCGCGTTCGGTGCTGGGGCGTTGTCGTGATCATTGAAGCATTTCTTCGTTGGGTCGAAACGGCCAAGACGGCTGACAGGGCGGCCGCTGCAAATGCTCTGGGACGCGTCTATCTCAAATCGGAAATGTCGGACGAGCGGCGCGACGCTGCTGAAAAGGCGATGACCTACCTGCTCGACGATCCGTCGCCGCGTGTGCGGCTTGCGCTCGCCGAAGCAATCGCCTGGGCGCCGCATGCGCCGCGCAACATCATTCTCTCGCTTGCCGAAGACCAGCCGGAGATCGCCTGCCATGCAGTGACCTGCTCGCCGATCCTGACCGATGCCGATCTCGTCGATCTCGCAGCACGCGGCAGCGGTGCAACGCGCATGCTGATTGCGGCGCGCGCCCATGTGACCCGCCCCGTTTCGGCGGCACTTGCCGAAGTCGGCGACGAGGACGAAATTCTCTGCCTGCTCGAAAATGACGGCGCGGCGATTTCCGCCCAATCCCTGAAGCGGATTGCCGAACGGCTCGGCGATGTCAGCGACATCAGAAACCTGCTTCTCGACCGCATCTACTTGCCGGCCGATGCCCGCCAGCTTCTGACGCAGCATGTCAGCAATGCTCTGGTCGGCCTGCCGCTGGCGCAAGCGGCGATCGGCCTGCAGAGGCTGCAGCGCATCAGCCGCGAGGCGACGGAAGCGGCGATCGTTTCCATCGCCGGCGATATCGCGCCGATCGAAGTGCCAGATCTCGTCGAACATCTTCGCCTGAACGACCGGCTGACGCCTTCCTTCCTCATGCACGCGCTCTGCTGCGGCAAGGTGGAATTCTTCGCCTGCGCCATCGTCAACCTGTCAGGCTGCAGCGACCGGCGCGTGCGGGCAATCCTTGCCACGGGCCGCATGCATGCCGTGCGCGCGCTCTATGAATCGGCGGGCCTGCCGCGCGATATCAGCATCATTTTCGTGGAAGCGACGTTCCTTTGGCGCGAGGCTTCGCGCAACACCTCGGCCTCGCTGCTCGGCAGCATCTGCGGGCGCCTGCTCCAGAAATTCCACAGCCGGGTCGGGCAGCATGACGCCGTCGGCGAGTTGCTCGATATGGTCGAGAAGCTGCATGTCGCCGAGCAGCGCCGGTCGGCCCGTGTCTATGCGTCACTTGCCGCTGCCTAGTCGGTAAAGCGGGCTGCGGCCCAGGAATAGCTTGCAGAGACGAAATGCAATGGCTTCGCCAGGGTGTTTTTCACATCATGGCCGGAAGGCAAATTGGCGCGCACACGCCCGGCAATAGTATCCACAAAACCGCCAAGACCATCCCGTTGTTCGGCTACCTCGGGCGCTGCTGGTGCAGCAGGCGCCGGCTTGGCCGGTTCGGCAGCGGCAAGCGACTTCGGTGCCTCGCAGACGGCAATGACGGTCGGATAGCTGGCATTGGCATAGGTCTTCAGCCGCTGTTCGGCCTCGGCATCGCAGGCGACGACGGTTTCCCAGTGCTTGTCGACCGTGGCGACGTAATTGCACTGGCTGACGGAATCGTCGCAACCGAGGATCGTCATGGCGATGAGGACGGCTTGCATATTTTGCCTCCATGGCTATTGAGCGTGTCATCCCCTTCGAAAGCACAATTCCAACGGAATGAAGGCAGCGATATTAACTCCTTGTCATCAAGGGAAAAATCACGCGTTTCGCCGGAACAGGAGAGAGAAAATGTCCGTCACCATCGCTCTGGAACCGCCGCGCCAGAATGGCGTGATTCGCCTTCTCGATCTCTCCGACGCCTATGCGCAGTCGCTCTATCCGCCCGAGAGCAACCACCTCGTCGATATCTCCACGCTGGAAAAGCCATCCGTGAGCTTCCTCGTGGCGCGTAACGGCAGCGAGATCGTCGGCTGCTGTGCGTTGGTGGAGGCAGGTGACGGGACGGCCGAGATCAAGCGCATGTTCGTCGATCCCGAGGCGAGGGGCCTGAAGGTCGCCAGCCGCCTGATGGACCGGCTGGAGGAGATCGGCAGGGAGAAGGGTCTCGACGCAATCCGCCTGGAGACCGGTATCTATCAACCGGAGGCGATCAGCCTCTACAGGAAATACGGATATCACGAGATCGAGCCTTTCGGCTCCTATCAGCCGGATCCGCTCAGCCTTTTCATGGAAAAGCGCCTGGCCTAAGCCGGAAAAGCCCTAGCCTTCGGCAGCACGCTGCACCGGAGGCGCCTGCTCGTCGAGGATGATCTGCGGTCCCGCATCGGCGGCGCGGACTTCATGTATCCATTCGCGCCAGATCGCGACCAGCAGCGCCATCAGCACCGGGCCGATGAAGAGGCCGAGGAAGCCCATCGTCTTAACGCCGCCGACGAGGCCGAAGAAGGTCGGCAGGAACGGCAGCTTGATCGGTCCGCCGACGAGCTTGGGGCGCAGCGTCTTATCGACAATGAAGAGTTCGACCGTGCCCCAGACGAACAGACCGATGCCGGCGACATGCGAGCCGCTGGCCAGCAGATAGACGGATACCAGCGTGAAGGAGAGCGGCGCTCCGCCCGGGATCAGCGCCATGACACCGGTCAAAACGCCAAGGGTGACGGGCGAGGGCACGCCGGCAATCCAGTAGGCGACGCCGAGCACGATGCCTTCGCCGATGGCAATCAGCGTCATGCCCATGACGGTCGAACTGATGGTGGCAGGCACGACGCGGGAAATACGCTCCCAGCGGTTCGGCAGGATACGCTCGCCGAGCATGTCGATCTGCTTGGAGAAGGAGAAGCCGTCGCGATAGACGAAGAAGAGCGCGATCAGCATGAAGAGCAACGTCAGGAACAGGTGGAAGGCACCACCGCCGGCCGCCAGAATTGCGCGGTAGATATTGCCGATATTGGCACCGCTGACTGCCTGGATGAGCTCACCCATGGCGCCGGGGCTGCCGATATATTTCGTCCAAAGTTCGTCGAGATAGGAACCGGCCAGAGGCAAGGCGACGATCCATTGCGGCGTTTCCGCCCCGAAGCGGTTGGCGTGGATCGCCCATGCGACCCAGGTGCGCACTTCACCGGTCGTATAGGCAACCGCAAGGCTGATCGGAATGACGAGGAAGGTGACGATGAGGACGATCGCGATCGTCGCGGCGACCGTCGTATTGCCGCCGACGCGGGCAACCAGCTTGCGGTAAAGCGGCCAGCTCGCAAAGCCGATGACGAGGGCTGCGAGCACAGGCACCACGAAGCCGTAGAAGAAATAGACGCCAGCCGCAGCAACAAGCACGAGCAGCCAGCGGGCAGCCGAAATGGAGGGTATCAGCGGCGTACGTATCGTCGCCGACGGCCCCAGCCATCGCGGCTCCGTATTGGTTTTCTGACGATCAAACACACCCACACGCGCCTCTTTTTATTGTTGTCCTAGTTTATGGGCTATGAACCGGGCGGTTTCAAGGTCCGCCCGGATAAAGCGTATACAAAGCGTGGTTATTTGGTCGCTGAATCCTTGAGATATTATTGCGGGCGGCGGTTGATCTTGAAGGCGTAGAACTGTGTCTTCTGGCCGGTCGAGAAATTATTGTCAGAACCGAGGATCAGGACATCCGTGCCGTCCTTCGCCTTGCCGATCGCCATGGCCTCGATATTGTCGGGCGTCAGGCCAATGGCGCGGAGATCCAGCACCTGGCTCTTGCGAGCAGGAACAACGCGCTGATCGTTCTTGGCGAGCGAAGCGATGCCGGAAACGTCGGTCGCGCCGTCGAGATCCATCATAAAGAGCTTGATGTTGTTGCCGAAGCCCTGGGCATAGCTGCGCTCGACGGCGAGCAGGCGATGATCGTCAAGAGCGATCATTTCCGACATGCCGTTATCGTTGCCGCCGTCGGGTTTGGCGGCAGCCTGAGGGATCGGCGAGACCGGATAGACATATTGAGCCTTCGGCTCGCCGGTTGCGCCGTCATAGCGGATAATGCGCGAGAGGCTGCCGGTCGTCAGGCTGGGGTTCGGGCCGTCCTGATAGAGGGCAGCTTCGACGCCGACGAACACGTCACCGGACGGAGATACGGCCAGATCCTCGAAAGCGAGGTTGTCGCGGATGCCGGTCGACTTGTCGGCGGTCGGCGTAAAACCGTCGGGCAGCTTGAACTCGCGCACGAAGGCGCCATCAGGAGAAGCGACGCGGACGAATGGAGCGATCAGCGCCTTCGCATCACCTTCGCTGCCCCAGTAGATGCCGTCCTTGCCGAAGCGGATGGATTCCGGATCGACAGTGCGGACGGCGAAGGGCTGGCCGTTTTTATCCTGGAAGGTGGTGTGCTTGGCGATGGTGACGCCCTTGAGGCCGGCGGCGCTGACGTCGATATCGAGATCGTAGAAGCGGGCCGGGGCCTTTTCGGAGCGGTCGTCGCTGATGGCGATGTAGTGGCCGGTGGCGGCATCGAAATCAAGACCAGAAATGCCGCCGAATTCGACGCCGTTTTCCATCTGGCCGGTCGGGATAACGAATTCACCGAGATAGGAAAGCGAGATCGCTGCCGCGCAATCGCCGAAGGGGCAGGCGGTCTCGACGGTCGCGCCGATATCGGTGGCATAAACGGAGGCAGTGCTGGACAGGAGAACAAAAGCGGCAGTCGCAAGAAAACGCTTGGTCATGGCAAATATCCGGCAAAGGGTTGAAACAAAACGGCCGGCGCTGCGGAAACCTTGCTTAAGGTCGCAGCACCGGCCGTTCTATTGCGCCGGTAATTTGACGGACTTGTAACGGTTCTTCGTCAGTTCGATGAATTCGCTACAACTTAAATATCCAGATCCTCTGCGAAAGCCGCGCGCTCCTGTATGAAGCGGAAACGGGCTTCGGCCTTGGTTCCCATCAGGTCGTCGACGGCGTTGCGCGTGCCCTCGAAATCCACCTCGTCGATCAGCACCCGCAGAAGCGTGCGCTTGGACGGATCCATGGTGGTTTCCTTGAGCTGCGCGGGCAGCATTTCGCCGAGACCTTTGAAGCGGCTGATCTCGATCTTGGCCTTGCCCTTGAATTCCGTCTCCATCAGCTCGGCGCGATGCTCGTCGTCGCGGGCGTAAGCGGACTTCGCCCCCTGTGTGATCTTGTAGAGCGGCGGCACGGCCAGGAAGAGGTGACCGCCGCGCACCAGCTCCGGCATCTCCTGATAGAAGAAGGTAATCAGCAGCGAGGCGATATGGGCGCCGTCGACGTCGGCATCGGYCATGACGATGATGCGTTCGTAGCGAAGATCCTCTTCGCGATATTTCGAGCGTGTGCCGCAGCCAAGCGCCTGGACGAGATCGGAGATCTGCTGGTTGGCCGACAGCTTCTCTCGGCCGGCGCTGGCGACGTTGAGGATCTTGCCGCGCAGCGGCAGGATCGCCTGATTGGCGCGGTTGCGCGCCTGCTTGGCGGAACCGCCTGCCGAGTCACCCTCGACCAGGAAGAGTTCGGCGCCTTCCGCGGTATTCTGCGAGCAATCGGCGAGTTTGCCGGGCAGGCGCAGCTTGCGCACTGCTGTCTTGCGGTTGACTTCCTTCTCCTTGCGGCGGCGCAGGCGCTCTTCGGCGCGCTCGATCACCCAGTCGAGAAGCTTCTCGGCCTCGTTCGGATTGTCGGCGAGATAATGGTCGAAGGGGTCGCGCAGCGCATTTTCGACAAGGCGCTGGGCTTCGACGCTCGCTAGTCGATCCTTGGTCTGGCCGACGAATTCCGGCTCGCGGATGAAGACCGAGAGCATGCCCACGGCCGAGATCATCACGTCATCGGTGGTGATCTGTGCGGCACGCTTGTTCTGCGTCAGCTCGGCATAGCTCTTAAGGCCCTTGGTCATCGCAATGCGAAGACCGGCCTCATGCGTGCCGCCTTCGGGCGTCGGGATGGTGTTGCAGTAGGAATGGACTTGCGGATCGCCGCCATACCAGGTGATCGCCCATTCCAGCGCGCCGTGGCCGGCTACCTTCTCGGTCTTGCCGGCGAAGATCTCGCGGGTGACCGTGAATTCCTTGCCCATCGTTGCCTGCAGGTAATCCTTGAGGCCGCCGGGGAAGTGGAAGACGGCCTTGTCGGGCAGATCCGATCCCTCAGGCAGCACTCCCGGCTCGCAGCTCCAGCGGATCTCGACGCCGCCGAAGAGATAGGCCTTGGAGCGGGCCATGCGGAACACACGCGCCGCATCGAACTTCGCATGATCACCGAAAATCTGCGGGTCGGGATGAAAGCGAACCTTGGTGCCGCGACGGTTGTGCACATCGCCCAGCTCTTCGAGCCCGCCCTGCGGCACCCCGCGCGAGAAGCGCTGGCGATAGAGCTTGCGGTTACGGGCGACCTCGACTTCGAGATGATCCGACAGAGCGTTGACGACAGAGACGCCGACACCGTGCAGACCGCCCGAGGTCTCGTAGGCCTTGCCGTCGAATTTACCGCCGGCATGCAGCTTGGTCATGATGACTTCGAGCGTCGATTTGCCGGGAACCTGCGGATGGTTCTCTACTGGAATGCCGCGGCCGTTGTCGGTGACCGTCAGATAGCCCTGGGTATCCAGATGGACATCGATGAAATCGGCATGGCCGGCCACCGCTTCGTCCATCGAGTTGTCGATGACTTCGGCGAAGAGGTGGTGCAGCGCCTTTTCGTCGGTGCCGCCGATATACATGCCGGGGCGCATGCGAACCGGTTCCAGGCCTTCCAGAACGCGGATCGAGGATGCACCGTAATCATCGCCGTTCGACGTCGCCGGGGCGGGGCGAGGGGCTGCCGGTGCCGCTGCAGCGGGCCGTTCGGCTGGCGCGGCAGGCTTTGCAGCCTCCTCCTGCTTCTGTGACAGGGGCATTCCGGAAAAGAGGTCGTTGCTGTCTTCCATGGAACCGTTCAGATCTTCATTCTCGTGAAGGGCCGCCGCTGGCCCACAATAGTCACAGTCCGCATCGCGTTTGCGAATCAGGGGAATTCTGACAGAAAGCGCCCCGATACGCGACGCGCCCCGGATTTGCGGAGCTTTTCAAGATGTGATTTGCGTTGCTGGACGCCGAATGGCAAGTCGCGGCAGCTCTCTGGGAACCATCTGCATGCCGATGTCCACAAGTCATTGCACCATAATCACTGCAATTGCGGCCTTTTTCCTGTCCGCGGCCATCACGACCGCCGCGGCCGATGCGTTGCCGCCCTACAAGGACGATCTGTTTTCAACGCAGAAAGTGCTGCAGACGGGCGATGACGGCGCCTTCGATGTGATCGATTACGATGAGATGCGCGACATCAACGGGCGCGACCAGATCCCGCAAAAGCGGGTGCAGCAGAAATATGTCTCGCTCGGCGTGAAGAAGCTGCAGGCAGATGAAACGCTGTCACTCGACGGCGTCAGGCTCGATGTCACCAGGGTGGGACCGGCTCAGAATGCCGCCTTCACGGTCATCTTCATCCACGGCCGCGACGGCGACCGGCGGCTCGGCGCCAACGATTATTCGTTCGGCGGCAATTTCAACCGGCTGAAGAACCTTACGGCCGGCAATGGCGGCGTCTATTATTCGCCGACTGTCAGGACCTTCGACGCCAATGGCGTTGCAGCCATTGCCGGGCTGATCCGCTATGCAAGCGCCCAATCGCCCGGCCGGCCGGTCATCCTGAGCTGCGCCTCCATGGGCAGCCAGATCTGCTGGGGCATCACGCGCGATGCCGAAAGCGTCAAGCGGCTGAAGGGCATGCTGATCATGAGCGGGGTCTCTGACCCGGATTTTGCAAAGAGCCCGTTCTACAAGGCAAAGCTGCCGCTGTGGTTTGCCCATGGCAGCCGCGATCCCGTCTATGCGGCAACCGAGCAGCAGGCGCTGTTCGAGAAGCTCGACAAGGCGAAGTACCCGACGCATTTCACGCTCTTCCAGAACGGCAATCATGGCACGCCGATCCGCATGATCGACTGGCGAAAGGTGTTGAACTGGATTCTGGCGTCCTGAACGGGCGGATTTCACGCCGCGCAGAGCTTTCAAACGATCATATTCCCCCAACGTTACGCGTGGCGCTTTCCTTTACCGCAAGCTTTTGCTAAGGCCGCCCGATATGCGGATTTTTGGGAGGAGCAGCATGACACCTGACGTACGCCCGCTCGTGGCGGGGAACTGGAAGATGAACGGCACGCGTGCCTCATTGGACCAGATCAAGGCGATTGCCCAAGGCGTCAGCTCCCCCTTGTCGGAAAAAGTCGAAGCCCTGATCTGCCCGCCGGCCACGCTGCTTTACGTGGCGACGGCGCTCGCCACCGACAGCCCGCTCGCGATCGGCGGCCAGGACTGCCATCAGGCGCAATCCGGGGCGCATACAGGCGACATTTCGGCTGAAATGATTGCCGATTGCTTCGGCACCTATGTGATCGCCGGCCATTCGGAACGGCGCATTGACCATGCCGAAACCGATCATATGGTGCGAGCCAAGGCTCAGGCCGCCTATCAGTCCGATCTGACCGCGATCGTCTGCGTCGGCGAGACCGGCGACGAGCGCGACGCCTATCAGACGCTCGATATCCTGAAGCGCCAGCTTTCCGGCTCGCTGCCGGAGGAAGCAACGGCAGAGAACACCGTCATTGCCTATGAGCCCGTCTGGGCGATCGGCACGGGACTGACGCCGACGGCCAAGGATGTGGAAATCGTCCATGCCTTCATCCGCGACGAACTCGTTCTGCGCTTCGGCGATGAGGGCAGGGGCATGCGCATTCTCTATGGCGGTTCGGTCAAGCCCGCAAATGCCCGCGAGCTGCTCGCCGTCGACAATGTCGATGGTGCGCTGATCGGCGGGGCGAGCTTGAAAGCCACCGACTTCCTCGCCATCTACGGCACTTACGAAGCGCTGCTTGCCTGAAGCGATTGCATATTCCTGGCCGAAGGGCTTGGAATAGCTGAAGACCTCATGTAAAGAGCCGCCAGATTTTTACTTTATGTCCGTCCTCAGACGGGCAGGACTGGACCCATGCAGACCGTATTGATTGTCATCCATCTCATGATCGTGCTCGCGCTTGTCGGCGTCGTGCTCATCCAGCGCTCCGAAGGCGGTGGCCTCGGCATCGGCGGCGGATCGGGCTTCATGTCGGCCCGCGGCACAGCGAATGCGCTGACCCGCACGACGGCGATCCTTGCGGCGCTGTTCTTCATCACCTCGCTCGGCCTCGGCATCCTGACCCGCTACGAAAGCCGTCCGACGGATATTCTGAACCGTATTCCGGCAACGAGCGGGCAGGGCAACGGCATTCTCGATTCGCTCGGCGGCGCCAATGCACCGGCAGCGGCTCCGGCTCAGCCGGCTGACAATAGCGGCATTCCGAACGGCGGCGCTACCACTCTGGCACCGGCTGCCCCTGCAGCTTCGGCACCAGCAACCCCGGCTCCGGCTGCGAGCGCCCCTGCGGCGACGGCTCCGACGGCTCCGGCTCAGCCTGAGGCTCCGGCCGCTAACGCGCCGGCACAGCCTTCCGGCGTCCCCACGGGACAATAAGCCGGTCCAGAAAATAAACCGCCGGCAGGCCCTCGGGTCTGCCGGTTTTCTTTTGTTCAGATTCCTGCGCCACGCACCAAAAGTTCTGGAAAAGAATTTTTGGGCTGGTGGAATCGTTTTTGAAAAGGTATCCGGTGACTCCCATGGCGCGATACGTATTCATCACTGGCGGCGTGGTTTCTTCCCTCGGAAAAGGAATTGCGGCCGCGGCTCTCGGAGCGTTGTTGCAGGCCCGTGGTTATCGGGTCCGGCTTCGCAAACTTGACCCCTATCTGAACGTGGATCCGGGCACCATGAGCCCGACCCAGCACGGCGAAGTCTTCGTCACCGACGACGGCGCGGAAACCGACCTCGATCTTGGCCACTACGAGCGCTTTACCGGCCGCTCGGCGACCAAGACCGACAACATCACCACCGGCCGCATCTACAAGAACATCATCGACAAGGAACGTCGCGGCGACTATCTCGGCGCGACCGTTCAGGTCATTCCGCACGTCACCAACGAGATCAAGGATTTCGTCATCGAGGGCAATGACGACTACGATTTCGTCATCTGCGAGATCGGCGGCACGGTCGGTGATATCGAGGCGATGCCCTTCATGGAAGCGATCCGTCAGCTCGGCAACGATCTGCCGCGCGGTACAGCTGTTTACGTTCACCTGACGCTGATGCCCTATATTCCGGCAGCCGGCGAGCTGAAGACCAAGCCGACGCAGCATTCCGTCAAGGAGCTGCAGGCGCTCGGCATTCATCCCGACATCCTGCTCGTGCGCGCCGACCGGGAAATCCCGGAAGCCGAACGCCGCAAGCTGTCGCTGTTTTGCAACGTGCGTCCCTCCGCCGTCATCCAGGCGCTCGACGTCGCCAATATTTACGACGTGCCGATGGCCTATCACAAGGAAGGCCTGGACGACGAAGTGCTCGCGGCCTTCGGCATCGAGCCGGCTCCGAAGCCGCGCCTCGACCAGTGGGAAGAGGTCTGCAACCGTATCCGCACACCGGAAGGCGAAGTAACGATCGCAATCGTCGGCAAGTATACCGGCCTCAAGGATGCCTATAAGTCGCTGATCGAAGCGCTGCATCACGGCGGCATCGCCAATCGCGTCAAGGTCAAGCTCGAATGGATCGAGTCGGAAGTCTTCGAAAAGGAAGATCCGGCGCCCTACCTCGAAAAGGTCCACGGCATCCTGGTGCCCGGCGGCTTCGGCGAGCGCGGTTCGGAAGGCAAGATCCATGCAGCGCGTTTTGCCCGCGAGCGCAAGGTGCCGTATTTCGGCATCTGCTTCGGCATGCAGATGGCCGTCATCGAGGCTGCCCGCAACCTCGCCGATGTCCCGAACGCTTCCTCGACCGAATTCGGACCGACGCCGGAGCCGGTCGTTGGTCTGATGACCGAGTGGGTTAAGGGCAACGAGCTGCAGAAGCGTAACGCTGCCGGCGATCTCGGCGGCACGATGCGCCTCGGCGCCTACAAGGCGTCCCTGAAGAAGGGCACCAAGATTTCGGATATCTACGGCTCGACCGATATTTCCGAGCGTCACCGCCACCGATATGAAGTCAATATCGACTACAAGGACCGGCTGGAAAATTGCGGCCTGGTCTTCTCCGGCATGTCGCCGGATGGCGTGTTGCCGGAGACGATCGAATATCCTGACCATCCCTGGTTCATCGGCGTTCAGTACCATCCGGAACTGAAGTCCCGCCCGCTTGATCCGCATCCGCTGTTTGCAAGCTTCATCGAAGCTGCGACGGAACAGAGCCGGTTGGTTTAAAATTCGGCCGCTCCCTCTGAAACGAGGGAGCGGCTTTTTCTTTTCGTCACGCCGCTTCCGGCAACGGTCCGACATAGACAGAGCGCGGGCGGATGAGACGGCCTTCCAGCGCCTGCTCACGGGCATGGGCAATCCAGCCGACGGTGCGGCCGATCGCGAAGACGCCGGTGAAGGCCTCGCGCGGGAAGCCGAGGCTTTCCAAGAGCAGCGCGGTATAGAATTCCACATTCACATCCAGCGGCCGGTCCGGCTTGCGTTCCTTCAGGATCGCGAGGGCTGCCTGTTCCACTGCTTCAGCAAGCGCAATTCTGATGGCATTGACCTGGCCTGCGGCAACGAGCGGCTTCAGCGCATTTTTCAGGGCATCGGCACGGGGGTCGCGCACGCGATAGACGCGGTGGCCGAAGCCCATCAGCCGCTCACCGCGATCGAGCGCTGAGCGCAGCCAGGGGCCGGCATTGGCCTCGCTTCCGATCCCATCGAGCATATCGAGCACCGGCCCCGGCGCGCCGCCATGCAGCGGTCCCTTCAGCGCGCTGATCGCCGCCAGCACCGAGGAGGTGAGGCCGGCGCGGGTGGAGGCGATGACACGCGATGCGAAGGTCGAGGCGTTCAGGCCGTGATCCGAGATCGTCACGAGATAGGTGTCGAGGGCTGCGGTCTGCTCGGCGCTCGGCACCGCGCCTGAGAGCATGCGCAGGATGTCCGTCGACTGTGAGAGGCCCGCATCGGGCTTTAGCGGCTTTTCGCCTCGCTGCAGGCGCAGAACCGCCGGCAGGAAGACGGCGGGTGCGGCAAGCAGACGGAGCACGGTATCTATATCCTCGCCGTCAGGTAGGCGGGCAACAAGAGCACGCATAGCATCGACCGGCGGCAGCTTCAGCAGGCGAGTATCGGCAGTCTTGACTTCGGCGAAAACTTCCATGCGCGCCTGGCCGAGCCGGCGGCGCAATTCGCTTGCGTCGAGATGCGGCTCGATCAGGCCGTCCAGCAGCAGGGCGGCGACATCCTCATAGGTGCTGCTTCCTGCCAGATGATCCAGCGATACGCCGCGGATGATCAGTCGGCCGGCTTCGCCGTCGACATCCGAGAGCTGGGTTTCAGCGGCGATGACATCTTCCAAACCATTTTTCATAGGTCTTTCTCCTTTACCGGATGAAAGATCGGCTCTAGTTTAGTTGACGTCAATCTTGACGTAATTGATCAATGTGAGGCTGACATGAGCTGGCTGACAGCGGAGGAAGCGCTAGCAGAACTCGGCACCAAGCCGCAGACACTTTATGCCAATGTCAGCCGCGGGCGGATCCGCGCCAAGGCCGACCCCGCCGATCCACGCCGCAGCCTCTATCAGGAAAGCGATGTCACGCGGCTTGCCGAGCGGCATGCCGGCCGACGCAAGAGCGAGACGGTCGCCGCCGAAGCGATCAGCTGGGGCGATCCGGTACTGACATCGTCAATCTCGACCATCGCCGCAGGACGATTGCTCTATCGGGGGCAGGATGCAGCGGAGCTTTCAGCCTATGCGACGCTGGAGGAGACGGCGCTGATACTGTGGAATGCAGAGAGTTTTGCCTGCGTACCGGCCTCTGCCCTGGAGCCGGCGTCGCCTTCCATTCGAGCCGTGCTGCTGGCGCTGGCGGGACGGGTGAGCGCCGATCTGCCGTCTCTCGGACGTGCACGCGCTGCCTTGCAGATGGAAGCATGCAGCGTGCTTTCAACCGTCGCCGATGCGCTGGCGCCGGGATCGACGGATCATCCGCTGCATCACCGTCTTGCTGCATGCTGGGGCAGGCCGGAGGCTGCCGATTGCCTCAGGCGGGCGCTTGTCATGCTCGCCGATCATGAGCTCAATGCCTCTACTTTCGCCGTCCGCGTCACGGTTTCGACGGGGGCAGCACTTTCTGCCGCCGTGCTCTCGGGTCTCGCGACGCTGACCGGACCATTGCATGGTTCGGCATGGCGAAGCGTCGATGCCCTTGCCAAGGCAGCATCCGGCGTTGGGGCGGAGCATGCGATCCGCCACCTGCTGCTACGGGGAGGTAAGCCTGTCGCCTTCGGGCACCCGCTTTACCCCGATGGCGATGTGCGGGCGGGCGTGCTGCTCTCCTCTTTCGACGTGCCGCCGGTCTTTCGCGATGTGCAGCTGGCCGGCGAAGAAATGGTGGGCGAGAAGGTTAATGTCGATTTCGCGCTTACCGCCATGACCGCAGCCTTCGACCTGCCTGAGGAGGCACCAATCATCATCTTCGCGCTGGCGCGCACGGCCGGCTGGCTGGCGCATGCGATGGAGCAGATCGAAAGCGGCCATCTGATCCGCCCGCGTGCCCGCTATATCGGGCCTTCGCCAGCCGACGCATGAGTTGGGCGACGCGTGCTCTGAATGGCTTGCGCAATTTCACGTTTTTGCATAGGGAAACCGGCGAATTCAGCTAGTATGGGCTGGCCGGCGCATTCGCGAATGTACCGGCGAGTCACGAGGGGCGGATCATGAAAGCCATGTCAGCAATCTCCCGCAGCCTGTTTTCCGCTGTGCTGATCATCAGCCTGCTGCCTGATGGCGCAGCTTATGCCCAGTCTGCCGGCTGCGTGATTTCGCGTGCGGCAAACGGCAACCAGATTTTCCGTTGTCCTGGTGGCGTCAACATCACCGCTGAGCGTGGCGCATCCTTCAAGCTCACCGACCGCAATCGCGACGGCAGCCCGGATTCGCTTGCATTGCGCAGCAAGGCTGCTCTCGTCGACGTCGACAGCAGCCAGCACCGCGGCGGCTTCCAGGTGGTGACGCCGCAGGCGATCGCAGCCGTCCGCGGTACGCAATGGGCCGTCGATGTCAAAGGCGGCACGACCTCCGTACTGGTCACCCGCGGGCGCGTCGGCGTGCGGCGTCCGGCAGGTGCAGCCGTCGTGCTTGGACCGGGCGAGGGTGTGGACGTAACGCGCGGAACCGCTGCGCTCACCGTCCGCACGTGGCCGGCGCCCCGCGTCGCGGCCCTTCTTTCACGCCTCGGTCAATAAGTCGTCTCATGAACCGTCGGCTTCAGACTGTGATCGCGCTGCTGCTCGCCGGTCTGTGGGGAGCGGTGCTCGGCTATTTCCATCTGCAGTCGGACTCCGGCCTCATGGAGCGCATGGAGGCCACGCTAGCCGATCTGCGCAGCACGATCGTCGGCGTCCGCGCGCCACCCGATATCGTTTCCATTATCGCGATCGATGACCGTACTGCCGCAGCACATGGCTATCCGCTCAAACGGGAGAGGCTTGCGCAGCTCGTCACGTCCATCGGAGCGTTGAAACCAGGGGCCTTGGCTCTCGATATATTGCTTGTCGATCCCGACACGGAGGAGGGGGATGCGGCACTTGCAGCGGCTATTAAGGCGACGCCCAGCATCATCGCCGGCGCTGCGACCTTTCCGCAAAGTCTCCAATCGGTGACAGCGAATGCGGAGGATCCGCTTGCCGCGATCCCCGAAGCGCAGCAGCTTCTGCTACCGCAGCCTCGCTTCGCAGAGGCAGCGGCGCTCGGCATCGTCAATGTGGCGACGGACCAGAGCGGTGTACCGCGATTCATTCCGCTGTTTTCTCGCGCCGCCGACCGGCTGGATGCAGCCTTTCCGTTGCGCGTCGCCTCAGTTGCGCTCGGCGCCGAACCATTGATCGAAAAGGATGGCATCCGCCTTGGCGCCCGCCGCATTCCAACGGACACGGGCCAGCGCCTGCCGCTGACCTTCTATGGTCCTGCAGGCAGCATTCGCACCTTCAGCGCTGCCGACGCGCTCGAAGGCAAGCTGCCGGCGGATGCCATTACCGGCAAGGTGGTGGTGATCGGTGCGACCGTGACCGGCGGCGGCGATGTCTTTCCGACACCGTTCGATCCCATCCTGCCGGGCGTCGAAGTGATGTCGACGGCGATCACGCATCTGATAGCAGGCGACGGCATGGTGCGTGACAGCAGGACACGGCAGGCGGATGCCGGCATCGCGACGGCCTTGCCTATTCTTCTGGTCGCACTGATTGCATGGCGCCGCAGCGCCCTCGGCTTCGTGATCATCGGCCTGACGGTCATTGTCTGGGCGATGCTTAACCTTGCTGCCTTCGCGAACGGCTATTGGCTGAGTGCTGCATTGCCGATTGCCGCCGCCCTCCCACCCGCAGTTATTTTCGGGGCCGCAGAACTCTGGCGCGACCGAAGCCGTGCGCGGCACTTCGCCGACCAGTCCGAGCGGCTGCAGCGCATCGAAGCGCCAGGCCTCGGGGAATGGCTCGCGCGCGACCCGGCCTTCCTGGCCGAGCCGGTGCGGCAGAATGCCTCCGTCGTCTTCATCGATCTATCGGGCTTCACCGGCCTCAGCGAAGCGGTCGGACCAGCAGCAGTGAGGGAGATCCTCAGCAGCTTCTTCGAACTGATCGACGAGGAGGTGCGGCTGCTTGGCGGGGCGATCACCAGCTTCATGGGCGATGGAGCGATGATCCTTTTCGGGCTGCCGGAACCAACAGCGGACGATGCAGCCCGGGCAGCAGCCTGCGCCGTGCGGCTTGCCGACCGTACTCGCAGCTTCCTTGCAGGCCATCCGGAGCTTCGCCGCAGGAAGATAGGCTTCAAGCTCGGCGCCCATTGCGGCCCGATCGTCGCCTCACGGCTCGGCAGCGGCGATCGGCAGCAGATCACCGCGACAGGCGATACCGTCAATGTCGCGCAGCGGCTCATGGAGGTGGCAGCAAGCCGCGGCGCAGAGCTTGCACTCAGCGCCAACCTGCTCAACGCTGCGGGTCCGGAGGCCGTTCCATCGCAGGCTGGACAGTTGACCGGACCGTTCGAGACGAGGATTCGCGGACGCTCCGGCAGCATCGCCATCTACACATGGCGTGGCGAGACACTTTGACATTCGCAGCCGGAGCGAGTAGGAACGGCCCAACTCTTCGGCCGGACGATTCCGGCTACGACGCGTTATGCGTCTGACAGCTCCGAAAGATCGAACACATGACTGACTATAACGGCGTCTCTCCGGCGATCGCCAAGGCGTTGCAGAAGCGCGGCTATACCGAGCTCACCCCTGTCCAGAAGGCGATGCTCGATCCGGCGCTCGCAGCATCGGACGCACTCGTCTCCGCACAAACCGGCTCGGGCAAGACCGTCGCATTCGGGCTAGCACTCTCACCAACGCTTCTGGGAAGCGCAGAGCGGTTTGGCCCCGCCGCCGCTCCGGTTGCCCTCGTGATCGCGCCGACGCGCGAACTGGCGCTGCAGGTGAAGCGCGAGTTGGAATGGCTTTATGAAATGACCGGCGCCGTGATTGTCAGTTGCGTCGGCGGCATGGATATCCGCAGCGAGCGCCGCGCGCTGGAGCGTGGCGCCCATATCGTCGTCGGCACACCGGGACGCCTCTGCGACCACATCCGCCGCAATGCGCTGGATATGAGTGAGCTGAAGGCAGCAGTGCTGGACGAGGCGGACGAGATGCTCGATCTCGGCTTCCGCGAAGATCTGGAATTCATCCTTGACGCGGCACCGGACGAGCGGCGTACGCTGATGTTTTCCGCCACCGTTCCCGCAGCCATCGCCAAGCTGGCGAAGAGCTATCAGCGCGATGCCGTGCGCATCAGCACGCAGGCGGAAGAAAAGCAGCATATCGACATCGAGTATCGCGCGCTTGCCGTCTCGCCGAGCGACCGCGAAAACGCGATCATCAACGTTCTGCGTTATTATGAGGCGCGCAATGCGATCGTTTTCTGTTCGACGCGTGCTGCCGTCAATCATCTCACGGCACGGTTCCACAACCGCAATTTCCACGTCGTGGCGCTCTCAGGCGAACTGACGCAGAACGAACGCAGCCATGCCCTGCAGGCAATGCGTGACGGGCGGGCTCGCGTCTGCATCGCAACCGATGTTGCGGCACGCGGCATCGACCTGCCAGGCCTCGACCTCGTCGTTCATGCCGATCTTCCGACCAATCCGGAAACGCTGCTTCACCGCAGCGGCCGTACGGGCCGTGCGGGTCGCAAAGGTGTCAGCGCTCTGATCGTGCCGCTCAACGTTCGCCGCAAGGCCGAACGCCTGCTCGACAATGCCGGCATCGCCGCCACCTGGGCACGGCCGCCTTCCGTGGAAGAAGTGACGGAGCGTGACGACGAGCGGCTATTGGCCGACCCGATCTTCGCCGACAAGCCGCAGGAAGAAGAGCAGGGGTTGGTGCAGAAGCTCATCGCCAGCCATGGCGCCGAGACGCTTGCCGCCGCTTTCGTGCGTCTTTACCGCGCCAACCAGTCGGCGCCGGAAGACCTGATCGAAGTTTCGGTGCAGGACGATCGCGCCCGCAAGCGCCGCGACAATGGCGAGACGCGCGAATTCGCGCCGGCGCAGAAAGGCCCCCGCGATGATTTCGGCCCCAGCGTCTGGTTCTCGGTCTCCGTCGGTCGCAAGCAGAATGCCGAGCCGCGCTGGCTGATCCCGATGCTCTGCCGCGCCGGCAACGTGACCAAGCGGGAGATCGGCGCGATCAAGATGCAGCCGGATGAGACCTTCGTGGAAATCGCCGCTGACAGCGCTGAGAGCTTTCTCGGCGCCCTCGGCCCGAACAAGACGATGGAGCGCGGCATCCGTGTGGTGAAGCTGAGCGGTACGCCCGATTTCAGCAAGCAGGCCAAGCCCGCCTACGCCAAGAAGCCGTTCGAAGACCGCGGCGAAGATCGTTTCCGCAGCGACAAGCCGAAGGGCAAGTTCGGGACGGACAGGCCCGCCGGCGCCGGGCGTCAGGACGACAAGCCCTGGACGAAGAAAGGCCCGAAGCCGAAATTCGAAGGCGCCAAATTCGAGGGCGGCAAGAACAGGTCCGAAGGTGCAAAATTCGACGGTCCCAAGTTCGATGGCCCCAAGTTCGATGGCCCCAAGTTCGATGGTGGCAAGGGCAAATTCACCAAGAAGAAAGACCGCTGAGGCGGTCGCCGGCCGCACCAGTAAGGTGATGCGGCCGGCAGGCTGCAGCGGTGTCAGATCTTGTCGCTTTGACCGGCTGCCGCGAGGATGAGATTGGCGACAGCGACCGGCTGTGAGATCAGCGAAACGTGGCTGGCGTCGAGTTCGATCGTCGTTGCGTTCATACGCTTTGCCATGAAGCGTTCGAGATCCGGATTGATGGTGCGGTCATTTTTCGAGACCGCGTACCAGGACGGCTTGGAGCGCCAGGCAGCGACCGTCGTCTTGGCGTTGAACAGCGTATCGGAAATGCGGCCCTGCACGGCATAAAGTGCCTTGGCGCGAGCAACCGGCAGATCGCCGGCGAAATCCTTGACGAAAGCTTCTTCACTCAACTGGGCATAACCGCCGTCGTGAACGAGGCCTGCACTTGCAGGCGGCGTCGGATACTGCTTGGCGAGCGCGGTGTAATCCTCGCCGGCGTCAGGGGCGCGGGCAGCGATATAGACGAGCGCAGTTACTTTGGGATCAACGCCGGCCTCGGTGACGAGCATGCCGGAATAGGAATGGCCGACGAGTACGGTCGGGCCGTCCATCAGCGCCAGGATGCGCTTGGTCGCCTCGACGTCATCGGCAAATGAGGTGAGGGGGTTCTGCACGGCCATCACATTCAGGCCGGCAGCCTGGAGATGAGGGATAACATCCAGCCAGCAGGATGCATCGGCATAGGCGCCATGGACGAGAACGACATTCTTCGCCTTGACGATATCGGCGGCCCGGCCGGCGGCCGGAAACATGCTGAGTGCGGCCCCTGCAACGAGCGCGGCCGAGAATGAGCGTCTGGTGATCGGTTGCATAACGTGTCCTCCGGCTTGTAGGAAATCTGGGGCGATGCCCCCTTCGGGATCGCTGGAGAAAAGTTAGCCCGAGACGTGGGCTTCCATAACTATACAAAGGTCCAGCGAGGTATTATGCCATCCAACGGGGCCTGATAGCCTGTCACGACGAGGGCAAACGATACCAGATGCGACCGGCTTCAGCAGATGATCGTCTCGACCTGACGGCCTTCATCAAGGCGAACCTGCCGCTTGCGAGTGTTCCTTCCATCCCTGACGTAAGATTGCATATGGCGACTCCGAGGAGCGGCCTCTATCGCCTTGCAATGGCTGACGATTCCGATCTGATGCCGCCTTACTGGGCCTATCCCTGGGCGGGCGGCGCAGTGCTTGCGCGCTATCTTTTCGACCATTCCGAAGAGGTGGCCGGCAAACGTGTCGTCGACCTCGGCACCGGCTCCGGCCTCGTCGCCATCGCAGCGATGAAATGCAGTGCAGCCCATGTGCTCGCCATCGATATCGATGCGAAAGCGATCGCTGCGGCGCAGCTGAATGCCAATGCCAATGATGTCGTGATCGAGACGCGACTCGGCGACATCATCGAGGATGCCCCGCCTGTCGCCGACATAATCCTGGCCGGCGATATCTTCTATGATGAGGCCTTGGTGGAGCGTGTTCTGCCTTTCCTTGAACGCTGCCGCACGGCTGGTCTCGATGTGCTCATCGGCGATCCGGGCAGGGCGTCTCTTCCCATGAACTCCCTGCTGCAGATTGCGGACTATGCCGTGCCGGATTTTGGCGGAGCTAAGGGCAACTCGACCGCCAATAGCGCGGTTTTCCGACTAAGGTGAAACGAGGCGAATGCCTCTCATCAGGCTATGTGGCGACACTTTGTGTCTTGCACCAAAATAGATGACATGTCATCTATTGCTATCTCATCGATATTCCCATGACCGACGACAAGATCACAACCTCATTCGGAAGCCTCATCTCCCAGACCGCGCGCTACTGGCGCCGGGTCGCGAACCTGCGCCTGCAGCCCTTCGGACTGACGGAGGCGACATGGCTGCCGCTGCTGCGCATCGCCCGTTCACCGACAGCAATGCACCAGAAAGAACTGGCCGCCTCGCTCTCGCTCGACAACTCCTCGGTCGTGCGCCTGATCGACAATCTGGAGAAGGCGGGGTTGGTCGAGCGGCGGGAAGGCGAGGACAGGCGGGCCAAGGAGATTCTGCTGACGGAGGAGGGCAGGAAGACCGTGGAGGAGGTAGAGCGCGTGGCGCAAGGTATCCGCGAGGAGGCGCTTGCTCTTCTCCCGCGCGAGGACATCGAAACCACATGGCGCGTGCTCGATCACATCAGCCACGTGCTTGCCCGACAGCTCGAGGAGCCTGAACAGTGAATTCGCATCCCGGCCCGATAACCGAAGCCCGACCGCTTGGTGTGAAGTTTCACATACCGATCTGGCTGCTCGGGTTGATCACCTTCAGCGGCACGCTTGCCATGCATATTTTCGTGCCCGCTTTGCCGGTAGCGGCAACCGATCTCGGCGCATCGATCGGCGAGATGCAACTGACCGTCAGCCTCTACATATTCGGCCTTGCCGTCGGCCAGCTCATCTACGGGCCACTTTCGGACCGCTATGGCCGCCGGCCAGTGCTGATGAGCGGGCTTGTGCTCTATACGATTGCCGGCGTTGCGGCGCTGGTTTCACCCGGCGTGCATGCGCTGATCGCAGCAAGGCTCTTTCAGGCTTTCGGCGGCTGCGCCGGTCTCGTGATTGCACGCGCTATCGTGCGCGACACGTCCAGTCCCGATGAAACGGCCAAGCGGCTTGCGATCATGAACCTGATGGTCACGGTCGGGCCGGGGCTTGCACCTGTTGTCGGCGGCGCGCTTGCCGCCACGCTTGGCTGGCGCTCGATCTTCGTGGCGCTCTGTATCCTCGGCATCGTCAACCTCCTGCTGACATGGCGCAAGGTACCGGAGACCGGCACGCGCAATGTCGAAACCTCGGTGAAATCGCTGAGCCGCGATTATCTCGGCCTGCTCGCGTCGCGTTCCTTCGTCGGCTACGCCATCGGCGGCGGCTGTGCGACGACCTCCATGTATGCTTTCACGGCGTCTGCGCCCTTCATCGTCATCAACGAGCTCGGCCGTCCGGCAACCGAAGTTGGCATTTGTCTCGCTCTGCTGATCTTCGGCTACTGGATCGGCAGCATGATCGCCACACGGCTGATCGGCCGGTTCGCGATGAAGCGGCTGATGGTGATGGCCAACCTCGTCAGCATCGCGGCCGCGCTCGTCTTCTTCGGCTTTGCCGCTACCCACCATCTGACGCTGCTGCCGATGATGGCCTCGATCATGGTCTATACGATCGGCGCGGGTGTAGCTTCGCCCAACGCGCTGACGCTCGCCGTCAGCGTCAATCCAAAGGTCACCGGTTCGGCTTCCGGCCTTTATGGCTTCACGCAGATGGCTGTTGGAGCCGTCTGCAGCGCACTTTCCGGCATCGGCGGCGATCCCGGCCTTGCGGCTGCTACCGTCATTCTAGGCGCAAGCGTGCTGGCGCAGCTCTGCTTCTGGATTGCGGTAACTTCAGGAAATATCAGGCGAGGAGATCTGGCCGCAGAAGCATGACCGGGCAGGTGGTTCCTGCCGGCAATTCCGGCGCATGCGGCGGGCGGATGATGAGGCAGTCCGAATGGGCGAAAGCCTTCATCATCGACGAATCCTGCTTGTCGAAGGGTTCGACCAACCATCCGCCGGCAGCCGATTTCGAGAGCTTCGCGCGCACATAATCCTGCCGGTGATCATTGGCGCGCAGCGTCACGGCGGCTTCCACCGTTATCTCGCGACGGACCGGCGGCAGGGAGGCAAGCTTGCGGATCAGGGGCTCAAGGAAAAGCAGCGAGCAGACGAGGCTTGAGACCGGATTGCCGGGCAGGCCGAGCACCTGCGTCTTGCCGAAGCTGCCGACCATCAGCGGCTTGCCGGGGCGCATGGCGATGCGCCAGAAATCGAGCTCCATACCGGCTTCGATCAACGTGGCCTGCACCAGATCGTGGTCGCCGACGGAAGCGCCGCCGAGCGTGACGATGACATCGACTTTGGCGTTGCGTGCCTTGTCGATCGCCGCGGTGATCTGAGCCTTGTCGTCAGGCACGATGCCGAGGTCGAGCACATCTGCGCCGGCCCTGCGGGCAAGAGCTGTGATGCCAAAAGTATTGGATGCGATGATCTGCGACGGGCCTGGCGTGCTTCCGGGCGGCAGGAGCTCATCGCCGGTCGCGAGGATCGCCATCAGTGGGCGGCGCAACACCTCGACATCAGGCCGGTTCATGCCGGCAGCGACCGTCAGCCGCGAGAAATCGAGCACCGTGCCGGCGGAGAGCACGACCTCACCCTCGACGAAATCCTGACCGCGGGGGCGAACATGCTGGTTCTGCCGTACAGGACAATTCGTTCTGATCCCGCCCTCGATCTTCTCCGCATCCTCCTGCAGCAGGACGCTATCGGCACCCGAAGGAACAGGCGCGCCGGTGAAGATGCGAACGGCCTCCCCCTGACCGACACTTCCCTCGAAGCCGTGTCCGGCAGACGATGTACCGATGACCTTCAGCACCGCGCCGGGCTCGGGCGCATCCTCGCGGCGCAGCGCATAACCATCCATCGCGGAGGAATTGAAGGGCGGCTGGGTCAGGCCGGCCGTCAGATCAATGGCAAGGACGCGGCCTTCGGCCTCGGCAAGCGGCAGGGTTTCGGATGCCGTGACGGGCGTAGCGCTCGACAGTAGGCGGCTCAGGGCCTCGGCGACCGGCAGAAGGTTCATCTTGCCTCCGGATGGCGGAAATCGCCGGATTTGCCGCCGGATTTTTCCAGCAGCCTGATGCCGCCGATTTCCATTGCCTTGTCTGCGGCCTTGGCCATGTCGTAGATCGTAAGACACGCGACCGAGACGGCGGTCAGCGCCTCCATCTCCACACCGGTCTTGCCGGTGAGTTTTGCGGTCGCGGTGACGCGCAGGCCGGGCAGGGCGGCGTCTTCCACGATCTCGACCGTGACCTTGGTCAGCATCAGCGGATGGCAGAGCGGAATGAGATCGGCTGTCCGCTTGGCGGCCATGATGCCGGCAAGGCGAGCAGTGCCGATCACATCGCCCTTTTTCGCATTACCTTCGCGGATCAGCGCCAATGTTTCCGCCGCCATCTTCACATGACCCTCGGCGGTGGCGATGCGCACCGTTTCGGCCTTGTCCGAGACATCGACCATATGCGCCTCGCCGGACGCGCCGATATGGGTGAGGCCGGGTTTTGCGCCGCTCATGTCATTCGGCCGCGACGGCGGCTTCACCAAACAGCAGCGCGCGGGTGGCGGCCGTCACGTCGTCCTTGCGCATCAGGCTTTCGCCGACGAGGAAAGTATTGATGTCGACGGCTTGCAGGCGCTTGCAATCCTCATGGGTGAAGATGCCGCTCTCGCCGACCAGAAGCCGGTCATCCGGAACCATGGCAGCCAGCGTTTCGCTCACCGTAAGACTGACTTCGAAGGTGCGCAGGTTGCGATTGTTGATACCGACGAGCGGCGAAGACAGCTTCAGAGCACGTTCCATTTCCTCGATATCGTGAACCTCGACGAGCACATCCATACCAAGCAAGAAGGCCTCGTCCTGCAGGCGCTGCGCGTCGTCATCCGTCAGCGAGGCCATAATGAGCAGGATGCAATCAGCACCCCAGGCGCGGGCTTCGTGGACCTGATAGGTCTCGAACATGAAATCCTTGCGCAGCGCGGGCAGGGCACAGGCGGCACGCGCGGCCGTCAGGAATTCCGGGGCGCCCTGGAAGCTCGGCGTGTCGGTGAGAACCGAAAGGCAGGCGGCGCCACCGGCTTCATAGGCCTTGGCGAGCGCCGGCGGATCGAAATCCGGACGGATCAGGCCCTTGGACGGGCTTGCTTTCTTGATTTCGGCGATCAGGCCGAACTGGCCGGCATCGCGCTTGGCAATGAGCGCCTTGTGGAAACCACGCGGCGCGGACTGGCCGGCCTGCATGGCCCTCAGATCCGCAAGCGAGGTCTTCGCCTTCGCGGCAGCGATTTCCTCACGCTTATAGGCTTCGATCTTCTTCAGGATATCGGTCATGGGGCAATCCTAGTCGATATCGTTGGATACGGCGATCAGTTTGTCGAGCGCTGCGGCCGTGGCGCCGCTATCCAGCGATTCCGTGGCGAGCTTCATGCCGTCACGGATCGTCCCGGCCTTGCCTGCGATGACGAGTGAGGCGGCGGCATTGGCGAGCGCGATATCGCGATAGGCATTCTTTGCGCCACCGAGCACATCGCGGAGTGCCGCCGCGTTGACGGTACCGTCGCCGCCCTTGATATCGGCCAGCACGCAGGGCGTTACGCCGAAATCATCAGGTGAAAGCTCGAAAGTGCGGATCTGGCCGTTCTCGAGCGCAGCAACGCTGGTCTTACCGGTCGTGGTGATCTCATCGAGGCCGTCGCCGTGGACAACCCAGACACTTTCGGAGCCGAGATCGCGCATGACTTCGGCGAGCGGCACGACCCATTGCGGCGAGAAGACGCCGAGAAGCTGGCGCTTGACGCCGGCCGGATTGGAGAGGGGGCCGAGCAGATTGAAGATGGTGCGCGTACCGAGTTCGACGCGTGTGGGGCCGACATGGCGCATGGCCGAATGATGCTGCTGCGCGAACATGAAGCCGACGCCGGCCTCGGCGATGCAGCGCGAGATCATTTCGGGGGTGACTTCGAGATTGACGCCGAGGGCGGCAAGACTGTCTGCCGCACCGGATTTCGAACTCAGCGCGCGGTTGCCATGCTTGGCAACCGGAACACCGGCGCCGGCGACGATGAGCGCCGCCAGCGTCGAGATGTTATAGGTGCCACTGGCATCGCCGCCCGTGCCGACGATATCGATCGCGTCGGCGGGCGCTTCCACCCGCAGCATCTTGGAGCGCATCGTGGTGACGGCGCCGACGATCTCGTCAACCGTCTCGCCGCGGACGCGGAGCGCCATCAGGAAGCCTCCGATCTGCGAAGGCGTTGCCTGGCCGGACATCAGGATATCGAAGGCCTGGCGGGCCTCGTCACGGGTCAGTGGCTCGCGGCTTGCTGCCTTGGCCAGAAGCGGCTTCAGATCGGTCATGCGTCGCTTCTCCCTAGCGGACGGTTGCCTGTTCGGCGAGGGTCCGGTTGACCTCTGCACCATACTGGCTCTGCAACAGATTGACCATCTGATCGAGAATGTCGTCACCGGCCTGATTTGCGATGGTGGCGATTTGCTGGTCGCGGTTGTTCAAGGCATCGGTCGTCGGCTCTTCGTTGACGTCGGTCACCTTCAGCAGGATCTGCGTGCTCGGATCGGCGCCGACGGCCGTTGCGACGGTATCTACAGGACCGGAGAATGCGGCATTGACGCCGGCGCGGCCGAGAACGGGATCGTCGGTCGAGCGGGTAACGCCACTCTTGCTTTCGACGGCGATGCCGAGCGGGGTGGCGATATCGGCAAGCGAGGTGCCCTTCTGCGCCTGAGCCTTCAGCTCGTCGGCCTTCTTGGCAAGCTCGGCCTTCTGCTGCTCGGCCGTCCAGTCCTGAACGGCCTTGTCACGCACTTCGGCGAGCGGACGATCGCGATCCGGCATGACGTCGCGCACGTCGAACCAGACATAGCCGTCATTGCCGAGGGAAATTGCGACCGCATCAGCGCCGACATCGGTCTTGAAAGCTTCCGGCAGAAGCTGCTGCTGTGCCGGGATATCCTTGACCGGATTGCCGTCCTTGTCTGCACCCGTCATGTCGATGGCGTCGATGACGACGGCCTTCAGCTTGAGCTGGTTGGCGATTTCTTCAAGAGAGGTGCCGCCGGCGCGCATATCCTCGATGCGGTCGTGGACGTTGATGACTTCCTGCGAGGCGTTGGCGACAGAAAGCTGCTTGCGAAGCTCTTCCTTCACCGCATCGAAGCTCTTGGTGGTCTCCGGCTTGATATTGGTCACGCGCAGGATCACGGGACCGAAGGTGCCGTCGACGACAGCCGTGGTACCGCCATCCGCCTTCACCGCAAAGGCAGCCTCGGCAACGGCCTGATCCGGAACCTTGTCCTTGGTGAATTCACCGAGCAGCACGTCACTTGCGGTCTTGCCCTGATCGGTGACGAGCTGATCGAAGCTCGTGCCGCTCTTCAGCGCGGTTTCGGCTGCATTGGCGAGATCCTTGCTGGCGAAGGTCAGCTGTTCCAGCGTGCGGCTTTCCGGCGTCGTGTAAGCCGCCTTGGCCTTGTCGAAAGCTTCCTTGATCTGGTCGTCGGTGACGGTCGTGGGATCAGCGATATCATCAGGCTGAAGCTTCAGATAGGCGATCTTGCGGTATTCCGGCGCGCGGTAACGCTGTTTGGCGTCTTCAAACCACTTAGAGAGCACATCGTCGGCAGGCGCCTTGATCGGCTCGATATTGGCGTTGGTGAGCAGCAGGTAATCAACGCTGCGGCTCTCATTACCATAGAGTTTCAGCGCGTTGACGAGCGTTGCAGGCGCCTGGAAGCCGTTGGCGACGGCTTCGATGATCTGGCTGCGGACAGCCTGCTTGCTGCGATCCTTGATATAGTCATCTTCGCGGATGCCGGCATTGCGCAGACGAGAGGTGAAGAGCGAGCGGTCGAACTGGCCGTTGACTGCCTTGAAAGCCGGATCGTCGCCGATCAGTTGGGCAAGGCGGTCTTCGGAAAGGCCAAGGCCCATGTCATCGGCAAGCTGGTCCAGCGAAGCACCAGCCAGAAGCTGGGCAAGCACCTGCTGTTCAACGCCGAAAGCGCGGGCCTGCTCCGGTGTCAGGCGCACGCCATATTGCTGGCCGAGTTGGGCGACCTGGCGCTGATAGGCAAGGCGGAATTCATTGACGTCCACATGCTGGTCGCCGACGGTGACCACCGTCGTGCTGTTGCCGCCGCTTATCAGCTCACGCGACACGCCCCAGATGCCGAAGGAGGCGACAAGCAGGAGCAGGAGCAGCTTGGCAACCCAGGTCTGAGCAGCTCTTCTCAGAAGATGGAACATGGAAACGCAAACCTCGCATTATCATTGGCCCAGAAGGGCAGACATTCGTCGTTCCATAAAACAAAGCTGCGAGGAAATGAAGGCTTGTCGCATGAAAAGCTTGCGGGACTTGCACACGCTCTCGCTAACCCGCCGCGAGCGACAAAAGATGTTTGATTGCGGAACCTTTACAGTCTTCATTTCGTTGAAGCGGCATTCCATCAAACAGGAGCAGACCATGGCCGAATTGAAAACCGCTTCCGCCGAATCCACCACTGCGCGCGTCAAGGCCGAAGTAGCCGCCGAAGATCTGTCCGCGCAGGTTGCTGCGTTGCGCGAGGATCTGGCCCGCCTTTCGGAGAGCGTGATCGCGCTGGGGCAGGGTGCAAAGACCGCAGTGACCGACGAAGCCTCCATCATGACCGAGCGTGTCCGCGACAAGGTGCGTGAAGAGCCGCTGACCGCAATCGCCATTACGGCAGGCGTCGCCTATCTCTTTGGTCTCCTCAGCCGTCGATAGACGAAAAAAGCCGGACGCAGGACGTCCGGCCTTTAATCTTTTTTTGGCAATCTTTTCCGTGTCAGGTCAGCGGCGGATGAGGCGTCCGATCGCAATCAGGATGCATGCGCCAACAAAGCCCGTGATCAGGTATCCGAGCCAGCCGCTGAGTGGCTGGATGTGAAGGATACCGAGAATCCAGTTGGCGACGATAGCGCCTATGATGCCAAGCAATATGTTCATGAACACGCCCATATTGCTGTGCATGACCTTCTCCGCCAGCCATCCGGCGAAACCGCCGATAATGATGGCTGCAATCCAACCTACACCTGCGTTTTCCATGATAATCTCCCTCCTGGTTAAAACGTGGGATAGAACGCGCGCAATCGAAAAAAGTTCCGGTACGGCAGCGGCTTAGCGCTGTCAGGGATGAAGTAATGTAACCGGCGCGGAAAACGCATGGGCCGCGATCTGAAACATCAGTCCTGAAAAGGCCAGTGCGGCAAAACCGGCCGGCATCAGCAAACTCTTCGTGAACATCAAATCCTCCCGTTGTTGGGAGCAAGCATAATTCATCGCCTTAACTGCGCAAGCTGCTTATTAATAAGTAGTTAAGCATGAAGTTTAAGTAAAATTTTCACGACGCAACATGCATTACACCTAATATTAAATCATCTGGAACCGGAGCTTTCTCAATTTGCATTAGCAAAGGAGAGGCTTTGGTCGATACCACCACCACGGCCCTCGCCTCATGGCGAACTCGGCCGAAAGAAGCGAGCAGCGTATTGAAGCGAAGCGTCAGCTCGCCGTAACGCCGGCAGACGACAAAAGGCTATCTATTCGGTAAGTCGCGCCACCCTCTGCCCGATGGCGAGCGAAGCGGTCAGGCCCGGGCTCTCTATTCCGTAGAGCGCCACATAGGCGGGGTGACCGGTTTGCTCCGGCCCTTGAATCACGAAGTCACCACCACCGCCCACAGCCGGGCCGGCGATCTTCGGACGGACGCCCGAGTAGGCGGGCTGTAGCGCGCCATCCGCCAGATCGGGCCAGTAGCGGCGGATGGCGGAATAGAACTTGTCCGCACGGCTTGGGTCGACGTCGTAGTCAATCGTCTCGATCCACTCGACATCAGGACCGAAGCGCGCCTGGCCAGCAAGGTCGAGTGTCAGATGTACCCCGAGACCGCCGGGTTCGGGGACGGGGTAGATCAGCTGCGTTGCGGGTGCGCGGCCGGTCAGGGCAAAATAACATCCCTTGGCATAGTGACGCGGCGGGATGGTGCTGGCGTCCAGCCCGGACAGGCTTTCTGATAAGGCCCAGGAATTCAGGCCTGCGGCATTAATCACAAGGCGTGTCTCGATCTCTACCGGATCGCGGCCGCCGACTGCGAGGCGAACCTTGTCCGCAGTGAATTCACCTTCGATGACAGGAGAATTGCAGATAGCGGCTCCGCCATTAGCCTCGATATCCGCAGTATATGCCTGCATCAGGCCGTGACTGTCGATGATGCCGGTCGAGGGAGAAACAAGCGCCGCAAAGCCTCTGATCTGTGGTTGCCTGCGGGCGAGTTCCGCAGCATCGATCAGATAGCAGTCCTCCACGCCATTGGCGGCAGCCTGCCTGGATAGCTTTTCAAGATATCCAACTTCCTCCTCACTCGCAGCGACGACGAGTTTGCCACAGGCCCTATAGGGGATATTTCGCTCCCGGCAATAATCGTAAAGCCTGTGTTTTCCGGCAACGCAGAGCTCAGCCTTCAAGCTGCCGGTGGCATAGTAGAGCCCGGCATGGATGACCTCGCTGTTGCGGGCTGATGTGATGCTGCCGGTTATCGGCTCCGCCTCGAGAAGAACCACGTCGCGGCCGGACATTGCAAGTTCGCGCGCTACCGCGAGCCCCACGACCCCTCCGCCCACGACGACGCAGTCGAGGTCCAGCACCTCCGCCATGCAATTCCCCTCTCATCCTCCAACTGCGCCATTGAACTCGCCGTTTTGGGAAGCCCAGACAACGCAATCCAGCTTTTAGGTATCGTTCGGGCGAACCTATCCCAAATCAAGAGGCCTGGGTCATCTTCGTCGGCGCGAGCGACGCGAAAATTCGGCTTCAGAAGGATAAATAATTGATAATTTCAACGATTTATGGCGGAAGAGGTGGGATTCGAACCCACGGTACGGTTTCCCGCACGCCGGTTTTCAAGACCGGTTCCTTAAACCACTCGGACACTCTTCCATCCAGTTGATCCGGCTCGTCTTTGTTGTCAGGCCTTCGTTTCTGACGAAGACCCCTTCCAGCGACGGCCAAATCGCGGTTTGGCAGGCTTTATAGCGGTTCGGATTTCAGCGTCAACGTACTCTGACATATCGGGCGGCAATTGAGCAGATAAACTGCTTCAATGTGTCCTGCTGCGGGGCAGGGCGGTCGTGTCCGCCGAAAGTTGCTGTCACGATCCGAAACGGTCCAACATGCGGAAATACATCCGCGATTTCATTCCCGCACAGACTAAAATCAACCAAATATTAACCATAATCATTAGAATTCTCGCTATCGCCCCGAAATCGTTCGCAAATTTGCCACGATATCCACAAGATTAAAGTCTCGTTAGGCAGGCAGGGAATAAGGCAACTCCAGCTCATTCACGAGTGAGTTCCTTAACCATAACGGTCTTGAGTGGCGTGGGGCATATGAAACTGAATTACGGGGCGGCGTCTTTCGCAACGACAGCTCGATGGCTGGCATTGTCGGCCATGTGCGCAACAGTGGCGGCCTGCGGCACGACACAGGCGGTTCCCAAGAAGAAATCCCACGGCAAGGAATATTTCTCCGAGAGCGAATATGGCGTCAAAGCCAGTCCGCGCGTTGCCAATGGCAACAACATTCCGAAGGGCGGCGGCCGCTACATCGTGGGCGATCCCTATGTGGTGAAGGGTAGGATGTATTACCCGAGGGAAGACTACTCCTATAACAAGGTGGGCATCGCTTCCTGGTACGGCTCTGCCTTCCACGGCCGCCTGACGGCGAATGGCGAAGTCTACGACCAGATGCATCTTTCCGCCGCGCATCCGACCTTTCCACTGCCGAGCTATGCGCGTGTGACGAACGTTGAAACCGGTTCTTCCGTGATCGTCCGCGTCAACGACCGTGGGCCATATCACGAAGGTCGCATCATCGACCTTTCGAACAAGACCGCCTCCATGCTCGACCTGCAGCACAGCGGCACGGGCAATGTTCGCGTGCAATATGTCGGAAAGGCGCCGCTCGACGGTCATGACATGCCCTATCTGATGGCCTCCTATATTCCGAAGGGTAGCCGCATTCCGGGCATCAATCCGGGCGGGGGCCAGATCGCCTCCGGCGTCATGGTCGCCTCCAACAGCAAGAAAATCACCGGCGATCAACTCCAGAGCCTCGGCGATTATTCCAGCCCGTTACCGGCCAACGTGCCGGTACCATTCCGCTCAACCGCCTATGCGGGCTCTACGCCGAGCGCCAAGTATAATGCGGCTCCGGCTCCTGTGCCGATGCAGGCGCCGGCAGGCGGCCATTTCCTGACGCCGCCGCCGGCCTTTACCAATGGCGCTCAGACGATGGAACAGATGGTGGTTCTGCCGGAAATCGGCCCTATTCCCTTTGAGCGTCCGAATGGCTGGTCGAAGGGCACATCGCTTGCCATGGGCTATCAGGAGGAGGCGAGGACGGTAAACGTTCCGCTCGCTTTCGACGCCGTGATGGTACGCAATGATGGCCTGACGCAGGAGTCAATCCTCGCCTCCTTCAAGCGTCAGAATGGCGGCAGCGCAAAGGTGCGATAAAAGCCTACAACAAAGTGTAATTGCATCGGCTTCCGGCTCGCTTTACCCTCCTGAATCAACCGCACGATCAATGGGATTAGCGATGTTGAAGCCGCTGCTTCGCCTCCTTGCATGCTTGCTTTTGCCTGCTTCTGCAGCCGTTGCCGCAGAAGGCACCGAGGCCGGTTTCTTCACCAAGGCCGCGCAGGCCTATATGATCGAAGCCTCAACCGGAACGGTGCTTCTCGCCAAGAACGAGAACCAGGTGTTTGCGCCTGCCTCGCTTGCCAAGCTGATGACGATGGATCTCGTTTTCGATGCCGTCAGCAAGGGGCAGATTTCACTCGATACCGAATACCCCGTCTCAGAATATGCCTGGCGCACGGGCGGCGCGCCTTCACGTGCGGCCACGATGTTTGCGGCGCTGAAATCGAAGGTCCGCGTCGAGGATCTGATCAAGGGTGTCGCGATCCAAGGTGCCAATGACGGCTGCATCATCCTTGCCGAAGGCATGGCGGGCAGCGAAGACCAGTTTGCGACATCGATGACCAGGCGTGCGCGTGATCTCGGCATGGAAAAGGCCATCTTCGGCAATTCCACGGGGCTTCCCGATGGCAAGAGCAAAGTGACGGCCAGGGGCCTGGTGACCCTCGCCGTCGATCTGCAGACGTCCTATCCCAATCTCTATTCTTATTTCGCCCAGCCGGACTTCGAGTGGAATAAGATCTTCCAGCGCAACCGCAATCCGCTGCTCGGTATGGATCTTGGCGCGGACGGCCTTGCGACGGGCTTTACGGAAGGGGAGGGCTATTCGATCGTCGCTTCGGTGCAGCGCAACGGGCGGCGGCTCTTCGTAGCGCTTGCCGGCATCGCCTCCGACAAGGAGCGGACGGAAGAAGCCAAGCGCGTGCTGGAATGGGGGCTGACAGCCTTCGAGAGCCGTCAGGTCTTTGCCGACAAGGAAGTCATCGGTGCTGCAAGCGTTTATGGCGGCACGGCGCGCACCGTTGATCTCGTCGCCAAGGCACCGGTCAGCGTCTATGTTCCGATCAACAATCCAGACCGGCTCGCCGCCCGCATCGTCTATCGCTGGCCGCTGATGGCGCCGGTGAAGGCCGACACGGAAGTCGGCACGCTGCGAATCGTTTCCGGCAATAGGATGTTACGCGAAGTGCCGCTCTATACAGTGCAATCCGTGGAGGTTGGATCGCTCACCAGCCGGGCTGTCGATGCGTTGCTGGAGCTTGGCGAATCGCTGTTCCTCTCATGGCTCTGGGACAAGTCCGAGCAGAGCTGAGACCCTTTTTGCCCGCGGATTTTCCCGTAATTTGCCGGGGAAGGTGAATATGTCGCCGCGGCAAAAGGTTTCGTTCCGCACTATCTTCGGATAGATAGAGGAAGAGCGCGGCGCTCAGAATGCGGGAAAGTATCATTGTCGTCCGGTGCAGGATTGTTCGTTACGTTTGAAGGCGGAGAGGGGGCTGGGAAGTCCACGCAGATCCGCCGTCTTGCCGAGGCCCTGAAGGCCGAAGGCCATGACGTGCTGTTGACCCGGGAGCCCGGGGGCTCGCCGGGCGCCGAAGCGGTGCGCCATGTGCTGCTTTCGGGTGCTGCGGAAGCCTTCGGCACCCGCACGGAAGCGATCCTCTTTGCCGCCGCCCGCAACGATCACGTGGAAGAGGTCATCCGGCCGGCGCTATACAAGGGCAAGATTGTGCTCTGCGACCGCTTCATGGATTCCTCGCGCGTCTATCAGGGCGTTACCGGCAACCTGGAGCCGGAATTCATCGAGACGCTGCAGCGCATCGCCATCAACGGCGTGATGCCTGACTGTACGCTGATCCTCGATATTCCGGCCAAGCTGGGGCTGGAGCGCGTTATCAAGCGAAACGCCGACGGCCCTGACCGTTTCGAGAAGGAAACGCTCGAAACGCACGAGAAACGCCGCGAAGCCTATCTCGATATCGCCGCGCGCGAGCCGGAGCGCTGCCATGTCGTCAATGCCACGCAGCCGGAAGAGGCGATTGCAGCAGAGATCCTTACCATCGTCAGGCAGTTGCTGAAACCATCAGCCGAAGCGCGGATGCCGGAAACGGCGCATCATGAGTGAGGACAGGCCCGGACTGCTCGACGGCGCCATCTGGCCGGCCGAGAACACGAAGCTCTTCGGCCATGAAGATGCTGAGGATTTCCTGGCGCAGTTCTACCGCTCCGGCAAGGGGCATCATGCGATCCTGATCGAAGGGCCAGAGGGGATCGGCAAGGCGACATTGGCCTTCCGCTTCGCCAATCATGTTCTGTCGCATCCCGATCCGGCCACCGCGCCGGACCGCATCGCTGATCCGGATCTCGGATCTGCCATCAGCAGGCAGATTGCCTCAGGCGCCTCGCACAATCTCCTGCATCTTGCCAGACCCGTGGATGAGAAGACCGGGAAGGTGAAATCGGCAATTACCGTCGACGAGGTACGCCGGGCCGGCAAGTTCTTCTCGCAGACCTCGGGCACCGGCAACTGGCGCATCGTCATCATCGATCCCGCCGACGACATGAACAGGAATGCGGCAAACGCCATCCTGAAGATCCTCGAGGAGCCGCCGAAGCGGGCGATGTTCCTCGTTCTGTCGCATGCGCCGGGAAAGCTGCTGCCGACGATCCGGTCGCGCTGCCTGCCGCTGAAGCTTGCACCCCTTGACGATGGTGCGCTGGTTTCAGCACTTGCCCATCTCGGGATCCAGAGTGAGGGGCAAGCCCTGCTTTCTGCCGCAAAGGGCAGCGTCGGCGAGGCGCTGAAACTGCTGAACTATGGTGGCGGCGAGATCATTCAGGCCTATAACGACGTTCTGTCCTCCGAAGGGCCGGCGGCACGCAAGGCCATGCACCGGCTTGCGGATGCACTTTCGGGCAAGGAAGCCGATACGATCTTCGATTTCTTCGTCAGCCATGTGGGCGATGACGTCATGAACCGCGCGCGCCTTGCTGCGGGCGAGGGGCAGATTACGGCAGCCGAACGTCTGGCGCGGCTCTATTCCGAAATCACCGAGAAGCTGACCGTCTCCGACGCCTACAACCTCGACCGCAAGCAGACGATCATGGAAGTGCTTTCCGAAATCAAGCAGCCGCGCGCCTGATCAGCCGGCCAGCAGTTTCCAGGCAACCACGGCGAGCGTGACGGCCAGTACGATGCGGATGGTGCGCTCGTGCAGTTTCGGCGCAAGCAGGCTGCCGGCAATGATGCCGGGAATCGAGCCGACAAGCAGGGCAAGCAGCATCGCCCAGTCGATCTCGCCGATGAACCAATATCCCATGCCGCCGATCAGGGTGAGCGGCACCGCATGGACGATATCCGAGCCGACGATCTCGCGCACGTCGAGGCGGGGGTAGAGGATGAGCAGGATCGTCACGCCCAAGGCGCCGGCGCCGACCGACGTCAAGGTGACGAGCACGCCGAGCACAAAGCCCAGACCGACGGTGAAGACTGCGATGGTCCCTGGTTTCGGCGGCATGCGCTCGCCGATGGCACGGCGGGCAAATTCGAGGATCTGGCTGCGGAAAACCAGCATGATTGCGGTCATGACCAGAAGCCAGCCGAGCGCGGTGGTAATGGTATTCGTGACGCCAATGCTTTTGCGGTCGACGCCGGCCATCAGCCAGAGCATCGAAAGTGCCGCAGGGACACTGCCGGCCGCAAGACTGCCGACGATCTTCCAGTTGACGCGGCCATGCATGCCGTGAACAGCAGTGCCGGCCGTCTTTGTAATGGCAGCATAGAGAAGATCGGTTCCGACGGCCGTCGCCGGATGGACGCCGAAGAGGAGCACGAGCAGAGGCGTCATCAGCGAACCGCCGCCAACGCCGGTGATACCGACCAGCGCTCCTACGACAAGACCGGACAGGGAATAGAGAGGCTCGAACGTCAAATACGCGCCTCCGAGGGCGCGCGGCCGTGACTATTCCGATCGATGAAAAATCGCACTTCGCTTCCGTCCCGCCCTCTTGCGACAGAAGGGGTAGATTGCGTCAGAACACGAGTCAAGGTCACCAATACGCGGCCCGGAAATCGTCGATGGCTGCCAAACTTGATGTTTCGCTTGTGCGAGACATGCGCTAATAGCGGCTGACGATTTTTATAGAGTAAGCCGGAATTGGCCGCCATGACAGACAAGACCCCTTTCTACATCACGACAGCGATCTCCTATCCCAACGGCAAGCCGCATATCGGCCATGCCTACGAGCTGATTGCGACCGACGCCATGGCGCGCTACCAGCGCCTCGACGGCAAGGATGTCTTCTTCCTGACGGGTACGGACGAGCACGGCCAGAAGATGCAGCAGACGGCGCGTGCCGAAGGCATCACGCCACAGGCGCTTGCCGACCGCAATTCCGGCGAATTCCAGGCGATGGCGGAGCTGCTCAATGCTTCGAACGACGACTTCATCCGCACCACGCAGGAACGTCACCACGAGACCTCGCGGAACATCTGGAACCTGATGGCTGCAAATGGCGACATCTACAAAGATTCCTATGCCGGCTGGTACTCGGTGCGTGACGAAGCCTATTACCAGGAAAACGAAACCGAGCTGCGCGCCGATGGCGTGCGCTACGGGCCGCAGGGCACGCCGGTCGAATGGGTGGAAGAGGCGAGCTACTTCTTCAAGCTCTCGGAATACCAGGACCGGCTGCTGAAGCACTACGAAGAGAATCCCGATTTCATCGGTCCGGCCGAACGCCGCAACGAGGTGATCTCCTTCGTCAAGTCCGGTCTAAAGGATCTCTCGGTCTCGCGCACGACTTTCGACTGGGGCATCAAGGTCCCGAACGATCCTGATCATGTCATGTATGTGTGGGTCGATGCGCTCACCAACTACATCACCGCGACCGGCTATATCGAAGACAAGAACGGACCGCGGGCGAAATACTGGCCGGCCGATGTGCATATCATCGGCAAGGACATTATCCGCTTTCACGCCGTCTACTGGCCGGCCTTCCTGATGTCGGCGAAGCTGCCGCTGCCGAAGCGCGTCTTTGCCCATGGCTTCCTGCTCAACAAGGGCGAGAAGATGTCGAAGTCGCTCGGCAACGTCGTCGATCCGGTCAATCTGGTGAACCATTTCGGCCTCGATCAGGTGCGCTACTTCTTCCTGCGCGAAGTCTCCTTCGGCCAGGACGGCAGCTATAGCGAAGAGGCGATCGGCACGCGCATCAATTCCGACCTCGCCAACGGCATCGGCAACCTTGCCAGCCGCTCGCTATCGATGATCGTCAAGAATTGCGACGGCAAGATCCCGGAATGCGGACCGTTGACGGACGAAGACAAGGCCATGCTGGCGCAAGCCGATGCGCTGCATGCCTCGACGCGCGACGACATGGGCAAGCAGCTCATCCACCGTGCGCTGGCCTCGGTCATCGCTGTCGTCTCGGAGACAGACCGCTATTTCGCCGGCCAGGAGCCTTGGGCGCTGAAGAAAACCGATCCGGCGCGTATGGGCACGGTGCTCTATGTGACCGCCGAAGTCGTTCGCCAGATCGCCATCCTGCTGCAGCCTTTCGTGCCGGAATCGGCTGGTAAGCTCCTCGATCTCGTGGCGGCGCCTGCGGACAAGCGTGACTTCGCAGCGCTTGGCGAAGCCGGCCGTCTGGTGCCGGGAACGCCGCTCGAAGCGCCGAAGCCGGTCTTCCCGCGCTACGTGGCTCCGGAGGCTTAAGGCCGTGCTGGTCGATACGCATTGCCATCTGGACTTTGCCGATTTCGAGGCTGAGCGCGACGAGATTGTCGCGCGCGCCCATGCGTCGGGCGTGGCGCAGATGGTGACGATCTGCACCCGCGTGCGCAAGCTCGATGGGCTGCTCGCCATCACCGAGACATATCCCTCCGTCTTCTGCTCAGTCGGCACACATCCGAACAATGCGGGCGACGAACTGGACATCCAGACGGAAGATCTGGTGCGGCTTGCCAACGCCCATCAGAAGGTCGTCGCGATCGGCGAGGCCGGTCTCGACTATTTCTACGACACGCAGAAGCCCGAGGACCAGCAGACAGGCTTTCGCCGTCATATCGCCGCGGCGCGTGAGACGCAGCTGCCGCTGGTCATCCATAGTCGTAGCGCCGATGCCGACATGGCGGCGATCCTGACCGAGGAAACAGGGAAGGGGGCCTTCCCTTTCATCCTGCATTGCTTCTCGGCCGGTCCGGACCTGGCAAAGACGGGCGTCGAGCTCGGCGGCTATATTTCCTTTTCGGGCATCCTGACCTTCCCAAAGTCGGAAGAGCTGCGCGACATCGCCAAGACCATTCCGCACGACCGGCTGCTTGTGGAAACCGACGCGCCGTATCTGGCGCCCAAGCGCTGGCGCGGCAAGCGCAACGAGCCGTCCTATGTGGTGAACACGGCCGAGGTGCTGGCCGATACGATCGGCCTTCCTTACGAGGAGGTCGCGCGGATCACCACGGACAATGCCTTCCGGCTGTTTTCGAAGATGCCGAGGATCTAGCGGCGTGGCACGACGGCAGCGGTTCACCATTCTCGGCTGTTCGTCGTCACCCGGCGTGCCGCGTATCACCGGTGACTGGGGCGCCTGCAATCCGGACAATCCAAAGAACAGACGAACACGCGCCGCCTTTATGGTGCAGCAGTTTTCTGATGATGGCGCTGCCACGACCGTCGTCATCGATACGGGGCCGGATTTTCGCGAGCAGATGATCAGGGCAGGGGTCGACCATGTCGACGCAGTCCTCTACACCCATCCGCATGCAGACCATATCCACGGCATCGACGATCTGCGTGGTTATTTTCACAATACCCGCCGGCGCGTGCCGATCTTCGCCGACCAGTTCACCATGAGCCGGCTGCGCGATGCCTTTGGCTACTGCCTGGAGACGCCGCCGGGCAGCAATTATCCGCCAATCGTGCTGCCGATTGTGATCGAGGATCTGGAAAAGCCCATTGAAATCCACGGGCCAGGCGGAACGATCGCCTTCATGCCGCATCTGCAGCAGCACGGTGACATCCATTCGCTCGGCTTCCGCATCGGCGATGTGGCCTATTGCAGCGATATCAGCGACTTCCCGCCGCAGACGGCGGAGAGGCTGCAGAACCTCGACATGCTGATCATCGACGCCCTGCAATATGCCTATCATCCCAGCCATCTCTCGCTGGAACAGTCACTGGACTGGATCGAGCGGCTAAGACCGAAGCGGGCGATCCTGACGCATATGCACACGCCGCTCGACTACGACGTTGTCATGGCGCAAACGCCGGATCATGTGGTGCCGGCGTTCGACCAGATGAGCTTCGAAGTAGAGGTTTAGCTGCCGATAAAGGGAGCAACCTCGAGGTATCCGCGATGGATCATGTCGAGCGCGACATAGAGAATGATGAGCAGGCCGACATAGGCGATCCAGCGATGTTTGTTGAGCAGGCGGGCGATAAAGTTCGCGGCGATGCCCATCAGCGCAATGGAAAGACCGAGGCCTAGCACCAGCACGCTCGGATGTTCGCGGGCGGCGCCGGCAACGGCAAGAACATTATCCAGCGACATGGAAACGTCGGCGATGACGATCTGTGTCGCAGCCTGGAAGAAGGTCTTCCTCGGCGCGGCTGCGCCAGCCTCGGCCGCATGTTCTTCGCCATGGCCGGCACGCAGCTCGCGCCACATCTTCCAGCAGACCCAGAGCAGCAACAGGCCGCCGGCGAGCAGCAATCCGACGATTGCGAGCAGATAGACGGCCACAGAAGCGAACAGAATGCGGAGCACCGTTGCCGCCAGAATGCCGACAATGATCGCCTTGCGGCGCTGCGTGGCTTCCAGGCCGGCAGCAGCAAGGCCGATAACGACAGCATTGTCGCCGGCGAGAACAAGATCGATAGCAATGACCTGCAGCAGGGCCGTCAAACCGGCCGCTGTGAAAATATCCATATTGAATTACCCCCGGATATGCTTCGAGCGTGCTAGCGTCTTGAGGGTTTTCCGTCAACCTGAGAAGGGATGTATTGAAGGCCATCCACGGCCATGCCGCGTAATCCAGCCGATGGCGATCGATGCGGTGTCCCGCATCAATGGATCGATGTAGATTATGGAACGATTCTTTTGTTCGATCCGCAGGCCTATGGAAACTTCGCTTTATCTGCCCGTCAAAGGCTTTCTCGAAAAGGCAGGTTACGTCGTCAAGGGCGAAGTCGGCGGCTGCGATCTGGTTGGCCTGAGCGACGACGATCCGCCTGTGGTGGTGGTCTGCGAGCTGAAGCTCAGCTTCAATCTCGAGCTCATCCTGCAGGCCGTCGATCGCGCGGCCGTCTCTGATGAAGTCTGGATTGCGGCCCGGGTTTCCGCCAAGGGCAAAGGCCGGGAAGCCGACAAGCGCTACCGTGATCTCTGCCGCCGGCTCGGCATCGGAATGCTTGGCATTTCGGACGCCGGCGACGTCAGCATCATCGTCGGCTCCGTATCGCCAATGCCACGGACCAATCCGAAGCGCCGGTCGCGGCTGATGCGCGAGCACCAGAAACGCCGCGGCGACCCGGCGCTCGGCGGCAGCACGCGCACGCCGCTCATGACGGCATATCGCCAACAGGCGCTCGGCTGTGCTGCGGCGCTGGCATCAGGACCGCTGCGGGTGCGCGATATCAGGTCCGGTGTACCGGAGGCCGGCAAGATCCTGCTGTCCAATGTCTACGGCTGGTTCGAACGACTCGACAGAGGCGTCTACGGCTTGACCGATGCCGGACGGGAAGCGCTGCAGCGGTGGCCACAGCCGGAGATGCAGGCCGCGCAGTAATGGGTGCGGTTTCGGGTACGGCTTTTAGTTCCATAATCTATCTTATGCGATCTTCGTACGGAGATGAGTACGCTGTTTCCAAGTGCAATATTACAATGATTTCAATGGCTTCCCGTCGATTGTCTTGGTGTGTCTCCATGCTATCAGCCATTGTCCCTCGCCGACGTCGCGCATGGCGATGATTGTAGCGACGCATCCATCCCGTAAATAGACGTTGATGTGAGATGCAACCTGTCTGATAGTTCGCGCAACGTCACATACTCTCTTCATGCTCACCATCAGAACAGAATGCGCATCAAACATATGAGATTCCCTATTTTTCTTCGATTCCTGGCAGCGTTCACGCTTGCTGCAGCCTGCACGTCAGGGCTGCCGGCCCACGCGGACAGCCCATCCGCACCATGGCCGCAGACGATCAGCGACCTGCCGGCGGAACCTGGCATCCGTTTCGGCACGCTTGAAAACGGTATGCGGTTTGCGATCATGCGCAACGCCACGCCGCCGGGACAGGCCGCGATCCGCTTCCGTATCGGCGCCGGCTCGCTTGATGAGAACGACAATCAGCAAGGGCTGGCGCATTTCCTCGAACATATGGCCTTCAAGGGCTCGACGCATGTTGCCGGCGACGAGATGATCCGCATCCTGCAGCGCAAGGGCCTGGCCTTTGGGCCGGACACCAACGCCAACACGTCCTATGATGAGACCGTCTATGCGCTTGATCTCCCCGAGGTCGATGCGGACACGCTTTCGACCGGCCTGATGCTGATGCGCGAAACGGCGAGCGAACTGACGCTGGATGCCGGCGCCTTCGACCGCGAGCGCGGCGTCATCCTGTCGGAAGAGCGGCTGCGCGACACGCCGCAATATCGCGCCGCAATCGGCGTCACGAACTCCCTGCTCGCTGGCCAGCGCGTGACGATGCGCTCACCGATCGGCAAGATCGACATCATCAGCCATGCGCCTGTCGATCTGCTGCGAGATTTTTACCACACCAACTACCGGCCCGAACGCGCCACACTGATCGTCGTGGGCGATGTCGACCCTGCTGCCATGGAAATCGAAATCAGGCAGCGCTTCAGTGACTGGAAGGCTGCCGCCCCGGCCCCGCAAAAACCCGATCTCGGGCCGTTGAAGCCGAAAGACGAAAGCGCCGAGGTCATCACGGTCCCCGGCGGTACAACGAATGTTCAGATCGCCTGGACGCGTCCCTACGACACCTCCCCTGACACGTTCGCCAAACGCCGGGCAGAGTTGATCGAGGACCTCGGACTTCTGGTGCTCAAGCGCCGTCTCGGTGCCATGGCCAGCAAAGGCAACGCGCCCTTCATCAGCGCCGCCGTCGGCTCCCAGGATCTTTTCGACTCCGCCCGTCTCGTTGTCGTCATGGCGAATTGCGAGCCGAATAAATGGCAGGCGGCGCTGACGGCCCTCGATCAGGAACAGCGCCGCTTCCAACAATTCGGGGCCGACCAGGCAGAGGTCGATCGCGAGATCCTCGAATATCGCTCGCTCCTGCAGGCCACTGCGGCAGGCGCCTCGACCCGCACGAGCACCGACGTCGCTTCGATGCTGGCCTCCAGCGTCGATGACAATCAGGTCTTCACCTCGCCCGCGGAAGATCTGTCGATGTTCGAGACCATGACAAAGGGTGTTACGGCTGCCGAGATCAATCAAGTCCTGCAGCATGTCTTCTCCGGCAACGGCCCGCAACTCGTGCTGCAGACTGCGCAATCACCGCAGGGTGGTGCCGACGATGTCAGACAAGTCTATGACGCGTCCCGGGCGGTACCGGTCACGGCTCCATCGAGTGCAGCAGCCGTCGTCTGGCCCTATACCCATTTCGGTGCGTCGGGCGCCGTCGTCGAACGCCACACGGTCGACGATCTCGGCCTGACAATGGTGCGCTTTGCCAACGGGGTGCGGCTCACCGTCAAGCCAACCAAACTGCGCGCCAATGAGGTGCTGGTGCGCGAGGATATCGGCCGCGGCCGCCTGGACCTGCCGAACGACCGTCCCTTGGCGATCTGGACATCGCCGGCCGTGGTACTATCAGGCACGAAGGCCATGGATTACCAGGACATGCAGAAAGCGCTTGCGGCCAATATCGCCAGCATCGATTTCTCCGTGGACGACAGTTCCTTCCAGTTCGACGGGCGTACGCGGACGGAGGATCTTGCGACGCAGCTGCAGATGATGACGGCTTACACTTCAGATCCCGCTTATCGGCCCGAAGCCTTCAAGCGTGTCCAGCAAGCCTATTTGAACAACCTCGATCAGTATGAGGCGACGCCGGGCGCCATTATCAGCCGCGATTTCGCAGGCCTCGTTCATTCCGGCGACCCGCGCTGGACCTTCCCCGATCGCGCCCAATTGTCAGCCGCAAAGCCGGAAGATTTCGAGGCGCTGTTCGGGGGCCATATTTCCACGGGGCCGATCGATATCACCATCGTCGGCGATATAACGGCGGACGATGCCATCCGCCTGACGGCCGAAACCTTCGGTGCTCTGCCGGCCCGCCCGGACAATACGTCGAGCGACGACGCAAAGAACGTGCATTTCCCGATGCCCACCGCGACACCCGTCACGCAGACCCACAGCGGCAGGGCCGATAACGCCGCGGCGATTGTCGCCGCCCCCATCGGCGACATGCTCTCGGATATGCAGCGGGGCTTTACCGCGAACGTCGCCGGCCAGATCTTCGAAAACAGGCTGATCGACCAGTTCCGCATTGCCGAAGGCGCGACCTACAGTCCGCAGGGCGATATGGACCTCTCATGGGAGATTCCCGGTTACGGTTACGCTTATCTCTATGTCGAGACGACGCCGGCCAAGATCGACGATTTCTATGCGCTTGTGGACAGGATCGCCACCGATCTCAGGTCAAACGACGTCTCGCCGGACGAACTGGTTCGCGCTCGTGAACCCATTATCGAGACATTGAAGCACCAGCAGCAGAGCAACGAATATTGGATTCAATATCTGCACCGCGCTCAAACGGACCCTCGCCGTCTGGAGCGGATACGCGACAATCTCAGCGGCTACGGCAAAGTCACCGCCGAGGATATCCGTCAATTTGCCACGACCTATTTCCGGCCGGATAAATTCTGGAAATTCGAGGTGTTGCCGGCAGCGGTACGATAGGCGCAGGATACTTCAAAGCCGGATCCCGAACGCGGCCGCGTGCTTCGGGATCCGCTTCCGATTTTGTTTCATCCACACCGCTTAATGCCTGACAATGACGAGCGGGATTGTCTGCGTAAAAACGTCGAGATCGTTTTGATGGCGAAGCTGCACTCAGCTGGCTAGATGCCCAAACGAATTCACCGGTCTTCGCATGGCATCCGATCATTCTCATCCCATTCAGGAATATGCGCGCATTGTGCGCGAGAAGAATCTTTTGAAGCTTCGGCTTCTTTCTGTTGACCGGCAGCTTGCCACGGCCAGCGGCGCCTGGAAGTCCTATCTGGAGGAGACGCGCCTCTCGGTCATCGAAGCGATGCTTGCGCTTGAGGAAGAGGGCGAAGGCTATCTCTTGCTGATGCGCAAGGACTGCCCGACGTAAGCTCCCTTCAGGCCGAGGCGAAGGGATGCAAGCGCCCTCTCCGCCTCCTCGATCTCCTTGAGCACCAGGCGCTGCTTGCGATGATCCATTCCGCCTCCGGCAAGCGCGGCATCCACCAGTTCGAGCACGTCCGTCGCCTCGACGACCACTCGCGTCGCACCTCTCTGCAGTGACGCGACAGGCTCGGCCTGTTCCACACCGGAAGAGCGCTCCGCTGCAACAAAGATACTTCCCTCGAGGAGATAGGATGCGAGGCGTGGATCGGGCACGACTTCCAGCAGATTCTGGATTTCGTCAGCGGAAAAACAGGTTCTGCTGATCAGGCGCGAGTGGAAGGCCGCGTAATTCATCCCTAGAGCGGCGGCGACGACATCCACCGGATAGGCTCTCTCTACAATAAGGATAGTGTAGACGATGTCTGCGAAAGCACGGCCGCGTTGCGTCATGATCGCCCCCAGGCTCTGTTTCTGCAACTATAGCGGAAGCCGCGTCAAAAGGGAGCGGCTGTTTTGATATCGCATCAGTCAGGGTGATGCTAACGCGGCGCCCGGCAGGAGACACCCCACCTGCCGGGGAAAGGCCACCTGCCTCAGAGTCCGCTAAGGCAGGTGGCCGAACCGCACCGGCGCGAGCGGCGCTTTGGTCCGGTTTTGCTGGTTTCCGCCTGCAAGGCGTCGCTTTCGGGACGGCACTGGGATCTTTCTGGTCTACTCTGTAACAGGCAATCGCTGCGGGAGGAGCTGCTAGCGCGTTGCCCTGATTTCAAACGGAGGAGACGGAAATGAGCAAGAACCGTGGCGTCGTCTATTTGCGGCCCGGAAAAGTGGAAGTCCGCGACATCGACGATCCGAAACTCGAGGCGCCGGATGGCCGCCGTATCGAACATGGCGTCATCCTGAAAGTCATCTCCACCAATATCTGCGGTTCGGACCAGCACATGGTCCGCGGCCGCACCACAGCGATGCCGGGCCTCGTGCTCGGACATGAGATTACCGGCGAGATCATCGAAAAAGGCATCGACGTCGAAATGCTCGATGTCGGGGACATCGTCTCCGTACCTTTCAACGTGGCCTGCGGGCGCTGCCGCTGCTGTAAATCACAGGATACCGGCGTCTGCCTGACGGTTAATCCGTCGCGGGCCGGCGGCGCCTATGGCTATGTCGACATGGGCGGCTGGATCGGCGGCCAGGCTCGTTATGTCACAGTCCCCTATGCCGATTTCAACCTCTTGAAAATCCCCGACCGTGACAAGGCGATGGCCAAGATCCGCGATCTCACCATGCTCTCCGATATCCTGCCAACCGGCTTCCACGGCGCGGTCAGAGCCGGCGTCGGTGTCGGCTCGACCGTCTATGTCGCAGGTGCCGGCCCTGTCGGCCTTGCAGCGGCTGCATCCGCCCGTATCCTCGGTGCGGCGGTCGTCATGATCGGCGACTTCAACAAGGACCGCCTCGCCCATGCGAGCCGCGTTGGCTTCGAGGCGATCGATCTCTCGAAGAGCGACCGGCTGGGAGACATGATTGCCCAGGTGGTCGGCACCAATGAAGTGGATAGCGCCATCGATGCGGTCGGCTTCGAAGCGCGTGGACATTCCGGTGGCGAACAGCCGGCGATCGTGCTGAACCAGATGATGGAGATTACCCGCGCCGCCGGCTCCATCGGCATTCCCGGCCTCTACGTCACGGAAGATCCGGGCGCTGTGGACAATGCGGCGAAGCAGGGAAGCCTCTCTCTGCGCTTCGGTCTCGGCTGGGCGAAGGCGCAGTCGTTCCATACCGGCCAGACGCCGGTACTCAAATATAACCGCCAGCTGATGCAGGCGATCCTGCATGACCGCCTGCCGATTGCCGACATCGTCAATGCGAAGGTGATTTCGCTTGAGGATGCCGCCCAAGGCTATGAGAGCTTTGACCAGGGTGCCGCGACAAAGTTCGTTCTCGATCCGCATGGTGCAATTGCCAAGGCGGCCTGATCGATCGATACGATGTGCCGGGGCTGCGGTGTCCCGGCACTCCTTTGTGGAAACGCGATCGGCCGCGCCTCCCCTGCACTTTGGCGCGCCAAATACCGCTCGCGGGACGTATGGCTGATCTGAGCCATCAGCGGCTCCGTCATTTAGGAGATGACAGAGTACTCCGCGACCTTTGAAGACCTCCGCCGGCATGCCGGGATAGAGTGCGATATCGGTGAGCTTCTCCAGGCTTGCCGGCTTCGGCTTGATGCGCGCGGGATAATAGTCAACGCCGCTGCACTGTTCAGTCACCATCGGGCGAAATCGATACGACACCGCCCCCCTTTCCGGCGTCGTCCTCTGATCGAAGGCGCTGAACGGATATTGACTTTCTGGCCAAGCGTTAGCTGGTCGATATCGCGCGCGTGGCCATCGTCGCCTCGGCGACTACGCCCTATTGCTTCGACAGCGAGATCCTCTCCTGACACGTTGATTAGCAAGATGCCCAGGTCCGCATAATATCGGATCCCCGCGGAAGCATCAGTTCGCAATCATATTGCGAGCAATACAATATAGTTAACGCGATCATAACTTTGGCGGATTCTACTGTGAATCAGGCCCTACTTTTGAGCGAATCACTATCCAATCGAAGTAATTCTTTCTACTTCCAGGCGAGGAGGATGAAATGGCCCAAGCTACTAGAATTACAGATGTTATCGATTCATTCGGAATTGATACACATATCGACTATACCGATGGAAAATATTCCAATATCGCGGAAGTTGTTAAAGCTCTGGGCTATCTTGGCCTCGAGACAGTTCGCGATCATGCCCCCACCCCTGCCTCCGACCCTTACGGTCAGGGCCACCTTGGGGACGCGGCAGATGCCGGTGTCAAATTCGTTTTCGTCTCCGGGCGGGATGATACCCCCGCTACCGTTGTCCAGCGACTGCATGCCTTCGTGGAAGCGCATCCCGGTTCGATCGTCGGCATAGAAGGCCCGAACGAGGTCAATAACTGGCCGGTCGCCTATAAGGGACTGTCGGGAGAAGCTGCTGCGCTTGCCTACCAAAAGGATCTGTTCAACGCGGTGAATGCCGATCCGCTGCTGAAGGACATTCCGGTTCTCGGCTTTACCGGTTACACGGTTGCTTCTTCCAACGATTACACGACGATCCACACCTATGCGAAAGAGGGCGACCAGCCCTTCTCCTGGCTTTCGCGCGAATCCGGCGACCAGATGCAGGCAGATCCCGGCAAGCCGCTTACCATCACCGAGATCGGCTATCACACGTCGCTGACCGCCGATACCAACGGCGGATGGGAAGGCGTCGACGAGACGACGCAGGCAAAACTGCTTCTCAATACATTGATGGACGGCGTCTTTCTCGGATCGAAGGACACTTTCATCTACCAGCTTCTCGATGCCTATTCCGATCCGGGAGGCGCCGACCAGGAAAAGCATTTCGGGCTGTTTCGCCTGGATTATACTCCCAAGCCGGCCGCAACAGCGATCCATAATCTAACGGAAATTCTCGAAGATGACGGGGCAACGCAGGCGACCTTCAATCCGGGGGCGCTCAATTACACCATCAACGGACTACCCTCCACCGCGCGCAGCTATCTGACGGAGAAATCCGACGGAAGCTACCAGATCATCATCTGGAACGAGCCCGATATCTGGAACCAGACGACAGACAAGGCGATCCAGGCGGCGGCGGCGAGCGTCACCGTCAATCTGGGCGGAGCTTTCGGGACGGTGCAGGTCTACGATCCGCTGGCGGGCGATACACCGGTCAAGAGCTTCAGCAACATATCCTCCCTCAATGTGGATGTCGTCGACCATCCCATCATTATCAACATAGCAGCAAGTGCCAGCGCAGCGCCGGCGCCTGGCCATATCTATGGCGGCACCGGAGACGACACCTTCACGGTCACCTCCCCGACTGACATCGTCGATGAAAGCCGCGGCGGTGGAACCGATACCGTCATGTCGTCAATCAGCTTCAGCCTGGCGGATACCGCCCATGCGATCGGCGCCATCGAGAACCTGACACTGACCGGCAACGCCAATATCAACGCGACTGGCAATGAACTCGCCAACATTCTCGTCGGCAATTACGGAGCCAACGTGCTGGATGGCGGCGCGGGCGCAGACAGCATGAAGGGTGGAGGTGGCGACGACACCTATATCGTCGACAGCGTCTATGATGTGGTGATCGAAGCTGGCGGCTCCGGCAAGGATACCATCAAGTCCTATGTCTCGCTCAGTCTGATGGACAAGGACCATGTGACGGGAACTGTCGAGAACCTGACCCTGTTGGGTGACGATAACATCAATGCGACCGGCAACGTCATGAACAACGTTCTCACGGGCAATTCCGGCGACAACAACTTCGACGGCGCTAGAGGCGAAGACCGAATGATAGGTGGCCTCGGCAACGACACGTACAAAGTGGATTCGGCAGGCGACATCGTCGACGAAACAGGCGGTGACGGCAACGACACCGTCAATGCCTCCATATCCTTCTCTCTGGAGAATACTCTCGGAACAGTCGAGAATCTGACGCTTACAGGCTCGTCAGCGATCAACGCCACGGGTAACGGCGAAAACAACGTGCTGACCGGAAACAGCGCAGGCAACATGCTGTCGGGCGGCGCAGGAAACGACCAGCTCATCGGCGGCAACGGCAACGATATCCTGAACGGCGGAGCTGGAGCCGACCATTTCATCTTCGACTTCAAACCCAGCGCTTACAACAACATCGACAGGATCGAGGACTTTTCGGAAGGCGCCGGTGACAAGATCGTGCTCGACCACGAGGTTTTCACAGCCATCGATCCAGCGAATTTTTCCGCCGCAAATTTCGTGATGGGCACAAAGGCTTTGGATTCGAACGACCGCCTGATCTACGACCAGACGACCGGAAAGCTTTTCTACGATGCGGACGGTAGCGGGCGCGGTGCGGCCGTGCAGATCGCGACGCTTTCCAATCTGGCGACGCTTCATCACGACGATTTCCTGTTCCTCTGAGATCGGAACCTCGTGTCTTCATGCGGCGGTCCTATGGGGGCTCCTTTCCGGAGCCCCTTTTTCTTGTCCTTTGCCGGCCCGGCACAACATTGTCCGCAAAGCCATCAGCCGAGCGGAGAGAACCATTGCCCTGGACCGCCTATATCATTCACTTTATCGCCGCTGCATTCCTGACCAATGGCGTGCCGCATTTCGTCAATGGCGTCAGCGGCCGGCCTTTCCGCACACCTTTCGTCCGCCTGCAAGGGGCGAAGCTCAGCTCACCAGTCACCAATGTCATCTGGGGCTGGTTCAATTTCCTCGTCGCCTTCCTGCTCTTTGCCAATATCGGGCCGCTTTATATCGGCACGCCGGGAGATACGGTTTTTGTTGCAGCGGGCGTTCTTGTAACCGGCATTCTTCTGGCGCGGATCTTCGGGCGAGACAACGCCTGACAAGCTACTTGCGCATCGCAAGTGGCTTGCATCATGCAAGTAACTTCTGTAGTGACTTGCATCATGCAACGAACAAGCTTCGCCAATTTCAAATGCCCGGCCGCCCGCGCTCTCGACAGCGTCGGTGACTGGTGGAGCATGATGATCCTTCGCGACGCCTTTCACGGGCTGACACGCTTTGACGAATTTCAAAAGAGCCTCGGCGTTGCGCCGAACATCCTGACGCGGCGACTCGCGCATCTGATCGATGAAGGACTGTTCGAGAAGCGCCTCTACAATGAGCACCCTACCCGCTACGAATATGTGCTGACCGCCAAGGGACGTGATTTCTTCCCCGTTCTGATGGCCCTGTTTTCCTGGGGACGCCGGCACGCTCCGCAGGAGGATCTTGCCTTCCTGCTCGGCAATGCCGCTTCCGGCGAGGAGCGCCGGCCCGTGCTGGTGGATGCAGCCAGTGGCGAAGAACTGAAACCCGAAAACACCTGCCTGCTGCCGGGACCGGCCGCCGATGAAGGCGACCGCGAACGGATCGCCCGCATGCGCGCTTATTACCTCGGCATCGACGCCTAGAGCATTTCCATTTTTCTGCGAGGCACGGGAATGCTCTATCTCTTTGTTTTTACGCAATTCCGAACGCAAAACCGCCGCGCACTTTTGCCGGAATTGCTTTAGAAAGGACAAATCCATGGAACGCATTGTTGTCACCGGCATGGGACTTGTTTCGCCACTTGGTGTCGGCGTCGAGACGGCATGGAATCGGCTCGTCGCCGGCGGTTCCGGCCTGCGCGTGCTGCCAGAGACTGTGGTCGGCGATCTCGCCGCCAAGGTCGGCGGGGTCGTTCCCTCCATCGAGGAGGATGCCGAAGCGGGTTTCGATCCCGATCGCGCCGTTCCGCCCAAGGACCAGAAGAAGATGGACCGCTTCATCCAGTTCGCCATGGCGGCGACGGAAGAAGCTGTGCGCCAGGCCGGCTGGATGCCTGAGGGCGTCGATGCGCGCGAGCGAACGGCGACGATCATCGCCTCCGGCGTCGGCGGCTTTCCGGCGATTGCGGATGCGGTACGCACGGCTGAGACGCGCGGCGTGCGGCGGCTCTCGCCCTTCACCGTGCCTTCCTTCCTCGTCAATCTGGCGGCTGGTCAGGTCAGCATCCGCTACGGCTTCAAGGGCCCGCTCGGGGCACCGGTAACGGCTTGCGCAGCAAGCGTTCAGGCAATCGGCGATGCGGCGCGGCTGATCCGGTCCGGCGAGGCGGATGTCGCTATCTGCGGCGGCTCGGAAGCCTGCATCGACAAGGTGAGCCTTGGCGGCTTTGCCGCAGCCCGTGCACTATCGAGCGGTTTCAACGACAGGCCCGAACTTGCCTCGCGGCCCTTCGATACGGCCCGCGACGGCTTCGTGATGGGCGAAGGGGCTGGCATTCTCGTCATCGAAACACTTGAGCATGCGCTGGCGCGCGGCGCGACGCCGCTTGCCGAACTCGTCGGCTACGGCACGGCCGCCGACGCCTATCACATGACGGCAGGGCCGGAAGATGGCGATGGCGCCCGCCGGGCGATGGAGGCTGCCTTACGGCAGGCCAGGATCCCGGCTTCCGAGGTCAAGCATCTCAACGCCCATGCGACCTCGACACCGGTCGGTGACAAGGGCGAGATCGCTGCAATCGGTACGGTCTTCGGCCGCGACGGCGGCATTGCCGTCAGCGCCACCAAGTCGGCGACTGGTCATCTGCTGGGTGCTGCAGGCGGGCTCGAAGCCATCTTTACGATTCTTGCGCTGCGCGATCAGATAGCCCCGCCGACGCGCAATCTGGAAACGGCCGATCCGGCAGCCGAAGGCATCGATCTCGTGGGCAAGGTGGCCCGCAAGGTGGTGATGGAATATGCGATCACCAACGGCTTCGGCTTCGGCGGCGTCAATGCCAGCGCCCTCTTCCGCCGCTGGTCCTGACCGGCTCTTTCCTTGTGCGCAAAATAGCCTACACTTCTGCTGACATAGCCGGAGATGATCCCATGCGCGCTTTTTTCGCAGTGCTGGTTCTGTGTGCCGTATCCGTAATGTCAGGCATGGCGGCCCGCGCCGAAGATCCCGTGCAGACAACACAGACGATGATCGAGGAGCAGATCAGGGCATTCCTCAAGGACGATGCGGATACCGCCTATTCCTTCGCTGCGCCCGGCATCAAGGCCATGTATCCCGACAAGAATGTCTTTTTCGCCATGGTGAAGAAGAGCTACGAGCCGGTCTATCATCCCGGCAACTATGCCTTCGGGCGCAGCAGGTCGATCGACGATGGCGCAATGATCTATCAGGAAGTGCTGATCTCCGGCCGCGATGGCAAGGACTGGACGGCGATCTATCAGGTCGCTCGTCAGCCTGACGGCAGCTTCAAGATCAACGGCGTGCAGATCGTGCCGAATGCCGACAGCAAGGGCATTTAGTGGATTAAGCATCCCTGCATATTAAAGTTGTGTGAGGTTTCCCCGAAGAGTAGAGAGCCTATATCATTCTGTCTGGGGATTGAAACTTAATGCCTACTTCTTTCAAGTATTTGGTCGCTGTCGCGGCGATCGGTTTCGCAGCCATGCCGGGCATTGGGCAAGCGGAATCCTTTTCTAAGCTCACACAGCAAAATTATGCCATCGGCAAACTCACCAAGGGGAAGGCCGGTGGTTACGGCTGGGTCGTCTCGAACGGCAATACTCGTTTCTTCTGCCGACTGAATGCCAGCCTGGCGTATGTCAACCAGAAAGAGATGATGAGCATCCTTTCGAGCGGAAGGACCATCAAGTTGGACCGCGCCACGTTTGAGGCATCGATCGGTGGTCCTGATCCGTCTATACCGCAATGGAGCGATCTCCAGGCCGGCCGTGTCAAGCCAGCTGACGTCGGGAGCTGTACACCTGTTCGCTGATTGATAACAGCATAGGCGTCGTCTCGTTACCAGACGAGAGCCGTAGCAAGGCGGCCCTCGCCGGGATATATCAAACGGGCTCGAGATCGCCCCTCGCCCATTCCTCGATCGTTTCCGCCATGAAATCGGCGAAACGACCTTCGGCAATCGCCTTGCGGATACCCTGCATCAGTTCCTGATAGTAGTTCAGATTGTGCCAGGAAAGAAGCATGCCGCCGAGCGCCTCGTTGGCGCGGACGAGATGGTGGAGATAGGCGCGCGAATAATCCCGTGTGGCCGGGCAGTTCGACTGTTCGTCGAGCGGGCGCATGTCTTCCGCGTGGCGGGCATTGCGGATATTGACCTTGCCGCGGCGGGTAAAAGCCAAACCGTGACGACCCGAACGGGTCGGCATCACGCAGTCGAACATGTCGATACCGCGGGCGACAGATTTTAGGATGTCGTCGGGCGTGCCGACGCCCATCAGGTAGCGCGGCTTTTCGCCGGGCAGGACCGGGAGCGTCGTTTCCAGCATCTTCAGCATGACGTCCTGCGGCTCGCCGACCGCAAGGCCGCCGACCGCGTAGCCCTTGAGATCGAGCTTTGCCAGTTCCTCGGCCGAGCGGACGCGCAAGGCAGGAACGTCGCCACCCTGGACGATACCGAACATGGCCTTGCCCGGCTGGTTGCCGAAGGCCACCTTGCAGCGCTCGGCCCAGCGCAGTGACAGCTCCATGGCGCGCTCGATTTCCTTGGGCTCGGCCGGCAATGCCACGCATTCATCGAGCTGCATCTGGATATCGGAGCCGAGCAGCCCCTGGATTTCGATGGAGCGCTCCGGCGACATATGATGCAGGCTGCCGTCGACATGCGACTTGAAGGTGACGCCTTGCTCATCAAGCTTACGCAGGCCGGAAAGCGACATGACCTGAAAGCCACCGGAATCCGTCAGAATCGGGTGTTCCCAGCGAATGAGCTTGTGCAGGCCACCGAGGCGGGCAACGCGTTCGGCGGTCGGGCGCAGCATCAGGTGATAGGTATTGCCGAGGATGATATCGGCACCCGTCTCGCGCACCTGGTCGAGATACATGGCCTTGACCGTGCCGACCGTGCCGACCGGCATGAAGGCCGGTGTGCGGATCGTGCCGCGCGGCATGGAAACTTCACCGAGACGCGCGCCGCCATCGGTCTTCTTGAGGGTGAACTGGAAGTTCTCAGTCGTCATCGGTCTTTCCGGAAAAGAAGGCTCGCGTCGCCGTAGGAATAGAAGCGGTAGCCTGTCGAAATGGCATGTTTATAGGCCGCTTGCATGGTCTCGAAACCGGCGAAGGCCGAGACCAGCATGAAGAGCGTCGAGCGCGGCAGGTGGAAGTTCGTCATCAGGATATCGACCGCCTTGAAGCGGTAGCCGGGCGTAATGAAGATGCCTGTCGCGCCGGCCCAGGGCTTGATCTCACCGCTCTCTTCTGCAGCGCTCTCGATCAGCCGCAACGAGGTCGTGCCGACGCAGATGATACGCCCGCCCCTTTGCCGCACGGCATTCAGCCTCGCAGCGATCTCAGCGCTGACATAGCCGCTTTCGAGATGCATCTTGTGATCGTCGGTGTCGTCAGCCTTGACCGGCAGGAAGGTACCGGCACCAACGTGAAGCGTTACGAAATGCCGTTCGATGCCGGCTTTGTCGAGCGCCTCGAACAGATCAGGTGTGAAATGCAGGCCGGCGGTCGGGGCAGCGACGGCGCCCTCCTCCCGCGCATAGATGGTCTGGTAATCGGCGCGGTCACGTTCGTCTTCCGGACGCTTGGCGGCGATATAGGGCGGCAGCGGAATATGGCCGACGCTGGCAATCGCTTCGTCCAGCGCAGGGCCGGAGAGATCGAATGCGAGCGTCACCTCACCCGCTTCGCCCTTTTCCTCGACGGTCGCATCGAGCGAGCCGATCATGCAGCTTTCGCCGCCATGGCCGAAGGCGATACGGTCGCCTTCCTTGATACGCTTGCCGGGCTTGGCGAAGGCTTTCCACTTGTTGGCGCCGATGCGCATGTGGAGCGTCGCCGACACCTGCTGGCCGCCAGCGCCCTCGCGATGACGAATGCCTTCGAGCTGGGCCGGAATGACCTTGGTATCGTTGAAGACCAGCGCGTCGCCTGCCCGCAGGAAGGACGGCAAATCTGAGACGCGATGATCGGAAAGAACTGGCTGCGCATTCGGATCGACGACAAGCAGGCGCGCGCTATCGCGCGGCTCGGCGGGCCGCAGCGCAATGCGTTCATCCGGCAGGTCAAAATCGAAGAGGTCTACGCGCATCAACGTACTTTCAGGCAAAGCGAAACCCGCCCCGCGCTCTCGCGCAAGGGCGGGTTCCTGCAGAAATCACAATCAGACGTCGGCGGCAACCCGCATGGAGACGATCGAATCCGGATCGGAGACGGGCTCGCCCTTCTTGATCTTGTCAATATTGTCCATGCCTTCGATGACCTGGCCCCAGACGGAATACTGCTTGTTCAGCCACGGAGCATCGGTGAAGCAGATGAAGAACTGGGAGTTGGCCGAGTTCGGGCTCTGCGAACGGGCCATCGAGCAGGTGCCGCGAACATGCGGCGTTGCAGAGAATTCAGCCTTGAGATCATCCTTCGAAGAACCGCCCATGCCGGCGCGACCCGGGTTGAAGTTCTCTCCGCCCTTCTTGCCGAACTGCACGTCACCCGTCTGCGCCATGAAATCGGCGATGACGCGGTGGAAAACGACACCGTCATAGGCCTTCTCGCGGGCGAGTTCCTTGATGCGCTTGACATGTTCGGGCGCGACCTGCGGCAGAAGCTGGATGACAACCTTGCCCTTGGTGGTTTCCAGAATGATGGTGTTTTCCGGATCCTTGATCTCGGCCATTGTCGTTCTCCTTCTTGTCTTGAACTTACTTCTTGCCCAGCGTGACCTTGATCATGCGGTCGGGATTGCTGACTTCGCCGTTCTGGCCTTCGCCCTTCTTGATCTTGTCGACGTTTTCCATGCCTGAGACAACCTTGCCGACGACCGTGTACTGACCGTTCAGGAACGAGCCGTCCGCGAACATGATGAAGAACTGCGAGTTGGCGGAATTCGGATCCTGGGCGCGCGCCATGCCGACCGTGCCACGGACAAAGGGCGTCTTGGAGAATTCAGCCGGAAGGTCAGGCAGGTCGGAGCCGCCGGTGCCGGCCTGGCTCGCATCGAAGTTCTTTTCCATGTTGCCATACTTCACGTCGCCGGTCTGGGCCATGAAGCCGGGGATGACGCGGTGGAAGGCGACATTGTCATATTCGCCCTTCTTCACCAGCGCCTCGATCTGCGCCACATGCTTCGGCGCGACGTCAGGCAGAAGCTGGATCACGACCGGGCCGCTCTTCAACTGAATGGTGACATAGTGATCGGCAGCCTGCRCAAAAGCGTCGCCCGCGAAGGAAGCGAGATAGAGCACGCCGGCAAATGCAAGATAAAAGAGTTTCATGTTGGCTCCATTGAGGCGGTTCCGCCTAGGCTTTGCGCTTGGATTTCAGGGCTTGCAAGACAGCCGCCGGCACGAAGGCGCTGACATCGCCGCCCATGGCCGCGATCTGGCGCACCAATGTGGCGGTAATGGGCCGCGAGGCCGTGCCTGCCGGCAGAAAGATGGTCTGGATATCCGGCGCCATCTGCCGGTTCATGCCTGCCATCTGCATTTCATAATCAAGATCGGTGCCGTCACGCAGACCTCGGATCAGCAGGCTTGCGTCATGCTTGCGTGCGGCATCGACAACGAGATTGTCGAAGGAAACGACGTCGATATTCGCGCTCTTTTCCGGCAGCACTTCGGCTAGCGACGCGCGGATCAGCCCTGCCTTTTCCTCAAAGGAGAAGAGCGGTGTCTTTCCAGGGTGGATTCCTATCGCGACGATCACCTTCTCGGCGACATTGAGCGCCTGGACCAGCACGTCAACGTGTCCATTGGTGATCGGGTCGAAGGACCCCGGATAGAAAGCTGTGGTCATATCGTCCGGCCGTTTGTTTTCACGCCTTTTGTCATGGAAGGCGGTTTCCCGCAAGTTATTTAGCCATGCCGCCCGACGCGTCTGAACGATGAATGAACGGGGCGTTCAAGGCCTGCTCAGATGCGATGTGCTTTACTCGGATCATCAACACAGAACTGCCGGTCCCGGCAGCGTCACTCCCCGGAAAGACCCGATCATGCTGATCATCCTCATTGCCATAGCCGTTATTTTTTCGATGTTTGCGGAGCTTTTCTACGGTTACTTCGCAGATCGCCATCAGCTTGGTTGGGTACGGCCGGAGGTCAATGAACATGCGGCCATCATGCGGCAGCTTGGCCGGATGCGTTCTAATCGATTTGAATTCTGAACGGTAGATGAACACGACATTCAAGGTCGCTTCAGATCACGGTTGGTAAATCCCCCGTCAACATCCGGCGGGAACCTTTTAAAGACGGATGCGTTCAAATGATCGACACATACGAGATGCGGAAGCGCGGCAGGAAGGGAATTAAGATGCCTGGCAAGATCACCATGATTAACATGCTCTGGATGGTAATGATTACGGGCATGCTGACTGCCACAGTCGCTCTCTATGACAATCAGAAGATCGATGCCTCCAAGGTCTATGGCCCGTTCGCTTCGGCTCGCTCCGTAAGCGTCCTCGGCCAGTACTGAGGGGCGTGAACGCAACTCCCTACAGAAAGGAACGCCACCATGTTCACGATCCTGACAGTTTTCACAGCACTCATCAGCATCATGTTCATAGTGTCCGTTACTTCGACGATTTCAGCGCTGCGCCGTGAAAGCGAGGAAGTGAAATCGATGAACAAGAAGCATAGCGCTTTCTAAAGCCGCTCCCGCTACGCAGAGCATGAATGCAAGCCGGATGTTCTGCATCCGGCTTTTCTCATGTCGAAGATGCAGGCCGCAGCGCCAGACAGCCGCTCTTTCGCAGCGGCAGAACAAGAAGAGCCCCCTTGCCATAGAGCGCACGCACATAGTCGCTGCGCTCGCTTGTGACGACGGCAAAGCCCCTGCCCCATCGCAGGATGGAGACACCTTCGGGCAATGCGCCGGGTTCGATGCTGCCGGCGGGAAAGACCATGGCAGCCGGCGCCTCGCCCGTTGCCGCGAAGACCACAGCAAACAGCGCGAAGACTGCGGCAACGATCGCAATCGCAGTGCCTGTCCTGCGTGCCAAGCGCCTGATCAGCCACCCGTCCGATGTTTCAGAAATCAAATATATGTTCGAGGCCCGGATCGGCAATTGACCGGTCTTTGAGCAGAGGCGCGAGATCAGCCATCTTGACCGACAGAAGCAGGCGGTCGCTGTCGAAACCGGTGCGAGGCAGGCGTGTGATCACCTCGCCAGGCAGATTGCCCTGCTCCATCCCTGAAGGCATGGTCAGCGACACCATGATCTCGTCATTGCCGGCAATCTCGCGGATTGTACCACCTGCCTTGGCGACCTCCGCGAGGATATGGGTGAAGCGGTCGTAGCGCGGCGTTTCGATCAGCACACCATCGGCACTTTCCGAAATGACCGATACATCGGGAATTGCCGAAAGCATGGTAGCCGGCAGGCCTGATACGACCGATCGGATCGTCAGCTTCGCCTCACCGGTTGCGGCAACAGCGCTGGCGATCATGCCGGCATAGGCGATCTTTGCACGCCACTCGCCGCCGAGCGCCAGACGACGCTCCCAGCCACGCAGCGGCTCTTCCACCGGTGCGACCCAAAGCCTGTCGATCCAGGGCTGGAAGGGATATTTGTACCATGGGGTCTGGCGCAGAAAGCCGGCATAATCGATCGCCATATCGCGGGCGACGATATCCTGCGGCGTCTTTTCGCTGCCGCGCCAGAGCGCAAAAACCGGACCGACCGTTTCCTCATAGACCGCCTTGAGGCCCATTTCGAGCGTGAAGCTGACACCGATGGTCGCGATCATCATTCGCGTCTCGCTGTCGGCGCCGCCGTGGCGATTGGCAATACGGGTCAGCGCACAGTCTGCGACCCAGAAATCCTTCACGCTGGAGAAATAATCGAAGCCATATTCGTCGCCCGCCTTCAAGGTTTCGGCGAGGCCGTCATAGGCATAGACGATATGCCACTCCGGATAGGTGAGATAGGTATTGGCCTCCTGCCGGCGGAATTCGGGATCCGATATCAGCGGCTTGTAGCTATCGGGTTCGGGATCGGCATGGCAGAAGGTCTCGACGTAGGCAGCCGGGCTGAGCAGCAGCAGGACGGCGACCACGAGAACCGCAAGGAGCCAGCCGATGATTTTCAGAAGGCGCCGCATCACGGGGCCTCACGGCGGAAGATATAGCTGGATGCGATTCCCACACCGCCAAGAAAGAGATGCGGCACGTTGGCGAGGATCTTGAACGTAAAGGGAAGATCCTGAATGCCGTAGTTGACGATGCCAAGATCAAGGTAACCCGACCCGGTGATCAGTCCAAGCAGACCATCGCTGAAATAGAGCAGGCCGAAATAGAAAAGAAAGTTTCGGGACGCCCGGGCCGACAGGAAGGCTGCGATACCGGCCCAGGCAGCCGAGGCCAGATGTAGGCTGTCGTCATAGATATCGAGCGCAAAGATGCCGAATGCGCGCCCCTCCGCATCCGTCAGGCCCGGAATGTAATTCAATGCGGCCGCAAAGAGCAGAGCCACTGTATAAAGCACAGCAATCAGCCGAAGCCTGGACATTATGATCTCCCTAGAGGCTTCCGAGATAGCGATCCCAGAAATGATTGCGAAAGGTAAGGCGGGGATCCAGCCGGCGCTTGGCCGCTGCAAATTCGCCAGCGCGGGGATAGGCGCGGGTAAACTGATCCAATCGGGCATGCGGCCGGTACGGCAGATAATAGCTGCCGCCGATCGCGAGCACGCGCTCGATCAGCGCTTCGGTCATGCGCTGCATATCGGCCTCGCCCCTCACCGTCTTTTCCTGCGAGAAGAGCATGACCGCGGCAATGCGGGGCTCCATAGCGTAAGCCAACACACTATCGCGATCAGTATCGACATAGCGCAGTGTGATGTTGAGGAGCTGCTGATAAGAGGCCGGAATGACATCCTGGCAGGCTGCAACGAAATCAGCGAAGCGGGACGGTGAGACGAAATATTCATGCAGGATATCCGTGCGGGACGGATCCCGGTCATCGAGCGTGATGACGGGTTCGTTCATCAGGCTGTTGCGCGTCGCCTGCGCCGCAAGCGATGGATTGATGACAGCCTCGGTCCACCAGCGAAGATGTTTGGCCGTATCCGAACCGAGCTGCGCCCGGAAGATTTCACGAGACGCATGGCTGATGAAACCGGAACCGGAGGCCGGAGGTATTTTCGTCTGGTCCGGAGCGGCGCGATAGGTGATCAGCAGCGCCTCTTCAAAGAAACGATCAAGCGAAACATCCATGCGACCATAGGCCATGTTGATCGCGCTATCGCTCGCCAGAACCTCAGCGAAGCGCCGTCCGAGATCCTCGCCCGCCAAATGCTCGAAGGTCGGCTCAAGGAGCACATTCGGCACCATGTCGAGCTCAAGCTCGGTGATGACACCGAAAAGGCCGTATCCGCCCATGGCATGGTTGAAGAGCTCCGCATTCTCCGTGCGTGAGCAGGTCAGCAGATTGCCGTCCACCGTCATCAACCTGATGGAACGGACGGTGCTGCCGCAAGCACTGAATGGAACGGGCCAGCCATGGGCATTGACCGAAAAGGTGCTGGCAACGCCGAAGTCGTTGTTGGACTGCATGACGGCGGGCGAAAAGCCGATGCTATCGAGCTTGGAAATGATCGTCGACCAACGTGCGCCGGCAGCGACACGGTAGGTCTTGGCGGCTGTATCTGCCTCCAGCCAATCCTGATCGAGCGTCAGTGCCGTACCATTCTCGACAAGGCTCTGGCCGCCCATCGAATGGCGCGCGGCGCTGGCGATGAAGGGCCTGTTTGCCTTGACGGCTTCAGCGAGCGCCGTGCGCAACCGGCCGATCATGGCCTCCTGCGGCGGCTCCTTGATGGTCAGATGTGCCGCAACCCGGGTCGGTGTCAGTTCTCCGGCATCATTGAGAATGGTCGCGCCATCTTCAATGGGAAGTTCCGCTGGAAAGGCTGGTCCGGGATCGCCTTGCGGCTGAAGCAAAAAACGCCCCGCCGCCACACCGGCTGCGGCCGAAATACCGGCCAGCACCCCTCGCCTTGTCCACCTGCCCACAACATTCCCCCTCCGGATGAATCGGCAAGCTCTTCATAGCGCAATAAAAAACCGGGCGGCAGGGGCCGCCCGGTTCGCAATGAGAAAGTCGTGAATTATTCAGCTGATGGGGTTTCGTCGGCTTCGCCCGCTGCAGGAGCTTCGCCTTCGGAAACCACGGCTTCGTCTCCGTTTTCCGTCGTCTCTTCTTCTTCCGGCTCGCTGATGCGCTCGACCGAGACGACCTTCTCATCCTTGGCAGTGGAGAAGATTGTCACGCCCTTCGTCGCGCGGCTGGCGATACGGATGCCGCCGACCGGAACGCGGATCAGCTGACCGCCATCCGAGACGAGCATGATCTGATCGCCATCGTCGATCGGGAAGGCGGCGACCAGTTCGCCGATTTCGCCGGTTTTCGACGTATCGGTGGCGCGGATACCCTTGCCGCCACGGCCAGAGATGCGGAAATCGTAGGAGGACGAGCGCTTGCCGAAGCCCTTTTCCGAAACCGTCAACACGAACTGTTCGCGTGCCTTCAGCTCTTCGTAGCGCTCGTCAGAGAGCTGTCCCTCTTCGGTGACTTCCTCGCCGACCAGAGCGATATCCTCTTCATCCACGCCCGTCGCACGCCGTTCGGCGGCGGAGCGCTTGAGGTAAGCTGCGCGTTCCCACGGCTCGGCATCGACATGGCCGACGATCGTCATCGAGATGATGCTGTCGCCACTGCCGAGATTGATGCCGCGCACACCGATCGAGTTGCGGCCGGCAAAGACGCGGACGTCATCGACCGGGAAGCGGATGCACTGGCCGAGCGCTGTCGTCAGCAGAACGTCGTCCTGATCCGTGCAGGTCTCAACAGAGAGGATCTCATCGCCCTCCTCGTCAAGCTTCATGGCAATCTTGCCGTTGCGGTTCACCTGGACGAAGTCCGACAGCTTGTTGCGACGGACCGTGCCCCGTGTCGTCGAGAACATGACGTCGAGGTTGTCCCAGCTATCCTCGTCCTCAGGCAGCGGCAGGATGGTGGTGATGCGTTCGCCGGATTCCAGCGGCAGCATATTGATCAACGCCTTGCCGCGCGAGGTCGGCGTGCCGATCGGCAGGCGCCAGACCTTTTCCTTGTAGACGATGCCGCGCGAGGAGAAGAACAGAACCGGCGTGTGAGTATTGACCACGAATAGCCGGCTAACAAAATCTTCATCGCGGGTGGTCATGCCCGAACGGCCCTTGCCGCCGCGGCGCTGTGCACGGTAGGTCGCCAGCGGCACGCGCTTGATATAGCCGAGGTGTGAGACTGTCACGACCATGTCTTCGCGGGCGATGAGATCCTCATCGTCCATCTCAAGGCCGCCATCGATGATCTCGGTGCGGCGTGGAGTGCCGAACTCGTCACGGACAGAGGTCAGCTCGTCCTTGACGATCGTCTGGATGCGCACGCGCGACGACAGGATATCGAGGTAGTCCTTGATTTCCTCGCCTATCTTATTGAGTTCGTCGCCGATTTCGTCGCGGCCAAGAGCCGTCAGGCGGGCCAGACGGAGTTCGAGGATCGCGCGAGCCTGCTCTTCCGAGAGATTGTAGGTCAGATCCTCGTTGATGCGATGACGCGGATCGTCGATGAGACGGATCAGGCTTTCGACGTCCTCCGCCGGCCAGCGGCGGGTCATTAGTTCTTCGCGGGCGGACTGCGGGTCCGGAGCCTGACGGATAACGCGGATGACTTCGTCGATATTGGCGACGGCGATTGCGAGACCCACCAAGACGTGGGCGCGCTCACGCGCCTTGCGAAGCAGGAACTTCGTTCTCCGGCTAACGACCTCCTCACGGAAGGAGACGAAAGCGCGGAGCATGTCGAGCAGCGTCAGCTGTTCCGGCTTGCCGCCGTTCAGCGCCACCATGTTGCAGCCGAAGGAGGTCTGCAGCGGCGTGTAGCGGTAGAGCTGGTTCAAGATCACGTCGGCATTGGCGTCGCGCTTCAGCTCGACGACGACGCGGTAGCCCTGACGGTCGGATTCGTCGCGCAGATCGGAGATGCCTTCGATGCGCTTCTCGCGGACCAGTTCGGCCATCTTCTCGATCATCGTCGCCTTGTTCACCTGATAGGGAATTTCGGTGATGATGATCTGTTCGCGATCGCCGCGCATCGGCTCGATGGTTGCAACACCGCGCATGATGACCGAACCACGGCCGGTTTCATAGGCCGAGCGAATGCCGGCGCGGCCGAGGATCTTGGCGCCGGTCGGGAAATCCGGACCGGGAATGATCTGCATCAGCTCCGGCAGTTCGATTGCCGGATCATTGATCAGCGTGATGCAGGCGTCGATGACTTCAGACAGGTTATGCGGCGGGATATTGGTCGCCATGCCGACGGCGATGCCGCCTGCGCCGTTGACCAGCAGGTTCGGGAACTTGGCAGGCACTACGACCGGCTCTGACAGAGTGCCGTCATAGTTGTCGCGGAAATCGACCGTTTCCTTGTCGAGGTCGTCGAGCAGCGAATGGGCGGCCTTCTGCAGGCGGCATTCGGTGTAACGTTCGGCCGCCGGCGGGTCACCGTCGACCGAGCCGAAATTGCCCTGGCCGTCGATCAGCGGCAGCCTCAACGACCAATGCTGCGCCATGCGGGCGAGTGCGTCATAAATCGCGGCATTGCCGTGCGGATGGTATTTACCCATCACGTCCCCGGTAACGCGGGCGCATTTGACGTATTTCTTGTTCCAGTCGATGCCAAGCTCGGACATGCCGTAAAGGATGCGCCGATGCACGGGCTTCAGGCCATCGCGCACGTCGGGCAGCGCACGCGACACGATCACGCTCATGGCGTAATCGAGATACGACCGCTGCATTTCCTCCATAATGGAGATGGGCTCGATGCCTGGCGGGAGCTTCCCGCCGCCGGGGGGTGTTTGCTCAGTCAAAACGGTTCACGTTCTCTTCTAGAATCACTCGAAGATTTATAGCGGAAAGCCTGTTCCCACGCCAATTTGGCCAGGGGTTTTGAACAGGCTTTTGCGGTCGAAAGAGGGCAAATCATGGTATTTGCCCATGGCAGGGAGACAATCAGCGATCATGCATTTGCCAAATCGGAATCGGCACAGCACAATCATGAAAAACAAGCATCTATATGGGGTTTTGGAGAAGCGATGGCAAGCGCCGACCAACTGATCAACGCGTTCACGACGCTGCTCGTCACCATCGATCCGCCCGGACTTGCCCCGCTCTTTCTCGGCCTCACTGTCGGCATGAGCCGCCCGGAGCGAAAGCAGGTGGCGCTGCGCGGCATCACGATCGCCTTCATCATCCTTGCCGTTTTCGCCCTGTTCGGCTCCAGCGTGCTCGGCGTGCTCGGCATCTCCATCGGCGCCTTCCGGCTTGCGGGCGGATTGCTGCTTTTCTGGATCGCCTTCGAAATGGTTTTCGAGAAGCGCCAGGACCGCAAGGAAAAGACCACGGAAGTTGCGATTACAAAGGATCATATCGAGAATATTGCCGTCTTCCCGCTGGCACTGCCGCTGATTGCCGGGCCGGGCGCCATTTCGGCGACGATCCTGCTCGGAGGCACTCTGCCCTCCACGGTCGAGCGGGCGCAGCTGATCGGCGTCATTGCCGGCTGCCTGCTGATCACGCTGGTGGTGCTTTTCCTTGCCGACCGGCTCGACCGCTTCCTCGGCGTGACGGGCCGGGCGATCCTGACCCGCCTTCTCGGCGTGATCCTGGCCGCACTTGCCGCCCAGTTCGTTATCGATGGGGCCAAGTCTGCGCTCAACCTGATCAGCGCCACGCCCCATTGAAAACGGCGCCCAAGGGCGCCGTTCTTAAAGCTTTTGGATGGCGTCAATCAAAACGGGATATCGTCGTCGAGATCACGCGAGAAGTTACCGCCACCAGCGCTACCGCCGCCGCTGCTCCCACCACGGCTACCACCGCCACCGCTACGGCCACCGCCGGAGGACGGAGCGGAAGCGCCGTAATCGTCGCCATAACTGCCGCCACCGAAATCGTCGCCGCCACGGCCGCCGCCGAAGCTGGCGCCAGCACCGCCGCCTTCACCACCGCGCCCGTCGAGCATCGTCAGCGTCGAATTGAAGCCCTGCAGCACAACTTCCGTCGAGTAGCGGTCGGCACCTGTCTGGTCCTGCCACTTGCGGGTCTGCAGTGCGCCTTCGATATAGAGCTTGGCGCCCTTTTTTACATATTGTTCTACGACCTTGCAGAGGCCTTCGTTAAAGACGACGACCGTATGCCATTCGGTCTTTTCGCGGCGTTCGCCAGAATTGCGGTCGCGCCAGGTTTCCGAAGTCGCGATACGAAGATTGGCAATCGGCCGGCCATCCTGCGTGCGCCGGATTTCGGGGTCGGCGCCCACGTTTCCGATAAGAATTACCTTGTTCACACTGCCAGCCATATCATTCACCTTACTGCCGCCCTGACCGGCGGCGTTCAAAAAATCATCGGCGCACCTTAAACCATAGAGGACAAGCGATGCGCATCCAGCCCCTCTTAATCCACAAGGAATTTTGTTCTTTATTTGTTCTAATTATTCGCTATGATCCTGTCAACAGAATCGAAAACCTTTGTTGTTCCGGACTTTCAGCCTCGACTCGCCCGCTGGCATCACTAAATAAGGGCTGTTATCCCCAAACCATCTGAAGCAGAGACGATGAGCGAACTGAAGACGATCTCCATCCGTGGCGCGCGCGAGCATAATCTGAAGGGCATCGACCTCGATCTGCCACGCAACAAGCTGATCGTCATGACCGGCCTTTCCGGCTCCGGCAAATCCTCGCTCGCCTTCGACACGATCTATGCCGAGGGACAGCGCCGCTATGTCGAAAGCCTTTCGGCCTATGCGCGCCAGTTCCTGGAAATGATGCAGAAACCCGATGTCGACCAGATCGACGGGCTGTCGCCGGCAATTTCGATCGAGCAGAAGACGACCTCGCGCAACCCGCGCTCGACCGTCGGCACCGTTACCGAAATCTACGACTATATGCGCCTTCTGTTTGCGCGCGTCGGGGTTCCCTATTCTCCCGCCACCGGCCTGCCGATCGAAAGCCAGACGGTCAGCCAGATGGTCGACCGTGTGCTGGCCTTCGAGGAAGGCACGCGTCTTTATATCCTGGCGCCGATGATCCGCGGCCGCAAGGGCGAGTATAAGAAGGAATTGGCGGAGCTCATGAAAAAGGGCTTCCAGCGCGTCAAGGTGGACGGCCAGTTCTACGAGATCGCCGATGCACCTGTTCTCGACAAGAAATACAAGCACGATATCGACGTGGTCATCGACCGTATCGTCGTGCGGCCTGACATGGCCTCGCGCCTGGCCGATAGTTTCGAAACGGCGCTGAAGCTCGCTGACGGCCTCGCCGTTGCCGAATTCGCCGACAAGCCGTTGCCGCCTGAGGAAACCTCCGCCGGSGGTTCGGCCAACAAGTCGCTCAATGAAACGCATGAGCGCGTGCTGTTTTCGGAAAAGTTCGCCTGCCCGGTGTCCGGCTTCACCATTCCGGAAATCGAACCACGGCTCTTCTCGTTCAACAATCCCTTCGGCGCATGCCCGACCTGCGACGGTCTCGGCTCGCAGCAGAAGATCGACCCTGACCTGATCGTGCCCGAGCCGGAGCGTACGCTGCGCGACGGCGCTATCGCGCCCTGGGCCAAGTCCACTTCGCCCTATTACAACCAGACGCTGGAAGCGCTCGGCAAGCATTTTGGCTTCAAGCTCGGCAGCCGCTGGAACGACCTTCCCGAAAAAGCCAAGGATGTCATCCTGAACGGCACCGAGGAGAGGATTGAATTCCACTATGCCGATGGCGCGCGCTCCTACACGACCTCGAAGAATTTCGAAGGCATCGTGCCCAATCTCGAGCGGCGCTGGAAGGAAACGGATTCCGCCTGGGCGCGCGAGGATATCGAGCGCTTCATGTCGGCGGCCCCCTGCCCGGCCTGCAACGGTTTTCGCCTGAAGCCGGAAGCGCTCGCGGTCAAGATCAACAAGCTGCATATCGGCGAAGTCACGCAGATGTCGATCCGGATCGCACGCGACTGGTTCGAGACGCTGCCGGCGGCATTCAACGCCAAGCAGAACGAAATTGCCGTGCGCATCCTCAAGGAAATCCGCGACCGCCTGCGGTTCCTCAACGATGTGGGTCTCGAATATCTGAGCCTGTCACGCAATTCCGGCACGCTGTCGGGCGGCGAGAGCCAACGTATCCGCCTTGCCTCGCAGATCGGATCGGGCCTGACCGGCGTTCTCTACGTGCTCGACGAGCCGTCGATCGGTCTGCATCAGCGCGACAATGCCCGTCTTCTCGATACGCTGAAGCACCTTCGCGACATCGGCAATACGGTCATCGTGGTCGAACATGACGAAGACGCGATCCTGACGGCTGACGATGTGGTCGATATCGGTCCCGCCGCCGGTGTGCATGGCGGCCAGGTGGTGGCGCATGGTACGCCGCAGGAAATCATGGCCAATCCGAAGTCTCTCACCGGCAGATATCTGTCAGGCGAGCTCGGCGTTACTCTTCCCGACGAGCGGCGCAAGCCGAAGAAGGGCAAGGAGATCAAGGTCGTCGGCGCACGCGGTAACAATCTGAAGAACGTCACGGCGGCCATTCCGCTGGGCGTCTTTACGGCTGTGACGGGTGTCTCGGGTGGCGGCAAGTCCACCTTCCTGATCGAGACTCTCTACAAGTCGGCGGCACGGCGTGTCATGGGTGCGCGCGAGATCCCTGCCGATCACGACCGCATCGATGGTTTCGAGCATATCGACAAGGTCATCGACATCGACCAGTCGCCGATCGGCCGCACGCCGCGTTCGAACCCCGCGACCTATACCGGTGCCTTCACACCGATCCGTGACTGGTTTGCCGGCCTGCCGGAGGCGAAGGCGCGCGGTTACCAACCTGGCCGTTTTTCCTTCAACGTCAAGGGCGGCCGCTGCGAGGCTTGCCAGGGCGACGGCGTCATCAAGATCGAGATGCACTTCCTGCCCGACGTSTACGTCMCCTGCGACGTCTGCCATGGCAAGCGTTACAACCGCGAAACGCTCGATGTCACCTTCAAGGGCAAGTCGATTTCCGACGTGCTCGATATGACCGTGGAAGAAGGCGTCGAATTCTTCACGGCAGTCCCGGCCGTGCGCGACAAACTGCAGTCGCTCTTCGATGTAGGCCTCGGTTACATCAAGGTCGGTCAGCAGGCCAATACGCTGTCGGGCGGCGAAGCGCAGCGCGTCAAGCTCGCCAAGGAATTGTCGAAACGCTCGACGGGCCGCACCCTCTATATCCTCGACGAGCCGACCACCGGCCTGCATTTCCATGACGTCGCCAAGCTTCTGGAAATGCTGCACGAACTGGTCAATCAGGGCAATTCGGTCGTTGTCATCGAGCACAATCTCGAAGTCATCAAAACCGCCGACTGGATCCTCGATTTCGGCCCCGAAGGTGGTGACGGCGGCGGCGAGATCGTGGCTGTCGGCACGCCAGAGACGATCGTCAAGGAGAAGCGCTCCTATACCGGCCACTTCCTTAAGGAGTTGCTGGAGCGGCGACCGGTCAAGAAGACGGTCGCAGCGGCGGAATGACCATGCGGCTCGCCACGATTGCGGACCTGCCCGCCGTCGTGGCGCTGACGACGACCGCCTATCAGCCCTATACCGATCTTTTCGGCTATCCGCCGATTCCGGTGACGGAAGATTACGAGCCGCGGATTGAGCGCGGCGAAGTCTGGCTGCGGGAGACTGACGGTGGTGTGGCGGGGCTTTCCGTCGTCGAACGGCATACCGACCATCTGATGCTCTTCAGCATCGCGGTATCGCCGGACTTCCAGGGAGCGGGACATGGCGCGGCCATGCTGCGCTGGCTGGAGGACAAGGCGCGAGAGTGGGAAACGCCCGAGATGAGGCTCTACACCAATGCACGGATGGAGCGGAATATCGCGCTTTATTCCGCCTTCGGTTTTCAGGAAACGGGTCGCCGGCCCAATCCCTATCGGCCAGGATGGACCATCGTCGATATGACGAAAAAGGTTGGTGCGATCTGAGAGATCGCAAGCGAGGAGGAACAGATGAGCAAATCGGGCACGATCCGCGTAGGCATCGGCGGCTGGACGTTCGAGCCGTGGCGCGGCCATTTCTTTCCCGCCGATCTCAAGCAGAAGGACGAGCTGAACTATGCCAGCCGGCAGCTGAAGGTCATCGAGGTCAACGGCACCTATTACAGCACGCAGAAGCCGGCGGTCTTCGCCAAATGGGCAGCTGATGTGCCTGACGGCTTCATCTTTTCGCTGAAGGCGACGCGTTACACCACGAACCGCCGTGTGCTTGCCGAGGCCTGGGAGTCGATGGAGAAGTTCCTCTCGTCCGGCATCAGCGAACTCGGCGATCATCTCGGCCCGCTGCTCTGGCAGTTTGCGCCGACGAAGAGGTTCGAACCAGATGATTTCGAGGCGTTCCTGAAGCTGCTGCCGGAAAAGCAGGACGGGCTGAAGCTGCGCCATGTCGTGGAAGTCAGGCACGATTCCTTCAAGGTGCCGGAATTCATTGCACTGCTTGAAAAATACGGTGTGGCACCCGTCTGCGCCGAGCATTTCGAGTATCCGATGATTGCCGATGTGACTGCGGATTTCGTCTATACGCGGCTGCAGAAAGGCTCGGACGATATCCCGACCTGCTATCCGGAGCCGGAGTTGAAGGACTGGACCAAGCGACTTGAGGTCTGGGCAGAGGGCAAGGTTCCCAACGATCTGCCGCTGATCGACAAGGATCGCAAGGTCAAGGTCGAGCCGCGCGACGTCTTTGCCTTCATGATCCACGAGGGCAAGGTCAATGCGCCGCACGGGGCGATCGCCCTACAGAAGCGGGTCGACAAATAATCGCTCAGTAGGGCAATACGTGCGCGGCGAGATCTTCGGCCGTCAACCCCTTGCCGGCGCGATGGCCTGCCTCTCCATGCAGCCAGACAGCAGCGGCGGCTGCCTCGAAAGCCGGCAGGCCCTGGGCGAGCATGCCGCCGATAATGCCTGCCAGCACATCACCGGAGCCGGCGGTGGCAAGCCAGACCGGTGCGTTGGTGTTGATCAGCGCCCGGCCGTCCGGTGAGGCGATAACGGTATCCGCCCCCTTATAGATGATAGCAGCATTGGCGCGGCTGGCAGCGGCGAGCGCCTTGTCGACCTTGCCCGCTTTCTCGTCGGCGGCAATATCGGGAAAGAGGCGGGCAAACTCGCCATCATGCGGCGTCAGCACGAGGCGCGGCACTCCCTTGAACAGCTCGAAAAGSGCCTGCGGATCGTCCTTGAAGGAACTGATGCCATCGGCGTCGAGAACGAGATGACGGTCGCGCAGTAGCGATACGAATTTTCGGGCCTTCTTTCCGATGCCGAAACCGGGGCCTAGAACGAAGGTCTGAGGGCGCGTGTCCTTCAGCCACTCTGCCAATGCTGCTGCATCATCGACGGCGTGCAGCATGACGGCTGTCAGGTGAGCGCTGTTGGCGGAAAGTGCATCGGTCGGCGCGGCGATGGTGACGAGCCCTGCCCCGGCCTTCAACCCCGCCATGGCCGACATGCGGGCGGCGCCCGTCTTGCTCGCCTCACCCGAAAATACGACAAGGTGACCACGCCTATATTTGTGGGTCTCCAGCTGCTCGGTCGGAATGACAGCGCGCCATGCGGCAGGTGTGTTCTCGTCGACACGGCCATCCGTCTGCGCCCTGATGATGCGTCCGGGGATGCCGATGTCGAAGACCTCGAGCGTGCCGCAAAGCTCCCTGCCCGGCATCAGCAGATGGCCGGGCTTGCGGGTCATGAAGGTCACCGTATGCGCCGCTCGGAAGGCGCCGCCGAGCACGGCGCCGGTGCGCCCGTCCAGGCCAGATGGCAGATCGATGGCGATGACGGGAGTTCCTGCCTTGCCGACCTTGTGGATCAGATCGGCGACCTCGGGTGGCACATCGCGTGCAAGGCCGGCTCCGAAGAAGCCGTCGATGATGACATCACCCTGCTGCCGGTCATAGCACGCGATGTCCTGCCCCTTCAGCGCACAGGCCGCCCTAGCACGGCCCGCATCACCCTTCAGCTTTTCCGGGTTGCCAAGATGGAAGATCTCCACTCGTCCACCACTCTCCTGCAGGAGCCGGGCGACGACATAACCGTCACCGCCATTGTTACCGGGGCCGCAGAACACTGCGAAACGTTGTGCGCCGGGATAAAGACGCAATGCTGCAGCGGCGACCGCAGCACCCGCCTTTTCCATCAGGCCATAGGAATCGATTCCGGATTCGGCTGCAGCCTTATCGGCCGCAGCCATTTCGACAGGTGTCAGAAGAAGATCGGCGAGGCGTTTGCTCATGCCCCTATTCAATTCAAAAATCGCCTAAAAAACAACCGCATGATTATCACAACGAAAGAGCAAATATTGTGCATTTGCCTATTTTTCGGCCTCACCACGACGAGCCATAAGAAATTATGAGTCGAGGGATTTTTTCAATTTTCGCGTCATTTTTGATCAAAACGCACTATTGTTCACCTCGTTTTTCATCAAAACGACACGGAAACGCGGGCAAACAAGGTCGCACGCATAAAATTCCGCGATTTTTTGCGCGAGACGGATTTCAAACTGGCACGATATCTGCATCATATCCCGCGAGCGGGAAGGTTCCTGCTGTAACGGGAGAAGCGGAGAGATATTTTCTCATGAAAAAGATCGAAGCGATCATTAAGCCTTTCAAGCTGGACGAGGTGAAGGAAGCCCTTCAGGAAGTCGGTCTGCAGGGTATCACTGTCACAGAAGCGAAGGGCTTCGGTCGCCAGAAGGGCCATACCGAACTCTACCGCGGCGCAGAATATGTCGTCGATTTCCTGCCGAAGGTGAAGGTTGAGGTCGTGCTCGCAGATGAAAACGCGGAGGCCGTCATCGACGCGATCCGCAAGGCCGCGCAGACGGGGCGCATCGGCGACGGAAAGATTTTCGTTTCCAACGTCGAAGAGGTCATCCGCATCCGCACCGGTGAAACCGGTATCGATGCCATCTGACCGGCTTTGCCTTCGGCGAAGCTTGACCATCCTCATCGCACATAACGTAACATCATCACAAAACAGAGGAAGCATCTTATGGCGAGTGCAAGCGAAATCCTGAAGCAGATCAAGGACAACGATGTGAAGTTCGTCGACCTGCGCTTCACCGACCCCAAGGGCAAGCTGCAGCACGTTACGATGGACATAGCCTGCGTCGATGAAGACATGTTCGCCGACGGCGTCATGTTCGACGGTTCCTCGATCGGCGGCTGGAAGGCCATCAACGAGTCCGACATGGTGCTGATGCCCGACACGGACACGGTGCATATGGACCCGTTCTTCGCCCAATCGACCATGGTCATCGTCTGCGACATTCTCGACCCTGTCTCCGGCGAAGCCTATAACCGCGATCCGCGCGGCACCGCCAAAAAGGCCGAAGCCTATCTGAAAGCATCCGGCATCGGTGACACGATCTTCGTCGGCCCGGAAGCCGAATTCTTCGTCTTCGACGACGTCAAGTACAAGGCTGATCCGTACAATACCGGCTTCAAGCTCGACTCCACCGAACTGCCGTCGAACGACGACACCGACTATGAGACCGGTAACCTCGGCCACCGTCCGCGCGTCAAGGGCGGCTACTTCCCGGTTCCGCCCGTCGACAGCGCCCAGGACATGCGTTCGGAAATGCTGACGGTTCTCTCCGAAATGGGCGTCGTCGTCGAAAAGCACCACCACGAAGTGGCTGCCGCCCAGCACGAGCTCGGCATCAAGTTCGACACGCTCGTCCGCAACGCCGACAAGATGCAGATCTACAAGTACGTCGTTCATCAGGTCGCCAATGCCTATGGCAAGACGGCAACCTTCATGCCGAAGCCGATCTTCGGCGACAACGGCTCGGGCATGCATGTGCACCAGTCGATCTGGAAGGGCGGCAAGCCGACTTTTGCCGGCGACGAATATGCAGGCCTTTCGGAAAGCTGCCTCTACTACATCGGCGGCATCATCAAGCATGCCAAGGCGATCAACGCCTTCACCAACCCGTCGACGAACTCCTACAAGCGTCTCGTCCCGGGTTATGAAGCACCGGTTCTGCTCGCCTATTCGGCCCGCAATCGCTCGGCTTCGTGCCGCATTCCGTTCGGCTCCAACCCGAAGGCAAAGCGCGTCGAAGTCCGCTTCCCGGATCCGACCGCCAACCCCTACCTCGCCTTCGCCGCCATGCTGATGGCAGGCCTCGACGGCATCAAGAACAAGATCCATCCCGGCAAGGCCATGGACAAGGATCTTTACGACCTGCCGCCAAAGGAACTGAAGAAGATCCCGACCGTCTGCGGCAGTTTGCGTGAAGCGCTCGAAAGCCTCGACAAGGACCGCAAGTTCCTGACGGCCGGCGGCGTCTTCGACGACGACCAGATCGACGCGTTCATCGAACTGAAGATGGCCGAGGTAATGCGCTTCGAAATGACGCCGCATCCAGTCGAATACGACATGTACTACTCGGCATAAGATGAGACTTGAAAGCCCCGGTTCGCCGGGGCTTTTTTCGACCCCGAGGTCATGAAAGCCGATGGGCAGACATGACGATCATGTGACGAAATCCCGCAAAAATCTTGATTTGCGGGGGACCGATCACCAAATCAGGTGAGAAAGGAAGTCGTACCATGAAAGAAAGAGTTGCAAAGTTCAGTATAGGCGAAGTGGTCCGGCACAAGGTTTTTCCGTTTCGCGGCGTCATCTTCGACGTTGATCCGGAGTTCGCGAATACGGAAGAGTGGTGGAATTCCATTCCCGCGGAAGTCCGCCCCAGCAAGGACCAGCCGTTCTACCATCTGCTCGCCGAAAACGACGACAGCGAATATGTCGCCTACGTCTCCGAGCAGAACCTGGTGAGCGACGAGAGCGACACACCGCTTCGCAATCCGCAGGTCGAGCAGATCTTCGACCGCGGCCCGACAGGCCAGTTCAAACCCAAGATGAGCTTCGCCCATTAAAGTCGGATCACATAACTTCCATGACAAGGCCCCGCATGTCGGGGCCTTTCTTTTGGCAACAAAAAACCCGGCCTGAAGCCGGGCTTTTCGTCAATTCGTGAAGGTGCCGATTACTGGGCCTTTGCTGCCTTCTGGGCGTCTTCCAGCTTCTTGCGGGCTTCTTCAGCCTTCTTCTGCATGCTGTCCTGCAGGCTGCGCTGGCTTTCGGCAAGCTTCGATTCGGAAACCGGTTCGCCGTCATAAGCGCCGGTGAAGCCTTCGAGCGAAACCTTGATCGGGTTCGCAGCACGGCGGAAGTTGATCGAGGTGAAGACCACATCGCTGCCCTTCTTGAGGCTTGCGATCATGGCGTCTGTCAGCGGAATTTCAGCTGTGCACTTGTCCGGCAGGCAGACAGCGTAATCGAGCTTCTGGCCCTTGCCGCCGTCGATCTGCATCGCAATGCCTGGCGGGATCAGGCGTGCGGCCGGAACCGAAACCTGAAGGATCTTGCGGTTGATCTTGCCGGAAACCGAAATCAGGCCGACAGCCGTCACCAGTTGGCCGCCATTGGCGAGAACCAGGTTCTGAACAACGCAGATGTCGTTGTCTTCCTGCTTGCTGCAGGTCTTGTACCAGCCGAGGCGCGGTGCGCCGACGGCCTGTGCGGGAGCGTCAGCCGACGCTGCCGGAGCCTGGGCGGCCGCGTCCTGTGCGAAGGACGAAACCGGAGCCGAAGCGCCGAAGATCACTGCCATAACGGACAGTGCTGCCCGCATTTTCTTTTCAGACTTGAACATCATAACGAATTCCGTCTCCTGATATCCGTTTCGGGGCTACGTTCGGCCGCCCCAACCACCGGGTCGTTCGGCACTCCACCTCTTAAAAAAATAAGGCAAATGCATGACCCCAAAACTTCGGGTCACGTGTTACATCGCAGCGTTCAAGATATCCAGCATTTCTTTGGCAATTTCGCGGGCATTTTGGCACATAGGTAAAGAAAGCGGCGGCCGCGGTTGGAATTGAGCGCTCCCATGCTACCCTTCCGGCGAATCGTGYCCGTCGCCACGCATCAAGGAATCTCAGAATGCTTCGGATCGTCCTCCTCGCCGCTTTCACGCTTATCGGCGGTGCCGCCGCCGCGGAACCCGTGCATGGTATCGCCATGCATGGTTCGGCAGCGCTGCCTGCCGATTACAAGCACTTCCCTTACGTCAATCCCGACGTGAAGAAGGGCGGGAAAATCACCTACGGCGTGGTCGGCACTTTCGATAGTTTAAACCCTTTTGTCCTGAAAAGCATGCGCACGACGGCGCGCGGCATGTGGGATCCGCAATTCGGCAACCTCGTCTACGAATCCATGCTGCAGCGTTCGAGCGACGAGCCCTTCACGCTCTACGGACTGCTGGCGGAAACGGTGGAATGGGATGAAGACCGCACCTTCATCCAGTTCAACCTCAATCCGAAAGCCAAGTGGTCGGACGGGCAGCCGGTCACGCCCGAAGACGTGATCTTTTCCTTCGAGCTGCTGCGCGACAAAGGGCGTGTGCCCTTCTCCAGCCGCCTCAATCTCGTTTCAAAGATGGAGAAGGCTGGCGACCACAGCGTGCGCTTCACCTTCAACGATAAGGCAGACCGCGAGACGCCGATGATCTTCGGCCTGTTTCCTATCCTGCCGAAACACGCGATCGACCCCGATAGCTTCGACCGCAGCTCGCTCACGCCACCGGTTGGATCCGGTCCCTATAAGATCAAGAGCCTGAAGCCAGGCGAAAGCATCACTTATGAGCGCGACCCGAATTACTGGGGCAAGGACATTCCGGCCAAGGTCGGCATGGACAATTACGACCAGCTCACCGTGCAGTATTTCCTGCAGGATACGACGCTTTTCGAGGCCTTCAAGAAAGGCGACGTCGATATCTATCTGGAAGGCAATCCGGGGCATTGGGCCAATGCCTACGATTTCCCGGCCGCAACGTCGGGCGCGGTCGTGAAGGATGTGTTCAAGCCGAAACTGCCAAGCGGTATGCTCGGCTTCGTCTTCAATACGCGGCGGCCGATCTTTGGCGATATCAAGGTGCGCGAGGGCCTGTCGCTGGTCTTCGATTTCGAATGGGCCAACAAGAACCTCTATTCCGGCGCTTACAAGCGCACGCAAAGCTTCTGGCAGAATTCCGATCTCTCGAGTTTCGGGGTACCGGCGGATGCGCGCGAGCTGGCGCTGCTCGGACCGATCAAGGACCAGATCGACCCCGCCATTCTCGACGGCAGCTACAAGCTGCCGGTGACCGATGGCTCGGGACGCGACCGCAACGTGCTGAGGCAGGCTGTCGACCTCCTGAAACAAGGGGGCTACACGATCCAAGGCGGCAAGATGGCCGATCAGAGCGGCAAGCAGCTCGCCTTCGAGATCATGACCCAGAATGCTGACCAGGAAAAGCTCGCCGTCGCCTACCAGCGATCACTGCAGACGATCGGTGTCGCCGCGTCGATCCGCACCGTTGACGATTCGCAGTATCAGAGCCGCACGAACAGCTTCGACTATGACATGATCATGAAGGCCTACACCTCATCGCTCTCACCCGGCAACGAGCAGCTCGGCCGCTGGTCGTCCGCTGCACGCACGCGTGAAGGGACGGACAGTTTCGCCGGGGCCAACGATCCCAATCTCGATACGCTGATCGATCATCTGCTGCGCTCACGCTCGACAGAGGATTTTACGGCGTCCGTCCGCTCCTATGACCGGCTGCTGCTCTCCAACCATTATGTGCTACCCCTCTACCACATCGATCAGCAGTGGGTTGCGCGCAACAAGCGCATCGGTCATCCGGATGCGGTGCCGCTCTATGGCTATCAGTTGCAGACATGGTGGGATACGAGCGCGCAATAATCACATCATCAGGCGCGTCGTCCTATTTCCTTTCTCTTGCCTCGACCTTCCTCTAAAGATCGTCGAAAACATCTTCTATGGGATCGAGCCAACCGTCATTGAGGGATGGCAGAATAAGGAATCACAATGGAACGCATCACCATCGACGTTGTCTCTGATGTCGTCTGCCCCTGGTGCTATCTCGGCAAGGCGCGGCTGGAGTTGGCGATCGCCGAGGTACAGGATGAAATCGGCGTCGATATCAACTGGCGCCCCTATCGCCTCAACCCGGATTATCCGCCCGAAGGCGTCGACCAGAAGAAAATGCTGGAGCAGAAACTCGGTGGCGCCGAACGCGTGGCTGAGGCGCACAAGATGCTGACCGGCTATGGCCGCGACGTCGGCATCAAGTTCAATTTCGAGGCCATCAAGATCGGGCCGAACACGCTCGATGCGCACCGCCTGATCCACTGGGCCGGTGTCGAGGACCGGCAGAAGCAGGAGGCAGTCGTCTCGGCGCTGTTCAAGGCCAATTTCGAAGAAGGCCGCAACGTCGGCGATCATGAAGTGCTGCTCGATATTGCCGAGAAGTCAGGTCTGCAGCGCTCGATCATTGCCGCCCTGCTCGCTTCGGACGCCGACAGCAGCGTCATTCTCTCGGAAATCGACGCAGCGCAGCGCATGGGTGTCAACGGCGTGCCGTTCTTCATCTTCGACCAGCAATATGCCGTCAGCGGCGCACAGACACCTGATGTGCTGGCAGGCGCTCTCAGGGAAATTGCCGCAGCAAAGACCGAAGCACGCGCCGGGATGAACTGACACGCGTCAGCATCGACAAACTGAAAACGCAGTCGGGGGCAGTCCGGTTTTCGCCGGGCTGTCCTTAGCTTTTCGCGAGCTCCGCAAGCTGCGTCATGATCACGGCCGCACCCTGCAGGCGCTTTTCCGGGCTCGGCAGGTCGCGGGTCAGGAAGAGGCTGTGGTCGGGGCGGATCTTCGCCATCGCGCCCTGCTTACCGATATAACCGACGAGATTGGCCGGGTTCGGGAATTCCTTGTTGCGGAACTGCACGACGACGCCCTTGGGGCCGGCATCGAGTTTCTCGACATTGGCGGTGCGGCAGAGCGACTTGATGTAGACGATCTTCAGCAGGTGCTGGACCTCCACCGGCATCGGCCCGAAGCGGTCGATCATCTCGGCACCGAAGCCATCGATCTCCTTGAGCTCGGTCACCTCGCCGAGGCGACGATAGAGCGCCATGCGTAGGTGCAGGTCGGGCACGTAGCCTTCCGGGATCATCACGGTCGTGCCGACGGATATCTGCGGCGACCAGCCGGTATCCTGGATCTCGTCGACACCCTTCACCTCGGCGACCGCCTCTTCCAGCATCTGCTGATACAGCTCGAAGCCGACTTCCTTGATGTGGCCGGACTGCTCCTCGCCGAGCAGGTTGCCGGCACCGCGGATATCGAGGTCGTGGCTTGCCAGCTGGAAGCCGGCGCCGAGCGTGTCCAGCGACTGCAGCACCTTGAGGCGGCGTTCGGCCGTTGCCGTCAGCACCTTGTTGACCGGCAGCGTGAAGAGCGCGAAGGCGCGCACCTTCGAGCGACCGACACGACCCCGCAGCTGGTAGAGCTGGGCGAGGCCGAACATATCGGCGCGATGGACGATCAGCGTGTTGGCGGTCGGCACATCGAGACCGGATTCGACGATGGTGGTCGAGAGCAGCACGTCATAGCGGCCTTCATAGAAGGCATTCATGATGTCTTCCAACTCGCCGGCCGGCATCTGGCCATGGGCGACAGCGACCTTCAGTTCCGGCACGTCGGACTGCAGGAAGGCGTGGATATCTTCGAGATCGGCAAGGCGCGGGCAGACATAGAAGCTCTGGCCGCCGCGATAATGCTCGCGCATCAGCGTCTCGCGGATGACGAGGCTGTCGAAGGGCGAGATGAAGGTGCGCACCGCCATGCGGTCGACCGGCGGCGTGGTGATGAGCGAGAGTTCGCGCACCCCGGTCATGGCAAGCTGCAGCGTGCGCGGGATCGGCGTTGCAGAGAGCGTCAGCACATGCACGTCGCTCTTCAGCTCCTTCAGGCGCTCCTTGTGCTTGACGCCGAAATGCTGCTCCTCGTCGATGATCAGCAGGCCGAGATTGGCGAAGTTGATGCCGGCGCCGAGTAACGCGTGGGTGCCGACGACGATGTCTGTCTTGCCGTCGGCCACTTCCTTCTTTGTGAGCGCCAGCTCCTTGGCGCCGACGAGGCGCGAGGCCTGCTGGATGCGGATCGGCAGACCACGGAAGCGCTCGGAGAAAGTCTTGAAATGCTGGCGGGAGAGCAGCGTCGTCGGCACGACGACGGCGACCTGGGCGCCGTTCATGGCAGCGACGAAGGCGGCGCGCAGTGCAACCTCGGTCTTGCCGAAGCCAACGTCGCCACAGACGAGGCGATCCATCGGGCGGCCGGCACCGAGATCGCCGCGCACGGCTTCGATGGCGTTTTCCTGGTCTTCCGTCTCGTCATAGGGGAAACGGGCGGCGAATTCGTCGTAGAGCCCTTCCGGCGTCGTCAGCACGGGCGCATGGCGCGTCAGGCGCTCGGCGGCGATGCGGATCAGCGCGTCGGCCATATCCAGCAGCCGCTTCTTGAGCTTGGCCTTGCGCATCTGCCACGCGCCACCGCCAAGCTTGTCTAGCTGTACTTCCGTGCCCTCACCGCCAAAACGCGACAGAAGATCGATGTTTTCGACCGGCAGGAAGAGTTTTGCGTCATCGGCATATTGCAGCTCGAGGCAGGCATGCGGCGCACCGGCCGCCTCGATGGTGCGAAGGCCGACGAAACGGCCGATGCCGTGTTCGGCGTGGACGACGATCGATCCTTCGTCCAGGCCCGCGACTTCGGAGATGAAGTCTGCCGCACGCTTCCTGCGGCGGGAACGGCGCACCATACGGTCGCCGAGAATATCCTGCTCGCCGATAACGATGAGATCGCCGGTCTCGAAACCGGCCTCGAGGCTGAATACAGCCGCTGCCGCCTCACCCTTTGCCAGGCCGCCGAGATCCTTCAGCGCGTTGATCGGCTTGACCCGCTCAAGGCCGTGTTCGTTCAGCACCTGCAGCAGGCGCTCGAGCGACCCCTCGGTCCAGGCGGTGATGACGACCTTCGCGCCGCTGGCGCGCTTGTCGGCAATATGTTTGACAACGACGTCGAAGACGTTGACGCGCTCGGCATCACCGCCGCCTTCGGCATTGGAGCGCGCCCATCGCGGCCCCTGGCGTGCATCGAGATTGACGACGCGGCGTGCCTCGCCCTCATGCTCGTTGAAAGGCGACACCCTGATAGCGTTGATCGCATCGAGCGTGCGCACGAAGGTCTTGCTGTCGAGATAGAGCTGACCGGGCGAGACCGGCTTATAGGGCGTGCCCTGCGCCATCTGACCCTTGCCCGGCTGGCCGGAATTCAGGCGTGCATCATAATAATCATAGACGAGCTTGGAACGCTCTTCTGCCGCCTCGCGAACCGTATGATCGGTGACGATGCGGAAGCCGGAGAGGTAATCGAACACCGTCTCCAGCCTCTCGTAGAACAGCGGCAGCCAGTGCTCCATGCCGGGATAGCGGCGACCTTCGGAAACGGCGAGGTAGAGCGCATCGTCGCGGGTGGCAGCACCGAAGGTGGAGAGGTAATTCTTGCGGAAGCGGCTGATCGTATCCGGCGTCAGCGTCACCTCGCTCATCGGGTTGAGATCGAGGGAGCGGACTTGTCCGATCGTGCGCTGGCTTGCCGGATCGAAGCTGCGGATGCTCTCCAGCGTATCGCCGAAGAAATCGAGGCGGACGGGCTCTTCCGACCCGGGCACGAAGACATCGAGAATGCCGCCGCGCACGGCATATTCGCCGACCTCGCGTACGGTTGCCACGCGCTCGAAGCCGTTGCGCTCCAGTCGGCCGGCAATATCCTCCATGCGCACCTGATTGCCAGGGCGCGCCGAGAAGGTCAGGCTTTCGATGATGTCCTGCGGCGCCACCTTCTGCAGCATCGCATTGGCCGTGACCAGCACGATTGCCGCATGCGGCTTCTTGCGGTGGGCGATCAGGCCCGAGAGCGCGGCCAGACGGCGTGCCGAGGTATCGGCGCTCGGCGAGACGCGGTCATAGGGAAGACAGTCCCAGGCGGGCAGTGTCAGGACCGGAATATCGGGCGCGACGAAGCCCAGCATCTGCTCCAGATCAGTCATACGATGACCGTCCGACAGAACATAGGCAACAGGTTCGCCGTTGCGGGCGAGCTCGGCGAGCAGCAGCGGTTCCATGCCCGAGGGCACGTTGCCGATCGTCAGCGGCTCGGCGGCGGCTGCAAGCTTCTTGGCATCAAAACCAGGGATCATTCAGGCATCCGGGGCGTGTCAAAATCGGGCTTATAGGCGGCGATACGGGCAAACATGGGTGTCTTTAAATGTTCGGGCGTCGGCCAGGTTCCCATGATCCAGCGCACGAGGTCATTGTCCTCCTCAGCCATGATCGTCTCGAACTCGTCGAGCTCGGCTTCGCTCATGGTGGGAAGTTCATTTTCAGCGAACTGGCCGAAGACAAGATCCATCTCTCTGATACCGCGGTGCCAGCAACGGAAAAGAATCCGGCGGCGGCGCGGGTCAAGACCGGCGCTCGTGAGCGTTACACCTGTCATGGCATTCACCTTCTTTGTTGATGCGCCTCTATAGACCCTCGAAAGCGGCTTGTCAGCCTTGCCAAGGCCCTATTGTTCATCGCATTTTGGCGCCCATGCGCCCCGCCATTCTCGATCCGCTGTTTTCTCCCGTTTCGGGCCTTCCTGGCGTCGGCCCGAAGATCTCGGAGCTCTTCGTCAAGCTGCTCGGACGCGAGACGCCTGACGATTGCCGCGTCATCGATCTCCTGTTCCATGCGCCCTATTCACTGATCGACCGGCGCAACCAGCCGGGGATAGCCCGCGCGCCGCAGGGGGCGATCGTGACGATCACCGCCCATGTCGACCGGCATCAGGCGCCGCCACGCGGCAAGAGCAATATTCCCTACCGCGTCTTCCTGCACGACGAGACTGGCGAGCTTTCACTCGTTTTCTTCCGCGGACAGGCGGCGTGGCTGGAAAAACAGCTGCCGATCGACGAGGAAGTAACCGTTAGTGGCAAGGTCGATTGGTTCAACGGCCGCGCCTCCATGGTCCACCCCGACTATATCGTCAAGGCGAGCGATGCCGAGAACCTGCCGCTGGTAGAGCCGATCTATCCGCTGACGGCAGGGCTTTCGCCGAAGACGCTGCGCAAGATCATCGAGGCGGCCCTACCCCGCATGCCGGAACTGCCGGAATGGATCGATCTTTCACTGGCGCAGAAGCAGGGTCTACCGTCGATCCGCGATAGCTTTCATATGCTGCACGAGCCGCGGGATCCGTCCGATATCGATCCGCAAGCCCCTGCCCGCCGCAGGCTTGCCTATGACGAGTTCCTGGCCGGCCAGCTGTCGCTGTCGCTGGTGCGGCAGAGGCTGCGCAAAGTGGCCGGGCAACCCGTATATGCTACTGGAGAAATCAGCGGCAAAATATTGCAAAACCTTCCCTTTTCGCCAACGCGCAGCCAGACCGAAGCCATTGCCGACGTCCTGAAGGATATGGCCGGCACGGAGCGCATGCTGCGGCTGCTGCAAGGCGATGTCGGCTCCGGCAAGACGCTGGTCGCGCTACTGTCGATGGCCGCCGTCATCGAGAGCGGCGGACAGGCCGTGCTGATGGCGCCGACGGAAATTCTCGCCCGCCAGCATCATGCGACGATCTCGAAATTTGCGGGTGCCGCCGGTCTTGGCGTCGAAGTGCTGACGGGCCGCACCAAGGGCCGCGAGCGGGAAGATATTCTCGAGCGTATTGCGTCGGGCGAAGCGCAGATCATTATCGGCACGCATGCCCTCTTCCAGGACAGCGTCAATTACAAGAACCTGATGCTGGCCGTCGTCGACGAGCAGCATCGTTTCGGCGTGCACCAGCGCCTGCGGCTAACGGCAAAGGGCATCTCGCCGCATATGCTGGTCATGACGGCAACGCCGATCCCACGCACGCTGGTGCTGGCAGCCTTTGGCGACATGGACGTCTCGAAGCTGACGGAGAAGCCTGCTGGCCGCAAGCCGATCCAGACGATCACCGTTCCGACCGAGCGGACCGGCGAGATCGTTGGCCGCCTGAAGAGTGCGCTGATAGAAGGCAAGAAGGCCTACTGGATCTGCCCGTTGGTCGAGGAATCTGAGGAGCTGGATCTGATGTCGGCGGAGGAGCGGCATGCGACGCTGGTCTCTGCACTCGGTCCAGGCATCGGCCTCATTCACGGGCGCATGAGCGGACCGGAGAAGGATGCCGTGATGCTCGCCTTCAAGAGCGGCGAATTGCGGCTGCTGGTGGCGACCACCGTCGTCGAAGTCGGGGTCGACGTGCCGGATGCGACGATCATGGTGATCGAACATGCCGAGCGCTTCGGGCTGGCGCAGCTCCACCAGCTTCGCGGGCGTGTCGGACGAGGCGACGAGGCCTCGACCTGCATCCTGCTCTATAAGGGACCTCTCGGTGAAACAGGCCATGCGCGGCTTTCGATCATGCGCGAAACGGAAGACGGCTTCCGGATCGCGGAAGAGGATCTGAAGCTGCGCGGCGAAGGCGAAGTTCTCGGGACGCGTCAGTCAGGTACGCCGGGCTTTCGTATCGCCAGCCTCGAGGCGCATGCCGACCTCCTGGAGATTGCTCGCAAGGACGCGGCCTATCTGATCGAGCGCGATCCGGAACTGACGAGCGAACGCGGCGAGGCAGTGCGCACCCTGCTCTATCTCTTCCGTCGAGACGAAGCGATCCGCTTCCTCAGAGCCGGTTAGTCGACCTTGGATATCGCCTTCGGCTTGGGACGGACGACCGGCAAATGTTCCGGGGCAACGAGGCCGCCTGATATCAGGAATTTGGCGGCATCCTCCGGGTTCATGTCGAGCATGACGATCTTCTCGCGCGGCACGAAGACGAGGAAGCCCGCCGTCGGCACCGGTGTCGGCGGCAGGAAGACCGCGACCATATCCTCACCCATCGCATTGAACTTCGAACCAATCTCGCCCTTGGCATCGGTGGCGATGAAGACGAGCGCCCAAAGGCCTGGGCCAGGATATTCGATCAGGCCGACCTTCTTGAAGGAATTCGACTGTTCCTTCAGCACCGTTTCGAAGATCTGCTTCACGCTTCTGTAGATAGTGCGCACCAGCGGCATGCGCTGTACGATAGATTCACCGAAACGGACGATGCTCTGACCGATGAGGTTCTTGCCGAGGAAGCCAACGATCGTGATGATAATCACTGCGGTCAACAGACCGAAGCCGGGAATGGCGAAATTTATGTAGCTTTCCGGATTCCAGCGCGCCGGGATATAGGGCCGCACCCAACTGTCCGACCAGTGGATGAAGGTCCAGGTCAGCCAGATGGTGATCGCGATCGGTGCACAGATGATAAGGCCGGCGAGAAAATTATTCCTCAGCCGCATTGCGACCGGCACTCGGGGAGCCTTCTCGGTCATCTTTTCTGATGAACTCCGTTTCAGTCTTTAGACAGGCCGGTTCACCCGGCCTTCCCCCTGTGTCCGCAGGCACAAAACTGCCAGAATTCGGCATATCATACAATATATTTCAGCCCGTCGGGACTTACTCCACAGTTACCGATTTTGCGAGGTTGCGCGGCTGGTCGACGTCCGTGCCCATGAAGACCGCGGTGTGGTAGGCGAGCAGCTGGATCGGCAGCGAGAAGATCATTGGCGAGATGATTTCATCGACATTCGGAAGCGTGATCGTCGCCATGGTCGGCAGTTTCGAAGCAGCCGCACCGTTCTCGTCGGTGATGAAGATGATTCGGCCGCCGCGGGCTGCGACTTCCTGCATGTTGGACACGGTCTTATCGAAGAAACGGTCATAGGGTGCAATGACGATGACGGGCATGTTTTCGTCGATCAGCGCGATCGGTCCATGCTTCAGCTCGCCGGCGGCATAACCTTCGGCATGGATATAGGAGATTTCCTTGAGCTTCAGCGCGCCTTCCATGGCGAGCGGGAAGCTGGTGCCGCGGCCGAGATAGAGCACGTCCTTGCACTTGGAGAGTTCGCGGGACAAGCCTTCCATCTGCGGCTGGATGAGATTGAGGACGCGACTCATGATGCGCGGCATTTCCGCAAGATGGCGCACCATCGCCTTCTCGTCGTCGGCGCTGATCGTGCCGCGCGCACGGCCGGCGCCGATTGCCAGCGAGGCAAGCACGGCAAGCTGGCAGGTGAAGGCCTTGGTGGAGGCAACGCCGATTTCCGGGCCGGCCATGATCGGGAAGACGGCGTCGGATTCGCGGGCGATGGTCGATTCGCGCACGTTGACGACGGCGCCGATCTTCAAACCGTTGTCTTTGCAGTAGCGGAGTGATGCCAGCGTATCGGCGGTCTCACCCGACTGCGAGATGAAGAGGGCTGCCTGCGAGGCCTGCAGCGGCATTTCGCGGTAACGGAATTCCGAGGCGACATCGATTTCGACCGGCAGGCGCGCATAGCGTTCGAACCAGTATTTGCCGATCAGGCCGGCGAGATAGGCCGTGCCGCAGGCCGAGATTGCAAGACCAGTTGCGGCCTTGAAATCGATGGCGGATGCATTCGGGCTGATCGTGTTGGCGGCGAAATCCACATAGTGGCTGAGCGCATGGGAGATGACCTCGGGCTGCTCGTAGATTTCCTTTTCCATGAAGTGGCGGTGATTGCCCTTGTCGACCACATAAGCGGTCGCCTGGGAGATCTGGCGCGGACGCTTGACCACCTTGCCGGAGAAATCGAGTACGGTCGCGCCCTCGCGGGTGATGACCGCCCAGTCGCCATCGACGAGATAGGTGATCTCGTTGGTGAATGGCGATAGCGCAATGGCATCCGAGCCCAGGAACATTTCGCCCTTGCCGTAACCGATGGCCAGCGGCGGGCCGGAGCGGGCCGCCATGATCGTGCCGGGGTCATTCTTCAGCATGACCGCCAGCGCATAGGCGCCGGTGACGCGGTTCAGCATCTTCAGCATGGCTTCGCGCGGGGAAAGACCCTCGCGCAGATATTTCGCCATCAGGTGGGCGACGACTTCCGTATCGGTCTGGCTTTGAAAGGCAGCGCCCTCGTGGCTCAGCTCGTCGCGCAGCTCGGAGAAGTTCTCGATGATGCCATTGTGGACGACGGCGACGCCTTCGACGAAATGCGGATGGGCGTTGGTCTCGTTCGGCACACCGTGGGTTGCCCAGCGCGTGTGGGCGATGCCGGTCGTTCCCGGCAGCGGCTCGCTGTCGAGACGCTTTTCGAGATTGAAGAGCTTGCCCTCTGCGCGGCGGCGATCCATCACGCCTTCATGGATTGTGGCGACGCCGGCGGAATCATAGCCGCGATATTCCAGCCGCTTCAGCGCATCGACGAGACGGCCCGCAACCGGCGCATTTCCGACGATCCCCACAATTCCGCACATGCAAACTTCCCCTCAGACCTATCCAGTGAGGCCACTCCTAGCGATTCTCGCTTATTTCTCAATTGGTACGGCGGTCACTTTCGGTTTCCGCCCGTTACGCAAGAAGGCTCAACCCTTGGCCTTTTTCGCCGCCTTGATGGCAAGTGCCCGCTCGCGTAGTAGCTTGGCCCGCTCGGGCTTGATTTCCTGCCGCGCACGGCCGAAAGCCAGCGCATTATCAGGCACATCCGCTGTGATGACGCTACCCGAAGCGATATAGGCGCTGTCCCCTATCGTGACGGGAGCAACCAGCGACGAGTTCGAGCCGATGAAAGTGTCCTTGCCGATAACAGTCTCGAACTTGTTCACGCCGTCATAATTGCAGGTGATCGTGCCGGCACCGATATTGGTGCCGGAGCCGATGACGGCATCACCGATATAGGTCAGATGATTGACCTTGGCGCCTTCGCCGATCTTGCCGTTCTTGACCTCGCAGAAATTGCCGACCTTGGAGCCAACAGAGAGATCGGCACCCGGCCGCAGACGCGCAAACGGACCGACCGTTGCGCCTTCGCTGACGTGGGCGCCCTCGATATGCGAGAAGGCATGAATGACCGCGCCGCTATCGATGACGGCGCCGGGACCGAAGACGACGTTCGGCTCGACCAAGGCATCCTGGCCGATGACCGTGTCGTAAGAGAGAAAGACCGTTTCCGGAGCGATCATCGTAACACCCGAGAGCATCAACTCGTGGCGGCGGCGCTCCTGCCAGAAACGTTCGATCGCAGCGAGTTCAGCACGGTTGTTGCAGCCGGCCATCTCGACTTCAGGCGCATCGACGGCAGTGACGCGGCCACCCAGCGAGCGGGCGATCTCGACGAGATCGGTCAGATAATATTCGCCCTTGGCATTGCTGTTGCCGATGCGTGACAGAAGGTCGAGCGCCTTGCGGCCGTTGATCGCCATCAGGCCGCTATTGCACCACTTGACGGTGCGCTCGGCATCGGTCGCGTCCTTTTCCTCGCGGATAGCAATCAGTTCGCCATCCTTGACGAGCAGACGTCCGTAGCCGGTCGGATGATCCGTGTGAAAACCAATCACGACGATGTCACTGCCTTCGGCAATCGCCTTGCGCGCCTCGAGCAGCGGACCCGCCGTCTGGAGCGGCACATCACCGTAGGTCACAAGGATATCGTCATAGCCTTCGGCAATCGCCTCGCGGGCGGCGAGAACAGCGTGGCCGGTACCGAGACGCTGTTCCTGAATATAGGATTTGATCGTCACGCCGCCGATATCGGCGGCCCTCGCCACTTTCTCGGCATCGCGGCCGACGACGAGGGCCACGGATGAAACGCCTGTCGCGGCCACGGCATCGACGACATGGGCGATCATCGGGCGGCCGGCGACCTCATGAAGCACCTTCGATTTTGCGGATTTCATGCGCGTGCTGTCGCCGGCGGCGAGAATGACGGCAAGGCAGGTGCGTTCCATGGGCAGACTCCGAGAATCCATTGCTAGTCGGCTGTTCTGCCGCTCATAGCAGCAAGGCGAGGCTTCAAAAAGAAGAAATCGGCAGGGAAACGATGGGCTCGGAGAGCGCGGAGAAGGCTTCGTGGACGTGATCCCTGCCCTCAACAATCACATCTTCCATCGCTTTGCGTGCCGCTGCGGAATTACCTACAGCGATGGCGTCGACGATGCGCATGTGGGTTTCGGCGATGTTGGCGAAACCGTTCTGCGAGGGCGGCGTGCTCATGCGGAACATACCGACGAGTGCCGCCTCGATAAGCCCACCGAGCGTACGCATGAAGGGATTGTGGGATACCTCGGAAACGGCGAGATGGAAGCGCAAGTCGGCAAGTGCCAAGCTGTCGGACGTGTGGCCGCTTGCGGCCATGTCGAGCGCCAGACCGCGCAGCAATTCGATATCGGCCGGGTTTGCACGCTCGGCCACGAGACCGGCGGCAAATGGTTCGAAAGCCAGGCGGATATCGTAGAGTTGCAGGAGGAATTCTTCGCTGACACCGTTGGCGAAATGCCAGGAGATGATTTCGGTGTCGAACATGTTCCAGAAGTTCTTTTCCGTCACACGCGTGCCGACACGCGCCTTTGCAACGACCATGCCCTTGGCGGCAAGCGTCTTCATCGTTTCACGCAGCACCGTGCGTGAGACCTTGAAGCGCTGCGCCAGCTCTCCATCTCCAGGCAAGATCGTGCCGACAGGATAGATGCCGGCAACGATTGAACGGCCGAGTTCGTCGACGACATGCGCGTGGCTTGTTCGGGTTCTTCGCCCTGCCTTACGGGTTTCAAGCTGTCTGTTGCGCAATCCGTTACTCCTCCTAGCCATATCTCCTGTTCAGACTGGAAAGGAAAAGGATGGCCTTCTGCATTACCATGAATGCAAAAAGCAGCAGGCCAATCAGGATTTTCGTCCACCAGCTCGACAGCGTACCATCGAAGGTGATGTAAGTCTGAATGAGCCCCTGGATCAGCAGACCGATGAAGGTCCCTGCCACGAATCCCGCTCCTCCTGTCAGCAGCGTCCCTCCAATGACGACTGCCGCGATGGCATCCAGTTCGACGCCCACCGCCGCAAGAGAATATCCGGCAGAGGTGTATAGGGAAAAAACGATTCCGGATAGGCCCGCCAGGAAACCTGACAATGCGTAGATCTGGATCGTCGTGCGCGCCACCGGAACGCCCATCAATTGCGCCGTCTGCACGCCGCCGCCCAGCGCATAGACGTTGGTCCCGAAACGGGTGCGATGGGCGATGAAGATGCCGGTTGCGAAGACGACCAGCATGATGCCGCCGATCAGCGTCAAGCGCCCACCGCCCGGCAGACGGTAGTAGAGGCTGGTCAGCGTCGAATAATATTCGTGATTGATCGGAATGCTGTCGATCGACAGGACATAGGCCATGCCGCGAGCAAGGAACATCCCGGCAAGTGTCACGATGAAGGGTGGCATTTGCAGGAAGTGAATGATCATTCCCATGACCGCACCGAAGGCCGTGGTGATGATGAGAACGATTGCGAAGGCGGCCAGCGGATGAATGCTGGTGTTCTGCAGGACCACGGCCAGAAAGACGCCAGTGAAGGCGATGACGGACCCGATCGACAGATCGATACCACCGGAGATGATGACAAAGGTCATGCCGACGGCGGCAATGCCGAGAAATGCGTTATCCGTCAGCAGGTTGCCGATGACGCGTGTCGACAGCATGTTCGGATATTGCAGCGTGCAGACCGCATAGGCGAGCACGAAGATGACGATCGTTGCAAGGAGCGGCAAATATTTGGAATTCATTTGTGCCCTCCTGCGTCCGTCCGGCGAGTGAAGAAGCTGGCGAGCGATTGCATGGCCGGCGACTGGATGACCAGGATGACAATGATGATGACCGCCTTGATGATGAGGTTGAACTCCGGCGGAAAGCCGGAAAGCAGGATACCGGTGTTGACCGCCTGGATGATCATCGCGCCGATCAGCGAACCGATGATGCTGAAGCGGCCGCCGAGCAGCGAATTACCGCCGACGACAACGGCGAGGATGGCATCGAGCTCCAGCCAGAGGCCGGCATTGTTGGCGTCCGCCCCCTTGATGTCGGCGGCGACGATGATGCCGGCGATGGACGCGCAGAGGCCGCTCAGCATATAGACCGCCATCAGCAGCACCGGCGTCTGTACGCCTGAAAGCGTGCTCGCGCGCCTGTTGATGCCGACAGCCTCGATCAGCATGCCGAGCGCCGTGCGGCGAACCAGCAGGATGACAAGCAGGGCGGCGATCAGCCAGATGACGACGGGCATGGGCAGGAAGGCGAAGGAGCCGCTGCCGAGAAAGATCAGCCCGTCATCGTTGAAGGTCATGATGACACCTTCGGTAATGAGCTGGGCTATCCCGCGGCCGGCGACCATCAAAACAAGGGTCGCAATGATCGGCTGGATATTGAGGACGGCAACGAGAAAACCGTTCCAGAAGCCGCAGAGCAGACCGATGATAACGGTAAGCGCCAGAGTATAGGCAAGCGAATTGCCTTCGACGATCGACGAGGCCGCGACGGCGCCGCAGATCGCGATCACGGCGCCGACCGAAAGGTCGATGCCCTTGGTGGCGATGACGAGGGTCATGCCAATCGCCAGCAACGCCACAGGCGCGCCGCGATTGAGCACATCGATGATGCTCCCATAGAGCCGGCCGTTTTGAACAATCACATCAAGAAACTGCGGGAAAAAGCTGAAATTCAAAAGAAGAACAACCAAAAGCGCAATCAATTGTGGCGCAAGACGAGAGCCCAGCACCTTCAGCGAGGCAGTCATGCATCCTCCGTTCGTTTGTCGGCGGCAGCAATGGCGTCGACGATGCCGGCGGCGGTAATGCGCTCACCGGTCAATTCAGCGATATGTTCGCGATCGCGCAGTACGATGACGCGCGAACTGTAGGCGACCAGCTCTTCCAGTTCCGAGGAAATGACGATCAGCGACATGCCCCTGGCGCACAATTGCTCGATCAGCTTGATGATCTCGGCATGAGCACCGACATCGATGCCACGGGTCGGTTCGTCCAGGATCAGGAAATCCGGATTTGTAGCGAGCCAGCGGGCAAGGATCGCCTTCTGCTGATTGCCGCCCGACAGCAGCCGGATGGGTTTTTCGCGATCGGTCGTGCGGATATCGAGCGCCTTGATGTATTCGTCGGCAATCGCATTCTGTTCTGCGCGCGAAAGCGGCCGTGCCCAGCCTCGGCGGGCCTGCAGGGCAAGGGCGATGTTCTCGCGGATCGACAGGTCGCCGATGATCCCATCCGTCTTGCGGTCCTCCGGGCAAAAGCCGAAACCCTTGCCGATCGCAGCACGCGGGCTTGACAGCGTCACCGGCGATCCATCGATCCTGGCGATGCCGCTGTCGGCACTTTCGATACCGAACATGAGTTCGGCGGTCTCTGTGCGCCCGGAGCCCAGAAGTCCGGCAATGCCGACGACTTCGCCGACGCGGACCTCGAGATCGAAGGGCTTCACCTTGCCGCGTTTCCCAAAGCCCTCGAAAGTATATTTGACCTCGCCGGCGGCAATGGTGCGTTCTTTGGCGGCATGTTCCGTCTGGGCGAGTTCGCGCCCGAGCATCATGGCGATCAGGTTCTGCCGCGGCAGTTCGGCTGCCTCGTGCGTACCGACGAGCCGGCCATTTCGCAGCACGGTGATGCGGTCGCTGATTGCATAAACCTGCTCAAGGAAATGGGTAATAAAGACAATGCCTAATCCGCGCTTCTTCAAGTCATTTATGACGCCAAAAAGCATTTCGACTTCATGCGTATCGAGACTGGCCGTTGGCTCATCCAGAATGAGCACCTTGCCGGAGAGGTCGACGGCCCGGGCGATAGCCACGATCTGCTGGACGGCGACCGAAAATCGGTCGAGCTGCGCGGTTACATCGATATCGAGGCCATAGCCTGCCAGAAGTTCGCGGGCCTTCCGATTCATGGTGCGGGCATCGATCATGCCGAAGCGCTTCGGCTGGCGGCCGAGGAAAAGGTTTTCCGCAACGCTGAGATTGGAAAGGAGGTTGACCTCCTGGTAGACGGTGCCGATGCCCAGCTTCTGGGCGGCCAGCGTATCGGCCGGATCGATCTCGTGACCTTCCAGCGTCAGGCTTCCGCCGTCGCGGCGATAGGCACCTGTGATGCACTTGATGAGCGTCGATTTGCCGGCGCCATTTTCGCCGAGAAGCGCATGCACCTCGCCCCGGCGCAGCGTGAAATCCACCTTATCCAGGGCAACGGCGCCGGGGAAGAATTTCGATATGCCGGAGGCTGCGAGAATATTCTCGAAATTGTGAACCATGAGGGTTGCTGTTTCCTGATATTGCGCCTTACGCCTGAACCAAAAACGAGCATGACGCCCTGCTGGTACCGGCAGTTCCGCACCGGTCCATGATGGACCGGTGCGGTTCCAGCTGCAATCAGTAACCCTGACCCTTCTTCTCTTCGTAGACCTTCATCGGGTCGTCGGCAGGCGTGTAGAGCTTAGACTCGGTCTGGATCCACTTCGGCGGTGCCTTCTTGTCCTTCAGATAAGCATCGAGCGCATCGAAGGCCGGACCTGCCATGTTCGGCGTCAGCTCAACCGTGGCATTGGCCTCGCCCTCGGACATGGCCTTGAAGATATCGGGCACGGCGTCGATGGAGACGACGAGGATATCCTTGCCGGGCTTCAGGCCAGCTTCCTTGATCGCCTGGATGGCGCCGACGGCCATGTCGTCGTTATGGGCGTAGAGAGCGCAGATATCCTTGCCGCCATTCTCTGCCTTCAGGAAGCTTTCCATGACTTCCTTGCCCTTGGTGCGGGTGAAGTCACCGGTCTGGCTGCGAACGATCTTCAGGTTGTCGTGACCGGCAAGGGCCTCTTCGAAGCCCTTCTTGCGAGCGATGGCCGGCGACGAACCGGTCGTGCCCTGCAGCTCGACGACATTGCACTTCTTGTCGCCGACGGTCTTGACCAAGAAGTCGCCGGCGACCTTGCCTTCATGGACCAGGTCGGAGGTAACTGCTGTCAGGTAGAGATCGTCGGGAGCCTTGATCGTGCGGTCGAGAAGGATGACCGGAATCTTGGCTTCCTTGGCTTCCTTCAGAACGTCGTCCCAGCCGGTTTCGACGACAGGAGCAACGAGAATGGCATCGACGCCCTGTGCAATGAAGGAACGAAGAGCCTTGATCTGGTTTTCCTGTTTCTGCTGTGCATCGGCAAACTTGAGATCGATGCCGCGCTTTTTGGCCTGTTCCTTCGTCACGGTCGTTTCAGCCGCGCGCCAGCCCGATTCCGAGCCGATCTGCGAGAAGCCGACAGTCAAGCCGGCAGCCGAAGCCGAACCGAACATGCAGGCAGCCAAAATCGTGGCACTCAAAAGTGCAGTCTTCAATTTCATGATGTCCTCCCAATGCCGCGTCTCGCGGCGCAGGATCAAAAAATCATATAGTAATACTTTTGTAAATGAGCATTTTGGTATGCACCGCAGCAAAAAAGGCGCCCTTTTCAGGGCGCCTTTTCGCAACTGCGAGTTACAAACTCTGCTTATTGCGCCGGCAGCTTGTCGTCCACGCCTTCGACGTAGAAGTTCATGCCGAGCAGCGTGCCGTCATCGGCCTTCTCGCCGGCCTTCAGCCAGGGCGTGCCGTCCTGCTTGTTGATCGGACCGGTGAAGGGATGCAGTTCGCCGGACTTGATCTTGGCTTCGGTTTCCTCAGCCATTTTCTTTACGTCGTCAGGCATGTTCGTATAGGGCGCCATCTTGAGGATGCCATCCTTCAGGCCGTCCCAGCTCTGCTCGGACTTCCAGGTGCCGTCCAGAAGCGCATGAACGCGCTTGGCGTAATAGTTGCCCCAGGTATCGACGATTGCCGTCAGCTGCGCCTTCGGCCCGGCTGCGATCATGTCCGATGCCTGACCGAAAGCGTGGATACCGCGTTCTTCGGCCACCTGCATCGGCGCGGTCGTGTCGGTGTGCTGCGTCAACACGTCGACGCCCTGGTCGATCATGGCCTTGGCGGCGTCGGCTTCCTTGCCCGGGTCGAACCAGGTGTTGACCCAGATGACCTTGAGCTTGAAGCTCGGGTCGATCGACCTGGCGCCCTGCTCGAAGGAGTTGATGCCCATGACCACTTCCGGGATCGGGAAGGAGGCGATGTAGGCAGCGCCGTGGTTCTTCGAGGTTTTGGCAGCGATCTGGCCGAGGATGTAGCGACCTTCATAGAAACGCGAGTTGTAGGTCGCGAGATTCGGGCCGGACTTGTAACCGGTGCCGTGCTCGAACTTCACCTTCGGGAACTTGGCAGCGACCTTCACCGTCGCGTCCATGAAGCCGAAAGACGTGGTGAAAATCAGCTGGCAGCCGGAGCGGGCAAGGCGCTCGATGGCGCGCTCGGCATCCGGGCCTTCCGGAACGTTTTCGAGATAAGGCGTCTCGATCTTGTCGCCGAATTCGGCCTGGACCTGCTGGCGGCCGACATCGTGCGCCTGCGAATAACCGCCGTCATTGTGTGCCCCTACATAGACGAAGCAGACCTTCGTCTTATCCGCTGCCGCGGCAGCAGAGGAAATGCCGATCACGGCTGCTGCCGATGCGGCAAGTGTGAGTGCGAACTTCTTCATGGTGACCCCTGTTGGTTTGAAGTTATTCCGGAAACCCGTCCATGTTCTTGTTTTATCGCTCCGGTACGAAGGCTTTTCCAAGCGACGCGGGCGTGTTGATCAACGTCGTGCGTCGATTATGAGAAATGATGATGAGAACCACAATAGTCGCAGCATAGGGCAGCATCGAGAGGAACTGCGCGGGGATGCCGAGACCGAAGGCCTGTGCATGAAGCTGCAGGATCGTGACCGCGCCGAACAGATAGCCACCGGCAAAAACCCGCCACGGACGCCATGAGGCAAAGACGACAAGCGCCAGCGTGATCCAGCCGCGGCCGGCTGACATGTTCTCCACCCATTGCGGCGTATAGACGAGCGAAAGCTGCGCACCGGCGAGACCCGCGCAGGCACCGCCGAACATCACAGCCAGATAGCGCGTGCGGATGACGTGAATGCCAAGCGCATGGGCCGAGCCGTGACTGTCACCGATCGCCCGGAGCTTCAAGCCGGTCCGGCTCTTGAACAAGAACCAGCTCACACCGAGGAGCAATGCGATCGACAGGTAGAAGATCAGGTCCTGCTTGAAGAGCACTGGGCCGATAACCGGAATATCGGACAGGAGCGGAATGTCGATCTCCTCCAACCGGATACCGGGTACGCTGACATAGGGCTCGCCGAGCTGGCCGGAGACGCCAAGGCCGAGAAGGGTCAGCGCCAGGCCGGTCGCCACCTGGTTTGCAACCAGCGTCAGCGTCAGGAAGGCGAAGAGCAGCGAAAACAGCCCGCCCGCGACGATGCCGCAGATGATGCCGACATAGGGAGACCCCGAGATCTGCGCGCCGGCGAAGGCAGCGACAGCCCCCATGATCATCATGCCCTCGACCCCGAGATTGAGGACACCGGAGCGCTCGGTCACGAGTTCGCCGAGTGCGGCGATGACGAGCGGCGTGGAGGCGGTAATGACCGTCAGAAGAATGGCTTCGAAGATGCTCATGCCACGCCACCCCTGACCCGCGACCAGACGATGCGGATTTTGTAATAGATCAGCGTGTCACAGGAGAGCACGAAGAAGAGGATCAGCCCCTGAAAGACCCGGGTGACCTTGTCCGAAACACCGATCGAAAGCTGCGCCGCCTCACCACCCAGATAGGTCAATGCCAGCACCAGACCCGAAGCGATGATGCCGAGCGGGTTGAGGCGGCCGAGGAAAGCGACGATGATGGCGGTGAAGCCATAGCCCGGCGAAATCGCCGGCTGCAGGTGGCCGATGGAACCCGAAACCTCGCAGATGCCGGCAAGGCCTGCCAGCGCGCCGGAAAAGAGGAAGCTGAACCAGATCATCTTCTTCGACGAGAAGCCTGCGAAACGTCCTGCCCGTTCCGACTGGCCGAGCACGACGATCTCGAAGCCCTTCAGCGTGAAGCGCATCATGAACCAGACGAGCACCGCCGCAATGATCGCGAAGATGAAGGCCCAATGGGCGCGTCCCGATTCCTCCCAGATTGCCGGCACGATCGCTTCCGGCGCGAAATCGCGCGAGACCGGGAAGTTGAAGCCCTTCGGATCACGCCATGCGCCCCGGATCAGCCAGTCGAGAAACAACTGGGCAATATAGACCAGCATCAGCGAGGTCAGGATCTCGTTGGTATTAAAATGCGCCTTCAGGAGCGCCGGAATGGCAGCAAACAGCGCGCCGCCGAACGCGCCAAGGATCAGCATCAACGGCAGGACGAGCGGCGAATGCCAATCATAGAAGACGATCGGAATATATGAGCCGGTGATCGCGCCGATGGTGAACTGGCCTTCGGCGCCAATGTTCCAGTTGTTGGAGCGATAACAGACCGCGAGACCGACGGCGATCAGGATCAGCGGTGCAGCCTTGACTGCCAATTCGTGCAGCGACCACACTTCCAGAAGCGGCTCGAGGAAGAAGGCGTCGAGCGCTTCGACCGGATCCTTGCCGAGCATGGCGAACATGATGGCGCCAAATATCAGCGTCAGGACGAGAGCGAGAAGCGGTGAAACGAAGGCATAGAGTTTCGAGACCTGCGGGCGCTTTTCAAGCTCAATGCGCATGAGCAGCCTCCGCAGCATGCTTGCTTTCATGCAGCCCGCCCATCAGCAGGCCGATCTTCTCGCGCGTGAGTTCACCTGCCGCGTAGGGTTTCGAAAGACGTCCCTCGGAAATGACAGCGATATCAGTCGCGACTTCGAAGATCTCGTCGAGATCCTGGCTGATGACGACGACGGCCGAACCCGCCTTTGCCAGGTCCACCAATGCCTGGCGGATGCGGCTTGCGGCACCAGCGTCCACGCCCCAGGTCGGCTGATTGACGACGAGAACGGAGGGCTGACGATCAAGCTCGCGGCCGACGATGAATTTCTGCAGGTTGCCGCCGGAGAGCGAGCCTGCGGCGGGGTCATCGCCGCTCTTGCGCACGTCCATGGCCTCCGAAATGCGACGTGCGGCAGATTTTACTGCGCTGTAGCGGATGATGCCGAGGATACCGAGGAAGGCTTTGCGGTCGGACTGGTTGCGGGCCAGCACCAGATTATCGGAGAGTTTCATGGCGGAAACGGCCGCATGGCCATGCCGCTCTTCCGGCACGAAGCCGGCGCCGAGCAGGCGGCGCGCGGTAATGCCCTGCGCTCCGACCGGCTTCTTGCGGATCACGATCGCTTCGGCCGAGGTGACAGGATATTCGCCTGACAGCGCATCGAAGAGTTCGCTCTGTCCATTGCCCGCAACACCGGCGATCGCGAGGATCTCGCCCGACCGTACCGTCATGGAGACATCGCGCAGCGGCATGGCAAAGGGCGTGCGTGCGGCGACGGAAAGGTTCGAGACCGCAAGCTGCACATCACCCTTGTCACTGCGCTCGGGGTGCGTGACGGAAGCTACCTCGCTGCCGACCATCATGCGAGCGAGAGAGGCTGGCGTCTCCTGCTTCGGATCGCAGGCGCCGGTTACGCGGCCGTGCCGGAGCACGGTGGCGCGATCACAGATGCGCTGCACCTCTTCCAGACGATGGCTGATGTAGAGAACGGAGCGGCCCTCTGCGCGCAGCTTGAAGAGGGTTTCGAAGAGCTTGTCGGCCTCCTGCGGCGTCAGCACCGATGTCGGCTCGTCGAGAATAATAAGCTTCGGGTTCTGCAGCAGGGCGCGAACGATCTCGATCCGCTGGCGCTCGCCGACCGAGAGATCGGCGACATGGGCGTGCGGATCGAGCGGCAGGCCATAGGCCTGCGACAGCGCCCTCGCCTCTTCGGCGATCCTGCCGATCGGAATGCTGTCATCAAGCGAAAGCGCGATGTTTTCGGCAACGGTCAGTGCCTCGAACAGCGAGAAATGCTGGAAGACCATGCCAATGCCGAGCTTGCGGGCCTCGCCCGGCGAGGTGATCGTGACCGGCCTGCCCTCCCAAACAATATGCCCGTCCGTCGGCTCCAGAACGCCGAACAGCATCTTGACTAGTGTGGATTTGCCTGCGCCATTTTCGCCGAGGAGCGCATGAATTTCGCCCGGCGCTATATCGAGATCGATTTCATTGCAGGCGGCAAAGCTACCGAAGAATTTCGTCAGCTTCTGGACCGATAATAACGCACCGGAAGCCGGCACATTCAATGGCGACACGTTCCCCTCATTTCTTCTGCCGACCGGTCCGTTCGGATCTCATGGAATCAGCAGCGTCGTTCCGGTTGTTCTTCTTGTTTCCAGATCTGCGTGGGCCCGCCCAACCTCACGCAGCGGATAGGTTTGGTTGATATTGATACGCACTTTGTTGCTGCGCACAACATCAAATAGATGGTTTGCACAATCGGTTAGCTCCTGACGTGTGGCGATATAGGTGAAGAGCGTCGGCCGCGTGGCATAGAGCGAGCCCCTCTGGGCGAGATGCGCCATGGTAAAATTCTCGATCGCGCCCGAGGACTGTCCAAACGACGCGAAGAGCCCGCGCGGCTTCAGGCAATCCAGCGATTGCGGGAAAGTGTCGCGGCCGATCGAGTCATAGACCACGTCGACACCCTTGCCACCGGTGATCTCCCGCACGCGCTCTGCGAAATTCTCGGTCTTGTAGTTGATGACATGATCATAGCCACGTTCGAGCGCCAACTGAACCTTGTCGGCGGAGCCTGCCGTGCCGATGACGGTTGCACCGAGCGCCTTCGCCCACTGGCCGGCGATGAGGCCGACGCCGCCGGCTGCGGCATGAAACAGCAGCACGGTCTCGGGGCCGACCTTGAAGGTTCGGTTCAACAGATATTCCGCCGTCATGCCCTTCAGCATCATGGCAGCGGCCGTTTCCAGGCTGATGCCGTCAGGCACCTTTACCAGATGTTTCGTCTCGATATTGCGTTCCGCGCTATAGGCGCCATCGGCACTGGCATAAGCGACGCGGTCGCCCACGGCGAAATCGGTCACACCAGGGCCAATTGTCGTGACAACGCCGGCGGCTTCCTTGCCGGTCACGAAGGGCAGATGCGGCGCCTTGTAAGTGCCGTCGCGGAAATAGACATCGATGAAATTCAGCCCGACCGCTTGCTGGCGGATCTGCACCTGCCCCTCAGAAGGCGGCGGCAGATCGATATCGACATATTCGAAAACCTCGGGGCCACCGTTTCTGGAGAAAGAAACCGCCTTCGTCTTTGTCATCTCAGTCTACCTCATTTACGTCCAAGCGCCGGGAAGAATTGGAGCACGGCACCGATAACGTAAAGATAGATGCCGCTCACGATGAAGAGAACGACTGCCCATTGCGGCATGTCGAAATACTTCAGCAGCGAATAGGCACCGAGTGCCGACCACAACAGAAAGACGCCGAGGTTCAAAGGGCGCAGACGCTGGACCCGTACGGGATGCAGGAAGTTGATCGGCAGGAAAGTCAGGATCACGGAGACGGTGACGACGATAAAGGCGGTCATTTCGCTCGCATGCATGACGAAGAGCGTGAAGACCACCATATTCCAGACGACGGGGAAGCCGGAAAAGAAATACTCCTCCGTCTTCATGCCCATATCGGCATAATAGATGGCGCTGGAAACGACGATCATGCCGGCGGCGGCGAAAGACCAGGGCTCGCCGATCATGCCGCTCTGATAGAGCGCAAAGGCCGGCAGCAGCACATAGGTCACGTAATCGATGATATTGTCGAGTGTGTCGCCGGACCAGTTGGGCAGGACTTCCTTGACGCGCACCTTGCGGGCGATCGGCCCGTCGATGCCATCGACCAGCAGCGCAAGACCCAGCCACCAGAACATGTCGACGAAGCGATGCTCGGCGGCGGCCACCACACCGAGAAAGGCAAGGAAGGAACCGGACGCCGTCAGTATATGGACGGAAAATGCGCGCATTTCCGCGTAAGGAACGCGCTTGTAATTGAAGATTTTCATGTTCCCCCGTGACCACCTGTCGCGCCCCGCGCCGCGGCGGGCGTCGTTTTTCGCCTAATATGCATCCTTTGAATAGCTTAGCCAGCGCAAAAGCGACAGTTCATCACAGGCCAAGAATCCTGACCGTGACATGCATATTTCGCTCCCCAGCCGTGCGATGGAATGGATTGCCTTTAATTCAGCGAGGTTTTGTAATATCTGCCTCGCATGCCGATGATCATCCTACGAACGACGAGTCCGATATCGAAATGAACGCTCCCGCAAAGACCGAAGAATTTGCCTCCGCCATTCCCGCCGGCGTTTACGCCGAGACGGTGCTGAGCGTGACGCATTACACTGACCGGCTCTTCCGTTTCACGATGACCCGGCCAGATGGCTTCCGTTTCCGTTCGGGCGAATTCGCAATGATCGGCCTGATGGTCGAAGGCAAGCCGGTCTTCCGCGCCTATTCGATCGCAAGCCCGGCCTGGGCCGAAGAGCTGGAATTCTTCTCCATCAAGGTGCCGGATGGCCCACTGACCTCGCATCTGCAGCTCATCAAGCCGGGCGACCAGGTGCTGATGCGCAAGAAGCCGACGGGCACGCTGGTTCTCGACGCGCTCACCCCGGGCAAACGCCTCTACATGTTCTCGACCGGCACCGGCGTCGCGCCGTTCGCGAGCCTCATCCGCGATCCGGAAACCTACGAGAAGTTTGACGAGGTCATCCTCACGCATACGACGCGCGAGATTTCCGAGCTAAAATATGGCTTCGATCTCGTCCACGAGATCCAGAATGACGAGCTCCTCAAGGAAGTCGTCGGCGACAAGCTGCGCCACTATGCGACCGTCACCCGCGAAGATTTCGAATATCGCGGCCGCATCACCGACCTGATTTCTTCCGGCAAGCTCTTCACCGATCTCGGCGTGCCGCCGATCGATCCGGCAATCGACCGCGGCATGATCTGCGGTTCTTCCGCTATGTTGAAAGACACCAAGGAGCTTCTGGAAAAGGCCGGTCTCGAAGAAGGCGCCAACAGCAAGCCCGCCGAATTCGTGATTGAACGCGCCTTCGTTGGCTGAGGCGGGAATATATATTCTCAGGTAACGGCTCCGGAAACGGGGCCGTTTCTATTTCTGGCTCAGATAATCGATCAGATCGGCCATGGCCTCGCGCGCCTGCTCGACCCCACCCTGATGAATGGCCCTGATGACCGCGACGTGGAGGGAGATGGAGCGATCCATCCGTTCCGGATTGGCGGTCGAATACCACAGGCGGCGAGAATGGGTCTGGACCGGCCCCAATGCTGCAGTCATGAAACTGTTCGGGCAGGCGTCCTCGATGATCTCGTCAAAGGCCTTGTCGGCGGCGAAAAAGCGCGCCACATCGCCGTTGACAGCGCATTCCTCCATGGCGCGGGCGCAGGCGACGAGCCGGGTCCTCTGCTCCTCATTCGCAGCATCGGCGACGAGAGCTGCCGCAACCGGCTCCAGCTTGCGGCGCACCTGCATGACATTGGCATGATCTTCAGCATGGATTTCGGCGATCTGCAGGCCGACGCGCGGCTTCACCACGATCAGCCCCTGCCAGGCAAGTTTCTGGATCGCTTCGCGCACCGGTGTGCGGCCATGGCCCGCAAGATCGATGAGCTGTTTTTCCGTTACCAACGCACCCGGCGCCAAAGCCAGTGTCACGATAGCGTGCTCCAGCGCCAGATAGGCGAGATGGCTTAGCGATTCCTGCATGCGGGCGAATCCCAGACTGATATATCAATACTGGCACGGTTAAATGCCGAAGACACGTTATCCTGATATATCAAAGTCATGCAGTACGCGAAAGCACTCCCCTTACTCGTGACGCAGCGCCTCGATGGGATTGAGCTGTGCTGCGCGTCTGGCCGGAAAGAAGCCGAAGATCATGCCGATCGCCGCCGAGAAGACGAAGGCAATGAAGATGATGAGCGGGCTGACCACAAAGGGCACATTGAGGAAGCTGACCGTACCGTATGCAAGTGTCAGACCCAGCATGATGCCGGCTATGCCGCCGAAAAGGGACAGGGCGACGGCCTCGACGAGGAATTGCGTCAGCACCTGGTTTTCAAGTGCGCCGATCGCAAGACGGATACCGATCTCGCGCGTGCGCTCTGTCACCGATACCAGCATGATGTTCATGATGCCGATACCGCCGACGAGCAGGCTGACGGCGGCGACCGCGCCGAGCAGACCGGTCAGCAACGTCGTCGTACCAGTCATGGCTTCGGCGATCTGCGTCATGTCGTTGACGTTGAAATCATCCTGACGGCCGGGAATGATCTTGCGGCGTTCGCGCAGCAGGTTTTCGACATCGGCTTGCACCTTTGATGTCGAGACGCCGTCACGCGCGGAGATGAGGATCGTCGGCACATTGGAGCTGCCGCTGATGCGTCGCTGGAACACCTTGACGGGCATGATGACGGCATCGTCCTGGTCGTTGCCCATGCCGGACTGGCCGCGCTTTGCCAGGACGCCGATGACCGGGCAGGAAACCTTGCCGACACGGATCAGCTGGCCGGTCGGATCGGCGGCGCCGAAAAGCTGCTCGCGCACGGTCTCGCCGATGATGCAGCGCGACTGGCCGCGCTCTTCTGCCGGCGTGAAATTGCGGCCAAGCGCCAGATCCCAGTCCTGTGCGATGAAATAGTCGTTGGTCGTGCCGTAGACTGTGGTGGAATGGTTCTGCCCACCGAAGATGACCGTCGCCGTTGACTGATTGGACGGCGCCACTGCCCGCAGGCCGGAGACCTGATCGCGGATCGCTTCGACATCTTTCAGCGTGAAGCGCCGCGCCTCGGAGCTGGCGCGGCCGGGACCGAACTGGCCGGGGCGCACGAAGAGCATGTTGGTGCCAAGGCGCGAAAGCTCGGTAGAAACCTGCGCCGTCGTGCCATTGCCGATGGTGACGAGCGCGATGACGGCCGCAACGCCGATGACGACGCCGAGCACGGTCAGGAAGGAACGCAGAAGATTGCGGCTGATGGCGCGCAGCGCCAGCTTCAGCGTCTCAAAGAACATGTTCCGCCCTCCGCTGATGCTCGACCTCGGTTTCCAGCTTGCCGTCGACGAAGCGCAGCAGGCGTCCCGCGTAGGCGGCGATATCGGGCTCGTGCGTGACCATGACGATGGTGATGCCCTGTTCGCGGTTCAGCCGCGTCATCAGATCCATGATCTCCATGCTGGTCTTGGTATCGAGGTTGCCGGTCGGCTCGTCGGCAAGCAGCAGGGCTGGTTCGGTGACGATGGCGCGGGCGATCGCCACACGCTGCTGCTGACCGCCGGAGAGTTCCTGGGTCTTGTGGTTTTCCCTGCCCGACAGGCCGACGAGGCCGAGCGCTTCCCTCGCCCGCCTGCGCCGCTCGCCGACTGCCATGCCACGATAAATCAGCGGCAGTTCGACATTCTCCACGGCGGAGGTACGCGACAACAGGTTGAAGCCCTGGAAGACGAAGCCCAGCATATGGCGGCGCAGCAACGTCAGCTGGCTGCGATCGAAGCCGCTTGTCGAAATGCCCTGGAAAATGTAGTCGCCCGAGGTCGGCACATCGAGGCAGCCGAGAATATTCATCGCCGTCGACTTGCCGGAACCGGATGGTCCCATGATCGCGACGAATTCATGCTCGCGGATCGAAAGGTCCACATGGTCGAGCGCGCGGATGGCCGCAGCGCCCTCACCGTAGATTTTCGAGACCTGCCTGAATTCGAGAAGCGGCGGGCGTTCCATCATCGGCTCCCGTCAGTTCGCCCGTGCCGCGGCATCGGTGATGATTGCATCCTTTTCGGTGAGTTCGCCCGATGTGACCTGGGTGAACTGACCATCGGAGGAGCCGACCTGGATCACGACGGGCGCGGGGTGGCTGTCGCGCAGCACCCAGACGCGGCGCTGCGTGCCGGTGAGCTTGGAATCACCACCGCCGCCACTGCGGGGCAGACGGGGCGGACGGAACAGGCTGAAGATACCGCGACCACCGCGCCCTTCCACTTGCGGCGGCGCATAACGGAGGGCCGCATTCGGCACCATCAGGGTATCCTTGACGGCCTCGACGGTGATATCCGATGTCGCCGTCATGCCGGGGCGCAGCAGCAAGTCGGCATTGTCGACCGAGAGGACCGCCTTGTAGGTGACGACATTGTTGACCACTTCGGAAGCAAAGCGGATCTGCTCGATCACGGCCGGGAAGGTGCGGTCGGGATAGGCATCGACAGTGAAGGTCGCCTTCTGGCCGACGGCGATCTGGCCGACATCAGCCTCATCGACATCCACTTGCAGCTCCATCTTCTTGAGATCGCCGGCAATCGTGAAAAGCACGGGCGCCGAAAGCGAGGCAGCAACGGTCGCACCCGGATCGACGGAGCGGGTGAGGATCACGCCATCGATCGGCGAGACGATCTTCGCCTTGCCGAGATTGACCTCGGCAAGCTGCAGGTCCGCCTCGGAAGCCAGGACCTCGGCCTCATTGATATCTTTGGCGGCGACTGCCGAGTCATATTTGTATGTCGCGTCGTCGAGGCTCTGCTGGGTGGAGACGTTACTTTTCACGAGGCTCTTCAGGCGGTCGAGCGAGGTCGCAGCCGATTCCAGATCGGCATTCGCCTTGACCACATTGGCCTTTGACGAGTTGAGCTTGGCACGCGAACTCTTCACATCGGCTTCCAGCTTGTTGGTGTCGAGGACGGCCAGAACATCGCCTGCCTTGACGGTGCTGTTATAGTCGACATTGACGTCGCGCATGGTACCCGACAATTCGCTCGATATATCCACCTGTTGTGTCGGCTGGACGGAACCGGTGGCGGTGACGAGCACTGTGAGGTCGCCGCGTTTGACCGGCTGGGTCGTGTAGGTGACTTCTGCGCTGCTGCGGCCCATGTAGAAATAGGCGGCAGCGGCAGCAGCCAGGATCACGAACACCAGAACGATCAGGCGTCCACGCCAGCGACGGCCCCTGCTCTGCCGGCCGGCGACCAGCACGGCAGCCAGATCGGCATTTGCGCCTGTTACAGAACCGGTCTCTCTGCCAGCCTCCAAATTGTCCATCTAATCCTCGATGTATGCTTCGCCGTATCAGCCCTGCTTCACGCCGAGATAATCATGCCGAAGATGAACCCAACATTACCGATGCCCTGACGATGGCACGGAAATGCGGCTGAAAAACATGAAATATTCGTAAGGAAACAGCTGGATGGCGCAGTCAACGAAAGCTGTTCGGCAACACGCCCGCGGGCTCGACGCGAATAATTCAGGGTTGCATCTGGCGCAGCGATTTCGGTGCCGCTTTCGGTCAATCTAGAGTGATCCGCGGCTCTGGAAAGGCCGCGGATCGTCCAAGCTCTAGCGTGCAGGCAGAATTGCGGCGCCGCCTGCCGCCTGGACCGCGAGGCTGCCCATGGCAATGCCTTCGCGCAGGCAGATATCGGCGCTCGCGCCGCCAAGCCAGGCATGGATGAGCCCGGCATTGAAGGCGTCCCCCGCACCGGTCGTATCCACGACATTGACGGTGGGGGCATTCTGATGGAGGCGCATATCTCCGGCCGCGAAATAAGCGCCGCCGGCGCCAGCCTTCAACGCCACCGCCGGGAAGCGCTCGGAGAGCCTATCCAGCGCTACGTCCGGATCGGAGTATCCGGTGATGGCAACGGCTTCCTCGACATTCGGAAGGAAGAGATCGACGCCTTCACAGCGATCGAGGAAATCGTGCTGGTAGATCAGCGTCTCGTCCCAGCTCGGATCGAGCGATACGGTGAGACCGTTCTCCCTCGCCTTTGCGATCAGACCGGGGATTTCCGCCAAGGTGGCAAATTCGGCGATGTGCAGGTGACGCGCCTCGCTCCAGGCAAGCGCCTCACTGAGCGTAGCCGGCTCCGCGCCGCCGGCGCGACGGGACAGAAAGGCCCGCTCCTCGCCATTGTTGATCGCGACGGTGACCTGCGGACCGGCAGCAGCCACCCGGTCGAGAAAACGAAGGTCGACGCCGCTCGCTTCCAGTTCCGCGATCAGGCCATTCGAAAGCCCATCGGTGCCGAGACGGGAGAGCAGTGCCGTCTTGCGGCCGATATGGGCAGAATAAGCGGCCATGATGAAAGCGCCGCCGCCTGCTGCAATGCGCAAGTCATCGGCAAAGAGCTCACGCCCGAGCACGGGCATGGTCTCCAGTCCTGTGAAAATCAGGTCGCAATAGATCCGGCCGATGCTGAGCACCGCGGATCGCATGTCATTATCAGATGTCATTGGCGCCCGAGGGCCTTTTCCGTTTTTGCATCGAAAACATAGAGAGCACCGGAGGCTGCATGGGCATTCACGGTGCTGCCGACGGCCGGTATCACCTTACCGGGGGCGGTTGCAATCACGGACGTGCCCGCCACATCGAAATGCACCAGCGTTTCGGCGCCGAGCGGCTCGACGGCCGTCACCGTGCCTGAGAGCGAAAGGACGCCCGTGCCTTCGCTGATAACCAGATCATGCGGACGCACGCCGATCAGATGCGGACCGCCCGGCCCGATGCGCAAGCCATCGGCCGCAGCCGTGCCCGGCAGAAGGTTCATCGACGGACTGCCGATGAAGCGCGCGGTGAAGACATCGGCGGGGTTCTCATAGATATCCATCGGCGTTCCCGCCTGCAGGATGTGACCGTCCTTCATGACCACAATGCGGTCGGCCATGGTCATGGCTTCTACCTGATCGTGGGTGACGTAGACGATCGTCGTGCCCAGGCGCTGGTGCAGGCGTTTGATCTCGATGCGCATCTGGGTGCGCAGCTGGGCGTCGAGGTTTGACAACGGTTCGTCGAAGAGGAAGGCAGAGGGGTTGCGCACCATGGCGCGGCCGATGGCGACGCGCTGGCGCTGGCCGCCTGACAGTGCTGCCGGGCGGCGGGCGAGATAATCGGTCAGGCCGAGGATCTGGGCCGTCTCATCGATGCGCTTGTCCTTATCCGCCTGCGAAAGCTTCGAGGTGTAGAGGCCAAAGCCGATATTCTGGCGTACGCTCATATGCGGATAGATGGCGTAGTTCTGGAACACCATAGCGATATTGCGATGTTTCGGCTCGCGCTCGTTGACCACCTCGCCGCCGATCTTCAGCGTGCCGCCGGAAATGTCTTCGAGACCGGCGATCATGCGCAGCGTGGTGGACTTGCCGCAGCCGGACGGGCCGACGAAGACGACGAATTCACCGTCGGCGATCGCAAGATCGATGCCATGCACGACACCCAGCTTGCCATAGCGTTTGACGAGCCCCTGCAGTTCGATATTTGCCATCAGGCGGCCCCCATCAATGCTTTGAATCTGGTTTGAAGTTCTTCTGCAGCGGCAGCTTCGCGTGCTGCATTCTCCTGCGTTTGTCTGGCGAATGCGGCAGCCTTTTCCTGGTAGGCTGCAAGCGCATCCGCCATCGGCGCCGGCGCGGGACCGCCGAAGCCGGCGCGGACGGCAACGAAATGTTCCGGCGAGACGATTTCGGCAAACTGCGCCTTGTCGATGCCGGGCTTGCGGTTGGCCAGTTCCTCGAAAGCTGCGAGGAAAGGCTCGTAACCGTCATCCGAGAGACCACCACCCTTGGCAACCACCGCGCGGGCAACCGTTGCGGCAATCTCATGCGCCTGCCGGAAAGAGAGCCCTTCCAGACGGACCAGCGAATCCGCCAGTTCCGTGATCGTGATGCAGGAGCGGCGGATATTGTCCGCTACACGCTCGGGATCGATGCTGATCTGCGCGACGAAAGCGGCGAGCAGGTCGAGCACACGTCCGGCCGAATGGAAGGCTTCGTAGCCCATGCCCTGCGTTTCACCTTCGCTGTCATTCATGTCGGTGAAGGGCGTGTTATGCATGACGTCGAGCACGGTGCGGGCGCGACCAAAGGTCTGGCTCGCCAGATGGCGCATATGCTCGATCGGCACCGGATTGCGCTTCTGCGGCATGATTGAGGAAATCTGCACCAACGCATTCGGCACATAGATCTGGCCGACCTCGAAGCTCGTCCAGAACTGGAAATCCTGGATCAGGCGGCCGAGATGCAGGAACATCAGCTCGATCGCGCTATAGGTCGAGGTCGTATAATCGACGGCTGCGATGCAGCTGTAGGAATTGCGCAGCGGCGCGGCGAAGCCCAGCAGTTCGGCAACGCGGGCGCGATCAATCGGGAAGCCCGATGTGGTGATCGCCGCGGCCCCCATGGGGCTGAGGTTGACGATCTCACGGGCTTCGGCAAAGCGCTCGATATCGCGGATCAGCACTTCGATCGCCGCCGAGAGATAATGGCCGAAGGTGGTCGGCTGGGCCGGCTGGCCGTGGGTATAGGCAACGATCAGCGTTTCCTTTTCCCAGTCGGCGGTAGCGATCATCGCGTCCAAGAGCTTGCGCGCCTTGACCATCAGCGCATCGATGTGCCCCTTTAGGCCGAGCTTGAACAGCGTGTGGTCGATGTCGTTGCGTGAGCGCGCCGTATGCAGGCGGCCGGCGATATCAACACCGATACGGGCCTTCAGCTCCTTCTCGATGAGGAAGAAGAAGTCTTCGACCTCGCCGGTATAGACGAGCTTTTCCGGATCGATGTCATGGTCGATCGTCTCGAGCGCGCCGGCGATCTTACCCGCCTGCTCACGGTCCAGAATGCCGGTCTCGACCAGCATCACCAGATGCGCGCGGTCGATGCGGCGAAAGCCGTCGACGTGATGCGTCTTGGCGCCATCGAAGAGCGGCTTCAAAACCGTTTCCTTATAGACGGGATCGGGAAAGACGCTCTTGTCGGAAAGACGGGGGTTGGTTTCGGTCATGTTTTATCCCTTCAGACCGGCCAGCATGACGCCGCGCACGATGTAGCGCTGCAGCACCAGGAAGACGAGCAGCGTCGGCAATGTCGCAAGTGCCGCGCCGGTCATGATCATTTCCCATTGGATGGATTGCTCGACGGCAAAGCTCGAGAGGCCGACCGGCAGCGTGTAGAGTTCGCGGCTGGTGGTGACGATCAGCGGCCAAAAGAAGGCCGTCCAGTTGCCGAGGAAGGTAAAGATCGCCAGCGCAGAAAGTGCCGGCGTCACCAGCGGCATCGCCACTTTCCACCAGATCTGGAATTCGTTCAGGCCGTCGATACGGGCCGCTTCCAGAAAGTCGTTCGGCACGGTTTCGAAGAACTGCTTCATCAGGAAGGTGCCGAACGCCGTCATCATGCCGGGGAACATGATGCCCCAGTAGCTGTCGAGCCAGCCGAGTTGCGCCGACATCAAATACCAGGGAATGACCAGCATTTCCGTCGGGATCATCAGCGTCGAGAGGATCGCCAGGAAGATCAGGTAGCGGCCGCGGAATTCGAACTTGGCGAGCGTGTAGCCGACCAGGCTGTCGAAGAAGACATTCGAGAGCGTCACCGTGCAGGCAACGATTGTCGAATTCAGGAACCAGCGCATGAAGCGGCCGTCCGAGAGAACGGTGATGTAGTTCTGCAGTGTCGGCTCGGCCGGGATGAGGCGCAGGTCATAGACCTGGCCTGCCGTCTTCAGCGAGGTCGAGAACATGAAGAGCAGCGGCGAGACCATGATAAGGCCGCCGATGAAAAGCAGCGTCCAGATGAGGATTGCGCCGGGGCGGATATTGGCTTTCGGCAGCGGTGCCGCCGTATTGATCGTTACGGCACTCATTTGCGCTCCCTCAGGATCCAGAGCTGCAGCAGGGAAACGCAGAGCAGGATGGCGAAGAGCACGACGGTCTGCGCGGCTGCATAGCCCATGTTGTAGGATGAAAAGGCCGTCTGATAGATCATGAGAACCAGAGGCTTGGTCGATCCGAGCGGGCCGCCGGGATCGTTGGTCGTCATGTTGTAGACCTGATCGAAGATGCGCAGGAAGCCGATCGAGGAGAAGACGACGAGGAAGACGGTCGTCGGCTTCAGGAGCGGCAGCGTGATCTTCCAGAGGATCGGCCATTCGCCGAGACCATCGATCTTCGCAGCCTCGTAAAAGGTGCTCGGGATGGCGCGAAGTCCGGCCATGAAGATGATGATCTGGAAGCCGAGGCCGGCCCAGATGGAGGTGACCATGATCGACGGCAGCGCCTGATCGACGGAGCGGATGAACTGCTGCTGCGGCAGGCCGATCATGCCGAGCACGTCGTTGATGACGCCAATCGGGGCCGGCTGATAGAACCAGCGCCAGACCCAGGCCATGGCGGCAGCCGTCGTCAGGAACGGCAGGAAATAGAGCGCGCGGATCAACCCATGCAGGAAACGCACGCGATCCAGGAAGAAGGCCACGACGAAAGAGATGATGAGGCTCAGCGGCGTGCCGATGATGAGATAGGTGAAGGTGTTGCGGAAAACCTTCCAGAATTGCGGGTCGTTATAGAGCTTCACATAATTGGCGACGCCGATGAATTTCGGCGGCTTCATCAGGTTCCAATTGGTGAAGGACAGGTAGAAGGCCTGCAGCGTCGGGTAAAAGCGGATCACGCAGTAAAACAGGATCGGCAGGGCCAGGAATGTCCAGACCCAGACGAGGCGCTTCTGGCGCATCGTCAACCGATCCCAGAACGATCCGGCGGGACGGCTGATAGCCGCCCCTTCCGTATTCGCGGGTGCGGAGCTCATGGCCGTCCCTTATTTGCTCTTGGCATTGTCGATGATTTCCTGCTCGGCGGTTGCCGCCTGAGCAATGGAATCCTCGGGCGACTGTCCCTCGAGCAGAACGCGGTTGACCATGTCGATAGCGTTCTGGCGCTGGCCGGCTTCATCCACGAAGAGCGAAGTGTGCGAATAAGCGAGCGCCTTCAGGAACGGCGCATAGATCGGGTTCTTGAGGTTTTCATCGGTCAGAGCGGCTTCGCGACGGGCCGGCAGTTCGCCGACGGTGCCTAACCAGACCTTCATCGCTTCTGGCGAAGTCACATAGGCCAGGAACTTCTTGGAGGCCTCCAGCTTTTCGCCCGATACCTTGGCGCCGATGCCGTTGGCGAAATAGCTCGCATAGTTGGAACGCAGGCCATCCGCATTAGCGGGAAGCTCGGTGACGCCCCATTCGAAATCCTTGATGCTGCCGAAGGAGCCGAGACGGAAGGTGCCGTCGATCGTCATGGCCGCCTTGCCGCCGCGGAAGGCCGCCTGGCCCTCATCCATGAAACCGGTCTGGCCGACCTTCTTTTCCGTCTGCAGGCTGGTGTAGAATTTCAGCGCCTTGATGCCGGCATCGCTGTTGTAGGTGACCTTGGAATAGTCAGCCGTGTAGGGCTCGCCGCCATACTGGCGGATCAACACTTCACGCCACCACTGGTGATCCTGACCGCCCATGTCGAGCGTCGTGCCTTCGACGGCAATATTGCCGGCGGCATCGCGCTTTACGGTCTTTTCGGCGGCAGCGACGAATTCGTCGACCGTCTGCGGCGGCTTGTTCGGGTCGAGGCCGGCTTCCTGGAAGAGCTTCTTGTTGTAGAAGAGCGCCAGCGAGCGGACGGCGGTCGGCAGGCCGTAATAATCATCGCCACGCTTCATGGCTGATACGATTGGGAAGAAGTCCTTCTCGATTTGGTCATGTGGGAAAGCATCTGTCGGCAGCGGCTGCAGCAGGCCGCCGGCGATGAACTGGTCGAGCCAGCCATAGAAGAGCTGCATCACGTCGGGACCATTGCCGGCGAGATTGGCGGCGACGACGCGCGTCTGGTAGTCGGCATAGGGGAAGGTCGTCTGCTTGACGGTGATGTCGGGATTGGCCTTTTCGAAATTGGCGATCAGCTGGTCCATCGCCTTGACGCGCGTATCGTAGACATACTGCCAATATTCGATTTCGACGGCCTGGGCGCTGTTGACCGCAACCATGCTGATGCCGGCAAAAAGCCCGGCCAATAAGATTCCGCGACGCATATTATCCCTCCATTGCCGAGCCGGCCTTCGAACCGCTCGCGCTCATCTGGTTCCCCAGGGCATCCCGCAAATCAGCAGCGCCCCGATTTGATTGGCTCGGGAAGATGGAACTGAGGCTCCTCTTCCTCGGCATCGCACTGCGACCCTTTCAGGCTGGTTCGGGCGGAGGGTTTTGTCAATAAGATAATTTAGTTTAATTATTTTATTGCTCCTTTCATGATATCGGCGCTATCCATATCGGCAGAGACGAGGGCGGAGAGATGACACGGCAATCCGGCAAGCAGCAGATCGCGATGGGCAAGAACCCTGAGCGCAGCCGCGACCACAATCGTCGTGTCGTGCTCGATGTCGTGCGCATGCATGGTTCGCTCGGCCGCATGCATATCGCCAAGCTGACGCATCTGACCGCGCAGGCGGTGGCCAATATCGTTGACGAACTCGTTAGCGAAGAGCTGCTGATGGAGATTGGCCGCCTTCGTTCCGGCCGCGGCCAGCCGCCGATCCAGTTTGCCGTCAACCCTGACGGTGCAGTCACCATCGGCGTGGAAATCGCGGCCGATCATATGGTGACGACAGTGCTCGACCTCTCCGGCAAGGTGCGTTCCGAAACGATCATGCCGGTGGACAATACGAGCCCGGAGCATATCGTTCCGCTCTTTGCCGGCGAGGTGAAGAAGGTCCGTAAGCGTTTTCCTTCCAAGCTTCTCGGCATCGGCGTCGTCATGCCCGGCCCCTTCGAAAYCGAGGGGATGAGTTCGGTCGGCCCGACCACCCTGCCCGGCTGGAGCAGCATCAATCCGGCCGCCGTTCTCAGCGAAGCCAGCGGCGAAACCGTCATCGTCGAAAACGACGCGAATGCAGCGGCCGTCGGCGAACGGCTGTTCGGTGCGGGCCGCGCTATTTCCAATTTCTGCATGATCTATTTCGGAGTCGGCGTCGGTCTCGGGCTGATCCATGACGGCGCGCCTTTCCGCGGAGCCTTCGGCAATGCCGGCGAAATCGGCCATGTCGTCGTCGCCCCGCGCGGAAAACCTTGCCCGTGCGGCCAGCGCGGCTGCCTGGAACGTTATGCATCCCTGCATGCGCTGAAGGAGAAGCTCACCGAGGCGGGCTATGAGAACGCTGATTTTGCGGCGATCGAAGTGCTGCACCGAGAGGGCAATGCCGTGGTGAAGGAGTGGATCGCGGAGACCGCTGACTATCTCTCGCCGATGGTGGCAATGCTGGAAAACGTTCTCGATCCGGAGACTGTCATCCTCGGCGGTGCGCTCCCCGATGCTGTCATCGATGAGATCGTCGCAGCCATGCAGACGCTGCCCGTTTCCGTCGCCAGCCGGCGCACGCGCGCCTTGCCGCGCGTCATCCGCGGCCAGACGGGACAATTGACGGCCGCACTCGGCGCAGCGGCGCTGCCGCTCTTCGAAGCCGTCACCCCCAAACTCGACATTTCACCGACCGCCGCCGCCGATAACGCAGCTTAAGATGCGCGCCGCCGGTCTGCCCCAATGGAGGAAGCATGCTGACCGATCGAGATCGTATTGAGAAACAGAAGCGGAGCCTTTCGCTCACGCGGCTGCACCGGGCTTTGTCTCGCCTGACCTCGACCGTCACCATGATGAATACCGGCGCGCATCCCGATGACGAGCATAACGGCCTGCTCGCCTATCTGCGCCTCGGTCTCGGCATGCGCGTCATCGTCGCCTGCTCGACGCGCGGCGAAGGCGGGCAGAATGCGCTCGGACCGGAACGGCTCGGCGCGCTCGGCATCATGCGAAGCCGCGAGATGGAAGAGGCCGCCTACGAACTCGACGCCGATGTCCGCTGGCTCGGCCACGGCCCTGATGATCCGATCCATGATTTCGGCTTCTCCAAGAATGGCGACCGGACCTTCGACCGCTGGGGCGAAAAGCGTATCGTCGAGCGGCTGGTGCGCGCCTACCGCACGGAACGTCCCGATATCGTGCTGCCGACCTTCCTCGACGTGCCGGGTCAGCATGGGCATCACCGCGCGATGACGCAGGCGGCGGAAACGGCTGTCGGGCTTGCCGCTGATCCCTTGGCTTTTCCCGAACATTTCGACGAGGGTCTGACGCCGTGGCAGGTCGCGAAATTCTATCTGCCGGCATGGTCAGGCGGTGGGGATACCTATGACGACGAAGTGCCGCCGCCGGCGATGACGCTGCCGCTTGAAGCCACCGATCTCGAACCTGTCAGCGGCGTCAGCTACGACCATATCGGCGAATGGTCGCGGTATTACCATGCCTCACAAGGCATGGGCCGCTGGTACGATATCGGCGACACCGAATGGCCACTGCATCTGAAGCTCAGCGCGCAGGGCTCTGTCGCGGAAGCCTCCATCCTCGATTCGCTTCCCTCGACGCTCGCCGAGCTCGCCCGCGAAACGGAGCTTCCGCAAAGTGTCGTCGACGCGCTGATGCGGGCGGACGGCGCAATCGGCAAGGCAATCGAGCGCTTTCCGGAACGATCCGCCATCGTCGATGCACTGCTGCAGGCAGCACATCAAGTTGAAAAGGCGCTTGAGGAAGCGCCTGAAGCCTTCCTCGCAACGCACGGGCATCGTCTGCAGCGCAAGCTCGTGGAAATCGATGCCGCACTTTGCGAAGCCGAACAGGTCTTCGTCCGGGCGGTTGCCGAACCCGCCGCGCTTTCGCCTGGAGCAACCGGCACGCTGATCCTTCATCTCAGCGGTATTGCCGGAACCGCTGTTGTCGACGCCGACATCAGATTGCCGGCAGGCATTTCGGCGAGCGTCAAGGAAACCTCGCCGAAGCGGATTGTGTACGCGCTGACAGTCGCCGCAGATGCACCGCTCACGCGGCAATATCAGCCGGGATGGTCGAGCCTCGGCGGCAACGGCAATGCCTTCGTCGATGTAAGGGCGCAGATCGGAAGCCGTTCGGTCACGGTGACCGTCGATCTTGAGGAGCCGCTTACAGTCGCGCCGCAACACTCGCTGAACCTTCAGCCCAATGCCTTCATCATTCCCGTGGATGGCGAGAGGCCGGAGCTGACGATCAAGGCTGCGTCTGCAGGACGTGTCGGCTTTTCCGCGCCGGCCGGCTGGGCTATCAGGGAGGCTGATGGCGCGCTTACGCTTTCGCCTCCTGCTACGATACCTCCCGGCCTCTTCGCCATCACGCCGCTCGTGGACGGGCACCCGGCGATGCGCATCTCGCCGATCGCCTATCCGCATATCCGCCGCACCAGCTTTCGCGAACCGGAACTGCTGCGCGTTCTGGCGCTCGACCTCAAACTGCCCGAAGGAGCCAAGATCGGCTATGTCGGCGGCGGTGCCGATCGCGTCGGGCTCTGGCTTGGCCGCATGGGGCTCGATGTCACCGAACTCGATGCGCAAGCCCTGTCCGGCGATCTCTCGCGCTTCACGACCATCGTCGTCGGCATCTTCGCCTTCGGCATCCGCAAGGATCTCGCTGCTGCGACGGCCCGCCTGCATCGCTTCGTCGAAGACGGCGGCCACCTCCTGACGCTCTATCATCGCCCGAGCGATGGCTGGCAGCCGGATGCCACACCGCCGAATCGGATCGATATCGGCTCGCCCTCGGTCCGCTGGCGCGTCACCGATCCGACAGCAGAGGTCACCGTGCTGGAGCCTGATCATCCGCTGCTCAAGGGGCCGAACAGGATCATATCCGCGGACTGGGATGGCTGGGACAAGGAGCGCGGCCTCTATTTCGCTGCCCGCTGGGACGAGGCCTATGTGCCGCTGCTTGCCATGCACGATCCCGAAGAACAGCCGCTCAAAGGTGCATTGATTTCGGCTGAGATCGGCAAGGGGCGGCATACACATACGAGCCTCGTGCTGCATCATCAGCTCGACAAGCTGACATCAGGCGCGTTTCGGCTGATCGCCAATCTCGTCCAGCCCGCCTGAGTCGATTGGGATGGATGCATCCACCGCAGCCAGGGACAGCCGTTTCGGCATTGCCTGGCTGCTTTCGGACACGACGCTGGTGACCGGCATGACGGTGCTGGTGAAGATGCAGGGCGCTTCCTATCCAGCGATCCAACTCGTCTTCATCCGCGCGCTGATCGGGCTCGTACTCATCGCGCCGATGATCTGGCGGCATCGCCGGCAACTTGCCAATTCCAGGGATCCGCTGCGCAATATCATGCGCATCAGCTGCAATGCCGTTGCGCTGACCAGTAACTTCGTCGCGCTCACTATGCTGCCGCTCGTGCTCGTCAATGCGCTCGGCTTCACCCGGCCGCTCGTCTCAATGCTGATGGCCATCGTCATGCTCGGCGAGAGGGTCAGCCGTTGGCGGTGGATCGGCGCGGTGTTCGCCTTTGTCGGCGTGCTGATCATGCTGGCGCCCAATACATTCGCCTGGAATTTCGGGCTGGTGGCCGTGCTGCTCTCCATCATCTTCGGGGCACTGGCGACGATCCAGACGCGGATGCTGCATTACGAGAACACGACCGTGATGATGGTCTTCTATACGGCCGGCCTGACTGTCATCACTTTCATTCCTGCGCTTTTCGTCTGGCAGCCAGTACGCAGCGAAGACTGGCCCGCCCTGCTCGGCATCGGCTTTCTGGCTCAGTTCGGGCAATTCTGCTTCCTGCGCGCCTATCAGATTGCCAGCGCCAGCCTGCTTGCGCCCTTCGGTTATCTGTCGATCGTCTTTGCGACGGCCAGTGGCTATGTCTTCTTCGATGAAGTGCCCGATCTTCGCACGCTCATCGGCATCGTCGTCATCGTCGCAACCTTGCAGGCAGTCGCCTTTCTGGAACGACGTCGGCGCTAGAACTCTTTGTTTTCACGCAATTCCGGACGCAAAACCGCTGCGCACTTTTGCTGGAATTGCTCTAGCGCAGCGTCGGGTCCAGCCTGTCGCGCAGCCAATCGCCAACGACGGATACCGAGAGCGTGGTGACGACGATGACGGCTGCCGGCATCAGCATGATCCAGGGGGCGGACTGGATGTAGTCGCGACCGTAACCCACCATGTTGCCGAGACTCGTCTGCGGCGGCTGCAGGCCGATGCCGAGGAAGGAGAGGCTCGATTCCAGCAGGATTACAGCGGGGATGTTGAGCGTCATGGCGATGACGATCATGGCGGAGATATTCGGCAGGATGTGGCGCAGATAGATGCGCCAGGGTGACGCGCCGATGTCGCGCGCTGCCGCCGCATAGCCCTGGGCATTGGCTGAGATCGCGAGCCCCCGGGCGATGCGGGTCACCTGCTCCCAGCCGTACATGCCGAGCAGCATGATGAAGATCGGCAGCGAATTGCCGAGGAAGGCGAGCACGGCGATTGAGATGATCATGAAAGGCATGGCGAGCTGCGCATCGACGAAGGTCAGAATGACCTGATCGACCCAGCTGCGGAAATAGGCGGCGATAAAGCCGAGCGTCACGCCGACTACGGTCGAGAGCATCGTGGCGCAGATGGCAACGGTCAGCGAGATGCGGATCGAGATCAGCGCGCGCGAAAACACATCGCGGCCGAGCTGGTCTGTTCCGAGGACATGGGTGAAATCGCCGCCGAAGAAGGCAGGTGGCTTTAGCCGCGCACGCACATCGACGGCCATGAAATCATAGGGCACGATCAGCGGCGCGATCACGGCGATCAGGACCACCAGAGCAAGCCAAAAAATCGCGATCAGAACCGCCGGCGGCCAGGCCTCCAGAAAAGCGGTGATCTTCTTCTTTTCCTCGATGACGCTGCCGCTGGCGGCAATCTGCTGGTCGAGAGCCATGTCGTTCTCCCTCAAGCTGTTGCGCCGCGACCGCGGCTGCGCATGCGCGGATCGATGAGCCCGTAGAGCAGATCGACCACGAGGTTGGAAATCACCATCATCAGACCGATCAGGAGCACGATGACCTGCACAACGGCGAGATCGCGTGCCTGAACCGAGGAGACGAGCAGTCGGCCGATACCCGGCCAGGAGAAGACGCTTTCGACGATGACGGCGCCGCCGACAAGATTACCCATCATGAAGCCGAAGATGGTGACGATCGGCACGGCGGCATTGGGCAGGACATGGCGTGTGATGATCTCAGAGGACCGCACGCCCTTGGCGGCTGCGGTACGCACGAAGGGGCGGCCAATCACCTCGATCATGGCCGAGCGCGTGTAGCGGGCAATGATGGCGGCACCTGCAATGCTCAGCGTCGCGATCGGCAGGATCATGTGGGCGTAGGTCGAATAACCGCCTGACGGCAGCCAGCGCAATTGCACGGCAAAGATCAACGCCAGCACCAGACCGAGCACGAAGGTCGGCACCGTGAAGCCGAGGACTGAGAGTGACATGATGAAGCGGTCGAAGAAGGAATTACGATACAGCGCCGCAGTAACGCCAGCCGTGATGCCGAGCGCGGTCTTGATCAACAGCGTCGGCACCATGATCTGAAGCGTCGCCGGCAACCTCGCCAGAACTGATTCAATCGCCGATCGGTTCTCGCGCATCGAATTTCCGAGATCGCCCTGGATGATGGCGATCAGATACTTATAGAACTGCACCCAGAGCGGCTGATCGAGGCCCCACTGACGACGGAAGGCGGCAATCACCTCGGGCTGGGTTTGCGCCGGATCGAAGAAGCGCGTCGCGGGGTCGCCGGCAACACGCAGAATGATGAAGGTAAAGGTGACGATGATGAAGAGCGTCACCAGCGCCCGCAGCAGGCGGATCAGAATGAATTGCAGCATGTCAGGCCGCCTCCCCGCCAGCAAGCGACGGACTGTTGACGAGATGGCAGGCGACGGAACGGCCGCCTTCGGCGATGAGTTCGGGTTTGAGCGAACGGCAGGCGGAACGCACTTCCGGACAGCGCGTGTGGAAAGGACAGCCGGAGGGTACGTTGACGGGATTGGGTGGATCGCCGGTCAGGATGATGCGGCTGCGCGCCGGTCTTCCCGGCTGCGGCACGGCAGACACCAGCGCCTTCGTATAGGGATGGGCGGGAGACTGCAGGATATCTTCCGGTATGCCCATCTCGACGATGCCGCCGAGATACATGACCGCCACGCGATCCGCGACCTGGCGTATGACCTTCAAGTCATGGCTGATGAAGACGCCGGTAAAGCCGGTGCGGGCGCGGATATCCTCGAAGACGTTCAGCACCTGCGCCTGCACCGAGACATCGAGGGCCGAGACCGGCTCGTCGCAGACCAGCAGTTCCGGCTCCATCGAGAGGGCGCGGGCGATGATGACGCGCTGGCGCTGGCCGCCCGAGAGTTCATGCGGGTAGCGGCTGCCGTGGTGGGCGATCAGGCCGACGGCGGCCATCACTTCGGCGACGCGGCGCTTGCGGTCGGCCGGCGTCATTTCGGGATTATGGATGATCAGCGGCTCTTCGATCTGACCGGCAACGGTGATGCGCGGATCGAGCGCCCCGAGCGGATCCTGATAGATCATCTGCATGCGTTTGCGCATGGCACGCCAATGGGCGTTCGGCACTGCACCGACTGGTTCGCCGCCGAACCAGACATCTCCCGATGTCGGCGGAATATGGCCGAGCAGCAGCCGCGCGGTCGTCGACTTGCCGCTGCCGCTTTCGCCGACGATGCCGAACATTTCGCCCGGCGCCACAGTGAAGGTCAGGCCATCGACAGCCTTGAGCGTCTTTGCCGACGAGAACAGGCCGCTGCGCTGGCGGAGCGTATAATGGCGCTTCAGCGCGCGAACGGAGAGAGCGCCCTTCATTACGCCACTCCCGCCGCATTTGCCTGAACGGGCGCTGATGTCCTTGGCACAAAGGAGGATACGGCGCTGAGATGCACGCAGGCAGCCAGATGCCTGTCATCCGCACCTGCCGTACGCATGGGCGGCACGCAGTGCAGGCACTCTTCGTCAGCCAGCATACAGCGCGGCGAGAAGGTGCAGCCCGGCGGCAGCGCGCTCGGCGGCGGCACCGTGCCGGGAATGGCCATCAGACGCTGACGCGGGCCGTCGATGCGCGGCAGGGCGGCGATCAGGCCGCGCGTATAGGGATGGGCCGGATTGGCGAACAGATCCGATGTCGGGCTATCCTCAACGATGCGACCGCAATACATGACCGCGACACGTTCGGTCATTTCCGCCACCATGCCGAGGTCGTGCGAGATCAGCACCAGCGCCATGCCGCGCTCGCGCCTGATGTCGTCGAGCAGGTCAAGAATCTGTGCCTGGATGGTCGCGTCGAGCGCGGTCGTCGGCTCATCGGCCACAAGAAGATCAGGATTGCCGGCAAGCGCCATGGCGATCATGACACGCTGGTTCATGCCGCCGGAAAACTCATGCGGATATTCGCCGAGCCGCTGGCGGGCATTGGCGATGCCGACGCGGTCGATCAACCTTTCGGCCTCCTTGCGGGCAGTCTCCCCCCGCATGCCCTGATGCAGGCGCAGCGCCTCCGTCAACTGCCAGCCGATCTTGTGCAGCGGATTGAGCGAACTCGACGGGTCCTGGAAGATCATCGCGATCCGCCCGCCTCGCACGCGGCTGAGCGTTGCGTCGTCGGCCCCCAGGATCTCCTGGCGGTCTGATATCACAGAGCCGCTGACACGAGCGTTGCGGCCGAGAAGGCCAAGTGCCGCCATCCAGGTGATCGACTTGCCGCAGCCGGATTCGCCGACGACGCCGAGCACCTCGCTGCGGGACAGTGTCAGGTCGATGCCGTGCAGCGCACGGGTGAAATGGCGGTTGCTCTCGAAATCGACCGAGAGATTGCGGATTTCAACAAGGCTCGACGGCGTGCTCATGCTCGTCCTTCCGTTACTGACTCTCTTGCTGGGTGATAGTGCCGACCTGCAGGACGTAACGTTCCCGGCCTTCCAGGATCACGCAGCTCAACACCTGCTGGACATAGGCGCCGGTATCGACGTTGATGCGGTTCGGAAAGCTTTCGACGGCATCGCGATGGCTGTGTCCGTGGACGACGACCTTGCCGAAATTCTTGCGCGAGAACAGAAACTTGTCGCGTATCCATGTCAGATCCTCACGCCGCTGATCGGCGAGCGGGCGATCCGGATCGACCCCGGCATGGGCGAAGAAATAATCGCCATCGCTGTACGACAATGGCAGCGACAGCATGAAATCCTTATGACGTTTCGGAAGCGCGGACAGAAATTGCTGCCGCAGCGCTTCGGCAAGATCCGGATCGGCAACGGCTGCGAGCACATCATCTTTCGAAAGCCCGTAAGAGACGAGCGTCTCAAGTCCACCCTTCAGAGCCCAGGGCGAAACGACACCGGCATCGTCGACGAAGGCGATCAGCCAATCGTCATGATTGCCTCTGAGGCACATGACCTGCGCATTGGCCGGCGGGTTTGCCTTGTGGTCGATGATCATGTCGACCACCTTGAGCGAATTCGGACCGCGGTCGATGAGATCGCCCAGATAGATGATCAGCGCCTGCTCTGCCGGGTGCTGCTCCATATCGGCAGCAATCGCGTGCTGCATGGCTTCGAGAAGATTGTCATAGCCGTGGATATCGCCGATCGCATAGATCCGGCGCGCGCCTGTAACGGCAGGGCTTGCAGTGTCGAATTCAGGCCAGTCACCATCCGTCCTGTCGACGGGCAGCACGCGGCGCATCGGGGCAATCATCAATACTATCCTTGGGAGAATGGAGGGCGGGTTGGCCAGCACCCCGCCCCGCCTGCATTACTTCTTGATCGAGAAAGCGCCCGGACGGAAATCCATGACGAACATGGCCGACGGCTTCCACTGAATGTCGGCGCGCTTGCCGTAGAGGATGGCGTTCTGGTGCAGAACGATCAGAGCCGGATCCTCGACTTCGATGATTTCAAGCGCGCGAGCGAAGGCTTTCTTGACTTCGGCCCTGTCTGTCGAGGTGTTCAGGACGTTGCAGAGCTTGTCGAACTCCTCGTTCTTCCACATGCCGGTCTTCGGGTTCGTGCCGCTGTGATAGGTGCCGTTCGGGCAATTGTTGGCGAGCAGCGCGACCGGATAGGCGAAATATGCCGTGTTCGACAGATCCTGCATCATGCGATCAGGAGCCGGGTCGTTCGGGTTGTCGACAACCGAGAAGTCGATGTTGAAGCCGATCTTGCGCAGGTTATCGAGATCGAACTGGGCAACCGTCAGCTCGTTCGGATAATAGTCGTTGTGGACGCGGTAGGTAATCGGTTCGCCCTTGTAACCGGCTTCGGCGAGCAGCTTCTTTGCGAGTTCCGGATCATAGGCCGGCGACTTGAAACCTTCCACAAAGAGGTCGCCGAACAGCTTGTGCTGGAAGCCCTGCGGAACGGCGGTGAGGCCGCCCCAGAGCGAGTCGACGATCGTCTGGCGGTCGATCGAGTGCGAGAGAGCCTGGCGGATCAGCTTGTTCTTCAGCGGGCCGTTGTTGGTGTCGAGCGCGATGAAGCGGATATTGGCAACCGGGCCGCCGGCGACTTCGAAATCGGAATTGCCTTTGATCATCGGAACCTGGTCCGGACCGACGTCGCTAACGATGTCGTATTCGCCTGATAGCAGGCCGTTGATACGGCTTGCGGCTTCCGGAACGATGTTGAAGTTCAGCTTGGCGATCGGCGGCTTGCCGCCCCAGTAATCGTCGTGGGCAACGAGATGGATGGCCGAACCCTGATCGACGCCGTCGACCTTGTAAGGGCCGGTCGCGACTGGATGCAGGGCGAAATCCTTCCAGGACTTGGCGTTCTGGAAGGCGCGCTTGGAGATGATGGCGGCATAGTTGACGCGGGCGAGACGCGCTTCGGTATCGAGCGTCGACTTCTGCATGACGAAGCGGACGGTATAGTCATCGACCTTCTCGACCGACTTTAAGAGCGGCCATTCGGATTTGCGGCCTGCTGCGGTGACGGCTGGAGGAACGATGCCGGTGGTGCCGTCGGCGCGGGTGAAGGTCGGCTGGTTGGCGTCGCGGGCCTTTGCCTGTTCCGACAGCAGGCCATAGCGTTCGTCGGAGAAGGAGAAGACCACGTCATCGGCCTTCATCTCGTCACCATTGTGGAATTTGACGCCCTGGCGCAGCTTTACTTCCAGGATCTCGGGCGAAACCCACTTCCACTCGGTGGCGAGGCCCGGCTTGGCGCCGAGGTTCGGATCGGACAGATCGAGCGCGATCAGCTGCTCGTAGATGTCGTTCTGATATTTGCGGGCTGCCGTACCCGTATTGTCGGTCGTGTCGAGCGTGCCAGCGCTGCCCATGCTCTGCAGCGCGACATTGATGGTCGGACGGTCTTCGGCACGAGCGATCTGGTTGAAGCCGAGGACCGTGGTGGCAAGAAGGGCTGATGTCAGTGACAATGTTCTGAAATTCATGTTCATGGCTATGTCTCCGTTCGGAAAAATTGCGCCGGCTTTGAAAAGCCGGCATGGCTTCGCCGTTCGCCTGCCACTCCTCAGTCGGCCTGCGTCCGGGATCTGAATGAAGCGCCCCGGCCAATCAGGGCGCTGTCTGATGAAAATGCTTAAAGCGTGCCGCGATCTTTCAGATGCGTCTGCCACGCTTTAGTTTTTTGTTTTGCGTATGCCGCTATCGCAAAACCGCTGCGCGTTTTTGCGCGGCATGCTTATTCAGTCTGCAATTCGACCTTCAGTTCCTCGCGCCGCATCGGCTCGGCGGCCGGCCTGCCTTCGAGGACGAGATCGGCTTCGTCGATATAGTGGTGAGTGCCGACGCGGGCGATCGCGATGCGGGAGACCTTGTCGCCGGCAGATGCGGTAAAGTGGGTGACGACAGGTGCCGAAACCGGCTGGCCGCCCTCCAGCAATTCGTGCATGACGCGACCGGTCATCGTGGCGGCCGGCTCGACACCGAGAAGGTGCAGCACGGTCGGGGCAATGTCGTAGATTCCGGTGCGCGAGGCGATCACCTCGCCGCCGCTGCGTATGCCGGCGCCACCGCCGACGAGCACGGCAGCAAGCTCGGTCGCATGCAGGCCGCCATGCGTGCCACCCCCAACCGGAATGTTGTAGCTTGCGGCATCGCAGTAGGAGGTGCCGGGAATGCCGTGGGCGTTGCTGTCGTTATCGCCTTTCAGGTTGATATAGAGATCCGGCGCGCGGTGATGTGCCGTGCCCGACAACCCGAGCGCCAGCGTGCCGGCGATGATGCCCTCGCTTGCGCCTTGTGCGATCGCCTGCGTGAAGGTCGCGCCGTACCATTCCTGTGCGGCCAGCACATCGAAGGCTGCCTGCAGCAGGCCGCGGTCGAACTTGCGCAGCCAGAGACCAGGGGCGCGGCCGCCGCGGTAAAGGATGTCGGCGTCGTTATCGAAGTGGTGGTCCGCCGAAATGCCTGCGTCTCTCAACGCTTCGCCGACGGAAATGAATTTCGCCGAGGTGGAATGGCCGTGATCCGAGGTCACGAAGATCGCGATGGCATCCCGCTCCGGCTGGCGTTCGCGCCACTCCATGAGGTCACCGATCGCCGCATCGCAATCGCGCATCGAGGCGAGCATGCCTTCGGCGCCGAGGCCATGAACATGCGAGGCGCTGTCAACCTCGGTCAGCCAGATGATCGCCGCCGACGGTTTCTTGGCAGGCCAGACGCTATCGGTGAAGACAGAGACCGCGCGCCGCTCGGCGCCGCGGTTGAAGCCGGTCGGCGGAACGGAATGCCGCTCGGCAATCTCGACTGCAAGCTCCGGCGGGAAGGCGATTGCCGGATGGCGAACATTAAAACCGGCCTGCCCCCAGTCGGCGCCCTTCCAGTTCAGCGCGGTGAAGGAGCCCTGCCCGCTCGACGTAACGGTCGCGAAGGAAAGTCCGTGCTTGGCAAGCGTTTCCGACAGATTGGTCGCGGTCGCCATGCCGCCGACGAGGCGCCTGTCGCCGGCCCGCCAGTCGTGGATCGTGTCCGTGCCGGTCAGCCGGCCGGAGCCATCGCGCGAATAGAACTCGTTGCCGAGAACGCCCGTCGTTTCGGGGCGTGCGCCGCTTGCAAGCGCCGTCAGCGCGCCGCGCGTCTCGCTCGGGAAAACCGTGCGGTGATCGCGGCTCGTAACACCGGACACCTTCAGCGCTGCGAGATTGGGCATGGTCGTCGCGTCGATCATATCCGGCCGCAGGCCGTCGACACCGAGCACGATGACATGGCGGACATCAGTCATCTTCATTCACCTTCTCTTCTATTGTCGCGCCGGTCGGACCGGCATTGTCATTGACGCTTTGGGGATAGAGGACGCTGGCGCCGGCCTCCGTCAGCAGGCGCACGAATGGCTCCTCCAGCGGCTGGTCGGTCACGAAGGTCTCGATTTCGGAAAATGGAATACTGCGGTAGCGGCCGACGGCGCCAATCTTGGTGTGGTCGGCCACATAGACATTGGAACGGCTCTGTGCGGCGAGCCGTGTCTTGAGCTGCATGTAGTGCTTGGTGCGCTCGACCAGCCCGTATTCGGCATCGAGGCCGTAGACGCCGATGATCGACAGGTCGAAGCTGCAGTCGCGGATCGCGTCGAATACTTCGTCGCCCAGCAGCGTCTTGCCGTTATAATCATATTCGCCGCCGGTCAGGATCACCTTGTGACGCAGGCCCGCCTGCAGCGCCTCGCCGATAGCCGGCATGTTGGTCATGACCGTTACCGGCGGGCCGTTGCGCATCGCCTGGGCGACAGCAAGCACCGAGCTTCCGCCCGTCATGAATATCCATTGATCGGGCTGGATCATCGCGGCGACGAGATTGCCGATCGCCTGCTTTTCAGCCCGCTCCATGTTGACGCGCTCGTCGAGCGCCGCCTCGCGGCCCGATGGGATCGCGCCACCGTAAACACGCTGCAGCGAGCCGCCCCGCTCCAGCGTCACGAGATCGCGCCGGATGGTTTCCGTCGAAACACCGAAGGTCTCGGCAATCGCGCTAATCGACATGCCGCTGCCGCCATTGATGAGACGGATGATGGTCTGGTGACGGCTGGCTGCGGGAAGCTTGGACATGAAACAACTGCTCGCCTTGATGACGTGGCATTTCTAGCCCCGCCATGTTTCAATGCCGTGACAGTTTTTTGATGTTTTTGTTTATCTCCTCAAAGTCGCACAAAGTTCCACATTTTCGCGCTACGTGCCGTTGTCGCTCGCTGTGACGAGATCAAATGATCGATGCCCGGGCAGTTTCCGAAAAATGGCAAGTCCGCAAGAAATGCGCCAAACGCGTAAATAGGAGGATTTTTTCAGTTGACCGCGATAGGTCGCCTGCATATGTTCCGCGCACTTCCGGCCGGGGTGCTTCGCACCGCGGAGAGTGAGAGCGTAGCTCAGCCGGTAGAGCAACTGACTTTTAATCAGTAGGTCTCGGGTTCGAACCCCGACGCTCTCACCATAATTTCTTAATGAAATCAAATCTGTAGAGATAGCAACCGGCACAGATTGTTGACGCCTATTGCCCAGTCTTTACCGCACATGGCGAGCATGTGCGGAACACGATTGGCGCAAGCCACGTCGGGAATTTGCCGAGTTGGCAGAGCGATGGGCTGGCCGCCTTCCAATCGAATCGCGACGAATCCGCGACACTGCCGCCCTCTGTGTCATGTTCACGCCTTGGCCATCGGCCGCTAACTCCTGTGATTTCTCTGAAAGTTTGGTCATGTCCTTCTCTCTGGCAACGCGGCACAGGCACGCCCAGTTGATGAACGGCTCGCTCTTCTCTGAGGCTGGCGGGTCGCTCGGGCTTTCTTGACGTTCGCATACAAGGCAGGCATTCGCTGGCCAATCAAGCGGCGTCGGTGTAAAGCACGTGCCATGGCCCTAGATCCTCAGAAGGCATTTACAGATTACAGTGCGGCGGACTGCAGCGTGCAGTTCTGGACCGCCAACGCACCGGCCGTGCAATTCACCTCTTTGGAAGCCGCCGTCAGGTTCGCAAAAGACCATGGCGGCAGATGGGAAGAGATTGAGATAACGGTCCATCTACCGCGCGAAGACATCGTCTTCGCCACCGGAAAGGTGCATCAGCTAATTGATGCTTTGCCAGGTGACGCCCGGGAAAAGCGGTAGCTAGGTCGATCAGTGGCAAATCGGAACCGTACCGCGCATGTACCGGCCGCGTTGCAGGCGGCTGCCAGGGGCACAAGTCCACTGATTTCATCTCCTCACTGGGAGGCGTTTCATTGATTAATTTCGCTCACAATGATAATAAATCCCATCGACAGAGCGTATCGGGCGATATTTTCATAATGAGCGATTTTGATCATTTAACCGGCCGACAGTTGGCGGCCGCCCGCGTTTTACTGGGGATTGGTCAGGTTGAGCTGGCCAGCAGGTCAAACGTATCAGCACCGACCCTACGACGCATGGAAGCCAGCGAGGGTGCTGTCGAGGGCATGCGCAATAACGTCGCTTCAGTCATTGCGGTATTGCAAGCCGCCGGCGTCACCTTTCTTGATGGGAACTACTCCGGTTCAGGCGGCCCAGGCGTCCGCCTGACGCAGCCTGAAGGCGCGTCGATCGACGTCAAAGAACGCGAGACGATTCAGTATCGCGAGTTTTATGAGAATGATGCACCTCCTGGTGCTGGAGGTTAAAATGGCGAAAAAACCCAAAGAACCAAAGCTCGAGCATTCCGATTTCTCCGGCGAGTTCGAAGATGACGGCGTAACCGTGCTCGTCGATATACATCGGCCGGCGGGCACCAATGGCGATTGGACTCTCGAGGTCATTTCGCGAACCGAGGTCGTGACGACCTGGGAAGATGCATTCGCCACGGATCTGGAAGCTTGGGAAGAGTTCCTGGCCACCGCAGAACGAGATGGCGTGCGAAGCTTTCTCGATGAGGATGAGCCGCTGGTGCATTGATGGGATCGACCCGTTCCCTGGCCTCTCGTCGCGGCCTACCAATCCGCACTGCCACATTGCGAAGACCTTGATAAGCTTCCGGCCTGGCGCCGGAAGCTTATCAATGTGAATTCGCAATACTCGTCGTCAGTAGCTGCAGGAGCGACCATCCCTGGGCCTGAAGCCATCTGCACAGGCGCGATTCATCGAATCTCCCGGCACGTAGCCCGAAGCGGAGCCGTATGAATTCGGGGGAGTTGCGCACGCGGTGAGCAGCGAGATGCCGATCAGCGCTCCGGCTGCTGCCAATGCCCGAAATCTGCTCATCAATGTTTCTCCTCGGTGGATGTTCCGGCGTCAATCTCTCACGCTAGAGCGCCCTGCGCCCATTCAGACGCACAAAGGACGCTCTAACTCTTTGAATCTACGCATCGGCTTTCCGAAAATCGATTCCGATTTTCGGGCCGATGCTGTAGCGCATACCAGCACCAAACAGTCATCGCAACTAAACGACATCACAAGCTTGCTCTCGGCCGCCGTAGCCAACAGGCCGGATAGAGTAGCGAGAGATCCGGCGTCGGCCTCGTATGTCCGCCGGCCGGACCTCCCGGCATTCGCAGTGGGGTGCCTGCAAATGCCGGGCAATACCACCGGTCATGCCCGAGTCGATCCATTCACAGAGCCAAAGATGGTTTGCGCGCGGTTAATATCCACATGCCCTGTCCCGTGTTGGGATGGACGGAGCTGCGTCAAGGCCTGCGGCAATTTGGAGATCCGGCCGGCTGCGCTCAGCGCAAAAAGGTGATTGGCAATCACCCCTTTGCGGCGCTAGGAACATCGCTCAGACTGCTGCCGGAGAGAATGCGTGTCGATTGCCGATATTTCCCTTTGGAGCGCGCTGCTTGCCGGAGCGCTTTCCTTCCTGTCGCCTTGCGTGCTTCCACTCGTTCCGCCTTATCTCTGCTATATGGCGGGCATTTCGGTCGAGCAGTTCCGCGGCGGCGGCACGGTTGCCGCGGCACCGGATGTGCGGCGCGGTGTGCTCTTTTCGGCGCTTTTCTTCACGCTCGGCTTTGCGACCGTCTTCGTGGCGCTCGGCGCCGGCGCCTCGACCATCGGCATGGTGCTGCGCCAGCACCTCGATCTGCTCTCCAAGATCGGCGGCCTGATCATCATCGTCATGGGGCTGAACTTCCTTGGGCTTTTCCGAATCGGCCTCTTGGCGCGGGAAGCCCGTTTCCAGGGCAACGGCAAGCCGGCGACGCTGACGGGCGCCTATATCATGGGACTTGCCTTCGCGTTCGGCTGGACGCCCTGCATCGGGCCGGTGCTCGGGGCAATCCTCGGCGTTGCCGCATCGCGTGAAACGGTCGGCTCAGGTGCGGGTTTGCTTGCCGTCTATTCGCTCGGCCTTGCAGTGCCCTTCTGGATCGCTGCCGGCTTTTCCGGGGCCTTCATGCGCTTCCTGTCGCGCTTCCGCCGGCATCTCGGCACGGTTGAGAAGATCATGGGCGTCTTCCTCGTGCTGACGGGGCTTGCCTTCCTGCTTGGCTGGGTCAGCAATGTCGCGATCTGGTTCCAGCAGACCTTTCCGATCCTTATGCAAATCGGCTGAGCGCCAGGCTCAGCCGATATATTGCGATAAATCAGGCTTTCTTCCGGCTCAGCCGCTCCTTGATCGCATCCGGAATATCGCGGAGGCCGCGCCCCGGTTCGATGCCTTCTCGCATGACTATATTGCGCAGCGGCGGAACGACTGAGAGGACATGCAGGCCTGCGGCGCGCAGCACCTGTACTGGCAAGAAATCGGAGAGCAGCGAGCGATTCAGAAGATCGACGCTTGCGGTGCGAGTCATGATATCGGCACGGCGTTTACGGTCGAAGCTTGTGCCGGCATCGGCGGCAACAGGCAATTCCGCGCGCGCGCAGAGAAGATCGGTCAGCGCCATGATATCGCGAAGGCTGAGATTCAGGCCCTGGGCTCCGATCGGCGGGAAGACGTGTGCGGCCTCGCCGATCAGTGCGATCCGGCCCTTGCCGAAACGATGCGCCATCATGCCCGACAGCGGCCAGATCTGCACGCCCTCCTCGACGGTGACCTTGCCAAGCAGGGATTGCATGCGCTCTTCCACGACATTACCGAGCTCGGCGAGCGACAGCTCGACGCGGGCTGCGGCATCCGAGGGATTCTGTACCCAGACGAGGCTGGAGCGGTTGCCCGGCAGCGGTACCTGGGTGAAGGGGCCGTGCTCCGTGTGGAACTCTGTGGAGATGTTCTGGTGCGGCAGCGTATGGGCAAAATTCAGCACCATGGCCGATTGCGGATAGGACCAGGTGCGCACATCGATGCCGACCGTCTCCCGCAGCTTCGATTTGCGGCCATCAGCACCGATAGCAAAATCGGCACTGATCTCTTCTCCGCCTGCGAGCGTGATCGTTACAGATTCCGGAGCGATGCCGATCGTCTCGGCCATGTCGGTGAAACGGGTGATATTGCCCTCAGCGGCCACGGCAGCTTCGAGCACATCCATCAATGCCTTGTTGGGGAAATTATAGCCGAAGGCATCCAGCCCGACTTCGGCAGAGCGGAAGGTCGTGGTCGGCGCACGTAGCAGACGGTTGGTACCATCGATGATGCGCATGCAGGTGAGCGGTGCGGCTGCCGGGCGAAGCTTTTCCCAAAGCGTGAGGCGATCCAGGAAGCGAATCGACTGGTCCATCAGTGCCGTGGTGCGGCGATCTTCCTTGGGGGATGGAGGGGCGACCAGCGCCACGTTGCGACCGCCGCGCGCCAGGGCGACTGCGGCGATCATACCGGCGAGACCGCCGCCGATCACCGCCACTTCGAATTTGCTCATGCTATCGTTCCGTCATCAAAAAGACGGCAGAACCGGCAGCCTCAGGCGGCCGGTTTTGCCTGACGGCGCCAACTATAGCCCTTGCCGGCTTCGGCGTCACGCACCGCCGGCTGATAATGATGCGGAATGGACGGTAGGCGCTTTTCCGACAGGCGACGGATCGCCGTCTCGTTGGTAACGGCGAAACTGTCGATGCCGACGCGCAGCATCAGCGGCACCTGGTCGATCAGCACATCGCCGACCGCGCGCAGCTCGTTGGTGTAGCTGAGGCGCTGGCGCAGCAGCGAAGCATGGCTGAAGGCACGGCCATCGTTGAAGGCCGGGAATGCGACAGCCACGATCTCCAGGCGATAGAGATAGGGCTCGAGCTTCAAGACATCGTCCGCCGGCCTGATGACCACGCCCAAGCCGACATCATTGCTCTCATCCGCCTTGGCGATCAGCTCGTCGAGCGTCAGCAGCGGCTTCTGATCGCCCGTCGCCTTCACCTCGTCGGTCTCGATCACCCAGGGATCGTTCTCGATAAAACCGGTTTCTCTCCAGATCTTCGTCATCATCCCCTCCTTATGCCGCTTCCGCTGCCGAGCCGTAGAGCGCTTCCTTGAAAGGCTGCGGGCCAACGCGGCGGTAGGCGGCGAGGAAGATTTCCGAGGGATCGAGACGCAGGCGCAGATAGGTGTCGACGATCGTTTCGATCGCATCCGTCACCTTGTCCGGCTCGAAGCCGCGTCCGATGATTTCGCCGATCGAGGTGTGCTCGTCGCCGGAACCGCCCAGCGTGATCTGGTAGAGTTCGGCACCCTTCTTTTCCACGCCCAGAAGGCCGATATGGCCGACATGGTGGTGGCCGCAGGCATTGATGCAGCCGGAGATCTTGATCTTCAGCTCGCCGATCTCAGCCTGACGCGCCGCATCGCCGAAGCGGCGGGAGATTTCCTGGGCAAGCGGAATGGAGCGCGCATTGGCGAGCGCGCAATAGTCGAGCCCCGGACAGGCAATGATATCGGTGATCAGGCCGGCATTGGCTTCCGCCAGATCAATCGCCACGAGCCCACGATAGACGGCTTCGAGATCGGCGAGAGCGACATGCGGCAGGATGAGGTTCTGCTCGTGGCTGACGCGGATTTCGTCGAAGGCATATTCCTCGGCGATATCGGCGATCGCATCCATCTGCGAATCCGACGCATCACCCGGAATGCCACCGATCGGCTTCAGCGAGATCGTCACCATGCCGTAATCGGGGTTCTTGTGCGGCTGGACATTCTGCTGAACCCAGCGGGCGAAAGCCGGATCGGCCTTCTTCCAGCGGGCAAGGTTTTCCCAACCCTCGGCACGTTGCGGCAGGGCCGGCGGCGCGAAATAAGCGGTGATGGCCTGCACGTCCTGTTCCGGCAGCTTCAGCTCGGAATCCTTCAGCTGTGCGAATTCGACTTCGACCTGACGGGCAAGCTCTTCGGCACCCGTCTCGTGAACGAGGATCTTGATGCGGGCCTTGTACTTGTTGTCGCGGCGGCCATGCAGGTTATAAACGCGCATGACTGCGGTCGTGTAGGACAAGAGATCCTCTTCCGGCAGGAAGTCGCGGATCAGCTTGGCAACCATCGGCGTGCGGCCCTGACCGCCACCGACATAGACGGCAAAGCCGATTTCGCCCTTATCGTTCTTCTTCAGATGCAGGCCGATATCGTGGACCTGGATGGCGGCGCGGTCGCGCTCGGCACCGGTAACGGCGATCTTGAACTTGCGCGGCAGGAAGGAGAATTCCGGATGAACGGAAGACCATTGGCGCAGGATTTCGGCATAGGGGCGCGGATCGGCGACCTCATCGGCGGCAGCGCCGGCAAAATGGTCGGCCGTCACGTTGCGGATGCAGTTGCCGGACGTCTGCATGGCGTGCATTTCGACAGTAGCAAGTTCGGCTAGCACATCCGGCATGTCCGACAGCTTCGGCCAGTTGAACTGCAGGTTCTGGCGCGTGGTGAAATGGCCATAGCCGCGGTCATAGGTGCGTGCAATGTGGGCGAGCATGCGCAGCTGGCGCGAGCTCAGCGTGCCATAGGGAATGGCGATGCGCAGCATATAGGCATGGAGCTGCAGATAGACGCCATTCATCAGGCGCAGCGGCTTGAACGCGTCCTCGGCCAGTTCACCGGAAAGGCGGCGCTGAACCTGATCGCGAAACTGCTCGACGCGCTCGGCGACAAAGGCGTGGTCAAATTCGTCGTAACGGTACATCGTCTTCCTCAGACTGCAATGAATTCTGGATCGGCCGGCTTGTAGCCAGGCGCATATTCCATGGTCGGGCCTTGGGCGCGGATACGCTCGCGCAGGCGCAATGGCCAGAGTTGGCCGTTGGTTTCCTGAACTTCGACGACAGCAACGTCAACGACCTTGTTGTCGGCGTAGGATTTCTTGCCGATCTCCTCAAGGGCAGCGACGGCTTCGGCATGGCGGGCGACGAGCGCCTCCTGCAACGAGGTTACCCATTCGCCATTGGCGTTCAGCCAGACGGCGATGCCGTCCGTCAGGCGGTTGGCGGTCAGAACCTTGTCTACCATGTCAGCTCCTTGCAAGTTCATCGAACCGGATGCGTTCACGCACCAGCGGTTCGGATAGTTCGAAATTAGCGCCTGCGACCGCATCGCCGATAATGACCATGACCGGCCCAGTCAACTCGTCACGATGCTGCAGGTCGGGAAGATCGCGCAGCGTGCCGTGCAACAGTCGGCGGTCGGCGCGGCTGGCATTCTCGATGACGGCGACTGTGGTTTCCGAGGGAATGCCAGCTTGCATCAGACGTTCGGCGACAGAGGCCGCGACGGTGCGGCCCATATAGACGGCGATCGTGGCGCCCGACACGGCAAGGCTTGCCCAATCCGGCAAAACGTCGCCGGTCAGATCATGTCCGGTCGTAAAGACCAGGGAAGAGGCAACGCCGCGCAGCGTCAGAGGCAGTTCGAAATCGGCAGCAGCGGCAAAGGCAGAGGTGATGCCGGGCACGATCTCATAGGAGATGCCGGCGGCGCGTAGCGCTGCCATCTCTTCCCCTGCCCGGCCATAGACCAGCGGATCGCCGCTCTTCAAGCGCACGACGCGTTTTCCCTGGCGGCCGAGATCGACCAAGAGATCGTTGATCTCTTCCTGGGACTTCGAATGGCAGCCCTTGCGCTTGCCCACAGAAAGACGTTCGGCATCGCGGCGGCCCATATCGACGATCGCCTGCGGCACGAGCGCGTCATAGACGATGACATCGGCCTCCATCATCACGCGCTGGGCGCGCAAGGTCAGGAGATCTTCAGCACCGGGACCGGCGCCGACCAGCCAAACATGGCCTTCAACGCGATCCAGCGAGCGCAACAGACCATTGGCGGCGCGGCGGGCCTGCGGCAGGTTGCCGTTAGCGACAGCATCGGCGACCGGGCCGGAAAAGAAACGACGCCAGAAGATGCGGCGTGAAACGCCACGGGGAACGACGTGTTCGACGGCCTTGCGATAGCTGGTCGCAAGAGCGGCGAGTCGGCCGAGCGAGGGCGACAGGAGCTGATCGATCTGGGCGCGGATCATCTGCGCCAGCACCGGCCCTGCCCCTTCGGTACCGATCGCAACGGCAACAGGCGCACGATTAACGAGAGCGGGCGTGTAGAAATCGCAATAGTCGGGCTGGTCGACGGCATTGGCCGGTATCTTCGCGGCGCGTGCGGCATCGACGATACGACGATCCTGTTCCGCGTCACCGGTTGCCGCAAACACCAGTACGGCACCCTCGACCTGTTCGGGCGCAAAAGCTTCGCGGACAGTCTCGATGCGGTTGGCAATCAGAAAAGCGTGGTAATCGGCTTCCGGGCGATCGGCATGCGCGATAATGCGCGCCTGCGTGTTCAAGAGCAGGCGGACCTTGGCGAAAGCTTCATCGCCATTGCCGAAAACGGCCGCAGTCCGACCTTCCACGCGAAAGAAGGCGGGAAATACCGAAAGCTGTTCAGTCCTGGGAGGCATTCTCAATCCACTTCGAAGTTCTCCGAATATGCATTCTCCGGACAGGCGAATGAAGAAACAGAATTCCAAAGGCCGGCCAGTCGCGTATTCTTTTACCCGGTTGATCAATGATTTGAGAAAACTGACCCGTGCGGCGCAAAAAGCACATATCTTGAGCCGTTATTGCAGCTTTGCCTGCCAAAGGATGAAGCGATAAAGCCTGTGGCAAAGTCTCCGGCGCTGGACTTATGCATTCCGCTTCATTCCGCGGGGCGATAGGATGAGCCAAACAGGAGATTTTCATGCCGGAAAAGACAATCGCCTCCCGCCTTCTGCAGGTCATGGAGGATAACATCCTGCCGATGACGGAACTTGGGGTCGCTTCCGGCAACAAGGTGTTTGGGGCAGCGATCCTGCGCAAATCCGATCTTTCGCTCGTCGTCACTGAGACCAATAACGAGCTCGAAAATCCGCTCTGGCACGGCGAAGTGCACACGCTAAAGCGCTTTTACGAGCTCAACGACAAGCCGGCGACGAAGGACCTGATCTTTCTCTCCACGCATGAACCCTGCACCATGTGCATGTCTGCGATCACCTGGGCCGGCTTCGATAATTTCTATTATTTCTTCAGCCACGAGGATTCGCGCGACAGCTTTGCCATCCCGCACGATCTGAAGATCCTGAAGGAAGTCTTCGGACTAGAGCCGGGCGGCTACAGGCGGCAAAACGCTTTCTGGAAGAGCTTTGCGATTGCCGATCTCGTCGAGACCGAGGATGCTGCGCTGAAGGCCGAACTCAAAGCGCAGACAGCGCGGATCAAGTCGCGCTACGCCGCGCTCTCCGATACCTATCAGGCCACCAAAAGCGCCAATGACATCCCGCTGAGTTGAGAGACCATGGAACCTTCGAAAAACATTTCGCGGCTGATCGAGATCATGGCCGCGCTTCGCGATCCCGAGACCGGCTGCCCGTGGGACATTGAGCAGAATTTCGAGAGCATCAAACCCTATACGGTCGAGGAAGCCTACGAGGTGGCCGACGCGATCGAGCGCAAGGATATGGACGATCTCTGCGACGAACTCGGCGACCTGCTGCTGCAAGTGGTCTTTCATTCGCGTATGGCCGAAGAAGCCGGCGAGTTTTCCTTCGGCGATGTGGTGGAAGCCATTACCCGCAAGATGATCCGTCGCCACCCGCATGTCTTTGCCCGTTCGGATGCAGACACGCCCGACGCCGTGAAGAAGCAGTGGGACGAAATCAAGCAGGCAGAGAAGCGCGAGCGCATGGAGCGCCGGGCGCTGCGCGGTATCACAGAAGATTTCAAGGCGGGCTTCCTCGGCTCGGTGCAACGCAGCTTTCCGGCGCTGACCGAAGCGTTGAAGCTTCAGGAACGTGCCGCCAAGGTCGGCTTCGACTGGTCCGCACCCGAGCCGATCCTCGACAAAATCGAGGAGGAGGTCGACGAGCTGCGCGTTGCGCTGCGTGAGGGCGACAAGTCAAAAGTCAGCGACGAACTCGGCGACCTGATCTTCGCCGTCGTCAATATCGGCAGGCATGTAAAGGCCGATCCGGAACAGGCGCTTCGTGGTACAAATACGAAGTTCCGGCGCCGATTCAATCACATTGAGACGGTTCTTGATGCAGAAGGCGAGAGCCTGGAGGCGGCTAGTCTGGAACGGATGGAAGAGATCTGGCAGGCGGCCAAGGCAATCGAGCGGGCTGTCGTAGCCGGGGCGGAGTGAAACTCCGCTCAAACGGGATTACCGCTCCCAGTCTTCCTTTGCAGGCTTCTGACCATTGCCGATCCGGCGCTCAAGCTCGGTAGCCTCCGTCTCAGATAGACGCAGGTCCAATGTCACGGAGCCATCCTCATTGTCCTCGCGGCTATCGACGATAGCGTGGTCGTAAAGCCAGGGCAGCAGCGCCAGCTTGTCGACCGGCAACGTGACAGTCGTTTCCGTCATGACACCGGACAAACGGCGGCTGATTTCATCCATCAGCCTGTCCACGCCCTCGCCGCTGATGGCGGAAACGGCAATGACATTCTTCATGCCGGAGGACTTCTGCACCATGGCGTCATGGGCTTCGGGTTCCAGCCGGTCGATCTTGTTCCAGACTTCGAGAATGCGGCGCTCGCCTTCGGCCTCGTCAATGCCGAGATCGTTGAGGATGCGCAGAACATCGGCGCTCTGGGCCTGATTGTCCACATCAGACATGTCGCGGACATGCAGAACGAGATCGGCTTCCAGCACCTCTTCCAAAGTCGCACGGAAAGCGGCGACCAGATGGGTCGGCAGGTCGGAGATGAAACCGACGGTATCGGACAGGATGACGGTGCGGCCATGCGGCAGCTTCATACGACGCAGTGTCGGATCCAGCGTCGCGAAGAGCATGTCTTCGGCGAGAACCCCTGCCCCGGTAATGCGATTGAACAGCGTCGATTTGCCGGCGTTGGTGTAGCCGACGAGCGCCACGATCGGATGCGGCACCTTCCTGCGCTTGGCGCGGTGCAGTTGGCGGGTGCGCACCACCTGCTCCAACTCGCGTTCGAGCTTGATGATGCGGTCCTGCAGCAGGCGTCGGTCGGCTTCGATCTGGGTTTCACCCGGACCACCCATGAAGCCGCCGCCGCCGCGCTGGCGTTCAAGGTGGGTCCAGCTTCGGACCAGACGGCCCTTCTGGTAGTTCAGATGCGCAAGATCGACCTGCAGCGTGCCTTCCTTGGTGGAAGCGCGGCGGCCGAAGATTTCGAGGATCAGGCCCGTCCGGTCGATGACCTTGGCGTTCCATTCCTTTTCCAGATTGCGCTGCTGTACCGGCGTCAGCGGATGGTCGACGATGACGAGGCCGGAATCACGCTCATCGAGCTGGTTCTTGATCTCTTCGATCTTGCCGGTGCCGAGCAAGGTTGCCGGGCGCGGATCGTTGACCGACACGATGGAAGCGTTGACGACGTCGAGGTCGATCGCCTGAGCCAGGCCCGTCGCTTCGTCGAGACGGCTTTCGGGAGTGCGGGTCGATGCCGATTCGGTCTGCCCACCGCGCGAGCGCGACTTCAGCACGGGGACGACGACGGTCGCGCGCATATCATCCCTGTGCTTGGCTGCCTCAGGGATGATGGAATCGTTCTTTGTATCGCGTGTCGAAATGACGGCTGGCCTTGGTTAGGACGCTGCTTCTTCGCTCTCGAACATCTGCATTGGCTGACCAGGCATGATAGTCGAGATCGCGTGCTTATACACGAGCTGCGAATGGCCGTCACGGCGAAGCAGAACACAGAAATTGTCAAAAGAAGTGACAACGCCCGTGAGTTTCACGCCGTTAATTAGAAAGATTGTCAGGGAAATCTTTTGCTTGCGTACAGTATTGAGAAATAAGTCCTGCAGATTCTGAGAACGTTCCGCCATCGCGCCGCTTCTTTCTTTATTGCCGACCTGATCAAGCCGGTAGAATATCAATCAACCTCACCAGCAAGGCAGGTGGCACCCTCATTCCACCTGTCCAGCAAATCTTGGTATCAAATCGTAATCTTTTCCGCAACGTCGAAAAAGGCTTCCCGAATATTCTGCGAGAGGCTTCCGGGATGACCATTCGCGATTGCGTGTCCATCAATGGAAACCACTGGAAAACAAATGCTTGTGGCTGCGGTAATGAAGACCTCGCGAGCGGCCATCATCTCCGAAACGGAGAACTTTCGTTCGACGATTTTAACCCCCAATTTGGCCGCGACATCGATCAGAGTCGTGCGGGTGATGCCGCGCAGGATGCCATGTTCGGCGGGCCGCGTTACCAGTGTACCGTCGGCATCGACGATCCAGACATTGGTCGCAGCCCCCTCCTTCACCATGCCATCGGCATCGACGTAGATCGCTTCCTGGGCACCGGCCTCCTTCGCCTGCTGGCGGGCGAGAGCATTCGACAGCAGCCCGACCGACTTGATGTCGACGCGATCCCAGCGATTATCGGGAACGGTGATCGCCTTGATGCCAGTGGCGTTCTTCTTGGCAATGACTGACGGATCGGCGCTCTTGGCGGTCACGACGATCGATGGCGGCGTGCCTTCGGCGGGGAACACATGATCTCGTCGGGCAACGCCGCGAGTCACCTGCAGATAGAAGAGGCCGTTGCGGACGTGGTTGCGGCGCAGAGTCTCGCGAATCACCTGCGTCAGCGCCGCACGGCTCATCGGCCAGGCAATGCGCAGTTCACTGAGCGAACGGTCGAGACGGTTCAGATGCCGGGTCAGGTCGACGATCAGGCCGTGACGGACCTCGCAGACTTCATAGACGCCATCGGCGAACTGATAGCCACGATCCTCTACATGCACCATGGCGTTGGAATGCGGCACGTAGCGTCCATTCACATAGGCAATTCTTGGCATTGAAAACCTGTTTGGGGCAAAAAAGGGAGCCAGCGCGACTTGAGCCCGCGCCGGAAAAAAATCAGACGCCGAGTGACTTTAGTTTGCGGTGCAACGCCGAGCGTTCCATGCCGACGAATTCCGCCGTGCGCGAGATGTTGCCGCCGAAGCGGTTGATCTGGGCGATCAGGTAATCCTTCTCGAACATCTCGCGGGCTTCGCGCAGCGGCAGCGTCATGATGTGATAATCATTCTTGGCCGAGACCTTCGGCAGCATGTCGCCGAGATCGGTCGGCAGCATGTCTGCGGTGATCGGCGCATCCGGACCGTCGGTGCGGGCAAGGATCATCAGCCGCTCGATATTGTTGCGGAGCTGGCGGATATTGCCCGGCCAGTCATGGGCCTGCAGCACAGCCATGGCGTCATCACCGATGCGGCGCGGCCGGATGCCGGCTTGTTCGGAAATCTGGCGCATGAGCTGGTCGACGAGGAATGGAATGTCCTCACGGCGCTCAGCAAGCTGCGGCACGCGCACCGGCACCACCGCCAGGCGATGATAGAGATCCTCGCGGAACCAGCCCTCGGCGATGCGGCTTTCCAGATTATAGGCGGTCGAGGAAATGATGCGCACATCGACCTTCACCCGCTTGGAGCCGCCGACACGCTCGAACTGCTGATCGACCAGCACGCGCAGGATCTTGTTCTGCGTCTCACGCGGCATTTCGCCGACTTCGTCGAGATAGAGGATGCCGCGATGGGCCTCTTCCAGCGCGCCGATCTTGCGTGCCTGCCCCGGGGCGCCCTCGGTGCCGAACAGCGCCACTTCCATGCGATCGGGCGTGATGTTGGCGGCATTGAGCGCCACGAAGGGGCCGTTGGCGCGCGTCGACTTCTTATGGATCATACGCGCCACCAGCTCCTTGCCGGAGCCGGATGCGCCGAAGATCATAATGCGGCTATTGGTGGGCGCGACCTTTTCGATCGTCTGGCGCAGTTGCGAAACGGCGACCGAGGTGCCGATCAGCTCCAGCGCATCGCCGGCGCGGCGCTTCAATTCGACGTTTTCGCGCTTCAGCTTGGAATTTTCCAGCGCGCGCTCGGCAATCAGGATCAGGCGGTCGGCCTTGAACGGCTTTTCGATGAAGTCGAAGGCGCCGCGCTTGATGGCCGAGACAGCCGTCTCGATATTGCCGTGGCCGGAAATCATCACCACGGGAAGCTCGGGATGGCGCGTCCTGATCTCGTCGAGAAGCGAGAGACCGTCGAGCTTGCTGCCCTGCATCCAGATATCGAGGAAGACGAGACGCGGCACGCGATCGGAAATTGCCGCCAGCGCGCTGTCGCTGTCATGCGCCATGCGGGTTTCGTGACCCTCATCCGACAGGATACCGGCAACGATCTCGCGAATGTCATGCTCATCGTCGACGACGAGAATATCAGAGGCCATAAACGCTTTCCTTGTCACTGGCTGACGGGGCAGCGGCCACATCCCGGCGTGGTAGATGCACGCGGATCATGGCCCCTCTTCCCTGGTCAAAATCTGCGGGTGCATCGTGCAGTTCGAGCTGCCCGCCATGTTCTTCGATGATCTTTTTGACGATGGCGAGGCCGAGGCCGGTGCCCTTCTCGCGCATGGTCGTATAGGGTTCCAGAATGCTGTGGCGGTTCTCGACAGGCAGGCCGCGGCCATTGTCGATGATATCGACGGTGAAGCGGTCACGCGCCTCATCCAGAGAGGCGTGGACGAGGATCTTGCGCGCTTCGCGTTCCTCGCTCGGCACGGCCTCGATTGCTTCCACGGCGTTCTTGATGAGATTACCGAAGGCCTGACCCAGCATGCGGCTGTCGAACATGCCTTCCAGCCGCTCCTCGCCGAGTTCCTGCTGGAAGCCGATATGGTTATTGCCCATCTCGCGCAGGAAAATCGCATCGTGGAGGATAGCACGCAGATCGCTTGGTTCCTTGGTCGGCTTCGGCATGCGGGCAAATGCGGAGAATTCATCGACCATGCGGCCGATATCGCCGACCTGGCGGATGATCGTGTCCGTGCACTGGTCGAAAACGGCGCGATCGTTCTCGTCGATCTGCTTGCCGTAACGACGTTGAATACGCTCGGCCGACAGCTGGATCGGCGTCAGCGGATTTTTGATTTCGTGAGCGATGCGGCGGGCGACATCGCCCCAGGCGGTGGAGCGTTGGGCAATGACGAGATCGGTGATGTCATCGAGCGTGATGACGTAGGATTCACTCAGATCGCGCACTTCCTCGCGCGTCACCTGGACGCTCAGCGTGCGCACTGTACCGCCACGCACCAGCGCGATCTGCTTGCGGAAGTCGCCACGATAGCGTGAGGCGGCTTCCGTCAGCACCTGATCCACTTCGGGCGCTACTTCCGACAGCTGCTTGCCAAGCAATTCATCGGCATGCAGCGCCATCAGCGCCTCGGCTGAACTGTTGACGATGGTGATGCGCCGATCCTGCTCAACGCCAATGACGGCGGCGGTGACACCCGAGAGCACGGCCTCGATGAAGCGGCGGCGATCGTCTACCTCGTCCTTCGCTTCGAGGATCTCGTCGCGCTGCGTGCGGATTTCCGAGATCATCTTGTTGAAGGTGCGCGACAGGCTGGCAACGTCGCCATCGACAGCATGAACGGGCACGACGATATCCATATTGCCGGATGCGACGCTGTCTGCAGCGGTGATCAGCAGGCGGATCGGCCGCACGATACGGTCGGCAACCGCAATTGCGGTCCAGATCGCCGCGAGCAGCACGATCAGAGCAAAGCCGATGTAGAGCACTGCAAAGGCGATCTGCAGCGAGACTCGGCCGGCTTCCATCGAACGGTATTCGGTGGCGTTCTCCTCCATCATGCGCATGGCATTCATGACCTTGGGGTCAACTGCGCGCACCGTATAGAGGAAGGTTCCGGGGATCGACTCGAGCCGGATGATGGCGCCGACAAGGTTGGTCACACCGGGCGGGATCAGCGTCGGCTGACCGGCGGCCGCCTTTTCCAGCGCATCCTGCGGGATGGCGGGTAGCGGTTTTTCCGTGGCGATGTCCGCCTGGACGACGACCGAGCCATCGCGCTCGACAAGGAAGGCGCCGAGCAGGCCGCGGCCCCTTGCCTGACGGGTCATCAGCTCGCCGAAGCCGGTCTTGTCCAGGCTGTAGAGAGCGCGGTTACGCTCGAGATCGTTTGCCATCGAAACCGTCTGGCCCTGCAGATAGCTGGCGTTTTCCAGCATGTAGGCCTGACCGATATTGCGGGACGAACTGACGATCGCCTGGGTTCGGAGCGCAAACCAGCGGTCGAGGCCTGCGTTCAGCGTGATACTGGCAAAGATCGCAACAAGGATCGCTGGCGTGATCGCGACGATCGAGAAGAGCACGACGATCCGGATGTGCAGGCGTGCAGCGGCGCGGCCGCGCGTGCGGGCCTTGAAAAGCCGCGCAACTTCGCGACCGATCAGCGCGATCAGGCCGAGGACGAAAAAGGAATTGATGACGACGGAGCCGATGACGACATGAGAGGTCGGGGCAATCGGCGTTACGCCGAGCAGCACAAAGAGCGTGACGGTTGCGCAGACYAACGCGCCGCCGGCAAGCACCAGACCGGGTACGGCAAACAGGGCACGACGATCGGTCACCGTTGTCACCGCCTCGTTCGCCGTTTCCGGCGATGCCCCTTCTTCGTCCATTCAGCCTCTCTTCGAACGGCAATGCCGTCGCGCCCAACGAGAAGCCCAACCAACGCCGGTTTGCGAAAAACCGGCGTTCAAACGACTCGATCGTGGGCGAATGTCCAAACCCTATGCGTGACCTTTAAGCAACGCATTGTGGCGAAAATGCAACGCACTTCGCCACAATGTCAAGGTCGAAGGTCAGGCTGTACGCGAGCTTCTGTAGACGGAAACGCCGAGTTCGCGGATCTTTTTGCGCAGCGTATTGCGGTTCAGACCCAGCAAATCGGCAGCCTTGATCTGGTTGCCACGGGTAGCCGTCAATGCCGCAAGTATTAACGGATACTCCATTTCCGTCAGTACGCGGTCATACAGGCCGGGCGGCGGCAGGTTTTCGCCGAAACTGGCGAAATAGCTGCGCATATTCTCCTCGACCGCCTGGGCAATGGTCATCGAACCGCTGCGGATCGGACCCTTGTCGATCGGGCTATCGGGAACATCAGAGCGAAGCTCGGCATCGATGATTTCGCGGGTGATGACATCCTGTGGATAAAGCGCCATCAGGCGGCGGATGAGGTTTTCCAGCTCGCGCACGTTGCCCGGCCAGGCATAGGCCTTCATCAGTTCCAGCGCTTCCTGATCGAAGCGCTTGGAGCCGAGGCCTTCCTTTTCGGCCTGCTGGACGAAATGGCGGACGAGATCGGGAATATCCTCCGCACGGTCGCGCAACGGCGGCAGGCGTAGCGGCACGACATTGAGGCGATAGTAGAGGTCTTCGCGGAAGAGGCCCTGATTGATCGCCTGCTTCAGATCCTTGTTGGTCGCGGCAACGATTCGCACATCGGTGCGGATCGGCGTGCGGCCGCCGACGGTCGTATATTCGCCCTGCTGCAGAACGCGCAGAAGACGCGTCTGGGCATCCATCGGCATGTCGCCGATTTCATCGAGGAAAAGCGTGCCGCCTTCAGCCTGTTCGAAACGGCCGGTGGAGCGGGTCTGTGCGCCGGTGAAGGCGCCCTTCTCGTGGCCGAAGAGCTCGGACTCGATAAGGTCACGCGGGATGGCCGCCATGTTGATGGCCACGAAGGGGCCGTTGCGGCGCTTGCCGTAATCATGCAGCGCGCGGGCGACGAGCTCCTTACCGGTGCCGGATTCGCCGGTGATCATCAGCGTCAGGTCCGTCAGCATGAGACGAGCGAGAACGCGATAGATTTCCTGCATCGCCGCCGAGCGGCCGACGAGCGGCATGCCGTCCTGTGTGTCGTCGTCGAGCTTGGCCGGCTTTCTCTTCGGTTCGGCGAGCGCCCGGCTGATGATACCGATCAGCTCCGTCAGGTCGAAGGGCTTGGGCAGGTAGTCATAGGCGCCCTTTTCCGACGCCTTGATTGCCGTCATGAAGGTGTTCTGCGCGCTCATGACGAGAACGGGCAGGTCCGGCCGCGCCTTCTTGATGCGGGGAAGAAGGTCGAAGGCATTCTCATCCGGCATGACGACGTCGGTCACGACGAGATCGCCCTCGCCGGCTGAAACCCAGCGCCACAGCGTCGCGGCATTGGAAGTAATGCGCACATCGTAACCGGCGCGGCTCAAGGCCTGATTGAGCACCGTGCGGATGGCCGCATCATCATCGGCAACGAGGATCGTAGCTGTCATCGATTGGGTCCTGTCGAGCTTGCAATAGCGGCGTCATCAAGCGAGGCATCCTTGGAGGCCGGCATGAGGACGCGAAAAATCGTGCGGTTGTTCTGGGTGTCGCATTCGATGATGCCGCCATGATCGCCGATGATCTTGGCAACCAGGGCGAGGCCGAGACCGCTGCCATTCGGCTTGGTGGTGATGAAGGGATCGAAGAGATGCGGCAAGAGGTCCGTCGGTACGCCTGGACCATTGTCGATGACGCAGAATTCCAGCGGCAGCGAGATTTTCTCGCGCGTGCCGGCGACCGAGAGACGGATACCGGGGCGGTAGGCCGTGGTCAGGATGATCTCGCCATCAGGACGGTCGCCGACCGCTTCGGCAGCGTTCTTCACCAGGTTGAGGAAGACCTGCACGAGTTGGTCGCGATTGGCGTAGACGGCCGGCAGCGACGGGTCGTAATTCTCGGTCACGCGGATATTGCGGGCAAAGCCTGCCTTGGCAACGGCCTTCACATGATCGAGCACGGAATGGATATTGACCGGCACGCGGTCGACCGGGCGCTCGTCGGAAAAGACTTCCATGCGATCGACCAGCGAGACGATGCGATCCGTCTCGTCGCAGATCAGCCGCGTCAGGGCGCGGTCGTCATCGATGACGGACTGTTCGAGAAGCTGGGCAGCGCCGCGGATACCGGAGAGCGGGTTCTTGATCTCATGTGCGAGCATGGAGGCGAGACCCGTGACCGAGCGGGCGGCCGCGCGATGTGTCAGCTGCCGGTCGATCTTGTCTGCCATCGACCGCTCCTGGAAGACGACAACGACCGAGCCCGGCTCCGCAATGACAGGCGCAACATAGAGATCGACGAGCTTGTCCTGGCCGAGGCGCGGCGAGCTCAAATCGACGCGGTATTCGTTGACCGGCGCCTTGCGTTCGCGCACCTGATCGATCAGCGCCAGAAGCGGGCTGCCGAAGGGAATAAAGGTCGAGATGCGGTAGCGGGAGAGATGCGCAGCGCTGGCGCCAAAGAAGGCCTCGGCTTCCCAGTTCGCAAAAACGATGAAACCGCCCTCATCCACCATGACGACGGGGTTCTGGATGGCGTTCAGCACCGCCATTGCCATAGCGTTGACCGGATTCTCGGAAGAAGCTGTGCTGTCCGTGCTCATGCCGCCTCCCGCCGCTCTACCGCACCTGTCGCTATCGCATCGCCGAAGCGGGCAATCACATCATCAGGATCGCGCGATGTCATGATCACAGCCTTTTGCTCGCCCGGAAGATCCGGCGCGAAGCGCTCCAGATACCATCCGAGATGTTTGCGGGCGTGCCTGACGGCAACGGCCTCGCCATAAAATTCCAGCATCATGCGATAGTGCTCGACGGCAATGGCCGCGATCTCCTCACACCCGGGTTCGCGGGCACCTGCCAGAACACCGGCGTGCCACGGCCTGCCCTGGCTGCCGCGGCCGATCATGACAGCATCGGCGCCCGAGCGGCGCAGGATCTCCTGTGCATCCTCAGCCGTTTCAACATCGCCATTGGCGATCAGCGGCACGGAAATGACATCGCGCACGGGACGGATGGCATCCCAGTCCGCCCTGCCCTCATAGAACTGCATGCGGGTGCGGCCGTGGATGGTGATGAGCTGGACGCCAGTCTCTTCGGCGCGCTTGGCAATATGTGGTGCGTTGATGGAATTCTCGTCCCAGCCGAGGCGCATCTTCAGCGTGACCGGGATATCGACTGCCTTGACGGTCGCCTCGATGAGTTCAAGCGCATGATCCGGATCGCGCATCAGCGCCGAACCGGAATAACCGCCGATGACCTTCTTGGCCGGGCAGCCCATGTTGATGTCGATGATATCGGCGCCATGATCAGCAGCGATCTTGGCGGCTTCGGCCATCCAGTGCGCCTCACGACCGGCGAGCTGCACCATATGCGGACGGAAACCGGCAGCCCGCAGGCGCGCCCAGGATTCGGCGGTATCATTCACCAGTTCCCGGCTTGCTACCATTTCGGTGACAACGAGGCCTGCGCCATGGCGCCAGGCAAGTTCGCGGAACGGCATGTCCGTGACACCCGACATCGGCGCAAGCACAACGCGGTTCCGCACGGACACGGGTCCGATTCGGAAAGGCGCTGCGAGGTCCTTGGAAATCAAATGATTATCTTTCAGGCACACCATGTAACTGCATTATTTTTAGCCATAGTTCTACGGCTTGCCAAGAGGGTCGAGACCGAATTGATATTTTTTGGGCAAATGCTGGAAAAGGTCCGAGCAAGACGATAGAGCAACTGACATCCATTCCGCATATTTCAGGGATTTATGCTGCAAATGCATACTAAGCAACCGATATCGGCTGGAATTGTCGTCGTTGCGGCGGGCCGCGGTGAACGCGCCGGATCACACGAGGAAGGCCCCAAGCAGTACCGGATGGTCGGCGGCAAGCCGGTTATCGTTCATACGCTTGAAAACTTCATGACATGGGAAGCGGCAACGCACATCGTCGTCGTCATCCACCCCGATGACGAAGCGCTTTTTGCCAGAGCATCCCGGCACGTTATCTCCGCAACGCCGATCGAGACCGTTCATGGCGGCGCGACCCGTCAGCAGTCGGTGCTGGCGGGCCTGCGACACCTTAGGGACAAGGGCATCAGCCACGTGCTGATCCACGACGCGGTGCGCCCCTTCGTCGATCACCAGCTTCTCGACCGGATCGCCGATACGCTTTCGGCCGGTGCGCCCGCGGTTCTTCCGGCAACGCCGGTCGCTGATACGCTGAAGCAGGCCGGCAGCGACGGGATCGTGGTCAAGACCATCCCGCGCGATCAGCTCTATGCGGCCCAGACGCCGCAATCCTTCGATTTCGCCACCATTCTCGAGGCGCATGAGAAGGCTGCCGCCAGCGGCAGGACGGATTTCACCGACGATGCATCAATCGCCGAGTGGCTCGGTATTCCTGTAACCATCGTCGAAGGCGCACCGACCAACGTCAAGCTGACAGTCAGAAGCGATATAGCCATGGCCGACGACAAGCTCTCAAACGCCCGTATCCCGGATGTGCGCACCGGCAACGGTTATGATGTGCATCAGCTCGAGCCCGGCGACGGTGTAACGCTCTGCGGCGTCTTCATTCCGCATGATCAGAAGCTCAAAGGCCATTCGGATGCCGATGTTGCGCTGCATGCCCTGACGGATGCACTGCTTGCCACCTGCGGCGCCGGAGACATCGGCGATCATTTCCCGCCATCCGATCCGCAATGGAAGGGTGCCCCTTCCCGCATCTTCATCGAACATGCAGCAAAGATCGTGCGCGATCATGGCGGCACCATCACCAATGCAGACGTCTCGCTGATTGCAGAGGCGCCGAAGGTCGGGCCACATCGTGAAGCCATGCGCGCCAATCTTTCGGAATTCCTCGGTATCGACATCGAGCGCTGCTCGGTGAAAGCCACCACCAACGAGACGATCGGCTTCGTCGGCCGCCGCGAGGGGATCGCCGCTATCGCAACGGCAACCGTCGTCTATGGAGGCAAGAAGCGATGAGCCTGTTTCCCGCAGATATTACTTCGATGGCGGAAAACATCATCCACAATTTCACGGCTGCGGGTCTGATGGTGTCGACGGCAGAGTCCTGCACCGGCGGACTGATTGCCGGCGCGCTCACGGAAATTTCGGGATCGTCCGCTGTCGTCGACCGTGGCTTCGTGACCTATACGAATGTGGCCAAGATGCAGATGCTTGGCGTGCAGGAAGAGACGCTAATCCGTTTCGGCGCGGTTTCAGAGGAGACGGCCCGGCAGATGGTGCATGGCGCCCTCTTCCGCTCGCGCGCCGACCTTGCGGTCGCTGTGACAGGCATCGCCGGACCCAGCGGCGGATCCCCGGAAAAGCCAGTCGGGCTGGTGCATCTTGCGGCGAAATCGCGCTCGGGTAAGCTTATCCATCGGAAGATGCTTTACGGCGACATTGGCCGCACGGAAATCCGCCTGGCAACAATCCGGACGGCACTTCAAATGGTTATTGAAATTGTGTGATATTGAGTGAAGGAACAAAACGCAGGAATTTCAGTTTCTGCCGCGTGTAGGCAAGAACCGGTTTTGAAGGAACGGTCAAATGAGATACTTGGCATGCATCGGTGTCGTCTTGAGCCTGGCCTGCGTTTCGGYGGCTGAAGCACCATCCAACTATCAGGTTAATGGTGGCGTGCGGGTGGATTCCGATCCCGTTTTGCTGCGCAAATACGACCATGCGCTCCGCCGTTGCCAGCCGGAAGCGCTGGGCTATCGCGGATCGCCTGATACCACCAGCCTGCTCTACAACGCGGCACTCAGAGGCTGCCTCTATCGCTACAGCTTCATCGACCGTGGCTCCTACGCCTATCCTGCGACGCAGATCTTCGACCATTTCTTCGATCGCTGACTATCAGCCGTAGATCGTTGCCGCCCGTTTTTCGAAGGCGTCCGTGAACATGCGGAAAGCCCTGTCGAACATTGACCCCATGAGCGCGCCGAGAATGCGGCTCTTGAACTCATAGTCGATGAAGAAATCGACCGTACAGCCGCCGCCTTCCGCCTCGACGAACCGCCAGCGGTTGTCGAGGTAGCGGAACGGGCCGTCGATATATTTGACGTCGATGACGCGCTCGGCCCTGTCGAGCAGGACCTGGGTCGTGAAGGTTTCGCGGATCGCCTTGTAGCCGACCGTCATGTCGGCGATCAGCAGTTCCTTGCTGTCGCGCTCCTTGCGGCTCTTCACCGACAGGGCTTCGCAGAGCGGCAAGAATTGCGGATACCGCTCGACATCTGCGACGAGGTCGAACATCTGGTCGGGCGTGTGCGGGACAGGGCGATGCGTTTCGAATTGCGGCATGAAGCGCAGTTAAGCCGGCACGCGGAGAAGATCAAGAAGCGCGCGCATCTGGCGGCGGGATTTCACCTTCAAAACCGGTACATGCGGCCCATGGGCAGCAATCGCAGAGGTCACTCGCGGCGCGAACTTCTTCTCGAAAGTCCAGATGAACTCGAGAAATTGCCAGTCGACCTTTTCGATGCAACCCGGCGCCATTTCCGGGCGCGTGCGGCCGATGTGCTTCAGCCAGCGGGTCACAACTCCCCAGACGCAAAGCAGGCGCGGCATCCGCACCCAGATGACGATATCGGTGCGCGGCAGGCGGATATCGAAAGTGGACGGATTGGTGCCATCCATGATCCAGCGCTCGCCGGCAATCCTTTCGACGATCCGCTGACGCTGCTCCTCCCTGCTGCGTTCCACCCAGCCCGGCAGCCAGAGGATATCGCGGTCGATCGCGAGATAGGTCAGGTCGAAATGGCTCGCCAGTTTCTGAGCAAGCGTCGACTTGCCGCCGCCCGAGCAACCGATGACCAAGATGCGTCTCGCGTCACGAATCTGCCCGGCGGCAAAGGCATCGTCGACATAGTTGATTGCCTCGTCCGATTGCCGTTCCATCGCGAGCTCCTTCTTACTCGTTTACAGCCGGCAGTCTGGACAGCAGTTCGTCGCTCTCTCGGAAGGACTTGAGCGTCAGAACCGGGATGCCGTGGCCATGGCCCGCCAGCATCGCCGCGAATTTCGGCGCTTCCCGCTTTTCGAAAGTCCAGATGTATTGCAGGAATTGCAAGTCGATCCGCTCTGGGCATCCCGGTGCCATTTCCGGCCGGGTCTGACCGCGATATTTCCACCAACGCCCGAGCACGCTGCGCACGGAAACGCTGCGCGGCGGGCGGCGCCAGAGCACCATATCGGCGCGCGCCAGGCGGATCGGCAATGTGCTTGGGTTGTTGCCGTCCATGATCCAGCGTTCGCCGGCAACGGCATCGCGGATACGCTGAACGGATTCCTCTCGCGGACGCAGTTTCCAGCCGGGCAGCCAGAAGATGTCGCGATCCATAGAGACGTAAGTCAGTCCGAATCGGCGCGCGAGCGCCTGGGCAAGCGTCGACTTGCCGGTGCCGGAGCAGCCGAAGATCAGGATGCGCTCGGCATGGGGAATAATGGTGGCAGCTTCGGCAATGGAGACTGCACGCACGGATTCAGGCGACGTCGTCACTTGATGCATGGCAAACTCGCTTTCGACAGGATCGCCTTCGCGGACCGATCTGTTGCGAAGAGCGGCGTGCTGGCTAGCTGCTTCGCGTGACCTGATGATGACAATGACGCGAGCAAAGAAAAACCGCGGCGAAAATCACCGCGGTCCTATTAAACACAAGGGGCACGCTCTTACTCGGCAGCCATCAGCAGCTTCTTCTCGCGCGCAGCCTTCAGGCGGGCGAAGTCGTCGCCGGCATGGTGCGAGGAACGGGTCAGCGGGCTGGAAGCGACCATCAGGAAGCCCTTGGTGTAAGCGACCGTCTCATAGGACTTGAACTCTTCCGGCGTGACGAAGCTCTCGACCTTGTGGTGCTTGCGGGTCGGCTGCAGATACTGGCCGATCGTCAGGAAGTCGACATCGGCAGTGCGCAGGTCGTCCATGAGTTGGAGAACTTCGTTCCGCTCCTCGCCGAGGCCGACCATGATGCCGGACTTGGTGAACATGGTGGGATCGAGCTCCTTCACGCGCTGCAGCAGGCGGATGGAATGGAAGTAGCGGGCGCCCGGGCGAACCGTGAGATAGTTGCCAGCGACGGTTTCCATATTGTGGTTGAAGACGTCGGGCTTGGCAGCAACAACGCGTTCCAGCGCACCGGGTTTCTTCAGGAAGTCGGGCGTCAGGATTTCGATCGTCGTCATCGGCGAAGCGGCGCGGATTGCCCAGATGACCTTTTCGAAATGCTCGGCGCCGCCATCTTCCAGATCGTCACGGTCTACGGAGGTGATGACGACGTGGCTCAGGCCCATCTGCTTGACGGCCTTGGCGACGTTTTCCGGCTCGGCCATGTCGAGTGCGTTCGGCTTGCCGGTCGCGACGTTGCAGAAGGCGCAGGCGCGCGTACAGATCTCGCCCATGATCATGAAGGTGGCGTGCTTCTTGTCCCAGCACTCGCCGATATTCGGGCAGCCCGCTTCTTCGCAGACGGTGACGAGCTTGTGCTCCTTCACGATCGAGCGGGTTTCGGCGTAGCCTTTCGAGTTCGGCGCCTTCACACGAATCCAGTCCGGCTTGCGCAGCACTTCCGTATCCGGGCGATGCGCCTTTTCCGGATGGCGTACGCGCTTTGCGTCTGGATTGATCGTGTCGAGAATGGTGACCATGTCAGTTCAACTTTCCGCCGCCCATGCGGCCCGGATTGTCATATTGCGCATCATTCCTTTGTTCAAATCTCTCGATCTGAACGGTCATGCGCTCTATCTTCGCGCTTTATCTTCGTACCAGGCGCGCGAGGAATATCAGCAGGCAGGCGCCGATAAAACCCGTCACGAAATAGCCGAGCCTGCCGCCGGCGACCTCGATATGGAACTGCGCCAGGATGGCCGTGGCGACGACCGAACCGACAATGCCGAGCACGATGTTCAGCAAGATGCCATAACGCGCTTCCATCAGCTTGCCCGCGAGCCAGCCCGCAAGTCCGCCGACGATGATTGCCGAAATCCAGCCGATGCCTTCCATCCTGTCTTTACCCTACGCTATCGCCCTTGCGATCAGCACCACGACAATGGCGCCGACAGTGGCGTGGATGATCTGAACCACCAATGCATTTTCAATGCCCAGAGAAATCCCCAATGCATTGAACAAAAAACCGCCCACGAACGCGCCGATGATGCCGCTGAGCAGGCACCGTATCAATCCGCCCCCGCCAACGACCAGGCTTGCGAGGAAACCCGCGACCAGACCGATCAGCAGAAAGACGAGAAGCGACTGCGTGCTCATAGACATGATGATTTCCTTTCGTTTTTTCCACCCCGGGAGGGGAATGGATTTTCCATCCCGGGCGATGGCGCTCCGCCACGCCGGGGATAGAGGGCGCACAAGGAAATTATCAAGCGTTCAGAACGCGACCGTAAGCATCCAGCACGCTTTCCTTCATCGTCTCCGAAATGGTCGGATGCGGGAAGATCGTGTGCATCAGTTCTTCTTCCGTCGTCTCCAGGTTCATGGCGACCACGAAGCCCTGGATGAGTTCGGTGACTTCGGCGCCGACCATGTGGGCGCCGAGCAGTTCGCCGGTCTTCTTGTCGAAGATCGTCTTGACCAGACCCTGGTCTTCGCCGAGCGCGACAGCCTTGCCGTTGGCGCTGAAGGGGAAGCGGCCAACGCGGATATCGCGGCCCAGCTCCTTGGCCTTTGCTTCGGTGAGACCGACAGATGCGACCTGCGGGTTGCAATAGGTGCAGCCCGGGATCTTCAGCTTGTCCATCGGATGAACGTTCGGCAGACCGGCAATCTTCTCGACACAGACGACGCCTTCATGCTCGGCCTTGTGGGCCAGCAGCGGCGGGCCGGCAACGTCGCCGATCGCGTAGATGCCGGGCACATTGGTCTTGCCATAGCCGTCGATGACGATGAAGCCACGATCGGTCTTCACGCCGACAGCCTCGAGACCGATGCCTTCGACATTGGCCTGCACGCCGACGGCCGAGATCATGCGGTCTGCGGTGATCGTTTCCGTCGTGCCATCCTTCTTCTCGATGGTGGCAGTGATCGAGTTTGCGCCCTTCTCCACCTTGGCGACCTTGGCCTCCAGATGGATCTTCATGCCCTGACGCTCGAACTGCTTCTTGGCGAGAGCGGAGATTTCCACATCCTCGACCGGCATGACCTGGCTCATGATTTCAACGACAGTGACGTCGACGCCCATGGTGCGATAGAAGCTTGCAAATTCAATGCCGATTGCGCCCGAGCCCATGACGAGCAGAGACTTCGGCAGTTCGTCGGCCTTCATTGCCTCGAAATAGGTCCAGATGAGCTTACCATCCGGCTCGATGCCCGGCAGCGCGCGTGGACGGGCGCCGGTCGCAACGATGATGTGCTTGGCTGTATAGGTGCCTTCGCCGAGCGCGTTCTTCGGCACCGGACCCATCGGCTCCATCGGCTTTTTCGTCGTCTTGGAAACCACGATCTCGGCCAATTGCGAACCAGAAGAGGGCTTGGTTATCTTTGCCTCACCCCAGATGACATCGACCTTGTTCTTCTTGAACAGGAAGCCGACGCCGTTGTTCATGCGATGCGCAATACCGCGCGAACGGGTGACGATCGCCTTGATATCGGGCTTGATCGTGCCTTCCAGCACCAGTCCGTAATCCTTGCCGTGCTGGGCGGTATGCAGGACGTCAGCCGAGCGCAGCAGCGCCTTGGTCGGAATGCAGCCCCAGTTGGAGCAAATGCCGGCGAGATGTTCGCGCTCGACGCAGGCGACCTTGAGGCCGAGCTGCGCGGCGCGGATGGCGGCGATATAGCCGCCGGGACCGGAACCGATGACGATAACGTCGTAGGATTGAGCCATTGCTTTCCTGCCTTTGTTACGCTCCCGCTCGGGTCATGAGAACCCATGCGTGCTTTTTGCTGTTATCGAAGAGCGGCACGGCATTCATGCGCGCCGCTTCCGAAAATCCGTTTCTTCTGTAAAGCGACAGAGCCGCTTCGTTACTATCCGACGTGATCAGGCTGACCGGCAGCCCGTCTGCCCTTGCGAGCTGATCTTCCAGAAGCCTCTTGCCGATGCCGATACCGCGCATATGGCGATAGACCGCGAGACTGCCAATGAACCAGTGTCCGATCACCGATCTCTGCATCGCCAGCATCGGCTCTATGGCCGGATGCCGCGCTTCGAGATCACGTATGCCTTCATCCACCTCATAACCGATCGCCATTCCGGCGATCTCGTCATAGGCCTCGCCGATGACGGCATTCTTCCAGCCGCCGAGCGCCTCATCGCTCATCTTCAGCCGGCCTCGCTCCAGCGGCGTATCGCTCATGCCGCTTGCGACATCGGCAAACCAGAGCCATGAGGCAAAGCCGTGAGAAGCAATATCCGCCAGTATCGCCAGTTCCGAAGCATCCCGGCGGGAGGCCTGTCGGAGAGCGAGAAAGGCAGTCATCGTCAGAGGCCCAGCATCATCCGCACGATGGGCTCAAGGCCGCGACCGAGCGCACGCGTATTCTCCGCATCGAGGTGAATACCGTCGATCGGCGTGGTCCTGGCGACGGAATTGCCGTCGAAGAAGCCGCAGCCGAGTTCATCGGCGAGGTCACGGTAAAGCGTCGGAAGCTTTGCCGATTCCTCGATACCACCGGGGAACGATGCCGCGAAGGGCACATTGCCCGTCGCGCAGATTGCCGGCGGCGCCACGATCAGGATCTCTGGCCCGTCGAATTCGAAGGGCCAGGCATGATTGCGGATCAGGCGCACCAGACGGCCGATGCCCTGGCATGCGGCAAAGGCCGAGCCGGCAACGACCGGCTTCATGTCGTTGGTGCCGAGCAGCAGGATGACGAGATCGAGCGGCGCATGCGTCTGCAGGACAGTCGGCAGAATACGCGCGCCATTGCGATCGCAATCGGCAAGATGGTCGTCAAAGGCGGTGGTGCGGCCGTTCAGGCCTTCCGCGATGACGCGAACTCCGCTCCCGAGCGTTGCCTGAAGCACGCTCGGCCAGCGGTTCTCATAGGCATGACGGCCGATCGTGACGGCGTCATAGCCCCAAGTCAGCGAGTCACCATAGCAAAGAACAGTCTTCGTCATGTCCGCCCTCCCGCGTCCTGCTTAGACCAGCATGCCCATCGGATTTTCGATGTAGCCCTTGAAGGCCTGCAGCAGCTCAGCACCGAGAGCACCGTCAACGCAACGATGGTCAGTCGAGAGCGTCACGGTCATGACCGTCGCAATGGCCATTTCGCCGTTCTTGACGATAACGCGCTGCTCACCCGCGCCGACTGCGAGGATGGTCGCATGCGGCGGGTTGATGACGGCTGCGAAGTTCTTCACGCCCATCATGCCCATGTTGGAGACCGAGGTCGTGCCGCCCTGATATTCCTCAGGCTTCAGCTTGCGATCTTTCGCGCGCTTGCCGAGATCGCGCATCTCGTTGGAGATGGTCGACAGCGTCTTCTCCTCGGCCTTGCGGACGATCGGGGTGATCAGGCCGCCAGGGATCGAGACAGCCACGCCGACATCGGCATGCTTGTGCTTGACCATGGCATTTTCGGTCCAGGAGACGTTGGCATCCGGAATGTCGCGCAGCGCCAAAGCCATGGCCTTGATGACCATGTCGTTGACCGAAAGCTTGTAGGCTGGAGCGCCGTCCTTGCGGGGAGCGGCGTCGTTCAGCTGGGCACGCAGCGCCATCAGCGCGTCGAGTTCGCAATCGACCGAAACGTAGAAGTGCGGAACGGTCTGCTTGGATTCGACGAGGCGACGGGCAATCGTCTTGCGCATGCCGTCATGCGGCACGAGCTCGTAGGAGCCCGGCTCGAAGAGTTTGAGTACGGCTTCATCCGAAGCACCCTTCGGAGCGGCAGCGGCCGGAGCCGGTGCAGCAGCCTGCGGGGCAGCGACAGCAGCCGGAGCAGCCTTGGCGCCACCACCTGCAGCGGCCGCTTCGACATCGCTCTTGACGACACGGCCATGCGGACCGGTGCCGGCAACGGCGGAAATATCGATACCGGCTTCCTTGGCGAGACGGCGAGCAAGCGGCGACGAGAATGTGCGCGCGCCAGCCGAGGAGGCGGCAGCCGGGGCAGCGGCCGGAGCCACCGGTGCCGGAGCGGGTGCTGCCTCAGCCTTCGGTGCTTCGGCTGGTGCCGGAGCAGCTGCAGCCTTCGGCGCCGGAGAGGCGGAGCCGGCACCGCTTGCGGCGGCGGCGGCGACATCTTCGCCATCGGCGGCGAGAACGGCGATCAGGGCGTTGACCTTCACGCCTTCGCTGCCGGCCGGAACGACGAGCTTGGCGACGGTGCCTTCGTCGATGGCTTCGACTTCCATCGTCGCCTTGTCGGTCTCGATCTCAGCGATCACATCGCCGGACTTGACCTTATCGCCTTCCTTGACCAGCCACTTGGCCAGATTGCCTTCTTCCATGGTCGGAGAGAGGGCGGGCATCGTGATATTGATCGGCATCGAAAGGCCCTCCCCTTATTTGTAGCAAACGGCTTTCACCGCATCGACCACTTCGCCGACATTCGGAAGCGCGAGCTTCTCGAGGTTGGCGGCGTAAGGCATCGGAACGTCCTTGCCGGCAATCGTCAGGATCGGCGCATCGAGGTAATCGAAGGCCTGCTGCATGACGCGGGTGGCGATTTCGGTGCCGACGGAGTTCTGCGGATAACCTTCTTCGACGGTGACCAGACGGCCGGTCTTCTTGACCGATTCGATCACGGTCGGAAGATCCATCGGGCGAAGCGTGCGCAGATCGATCAGTTCGACATCGATGCCGAGCTTTTCGAGTTCGGCGACCGCCTTCGTGGCATAGGTCATGCCGATGCCGAAGGAGACGACGGTGACATCCTTGCCCGGACGGTGGATGCGGGCCTTGCCGATCGGCAGAACGAAATTATCGAGCTTAGGCACATCGAAATGCTGACCGTAGAGAATTTCGTTTTCGAGGAAGACGACCGGGTTCGGATCGCGGATCGCGGCCTTGAGCAGACCCTTGGCGTCGGATGCCGTGTAGGGCATGACGACCTTCAGGCCGGGGATCGCGCTGTACCAGGCGGCGTAATCCTGGCTGTGCTGGGCGCCGACGCGAGCAGCCGCGCCGTTCGGGCCGCGGAAGACGATCGGAGCACCCATCTGGCCGCCGGACATGTAGAGCGTCTTGGCAGCCGAGTTGATGATCTGGTCGATCGCCTGCATGGCGAAGTTGAAGGTCATGAACTCGACGATCGGCTTCAGCCCAGACATCGCAGCGCCTACACCGACGCCGGCAAAGCCGTGCTCGGTGATCGGGGTGTCGATGACGCGGCGAGCGCCGAATTCCTGCAGAAGACCCTGGGTAACCTTGTAGGCGCCCTGATATTCGGCAACTTCCTCGCCCATGACGAAAACGTTGTCATCGGCGCGCATTTCTTCGGCCATGGCGTCGCGAAGCGCTTCGCGCACCGTCATCGACACCATCTCGGTACCGGCCGGGATTTCCGGATCGTTCGGCACGAAAGCCTTGGGCTCGGCCGGAACCGGAGCAACTGCCGCCGGCTTTTCTTCCTGGGCAACAGGTGCCGCAGCGGCCGGAGCTGGCTGAGCGGCAGCAGGCGCGGCGGAAATCGCGTCGGCGGATTCGCCGTCCTGCAGCAGGATAGCGATCTTGGCATTCACCTTGACGTTTTCGGTGCCGGCCGGAACCAGCAGCTTGCCGATGACGCCTTCATCGACGGCTTCGACTTCCATCGTCGCCTTGTCGGTTTCGATTTCAGCGATCACGTCACCGGACGTGACCTTGTCGCCTTCATTCTTGAGCCACTTGGACAGTGTGCCTTCTTCCATCGTCGGAGAAAGGGCGGGCATGAGGATATCGATAGGCATGGGTTCCCTCCCCGATTAGAGCAGAATGTCAGTGTAGAGCTCGGATGCATCCGGCTCCGGATCGGCCTGGGCGAAATCGGCGCTGTCGGCGACGATATCGCGGACTTCCTTGTCGATCGCCTTCAGATCGTCTTCGGTTGCCCAGCCCTTTTCCATCACGCGCAGGCGAACCTGCTCGATCGGGTCCTGCTCGGAGCGCATCTTCTGCACTTCTTCCTTGGTACGGTACTTCGCCGGGTCCGACATGGAGTGGCCGCGGTAGCGATAGGTCAGCATTTCAAGGATGATCGGGCCCTTGCCCGAGCGGCAGTGCTCGAGCGCCTCATCGGCAGCAGCCTTGACGGCACGAACGTCCATGCCGTCAACCTGGACGCCCGGAATACCGAAGCCGGAACCGCGAAGCGAATAGTTCGACTGAGCCGTCGCGCGCGCCGTCGAGGTGCCCATAGCATAACGGTTGTTTTCGACGATATAGACGATCGGCAGCTTCCAGAGAGCAGCCATGTTGAAGCTCTCGTAGACCTGGCCCTGGTTGGCAGCACCGTCGCCGAAATAGGCAATCGAGACCGAGTTGTTGCCGCGATACCTGTTGGCGAAGGCGAGACCGGTGCCGAGCGACACCTGCGCGCCGACGATGCCGTGACCGCCGTAGAAATGCTTCTCCTTGGAGAACATGTGCATCGAACCGCCCTTCCCGTGGGAATAGCCGTTGCGGCGGCCGGTCAGCTCGGCCATGACGCCGCGTGCTTCCATGCCGGTGGCCAGCATGTGGCCGTGGTCGCGATAGGCGGTGATGACCTGATCGCCTTCCTTCTGCGCCATCTGCATGCCGACGACGACAGCTTCCTGACCGATGTAAAGGTGACAGAAACCACCGATGAAGCCCATGCCGTAAAGCTGGCCCGCCTTTTCCTCGAAACGGCGGATGAGCAGCATCTCGCGATAGGCCTTCAGCTCCTCGTCGCGATCGAAATCGGCGATAGGACCACCGTTCGATGCCTTGGCTGCGGATTTCGCACTGTTTTTGCGGCTGGAAACGGTCGCGGTTTTGCGCAACGCCATTCAACCCTCCCTATGGGTTTATCGGTTCTCGGGTGGCGCGTACCATAGGGAAGAAAAATGACCACAGCAATGCCATATTTGCATGGCTCATATTCGCAGGTAAATTATTGATAAATAACAGGAATTTTTGATTAACCGAAATTCGGTTAATTGCGATAGTGATTGTAAATGACAATCTCATCCGCGCGCGACATATTGAGCTGATATCGCGCCTTTTCGTCGAGCATATCCTTGTCCAGCGAGCCATCACTCAAGAGCGCCACTTGCGCCTCCAGATGCTCACGCTTGACCTTCAGCACAGCCAATTCCTTCTCACGCGCAACACGCTGGCGCTCGAACGCCTCCGTCGCACGCAGACCATAGTCACCATGGATGCAATGATAACCGAAATAGGAGAGGAAGGCGACCGTCATGGCCGGAATGACGAAGCGGCCAGTCTTTCTCTTCTTATGATGCTTTGTCCACATACACGCATGCTCTAACGCATTACCAATCGTTTCAATTTAGCGCGCAGAGATTAACCGTTCGTTGACTCAACGCCCATCACGGGCAGACTCAACAAAAAAACCCGCGCCGGAGCGCGGGTTCCAAATGCCTGATTTTTCAGTTCGTATTAGCCGCGGATGATGGAGCGGCCGGCATACTGAGCCTGCGGGCCGAGACCTTCTTCGATGCGGATCAGCTGGTTGTACTTGGCAAGGCGATCCGAGCGCGACAGCGAGCCGGTCTTGATCTGGCCGCAGTTGGTGGCAACTGCGAGATCGGCGATCGTGGAATCTTCCGTTTCGCCCGAGCGGTGCGACATGACGGCAGTGTAGGCTGCCTTGTGCGCGGTGTTGACGGCGTCGAGCGTTTCCGTCAGCGAGCCGATCTGGTTGACCTTGACGAGGATCGAGTTGGCAACGCCCATGCGGATACCGTCACGCAGGCGAGCCGAGTTGGTGACGAACAGGTCATCGCCGACGAGCTGGCACTTTTTGCCGACGAGATCGGTCAGTGTCTTCCAGCCTTCCCAATCGTCTTCTGCCATGCCGTCTTCGACGGAAATGATCGGGTACTTGCCGACGAGTTCGGCGAGGTATTCGGCCATTGCGCCCGGTTCGAGCGTGCGACCTTCGCCTTCCATCACATACTTGCCGTCCTTGAAGAATTCCGTCGAGGCGCAATCGAGGCCGAGATAAATGTCCTCGCCCGGCTTGTAGCCGGCCTTCTCAACCGACTTCATGATGAAGTCGAGGGCTTCCGGAGCGCTCTTCAGGCCCGGTGCAAAACCGCCTTCGTCGCCGACATTGGTGTTGTGCCCCTGGGCGGCAAGTTCCTTGCGCAGCGTATGGAAGACTTCCGAGCCCATGCGGACGGCTTCACGGATCGAGTCTGCGCCAACCGGCAGGATCATGAATTCCTGGAAATCGATCGGGTTGTCGGCATGCGCGCCACCGTTGATGATGTTCATCATCGGAACCGGCAGCAGGCTGGCCGAAGCGCCACCGACATAACGGTAGAGCGGCAGGCCGGAAGCTTCCGCGGCAGCCTTGGCAACGGCGAGCGAAACGCCGAGGATCGCGTTAGCGCCGAGGCGCGACTTGTTCGGCGTACCGTCGAGCTCGATCATGATCTTGTCGATCTGGATCTGGTTTTCGGCGTCGATGCCGCCGATGGCGTCGAAGATCTCGGTGTTGGCGGCTTCGACGGCCTTTTCGACACCCTTGCCGAGGTAGCGCTTGCCGCCGTCACGCAGTTCGACGGCTTCATGCGCGCCAGTCGAAGCACCCGAGGGAACAGCCGCACGGCCCATGCTGCCGTCTTCGAGATAGACATCGACTTCGACGGTGGGGTTACCACGGCTATCGAGAATCTCGCGGGCGATGATATCGGTAATTGCAGTCATGATTTTTTCCTGCTCGGTGGGTGGATAAATCGTTTGAAACCGTCTTAATCGAAGGTGCGCAAATTACAATGCCGCAATTTTGCACGTTCAGGCAGCGCATCAGACGTGGCCTATAGCACAATCATGTCAGGGTTTTGAAGGGAACGGCAGTCGCCGGTCAGCATATCCCACCCATCGAAAGACGATAAACTGTTTATCCGGGCAGAATGTTGGCAAGCCGCCGCCGTCGGCAGCAACCCACGGCTGAAAATTCCTGCAACAGCCCCAATTTTGGACGGCTTCCCGCCCTTTGATTTCAGCCTTCGGTAACCATCCCAGTCTAATTTTAAGAGCTTGAGTGAGACCCTCAAAAGTCAGTCATGCCAGCCGCTCGGGCAAATATGGAACGGCTTGGACGAGCAGCTGCGGTTTCCCTCAAAAACAACCAGTACGGGATTTTATCGACTCTCTTGGCGGCATTTCATACGAGGCACAGATGAAACTTAATATTGCACGCAGCCTTGCCATTTTCGGTGCCGTTGTCATCCTCGGACTGGTGACCTCCATCGGCTTGCAGAATTACGCGTTCAACATGCTTCGCGTGAACGGACTGATGTATAAACAGATCATCTATGGCAAGGATCTCGTCGCCGATATTCTCCCGCCGCCGCTCTATGTCATCGAACCCTACATGCTCGCGCTCGAAGCCGTCGAGCAACCGGCCTCGGCAACGGCCAATATCGAACGCATCCGAACGGTTCTGAAGCCGGCTTATGAAGACCGCCGCAAATACTGGTCAGAAACGCCGCTCAGCGCCGATCTCAAGCGCAAGCTTCTCGATGACGTTCTCGTCAAGGGCGACGCCTTCTGGCAAGTCATGAATGAGGAGGCGGTGCCTGCAATCCTCAAGGGCGACAAGGCCGCCGTAGAACCGGCGCTCATCAAGCTTGCGACGAATTTTCATGTTCACGAAAAGGCCGTGAACGAACTCGTGGCGATGGCGAACGCCTTCCAGGCGGATGCCGAAAAGCAGGCTGCCGAACAGACGGAACTGCTCTCCACCGTTACACTATCGGCCGCCGCGCTTTCCTTCGTGCTCATCGTTGCCGGGCTCTACATGTTCCGCCGGCGCGCGATCGTGCCGCTATCGGCGATGCGCGACTACATGGCGGTTCTCGCAAACGGCGACTATTCCCGCGAAGTTCCCTATGTCAGACGATCCGACGAAATCGGAGAAATGGCGCGTGCAGTCACGGTCTTTCGCGAATCGGCGGAAGAACGGAACGCCATCCGCGCGCACCAGGACGAGGAACGGCAGGCACAGATGCGCCGCGATGCCGAACTCGACGCATCGAAGAGCGTGGAGAATGCCACGCGTCAGCGCGTCATCGAGAGCCTGAGCGCCGGCCTGGAGCGTCTTTCACGCGGCGACCTGACCGTGCGTCTCGACGAGCAGTTCGCCAACACTTATGAAAAGCTTCGCGAGACCTTCAATACCAGCATCATCATTCTTTCCGATGCCATGAAGGACATTTATGCCGCCACGAATACGGTCGGCGACAGTTCGCGCGAAATCGCACTCAGCACCAATGATCTGGCACAGCGCACCGAGAGCCAGGCTACCTCACTCGAGCAGGCGGCTTCGGCGCTGGATCAGATCACGGTCACGGTGAAAAACTCCTCGGAGCGTGCCCAGGAAGCCAATGCGATGATGTCGGCTACGAAGGAGAGTGCGGCGCATTCCGCCGAGATCGTTCGCGAAGCGGTTACCGCGATGGAGAAAATCGAGGAATCAGCGGTCAAGATCGGCGATATTATCAACGCCATCGATGAGATCGCCTTTCAGACCAATCTTTTGGCGCTCAACGCAGGCGTCGAGGCAGCACGCGCCGGAGACGCCGGGAAAGGCTTTGCCGTCGTCGCTCAGGAAGTCCGCGAGCTCGCTGGCCGCTCCGCCAATCTCGCCAAGGAGATCAAGCTTCTCGTCGAGACGTCGTCGCGGCAGGTTTCCGCGGGCGTGGCACTTGTCAACCGCACCGGTGAGGCACTCGGCGATATAGACCGCCAGGTGCTGCAGGTGACGGCGCTGATCGAAGCGATCGTGCGCTCGTCTTCGGAACAGTCGGTCGCGCTCGTCGAGGTCAACGCTGCCGTCAACCGCATGGATCAGGTGACACAGCAGAATGCGGCGATGGCCGAAGAGACGAACGCCGCCTGCCAGGAACTCGGCAACGAGGCGTCCCATCTCGGGCGCATGCTCTCCCGCTTCGCACTGGAGGAAAGGCGCCCGTCCCGCGCGGCAGCCTGATGCTGCCTGTCGTTCAGGCGGCCTTGGCGATCGCGTCGAAGGCGAGAAGCTTCTCGAGAAGCCGTGGCATATCCTTGAGATAGACCATGTTCGGCCCGTCACAGGGCGCGTTATCCGGGTCCTGATGGGTTTCGATAAAGACACCGGCTACGCCGACAGCCACGGCTGCACGGGCCAGCGTCTCCACGAACTGCCGCTCTCCGCCGGAGGTTTCCCCCTGCCCGCCAGGCTGCTGGACGGAATGCGTGGCGTCGAAAATGACGGGCGCGCCCGTTGCTGCCATGATTGGCAGGGAACGCATGTCGGAGACCAGCGTATTGTAACCGAAGGAAGCGCCGCGCTCGCAGAGCAAGATGTTCGGATTGCCGCTCTGGTTTAGCTTGCCGAGCACGTTCTTCATATCCCAAGGCGCCAGGAACTGGCCTTTCTTGACGTTGATAACGCGACCGGTCTTTGCCGCAGCCACCAGGAGATCTGTCTGACGAGACAGGAAGGCCGGTATCTGCAGGATGTCGACGACCTTGCCCACTTCGGCGCATTGTTCTTCAGTGTGGATGTCGGTCAGAACCGGAATGCCGAGTTCCTTCTTGAGATCGGCAAAAACCTCCAGCCCCTTCTCAAGGCCGACACCGCGTTTGCTCGACAAGGAAGAGCGGTTCGCCTTGTCGAACGAGGTCTTATAGACGAGCCCGATGCCGAGCTTGGTGCACAGTTCCTTCAACGTGCCGGCAACCATGAACGCATGGTCGCGGCTTTCCATTTCGCAAGCGCCGGCAATCAGCGACAGGCGTGCGGCATTGGAGAAGGTGACTTTGCCGGCGCCCTCGCCGACCGTCACAACGGAATTGGTAGTGGAGCTCATGATGTTTCCTCGAAAGCGAAGAGCACGCCCTGACCGGGCGCGGGCTTCACCAGAATACGGTTGCCCTTGCGTGTATAGGTCACCCCGTTAGCAGCCAAATGCGCTTCTGTCACGGCCAGATCGCCAACGGCAAAGAGGATTGCCCGGCCGCGCAGGCCGCGATCGATATTCGGCGTCGCCAGATCGAAATAGGCCTCCAGCCCCTGCGGGGTCATCAGGCTGATCTTTGCGTTTCCAGTGGGGACCTCCAGCCCGAAACTCGTGACATCAGCAGAAGCGGCTTTTACCGCCGAGCCAACGAACTCGCCGAAGGCTGTCGGGTCAGGGGCTCCGAGCGCGATCTCGGCAATGCCTGTCACGCCGTTGGCGTGGGTCTCCAGCACGTTGCGATCGGTTGGAAGCGGGTTGATGCGCTCGACAGCGAAGAGAAAGAAATCCGGTGCCCGGAGGTCGGCAGCGAAGGCAAGCCGGAAGCCGGCGATGCTTTCCGTGCCATCCGGCATTTTCACTGGGCGTTCGAACTGTAGCACAGAACCAGCACTGATGCTGCCCTTCACGAATCGAGCATGTTCATGCTTCGCATCCGCTGTCGCGAAGGCGATGGCGGACAGTCCCTCGCTACCGCAGCGGAAGCGGAAAGCCTGATTGCGGGCCGTGAAGACATTGCCCTCACGTGCCGTCTCCTCGCTCTCCTCGACGCTCGCGACACCGAGCGGCTCAAGATAGGTTTTGTCGGCAAAGAAAACGCAGGCATTCTCCGTGCCGAAGGGGTGGCGGGCATCGGGCGCGACGGTAAAGCCCAGCTTGCCCAGCCTTTCGCGGGCTAGGTCGATATCGGTAACCGGCAAAACGAGATGATCGATCGGAAGCGTGTCTTGGCTCATCGGTTCTTCTCCCAGCAATCACAAGGAGATGTGCTTCAGCAAGCCTCGTGAAGCAAGGCCAGACAGGCCTAAGGGCGATAAAAATCAAATTCTCGACAGATTGAACAGAAGTTTTACGAAAATTTAGCTACTTGCGGAACACATATGGAACATATAGTGTCCGTTCTGGATTTGTTTCAAGACTGGGGTTAGACGCCATGCTCACGCGCAAACAACAGGAACTCCTTCTTTTCATTCATGAAAGGATGAAGGAGTCAGGCGTTCCACCGTCTTTCGACGAGATGAAGGACGCACTGGATCTGGCCTCGAAATCGGGTATTCACCGGCTGATCACGGCGCTCGAAGAACGCGGCTTCATTCGCCGGCTTCCGAACCGGGCGCGCGCGCTCGAAGTCATCAAACTGCCGGAAGCCTACAGCCCGAGCCTGCAGCCTCGGCGCGGCTTTTCGCCGAGCGTCATCGAGGGCAGCCTCGGCAAGCCCCAGCCCGTAGCACCTCCTGCCTCGGCAAAGCCAGCACCTGCTGCCGATAACGGCAATGCGGTCTCCGTTCCCGTCATGGGCCGCATCGCCGCCGGTGTTCCCATCTCGGCAATCCAGAACAATACGCATGACATCACCGTTCCCGCCGATATGCTCGGCTCCGGTGAACATTATGCGCTCGAAGTTCGCGGCGACTCGATGATCGAAGCCGGCATCTTCGATGGCGACACGGTCATCATCCGCAATGGCAGCACGGCCAATCCGGGTGATATTGTCGTCGCACTCGTCGATGACGAGGAAGCAACGCTCAAGCGCTTCCGCCGCAAGGGCGCATCGATTGCGCTCGAGGCTGCAAACCCCGCTTACGAGACCCGCATTTTCCCGCCGGATCGCGTCAAGGTCCAGGGCAAGCTCGTCGGTCTCATTCGCCGCTATCACTGACCGGTGACAGATTGGCGTCTGCGAATGTGTTGCTGCGCCAATTATAGGCGCGGTGGCGTATCCAGGGTCGCCCCAATGTGTCGAATGCGGTTGCGACCTCAACTCCCTTATCAGTGAATCGAAGTTCGACAGAACCTGTCTTGCGCAGCGTCTCGCCGGTAAAGAGCAGCGCGCCGGAACGACAACGGTCGAAGCGCAATCGGACAGGGGTCACGACAATATCAGCCGTATCGCAAGCTGGCCCGAGATAGGCAGCATTGTCGATGACAGTCAGTTTCTTTCCGTTACCGAGCAAAGTGGTGCACCAGGCGCCCTTCAGGCAGGAGAAGCGTGACGGCGGGCCGACGGCGACTGCCTGTCTCATTGCCGCTCCGGCTTCATTCCGTTGATCGGGTGACAGTTGCAGTCTTTTGCCATCAGGCGCAGTGGGCGCCTTGGCAGTTTGGAGCATAACCGGCTTCCGATGCTCTTCGATGGCAAGTGCCCTATGCCATTGTTCGAAGATGAAGGCGGGCGGCTTTTCACGGTTCGAAGCCATCGCCTCTGCATCGATTATAGCGACCAGACCGCCATCTTCGGAGATGGCGATGTCGGGCATCGCCTCTGACGGAAGCAGTACAATAGCGAGCGTCGAGACCGCGATAATTGCCGTTCCCATGTGCCGCAGCCGGGTTCTGAGCAGGGTCAGCAGCAGAAATCCGAAAACGGCGGTCGGGAAATACCAGCCGGGCAAGCGGCCTACATCTATGTTGCCGCCCCACCCCGCTACTGCCTTTGCGATGGTGATCACCAGATCAAGCCCGAAGCCTACCACCGGCCATAGCCAGCCGTCCAGACCAAACGGCATCAGCAGCATTGCCAGCATCCCGGCCGGCATGACGATGAAGGTGATGACCGGCATGGCCGCGAGATTTGCCGGCAGGCCATAGGCAGTCAGCCGGTGGAAATGCTCGATCGAAAACAGCGCCGTCGAGAAACCACCGATCAGCGACGTCAGGAAAACGCCACCGAAGAAGCCACCAACCATGAAAAAGGGCTTCATGATCGGCAGCTTGGCAAAGGCATTCTCCCGCATCGGCCGCCCCTTCCAGAGGTCGTATCCGGCGACCAGGGCAAGCGTTGCAGCAAAGGACATCTGGAAACTCGGCCCCAGCACCTCCGATGGCGAGACCCCGAGGATCACGAGAGCGGATAGCGCCACGTTTCTGAGACTGATCGACGGCCGGTCGAAGAAGACCGCAACCAGCATAATCGCCATCATGATGAAGGCGCGTTCGGCGGAGACGGCAAAACCCGAGATCAGATAGTAGGCCGTCACCGCAGCGAGCGCGCCGGCCGCCGCGATCTTCTTGATCGGCCATGCCTGGGCAATACCGGGAAAAAGACTGAGGATGACACGCAGGCCGACAAAGAAGATGCCGGCGGAGAGCGCCATATTGAGGCCGGAGATCGCGATGATATGCGCAAGGCCGGATTGCCGCAGCGCCTCCGTCGTTTCATCCGAGATCGCCCGTCTCTCATCGGTGACAAGGGAGGCGGCAAAGGCCCCGGTGTCGCCGGGCAGCGTGGAGCGGATCCGATCGCCAATGCCGCTTCTCAGGCGGTAAAGCCACTCCAGGGTGGTCTCACCGACCGAGCCAGCTTGCTCCGGCTGTTCTGCAACCCTCTTCGGTGCTCCATAGAAGAAGCCGTTGGCACCAATGCCGTCAAAATAGGCATTGAAGGCAAAATCATTGAGGTGGGGGAGTGCTGGTCCTGCCGGAGGCGTGAGACGCGCCCTGCCCTCGATGACGTCGCCGAGTTCGAACGGCTGGGTGGCCCCGCGGACCAGCACGGAGATGCGTTCGGGCGGACGCTTGATCTCAGGAGCATCCGTGCCGGTGACGTCAAGAATATAACGCCAGCGCCCTTGGCCATCGCCTTCTCGGCGTTCGATCCGGCCGGACACCGTTCTCGTTACGGCTGAATCGAGGATCAGGGTCTTTGCCCGCCATGTTTCGATCTGCGCGGAGAGCATTCCACCGGCAAAAAGAAACAGAGCAAGCAGCGTCGCCCGCAGTTTCGTCCGGGCATAACCGCAGAGCGCAACGGCAATAAGGAGAACAAGCAGGCAGAGACCGAGCGACACGGCCGGAAAGTCCGAGGCCGCCAGAAACCAGGTCGCGGCACCCGCACCAAGGAAGACCGGCGAGAAGAGGAGGAGGCGACCGTGGCCGGCCTCTTCGGCGGCCATACGCATCGACGACCCGACGTATCGTTTCGCAACAGTCACCAATCGCCATCGAAATGGGATCGCAACCTGCGTACGAGCCGATTGCGTCATAATGGCGCGCGGGGCAATGCCAGCAAAATCCATCTTTTGATCAATGGATTGCTCTTGTCGTTCTCTTGTCTCTAACCCCGCCATAATCGCCTGGACCCGCCCCCGGATACTGGCAGAATGCAACCTGAAATCAAAACGAGCAAACAATAATCGATTGAAATAAGAGGAAAATTCACAGGAGCGAAAATCCAGTCAAATCATGGTGTTCTGATATGCATTTAGCTCATCGCTGCAGTGCCTAAAAGATGATGCCGCGATGCACAAAATGGCATCACGGTAACTTGGCATTAGCTTCCCGATCATATAGCTATCGCTGAGGACGCTTAACTCTTATGGCGCTTTTGCGGCGCCACCGCCACTCCGGAGGATCAGCATGACGGATCAAAGCGCTACAATCAAAATCGGTGACAAATCAGTCGACCTCGCCGTCCGAAACGGCACGGTCGGACCCAGCGTCATTGATATCGGTGCCCTCTACAAGAACACGGCTTCCTTCACCTACGATCCCGGGTTTACGTCGACCGCATCTTGTGAATCGAAGATCACCTATATCGACGGCGACGAAGGCGTTCTGCTGCATCGCGGTTACCCGATCGAGCAGCTTGCCGAGCATGGCGACTTCCTGGAAGCCTGCTACCTGCTGCTTTACGGCGAATTGCCGACCGCCGCCCAGAAGAAGGACTTCGACTATCGTGTCACGCACCACACCATGGTGCATGAGCAGATGAGCCGCTTCTTCACCGGCTTCCGTCGCGACGCTCATCCGATGGCCGTCATGTGCGGCTGCGTCGGCGCGCTTTCGGCCTTCTATCACGACTCCACCGACATCACCGATCCGCACCAGCGCATGGTCGCTAGCCTGCGCATGATCGCCAAGATGCCGACGCTCGCCGCGATGGCCTATAAGTACCATATCGGCCAACCCTTCGTTTACCCGAAGAACGATCTCGATTACGCGTCCAACTTCCTGCGCATGTGCTTTGCTGTTCCCTGCGAGGAATATGTCGTCAATCCGGTGCTCGCACGCGCCATGGACCGTATCTTCATCCTGCATGCCGATCACGAGCAGAACGCCTCGACCTCGACCGTCCGTCTCGCCGGCTCCTCGGGTGCGAACCCGTTCGCCTGCATCGCCGCCGGCATCGCCTGCCTCTGGGGCCCCGCTCACGGCGGCGCCAACGAAGCAGCCCTCAACATGCTGACGGAAATCGGCACTGTCGACCGCATTCCGGAATATATCGCCCGCGCCAAGGACAAGAACGATCCGTTCCGCCTGATGGGCTTTGGTCACCGCGTCTACAAGAACTACGATCCACGCGCCAAGATCATGCAGAAGACCACGCATGAAGTTCTCGGCGAACTCGGCATCAAGGACGATCCGCTTCTCGAAGTCGCCATGGAGCTGGAGCGCATCGCTCTGACCGACTCATACTTCATCGAGAAGAAGCTCTACCCGAACATCGACTTCTACTCCGGCATCACGCTGAAGGCGCTCGGCTTCCCCACGACCATGTTCACCGTGCTCTTCGCTCTGGCCCGCACCGTCGGCTGGATCGCACAGTGGAACGAAATGATCGAAGATCCGGAACAGCGTATCGGTCGTCCGCGCCAGCTCTATATCGGCGAACCGAAGCGCGACTACGTGCCGGTTTCCAAGCGCTAAGCGCTGACTTCGAACTAAAAAGAAAACCCGGTCAGGAATGGCCGGGTTTTTTGTTGGCGAGAACAGCGAGCAGTATCTGTGCTGCATGCTCTCCGGGCGGCTTTTCTGTCTGCATGTGCTGCCAGATGAGCTCGTAGCCTTCCTTCATCGCCTTGAGCTGGTAGGTGTCGGCTGACAGCCTCTCCATCCAGCGCGCGAGGCTTGCGCCGCGAACGATATCGTTCAGATATTCCGGGACGACCGAGTAGTCGGCGATCAGATTGGGCAGTGCGCCGCTCCAGGTCTTGATGCCTGACGTCAGCATGCGCATGATCCAGTCGACCTTGTAAGCGGAAACGACGGGTACATCAGCAAGCGCCAGTTCCAGGATCACCGTGCCGGACGCTGCCATGGCCGCATCGGCTTCGGCGAAGGCCTTCCATTTCGCTTCAGCACCCACAACGATTTCCGGCTTTATCGTCCATTCCGCCGTCATTTCGCGCACAAACGCTTCCTTGTGCGGCACAGTCGGCAGCATGAAGCGTATCGGTCCATTGCGGGCGACGAGCTCCTCGGCGGCGGCCTCGAAATAAGGCAGAAGCTTCTTGATCTCGGACGAACGCGAGCCGGGAAGAAGCAGGATCGCACCGTCGCCGGGCTGTCGGCCAGCGCGCAGCCGCCGGGTCTCCAGCAGTGCTGCGTCGGCAACCAGACGATGGCCCACATAGGTTGTCGCCGGCCCGTTGAGACGCTGCATCACCGCCGGCTCGAAAGGAAGTATAGCCAGCACATGGTCGACATAGGCGCGCATGCGCTGGGCGCGATATTCCTTCCAGGCCCAGACACTGGGACAGACATAGTTGACGACTGGAAGGTCAGGCAGCGCCTTGCGCACGCGCTTGGCGACGCGATGGGTAAAGTCCGGGCTGTCGATGATGAGCAGGATATCGGGTTTCGACGCGATGATCGCCGCGGCCGTCTGCCGGATGCGGGACCAGAGCTTCGGCAGCTTTGCCAACACCTGGGTAATGCCCATGATGGAAAGTTCGGAGAAATCGAAGAGCGATTTCAATCCCTGGCTTTGCAGCCCCTCACCGCCGACGCCGACGAGTTCGATCGGCCCGGAATGGATCTTCCTCAGCCCGGCAATGAGATCGGCACCTAAGAGATCGCCGGAGACTTCGCCGGCTATGACGGCAATCCTCAGCGGTCTGTCGCTCATTGAAGCCCCCATCCCGGCAAGCCCTTGTCGATACCGCAGACAAAAAGACCGTTTTCGTCTGCCACTTTAATGAGCGCGTCGCGATCAAGCACCAGCGCCCGGCCGGCTTCGACGGCCACTCCTGCAAGCCCGGCGGCTTTGGCGTTGAGCACAGTGGACACACCAATCGCCGGCAGGTCGGCGCGAATATCCTGCTGGGGCTTGCTGAGCTTGACGAGCACACCGCGCCGGCGCGGCGATATGCGGCCTGCCGCTCTCAGGTTCGCCACGCGGTCAAGCATGCCGTCCGTGCCCTCAACGCCCTCAACAGCGACGACGCGCCCGCCGATCGAGACGGCGCCCTGCCCGATATCCAGACTGCCAAGCACATCCGCCGCCTTGCCTGCGCGCTCTATGTCACGACGATCCTCTTCATTGGGCGAAACAGCGCCCAGCGGGCCTGCGGTTGCCAGCAGATCCGGTGCAATCTCATGGGCGCCGACGACACGCAGACCTCGCCCTTCTATCAGCTTGATGACCATCTTCAGAACGGTATCGTCGCCCCCCGAAAGCAGCGTACGGATGGCTGCGGGCACCTTCGTCAGAATACGCAGCGTCGGCCGTACCTCGCGCCATTCCGGCCGCCGACGGACGCTGCCCGACATGACGACACGGCTTACTCCGTACCGCTTGAAAAGCCGATCGAGCGAAGCGAAATCACCGATACCGATCGTGGCGTGGTCGAAACCATCCCAACGACGGTCGCCCTCATCCTTCAGGATAACGATAACAGGATTTTCGCCGGCCGAACGTGCAGCCTCGGCGACATAAGACGGCAGAAGGCCGCCACCGGCAATGATCGCCAGCCGGCCTTCAGCGGTGTCACCGTCGGAAGCCACAGATCAGCCCTTCTGTCCCCGACTCGGCGAAGACAGCGCGCGATCACTTTCGGCCGCGATGAAATCGAGGATCTCGACCACCTGCTCGCAATCGGCATATTCGTCGCGGATTTGGGCTGCATTCTCGCGGATCGAGCCGGCACCCTCGAAGATAGCCTTATAGGCACGGCGAACTGTGTGAATGACGGCGCGATCGACGCCGGCTCGCGTCATGCCGACGACGTTGAGGCCGCTCAGAATGCCGGGATTGCCGTTCAGCATGCCGTAGGGAATGACGTCGTAACTCACGGCCGAGAGACCACCGACAAAGGCATATTTGCCGACTCGGGTGAACTGGTGCACTGCGGCGCCGCCGCTGATGATTGCGTGATCGCCAACGTACACATGGCCAGCCAGCATGACATTGTTGGACATGATAACGTGGTTGCCGACACGGCAATCATGAGCAACATGCGAATAGGCTAGGAAAAGACTGTTGTCGCCGATTACCGTCGAGCCGCCATGTTCGACGGTGCCGGTGTTCATCGTAACGCCCTCGCGAATGGTGCAGTTGCGTCCAATGATCAGCGACGTGTCGACGGCGCTGTGGCGGGCGCTCTGCGAGTCGCCGCCGATAACGGCTGAAGGAAATATACGCGTACCGGCGCCGACGGTCGTCAGACCGAGAACAACCACGTGGCTGATCAGTTCGACATTGTCTTGAAGTGTGACCTTGGGGCCAACATGGCAAAACGGGCCGACCACCACGCCTTCACCGACCGTGGCACCGTCTTCGACCACGGCCATCGGGTGGATTCTGGCGCTTTCGGCGATCATGCTCATGCGTTGTCCTTACGTACGATCATCGCGCCGATATCGGCCTCAGCGACGAGCGCTCCGTCGACCTTTGCGTCGCAATGAAATTTCCAGATATTGCCGCGCTGCTTGATTTTCTGCACGTGAAATTCAACGCGGTCGCCCGGCACGACCGGCTTGCGGAAGCGGGCATTGTCGATCGTCATGAAGTAGACGAGGTTGCCGGTCTGGCCTTCCTTCTTGGCGCAAATCGCGCCCGCAGTCTGCGCCATGCCTTCAACCAGCAGAACGCCAGGCATGATCGGCGCGTCAGGGAAGTGGCCGGAAAAATGCGGCTCGTTGACCGTCACATTCTTGATGCCAACGGCAGCATTGTCGCCATCGATATTGACGATCTTGTCGACCATCAAAAACGGATAGCGGTGCGGCAGCAGCTTTATGATTTCCATGATGTCTGCCGAAGAAAGCGTGGCGGCTGTTGCTTCAGTCATTCTTGCCTCCCTTTTTTCCGCGCGCCCCTGATTTTGCCATGAGCTGTGCAACATATTTCAGATAGTCATTTAGAGGACGTGCCGGTATTCCGCCATAGCGGCCGCCAGCAGCAAGATCGGTCATGACACCACTTTTTGCAGCGATCTGCGCGCCATCACCTATGGTGATATGTCCCTTGAGGCCGACCTGTCCACCGATCTGCACGCCATCGCCAACGATTGTGCTGCCGGCAAGCCCGACCTGCGAAACGATCGCGCAATGGCGTCCGATGCGGACGTTGTGGCCGACCTGGACCTGGTTATCGATCTTGGTTCCCTCGCCGATGACGGTATCGTCCATGGCGCCGCGATCGATCGTCGTATTGGCGCCGATCTCGACATTGTCCTGGATGATGACGCGACCGATCTGCACGATCTTGATCATGCCACGCGGGCCTGGTGCATAACCGAATCCATCCTGGCCGATACGGACACCATTATGGATGATGACGCCGTTGCCGATGAGCGCGCAGAGAATGCTCGCACCCGTCGCGATCGAACCGTTCCGGCCGATCTTGACGTTGGGACCGACGACCGAGTGAGCGCCGATGCGAGTGCCCTCGCCGATCTCCGCGCCGGGGCCGATGATCGCCATCGGCTCGACAATCACGCCCTTCTCTAGCCGCGCAGTCGGATCGATGATAGCGCTCGGCGCAATCTCGGTCTCGCCGGACGAAAACGTCACCGGCTTGAGAGCTGCGGGATAGAGAAATCCGCCGGCCATCGCAAAGGCAGCATGCGGATTAGAGGAGATCAACACAGGGATATGCGGCGGCACCAACTCAGCCAGCGCCTTGTCGCAAATCACGGCCGAAGCCTCGCAGGTCAGAAACTCGTCCCGGTTACGGCGAGAGAGGATATAACAGATATCCCCTGCCTGCGCCCTAGCGATGGGAGAGACCGAGCGTATGATGACATCGCCATGATCGGAATTGCCAAGTTCTGCCCCAAGAAATTGCGCTAACTCAGCAAGTCTCACGCCTTCATGGGGCAGAAAAAAAGTATTTTGCTCCATCGGCAAAACTCCAGAACGGAATTGAAATTTACAGTTCCGGACTGCCGATATCAGAATTGGTTGTTAATGCCAAACTTGAAGCGCTGAGTCTTGTCGAAGTCTTCCTTCACGACCGGGATCGCGTAGTCGACGCGGAGCGCACCGAAGGGCGACTGCCAGATCAGACCGACACCGACCGAAGCACGCAGCGAGGAACCGTCACCTTCTGCAGTATCCGAACCGAGAAGCTCGACATCGTTGCCGAACAGCGTGCCGGCATCTGCGAAGACTGCGCCGCGCAGGTTGAAGTCACGCGGGAAGCCCGGCATCGGGAACGTCGCTTCGGCAGAAGCGGTAAAGTAAGTCGTACCACCGAGCGGATCGTCCGGGTTGGTGATGCGCGGGCCGATACCCTTGTTCTCGAAGCCACGAATATCGGAATTGGTCAGCGTGAACTGGTCGAAGACGTTCAGGTGATCACCGAAACCGACAACGTAACCAGCTGAAGCCGAGAGCGAGCCGATGATGTCGGCATCGTCAGCGAGCAGATGGTAGTAACGGGCCTTACCGTAGATCTTGTAGTACTGGGAGTCGCCGCCGAGGCCGGCGATTTCCTGTGTCGCAGTAGCGTAGACACCTTCACGCGGCAGGACGGTATCGTCAAGCGTATTGTAGGTCAGCGTCTGCGATATGGAAGACCGTGTCCACGGGCTCTCGTTGACCAGGTTTTGATAGGTAGCGGACAAATCGGCCAGACTGCTTCCGCTGGAATCGTACTTCATCTGCTTGTAATTATAGCGGAACGTCGTCGCCAGATCTTCAGTGATCGGCGCCGTTACGCGCAGAACACCGCTGGTTTCCTCGTAATCGTAGTTGTCGTTGCTCGACGTCTCGCTGTGATTGACGTCGAAACCGGCGGCAAGGCGATAACCGAGGAAGTAAGGCTCGGTGAAGTTGATACCGTAAGCGCGCGAGCCTTCCTGACCGCCACCAGCCGAAAGGCGGATATACTGGCCGCGGCCGAGGAAGTTCTTTTCTTCGATCGAAGCTTCGAGCAACAGGCCGTCGCCGCCGGCCGCATAACCGGCACCGATACCGAACGAACCGGTCGACTGATCCTGTACGTCAACAACGATGACGACGCGATCAGCCGAGCTGCCCGGCTGGGTCGAGATGTTGACTGAGGAGAAGTAGCCGAGCGCTTCAAGACGGCGCTTTGCGCGGGTGATCATCTGCTGATTGAAGGCGTCGCCTTCGCTGAGATCGAACTCGCGGCGAATAACGTAATCGCGCGTACGGCTGTTGCCGCGGATTTCGATACGCTCGACATAGGCGCGCTCGCCCTGGTCGACGAGGTATTCGACGCCGATCGTATTGTTGTTCAGGTCGCGGTTGCCGCGCGGCGTGACGCGCGCGAAAGGATAACCGGCCGAAGCAACCTGATCCGAAATCGCCTCGATGGACTTCTGGACTTCCTTGGCGTTGTAGACTTGGCCTTCGCGGGTTCTGACCAGCCCCTGTAGCTGCTGGGCATCGACACCTTCAACGGTCGACTGAACGCTGACCGCGCCGAAATCATAACGCGGGCCTTCTTCGATGTTGAAGGTCAGCGTGTACTTGTTCGTCGCTTCGTCGAAAGAGGCATCGGAAGAAACGATGCGCATGTCGGCATAACCGCGATTGTAATAGAACTGGCGCAGCGCGTCTTCATCAGCGTGCAGCTTGTCTTCGTTGTAGACGTCCTTGCGGGTCAGGAACGAGAGAAAGTTCGAACGCTTGGTCTGGATGACCGCGGCGAGACGGCCGGCACTGTAGGCCTGGTTGCCAACGAAATTGATGGCGTCGATCTTGGTGCGGTCGCCTTCATTGATGACGAAAGCGAGGTTGACGCGGCCTTCGCCGAGCGGAACGACCTGCGTCGTCACTTCGACTTCGCTGCGACCGGTAGCGGCATAGGCTTCCTTGATCGCCGCGATATCGGACTGGATCTGCGCATCGCTATAAGGACCAGCGGCATGTGTCTTGACGACAGCTGCCAGCTTGTCGTCCTTGACCTTGCGGTTGCCGTTGAAGACGACCTGGTTGACGAGCTGCGCTTCTTGAACATTGACGACGAGGGTGCTGCCGGAAACCGAAATCTTGACGTCGGAGAAGTAACCGGTGCCGTAAAGCTGCTTTACGGAGTCGTCGATATCGGTATTGGAGAAGCTCTTGCCGGGAGTAATGGTGATGTTCGACCGGACGGCCTCAGCACCGACGCGGCTTGCACCGTGTACATCGATCCGCTGAATGACGGCAGCTTCCGCAGCCGTAGCCGAAACGAAAGTCAAAGCACCTGCGCCAGAAGCAACAACACTAGCAGACAGCGCAATCGCCGATACTGCGTTCAAAAACCTTGAACCAGCCTTCATTTCACCCATTACCTTTTTTCCCTCGTCTCCGACCCCAGGGGAACCCCCGATTCCGGCCACGTGTGTCGTTTTACCCGCTTTTGACATACAAGCAAGGGAGCTCGTTAATTTCTGTTTACTTCATTTCGAAGCGTGACCCATTCGCCACTACAGCTTTGAAACATCGTAAATAAACAGTAATTTTCCCTATCTTTTTACGCGCTAGCCGATGAGCGCGCTAATGTCATTCCAGGTAGCAAAAACCATTAATGTAAGCACCATGGCCAGGCCAATGCGAAACGCAATTTCCTGAGCCGAAGAACCCAGCGGCCTTCCCCTAACCGCTTCCACCGCATAGAACATCAGGTGGCCGCCATCAAGTACCGGAACCGGCATCAAATTCAGCAATCCAATCGAAACTGACAAAACCGCAGCAAGCTGCAGCAACGCGCCTATTCCAAGCGTAGCCATCTGGCCCGAAGCTTGCGCCACGCGGATCGGCCCACCCAATTGGTCGGCTTTCATCGATCCATTGAGCAAATTGCCGATATATTTGAAGGTGCCGGTCACGATGTGCCACGTCTGCGTCACGCCTTCGTTCAGTGCCTGAAGCGGCGTATAGGTCTGCAGACGGAAGTGGCCAACCTCTTCGTTCGTGACGATCCCGATCAGGCCAACCTCGATCTTGTTGCCGAACTGGTCGGTGATATCGGTGCGCTGCGGCACCATCGGCAGGTCCATCTTCTCGCCGTTGCGCTCGATGGTCACGACGATGTTCTGGTTCGGACGGATGCTGACATAACGCCGCACGTCGTCGAAGGTCTGAACCTTGGTGCCATCGATTGAGACGAGCAGGTCGCCCGGCAGTACGCCGGCTGCCGCAGCAGCACTGTCCGGCTTCACTTCAGCGACTACGGGATCGGACACTGTACGGCCGTAGACCGCGAAAAGGACCGTGAAGATGGCAATAGCAAGGATGAAGTTGGCGATCGGGCCGGCTGCGACGGTTGCGGCGCGCTTCCAAAGCTTTGCACCGGCGAAGGAACGTTCGCGCTCCTCATCCGTCATCGCGGCGAGCCTGTCCGTATCCGGCTTGCTGGACGCATCCTCATCGCCGAAGAAGCGAACATAGCCGCCGAGCGGGATCGCCGATATCTTCCAGCGCGTTCCGTGGCGATCGGTGAAACCGACAATCTCCGGGCCAAAGCCGACGGAGAAGGCGAGGATACGGATGCCGCTCCAGCGCCCGACCAGATAGTGGCCCATCTCATGCACGAAGACGAGCAGCGACAGGACGATGACGAAGGGGACGATATAGCCCGTCAAAAAACCGAATATGCCGGTCACCGCTTCCATGACTTCCTTCTTCTATCTGGCCGTAATGATCAAAGGCCGAACAATGCCGCACCGAGCGACGTCGTTCCGTCGCCCTTTATCAGCGAAAAAAGGCCAGCAAGCAAGAACGCTGAAAAACAGGCAAAAATCAGTCCATCGACACGATCCATGACGCCGCCATGCCCCGGAATGAGACGGCTGGAGTCCTTCACGCCGAATTTTCGCTTGATGAAGCTTTCGAAAAGATCGCCTGACTGGCTGAAGACGGACAGGACGAGCGCGATCACCGCTGCACGATCCAGGGCTTCCGGAATCAAAAAATGGACAATGACGGCTCCGGCGATGACGGCTGAAATGGCGCCACCGACTGCGCCCGACCATGTCTTGCCGGGCGATATGCGCGGAGCAAGCTTTGGACCGCCAAGCGCGCGCCCAACGAAATAGGCGAGAATATCGGTCGCCCAGACCACGGCGAAGATGAAGAGCATCGCGTAGAGGCCAAACGTTTCATCGCCGCGGATCGCGGCAAGCGCCAATCCGGTGCCGCCGGCATATAAAAGCCCCGGCGCGAACCAGCGGCTGGCACGATGCAGGAAGATCATGGCAATGCCGACCGCGGTCAGGGCAATCAGCATTCCGAACGCATATTCGAACGCACCCGCCAGAACGAGCAGGGCGACCAGCACCTCGCCTACCCAGCCGAGCACGTTGGTCACGGGGTCGCGCACGATGCCTGTGATCGTCGACCATTCGTAATAGATCAGAAGCGCGATCGCCGCCGCCACCGTGCGGAAGATAAAGCCGCCATACCAGGTGGCGGCAAGAACGATGACTGCGAGAATCAGACCTGAAACGATGCGGAGCTTCAGTTCCTGCTTCATCAGGTGTTCACTGCAGCGGCCTGCGCGGAAAGACCGCCGAAGCGGCGATCGCGCGAGGCAAATTTCTCAAGCGCCGACAGGAAGAGCTCGCGGCTGAAATCCGGCCAGTATTCCGGCAGGAAAACGAACTCCGAATAGGCGGCCTGCCACAACAGGAAATTGGACAGCCGCTCCTCACCGCTGGTGCGGATGATGAGGTCAGGGTCGGGGATGCCGGCTGTATCGAGCCGGGCGTCGATCAGCGCAGGGGTGATATCCTGCGATCTGAGGCGCCCCTCCTCCACATCCTTGGCGAGGCTCATCGCGGCGCGGGCGATCTCATCGCGAGAACCATAGTTGAAGGCGATGACGAGTGTCAGCGCCGTATTGGCCTTGGTCGTCTCCTCGGCTTCCAGCAGAAGCTTGAGGATATCGCTTCGCAGGTTGACGCGGTCGCCGATCACCCTGATGCGCACGTTCTGCCGATGAAGCTCGGCCAGGTCGCTGCGGATGAAGGCTTTCAGCAGGCCGAGAAGGTCAGTGACCTCGGCCTCCGGGCGACGCCAGTTCTCCGAGGAGAAGGCAAAGAGCGTCAAATATTTGATGCCAAGATCGCCGGCAGTGCGCACGGTCTGGCGAACGGTCTCGACCGCCCTGCGGTGTCCCATCGTCCGCGGCAGGCCGCGCTGCTTTGCCCAACGACCGTTGCCATCCATGATGATCGCGACGTGTTCTGGCGCAGTCAAAAATGAGGTTTCCGACATTTTCCGTCCGGTCTTTCTTGGCAAGGACGCAAGTATACTAGACCTGCATGATTTCCTTTTCTTTCTCGCCAAGCAAGCGGTCGATTTCCAAAATCGTCTCGTCCGTCATTTTCTGAACGCGTTCCGACTGTGCCCGGCTTTCGTCCTGGCCGATTACGCCATCCTTTTCGGCTTTCTTAAGGCCGTCCATGCCGTCGCGGCGAACATGGCGAATCGCAACCTTGCTCTTTTCGGCATAGTCATGGGCGACCTTGACGAGAGACTTGCGGCGCTCTTCGTTGAGCTCCGGCAGCGGAATGCGGAGGTTCTGGCCGTCGACAATCGGGTTCAGGCCGAGATTCGATTCGCGAATCGAACGGTCCACGGCGCCGACCATGCTCTTGTCCCAGACGGATACCGTCAACATGCGCGGCTCCGGAACAGTGATGTTGGCGACCTGGTTCAGCGGCATGCGCGAACCATAGGCTTCAACCGTCACCGGATCGAGAATGTTGGCCGAAGCGCGGCCCGTACGCAGCGATGCAATGTCGCTCTTGAACGCGGAAATGGCACCATCCATGCGGCGCTTCAGTTCCTTGATATCGATACCTTCACTCATGTCTATGCTCCCGTATCAGAAGATTTGCGCCGGCAACCGCGCAGCTCCCTATCAGTTGTCGGATACGATGGTCTTGAGACCACCACCCGTCAAGATTTCAGCGAAACGTCCCTTCTCGTGGATCGAGAAAACAACGATCGGAATGGAATTCTCGCGTGCGAGCGCAACAGCGGCGACGTCCATAACGGCGAGGCCCCGGTCGAGAACCTCCTTGTGGGTCAGATGATCGAAACGCGTCGCAGTCGGATCCTTCTTCGGATCGGCAGTATAGATGCCGTCCACCTGCGTACCCTTGAAGATCGCCTGGGCACCCATTTCGGCAGCGCGCAGCGCTGCAGCAGAATCGGTGGTGAAGAAGGGATTGCCGGTACCGCCGGCAAAGATCACCACCCTGCCGAGCGACAGGTGATACAGCGTGGCGCGCTGAGAGAAACTTTCGCAGATTTCCGGCATGGAGATTGCCGACAGAACCACTGTATCAATGTTCAGCTTGCGCAGCGAGGTCGCGAGCGCGAGCGCATTGATGACCGTGCCGAGCATGCCCATGTGGTCGCCGGTGACGCGGTCGCCGCCCTTGGACGCGACAGCCACGCCGCGGAAGATGTTACCGCCGCCAATGACGACACCGACCTCGACGCCCATCTGCCGTGCATCGGCAATGTCGGACGCGATGCGGTCCGCCACCGCAACATCGATCCCGAAGCCCTGGCTACCCATCATGGCTTCCCCGGAAGCCTTGAGTAGAACACGTTTATAGATTGGTTCCGACGTCATGTTGGCTCCTCGTATATTGCCGCAATTGCCCGATACACGAAGGGCACCGCGTTGTCACGCGATGCCCTTCGGTTTTCCCAAATATGGCAGCAAGATCAGCCCTTGGCGACAGCGGCGACTTCCGCTGCAAAGTCAGTTTCTTCCTTCTCGACACCTTCGCCGAGGAGCAGACGAGCCATACCGACGACTTCGATCGGGGCGCCGGCCTCCTTTTCGGCTGCTTTGATCGCAGCGCCGACCGTCAGGTCCGGGTTGATAACGAAAGACTGCGAGAGAAGAGCGACTTCCTCGAAGAACTTGCGCATGCGGCCTTCGACCATCTTCTCGATGATCGCTTCCGGCTTGCCGGATTCGCGGGACTGCTCGATGAAGACGTTGCGTTCGCGCTCAGCGACTGCGGCATCGACTTCTTCGGCGCGGATCGCCAGCGGGTTGGTAGCAGCGATGTGCATGGCAACCTGGCGACCGATCGACGTCAGAACGGCCTTGTCGCCGACAGACTTCAGAGCAACGAGAACGCCGAGCTTGCCGATGCCGTCGCCGGCAGCGTTGTGGATGTAAGTCGCCACGACGCCGTGCTCGACTTCCAGCTTGGCCGCACGACGAAGCGTCATGTTCTCGCCGATGGTTGCGATCGCTTCCTTGATGGTGTCAGCGACCGGCTTGCCGGATGCCGGATAGGTCGCAGCCGAAATGGCTTCGACCGTACCGTCCGTGGACAGCGCAACTTCGGCGATGCCGCGTGCGAGATCCTGGAAGGCATCGTTACGGGCAACGAAGTCGGTTTCGGAATTGAGCTCGATGACAACGGCCTTGTGACCGGCGCCGGCGATGGCGACCAGGCCTTCAGCAGCGGCGCGGCCCGACTTCTTGTCGGCCTTGGAGATGCCCTTGGCGCGCAGCCAGTCGATCGCGGCTTCGATGTCGCCGTTGGTCTCGGTCAGCGCCTTCTTGCAGTCCATCATGCCTGCGCCGGACTTTTCGCGCAGTTCCTTCACCAGTGCAGCCGTAATCTCGGTCATAAGTTTCCTCTTGTCGGTTCAAGCGGTGCCCGCAGTTTGCGGCGCGGCACCGGATTGAGGCACGAAATGTACCTGTATGTATGACAGCGTTATGAAGACGCGTCACAACAGAATTCATTGAGGCAAAAGCAGTCACAGCTTCCGCCTGAAAAGGGCAAGGCCGCCGAACTTCAAAGAGTCGCGAGCGGCCTTTCCCAATCTTTGCAAGCTTTGGCGGAGCTTTGCTCCGCCTGCTTCTATCAGGCTTCGGTCGCCTCATCGAGCGCCGGCTCGAACGGAGCTTCAACAGAAGCGCCGAGGTCGCGGCCCGATCCGCTCTGCTGACGGGCAATACCGTCGATTGCAGCGCGGGCGATCAGGTCGCAATACAGAGCGATGGCGCGCGAAGCGTCGTCGTTGCCCGGGATCGGATAGTCGATCAGGTCCGGATCGCAGTTCGAGTCGATGATGGCAACGACCGGGATGCCGAGGCGCTTGGCTTCGTCGATCGCGATCTTTTCCTTGTTGGTGTCGATGATGAACATCAGGTCCGGCGTGCCGCCCATGTCCTTGATACCGCCGAGGGCCTTGTCGAGCTTTTCGCGCTCGCGCTCGAGGGTCAGGCGTTCCTTCTTGGAGTAGCCGGACTGCTCGGAGCCGAGGATTTCGTCGAGCTTGCGCAGACGCTGGATCGAGTTGGAGATCGTCTTCCAGTTCGTCATCATGCCGCCGAGCCAACGCGAGTTGACGTAGTACTGGGCAGAACGCTTGGCCGAGTCAGCGATCAGCTCGGAAGCCTGACGCTTGGTTCCGACGAAGAGAACGCGGCCGCCACGAGCAACGGTGTCGGACACGACCTGCAGGGCGCGCGACAGCATCGGAACGGTCTGGGCCAGGTCGATGATATGGATGTTGTTACGATCGCCGAAAATGTACGGCTTCATCTTCGGGTTCCAGCGGTGAGTCTGGTGACCGAAGTGGACGCCGGCTTCCAGAAGCTGGCGCATAGAAAAATCAGGCAATGCCATGCCTTGTTACTCCTTTTCCGGTTGAACCTCCGCAAGGCGAACAGCATCCTCTTCGAAGATGCCACCGGGCGGAAAAGCCGGATTTCTCCCGGACGATCCCATGCCTTACGTGTGGAATGCGCGTGGCCTTACATTCGATTTGCCGCAAAAGCAAGGCTTGCGTCAAAAAATCTGGCGCGAACTGACGAATGAGCCGCGCCGTCAATATATATATGCGTCGCCGGCTCAGCTTGCCAGCATGTTCAGCAGCGAGAGCATGACGCCAGCATCCGGGATCGGCAACACGGCGTCGATCTCGGCCGGTAGCAGACCGGCGATGGGACCTTTGGTATCGCCGGTTGCGGTACCGAGCGGCCCGCGAAAACCGTGTTTGGCCCAGGCAAGCTCCTGCAGCTTTGCGCTCGTCAACGCCTCGATCAGACGTTCGGCCGTCTCATCCACCACGATCAGCGGATGGGCCGAATAGACGGTCGGGCGCGGATAGAGGACGACGGGCTTCGCGCCCTGCCCCGACTGGATGCGGTTCCATCGGTCGGCATCGGCAAGCGCCCATTCGACGAGTTGATTCTCGTAACCGACAATCATTGGTTCGCCGCCGAGGCCGCCTGCCAGATACTGGTCGAACAGCTTGCCTGACGATGGCGACTTGAAACCCATATTGCGAAAGATCGACTGCACCTTGCCGCCATATTGGGCGAGATCATCCGATGTCGCGACATTGCCGCTGAAGAGGCTGAGCGCGAGGCCCGAAAACATGAAGCCCGAATTCGACCGGTTCGGATCGGTGGAGACGATGCGCGCCCGGCCGTAGAGCGCATTGACGCCGAGCTTTGACCAATCCGTTCCGGCAAGGATGGCATCAAGCAGCGCCTTCAGGTCGAGCTGGTGATGGCCATTGATTACCGTCACGAGGCCCGATTTGATCAGCCCATCCACGACAGGCTGCCACGTGTAGACGACGACAGGCGTATTGAGCATGACCCTGTCATCGCGGATCTTCACGCCGCTCTGGCGGGCGATATCCACCATGATGGAGGAGGACGGCCAAAGAAATTGCGGGTTCTGCGAAAGCAAGGCCTGCTCGCGCACCATTTCGACCGAGCCGGCGACGCGACTGTCGATCGAAAGGCCGTAGCCCTTGATAGCGTCGACGACATCGGGGTCAGCAAGGAAAGCCTCCTTCTCGCCGCCGATGAAGCCGAACAGCTTTGTGCGCGTACCCAGCAGGCCCCGCAGTTCCGGCCTGTCGCGGACGGCGAAATAGCCGCCCGTGCCGGCAATACCGGTGGCAAGCAGTCCAACTCCAAAGGCGCGGCGGGAAAGGGCCATCAGCGTCCGAGATCCTCTTTGAGCGATGCCTGGATGAGGCGCAGGTCGGTATCGAGCGTGCCGAGCTCAGCATCAACAAGGCTGTCGGCATAATGAACGAAGGCATCCTCGAGCTTCACCAGCACGGCGCGGACATCCTCCAACTGCTTGATGTCGGGCGCGCGTTTCGCCTCGATCACCGCAAAGCCCTCGGCGACTTCGGCCGCACGCGGCAGATAGTAGCTAAGGAAGCGGCGTACGGAATTGGCACTTTCCGGCCTCGCCTCCACCTTGCGGAAGACATCGGCGGCGATTTCCGCCAGGTGGCGCACGCGCGCTGCCGTCTGCTTGTCGGCGATATCGTCCGCCGCCGTCTCCAGCCTTTGCGCGGCGGGCACAGCCCCTTCCAGCAATTCTCTCGCGAAGGCAACGCGACCGCGGCCGATCACCTTGATATCGAGACCTTCGAAAAGCCTGCGTGGCGCCAGCAGGAAAACGAGGCCGGCAAAAACCAGGAGGCCGATGACGGCGGCAATCCAGAACGGCATGCCGGCTGTGAACGTGAGGACGGGGACGAGAACGGCCGTCACCACTCCCGCCACGATCCAGTTGCCGTCATTGCCGAGCCAGTTACCCATGCCGGTCCTAGTTATAACCGCGTGCGGTGCGGAACGCTGCCGCAAGGTCCGAGCGTCCGTCGAAGACGCGTGCCGCCGTCGCTGCCGCCAGACTGTCCAGCTGCGTCTTGTCCGCATCGCCGAAGGTAATGCCGAAGATCGGCACGCGTGGTTCCATCGCGTTCCAATCGCTCATGAAGGCCGCACTCTGGTCATCGGATCTGCCGTCGGTCATGATGATGATCGCCGGCAGATAATTGGACAGGTCCGCGGTTTTCGCCATCTGCTGGAGCGCCCTTTCGGCGCAGGCATACATATTGGTGCCGCCGCCGGCATGCTGACCAGAAACTGCGTTGAGAAGCCCCTGCTGCTCCATCGTGTCACCCGAAGCCGAGAAGATATCGCGGACATTGGCATCGAAGGGAATGACGAAGATGCGGTCGGCCGGCGACCACTGCACCAGCACCTTGCTGGCCTCCTCGGGCGTGAACAGGAAACGCATCGCCTGCTGCAGACTGTTCTCGCCGTCTCCTTGCATCGAGCCGGAAAAATCGAGGCAAAGCGCCGTCAGTGACGGTTTGCGCAATGCCGCCTGATAGAGCGTGAGTGCCTGGCGGATCACTGTCGGTTCCGGCATGCGGATCGCGGTCACCAGTTTGGCCGGATCGAAATTCCAGCTCGGCTCCGGTTCAGCGGTGACGCTGCCGAGCGGCAGGCGACGACCGGTTTCGGCGATCTTCTTCTGAACATCGGGCGAGCGCAGATAGGCGAGCAAATCCTTGAAGAAGGTCTGAACCTCAGGACCGCGGCCATGATCGACGAAACCGATCGGCGAATCCGCCATCGCCACGCCATCGGCAGGATAGATGGCGTAGAGCGGCTCCTTGCCCATGCCCGTAAGCTTGTCATTGGTTTCCTTGATGACCGCCTCATAATTCCACATGGCATCGTAGATCGTGCCCTTGCCGGCGGAATCCGTGTAGAGGTCGGCGAGCCAGCCCGAAGACCCGGAGGAGCGCGCAACACCGGCAAGCAGGCTTCGAACGGTGTCCTGAACCGTCTTGTCATCGAGATCGCCGGGCTCGATCACCGGTTTGTTGCCGAGCGCACTGGAAAGCATGGCCAGATAGGCGCTGGCACCGGAATTCGACTGGGTAGCCGATGTCATCAGGAACTTCAGCGAGCCGCTGTTCACCGCTGCCAGGATATCCCTCATGAAGACATCCTTGCCGACCCAGCCGAGCTGCTCGGCCTTCGACTTGCGCACGCCGAGGATGACGGGCGTCTGCGCCACCGACGTCAGGTCCTTGACCCTGCGTTTGGTATCGAACATGTCGACCCAGACGCTGGAGGCCGGCCAGACGGCATCCTGCTCGACACCCTGATCGCTTTGCAGCGCAAGGCCGATATCGAGCGTGCCTTCATATTTAAAGGAGCAGGTCGCGTGCTTCTCCTTGCAGAACTCCTCGACGATCGGCTGCAAGACGGTGTTTTCCGAGCCGGAAACGATCGAGAAATTCGGGCCGCTGCTGAAAGCATCGCAGCCTGCCAACGCCGCGAGACCAGATAGCGCCAGTGCGCAGAGGAGTGATCGGATCATGGTTTTGCCGGTCACGCCTGGGTCATCGCCTTCTTGAGATCGATCGTCAGCTGTTCCATCTGCTGCTCGGCCTGGGCCCGCTTCTTGCGGCCCTCTTCCTGCACGCGCAGAACGCCGGTGACGGTGTCGATCAGATCCTGATTGGCCTTGGCAAGCGTCTCCATATCAACGATGCCGCGCTGCGACTGCTGCTCGATAGCAATCGCCTGATCCTTCATCATTTCCGAGGCCTGGCGGATCATGTCATTGGTGGCGTCGGTCACCGTCTTCTGCAGGTCGAGGGCCGATTTCTGCTGCGTGAGCCCGAGAAGGATGACCATCTTCTGCTTCCAGGCAGGCACCGTCAGCGCCGAGGTCGCCTGCAGATTCTCGATCAGTGTTTCGTCGCCGGCCTGGACGATACGGATCTGCGGAAGCTGCTGGATGCCGAGCTGGCGGGCCTGCTGCAGATAAAAGATGCGCTTTTCCAGCCGGTCGAGCGCCTGGAGGCTGTCCTGATAGGTCTGGGCTTCCAGCATGCCGCCACCGGGGCCGGAGACAGCGGCGTCGGCTGCGCTCTTCAGCTTCGGCAGCTCGATCGAGCGGAAGTGCACGGCGAAGTTCTTGCCCGCCTGCACATAGGCGTCGAGCTTTACGATCGACTGTTTCGTCTCTTCATGCAGGTCGTCGAGCAGGGCGATGTCGCGACGCAGCGTATCCTTGTGGCGGTCGAGCTCCAGGCCGATGCGGTCGATCTGGCCGGCGACGTCCTCGAACTCCTCCTTGAAGCGCTCGAGACGCGCCTTGGCGGAGAGGAACATGCGGCTCAGGAAACCCTTGTCCTTGAGGGACGCGGGATCGAGGCTCTTGGATTTCAGGATGATGTCGGTCAAAAGCTTGCCGACATCGCCGAGATCCTTGTTGCGCACCTCGCGCAAGATCCTGTCGGCATAGTCACTGACGGCCTGCTGTGCGCGGTCGCCGTAAACCGAAATTCCGGCGCGGTCCGTAATACTGATGGTGTCTGTAATGCGGGCGACTTCGGAGGGATCGGCGGCAACGGCCGGCAGGACGGTATTCTGAACAGTTGCGAGATCGGTATCGGCCATTCGGGTCGTCTTTCTCGGCTTGGGGTGCAATTGGTCTTGAGAATTGCAAACCCATTATCTGAGCAAATGGGCCATCCACTATGTAGGGCCGGAAAAGGTAGACTTCCACAAAGACCGGCCCGCGATGGCTCATCTGCGGGACGACAGTTTAGCTGTACTAGAAATAATATTTTATGACAGATGCTTAAGCTTGTCGCAGACGCGGCCTCACTGGCAGACCGGCGCGGCCTTCTTGTCGAGAAGCTCGAGCTTGGCAAGCTTGCCGGTTAGGACGAAATCGCCGTAATCCATCGTCAGATCCCGCGTGATGCCGTTCTCATAGAGCTTGAACGACATGCGGTAGACCGGCAGGGTGTCGGATTTGGCATTCTCGTTGAAATAGGAGATCGTCACGGGCCAGAAGGCGGCCTTGGCGAACTGGCCGGCATTGCCGGCATCAGCCTCATCCGTGACGGGAGTCTCCTGTTTACCCACGATCGTCGTCGTCACCAGGGATTTGTCGCCATCGTCGGAGCCGTCGAAGACGCGGGCCTCGAAGAAGCGCTTGCCGTCCTTGGCGTTCTGAATGACGTCGAGCATGTGCTCGGTCGGAAAGCGGCTTTCCGCGAGTTGCAGCTCACGGCTTGCCGGCTGCTTGAGGTCGACCTTGACGCCTTCCGGCTTATCCTGAGCCGCGCCGTTGACTTCCTTGTCGAGCTGATCGTCGGTGAAAGACTTGGTATCGAAGGTGAACTTGCCATCCTTCAGGCTCTCGAAGGTCTTGGTCTGCTGGTCGCTGACGCGCACGTTGTCGCCGGTGTCGATCTGGGTGACGAAACGGAAGTTCGTGGTGAAGCCTTCGCAGTAATTGCCGTCGAACTCATAGACCATGCGGCCATACATGGAGGAGATGCCGGAGCGTTCCGAAGCGTCCTTCAGTTCCAGGTCGTAGATGGCGCGGTGAGCGACGAGCCCGGTTGCGATCGCAGCGCTCGTCGCCGGCGCGGCCGCCCAGGCATTGGCGGAAACGCTTGCGAGAAGAAGAGCGGCAAGTGACGATCGGAACATTCATTAACTCCTGTTGGACTCGTCCGCGATGTTATAAGAACGCTTTCGGCCAAATCGAGGCTCGAAACTGTCACATTAAAGATTCTAGTCTTGATGCATTCTTTTTGAAGAATTGACAACAAAAGCGGAGACGAAAATGTCCGATGTAATCGCAACGCGCATGTCGGAAATGGGGATAACCCTGCCCGAGGCCGCAGCACCCGCCGCCAATTATGTCCCCTATGTCATCAGCGGCAACCTTCTCTATATTTCCGGCCAGCTGCCGCTCGAAGGCGGTAAGGTTGCCATCTCAGGCCACCTCGGCAAGACCGTCGATGTTGCCACCGGCCAGCGTGCCGCAGAGCTTTGCGCCATCAACATTCTTGCGCAGGCAAAGGCAGCGCTCGGCGGCGATCTCGGCCGCATCCGCCGCGTCATCAAGCTCAACGGCTTCGTTGCGTCAGCACCTGATTTTGTCGAGCAGCACCTCGTCATCAACGGCGCCTCGAACCTGATCGCCGGCGTGCTCGGCGAAGCCGGCAAACATGCCCGCGCTGCCGTCGGCATGGCAGCCTTGCCGCTCAATGCAGCAGTCGAAATCGATGCTATCATGGAAATCGCATAATGACGAATGCCGCTTGGATCAAAGAGCTGCCGGTTGCGCACCGCGGCTACCACGACCTCAACAATGCCGTCTGGGAAAACACGCTCTCGGCTTTTTCACGGGCCGTCGAAGCCGGCCTCGCTATCGAATGCGACCTGCATTACGCCTCGGATGCCGTGCCGGTCATCTTCCATGATGAAGATCTGGAACGCCTCTGCAACCTGAAGGGAGATGTGCGGGAACGGACCTCCCAGGAACTCGGGCTGATCGCCGTCGGCGGCACGAAGGACAAAGTGCCGACGCTGAAGCAGCTTCTGGCGCTCGTGCAGGGCAAGGTGCCGCTTGTGCTGGAACTCAAGGGCCGCGAAGCCGACGACGAGGGCTTTGCCGAAGCCGTTCTCGACGTACTCGAGGGCTATGAGGGCAAGGTTGCGCTGATGAGCTTCGACCATTGGCTGCTGAAGGATCTCAAGGAGCTCAACGCGCCCTACCCGATCGGGCTGACGGCCAACGGCAATACGCCGGAGGAATATGCAGAGCATGAGAAGGCGATGGAGATCGGCCTCGATTTCATCTCCTACTATTATGCCGACCTGCCGAACCCGTTCATCACCGGCCAGCGCGACAAGGGCATTCCGGTCATCACCTGGACGGTGCGTGATGAACAGGCTCGCAAGCAGACTTTCGAGAATGCCGATCAAATGACTTTCGAAGGCTTCGATCCGCGCGCGGCAGTTTGACGCTCGCTTTTTCGACAAGATCGTGCGCAGACTGGGAGGGAGCCAGCTCCCTCCCCCAACGGCTTCGCATTTGCTTCATGACAGACGAATCGTCAGACGAACTTTCCATCCGCATCGAGCGATCATTCACCGCGATTTCCCCCGAGCGCTGGTCCAGGCTTTCGGGAGCATCGAAGACGTGCGACGCCGTCGCCTATAATCCCTTCGTTTCGCATGCCTTTCTCTCGTCGCTGGAAGAATCCGGTTCCGCCACCGCGCAGACTGGCTGGCTTGGCCATCACATGCTTCTGGAAACCGACAAGGGTGAACTGGTCGGCGCGCTGCCCGGCTATCTCAAGAACCACAGCCAGGGCGAATATGTCTTCGACCACGGCTGGGCCGACGCTTTCGAACGGGCCGGCGGCAGCTATTATCCGAAGCTGCAGTGCTCGATCCCCTTCACGCCTGCGACCGGCCCGCGCCTGCTTGTGGCCGAGGGTCTTGCCCGCCTGCCAATTCAGAATGCCATGGCGGAAAGCCTCAAGGAGGTCGTCCGCCGCCTCGATATTTCCTCGGCCCATATCACCTTCGTGCCCGAGGACGAGATGCCGGTCTTCGAGACCGACGGCTACCTTCATCGCACCGACAAGCAGTTTCATTTCATCAATGAAGGTTATGCCAATCACGACGCGTTCCTGGAAACGCTTGTCTCCCGCAAGCGCAAGGCACTGCGCAAGGAGCGGCGGACAGCGGTCGAGAACGGCATCACTATCGACTGGCTGACCGGCAAGGACCTGACCGAAAAGATCTGGGATCAGTTCTTCACCTTCTACATGGATACAGGCGGCCGCAAATGGGGCCGGCCTTATCTGACGCGCAAATTCTATTCGCTGATCGGTGAGCGCATGGCCGACGACATCTTGCTCGTCATGGCCAAGCGCGACGGCCGCTATGTGGCAGGCGCCATCAATTTCATCGGTGGTGATACGCTCTATGGACGGCACTGGGGCTGCATCGAGGAACACCCCTTCCTGCATTTCGAGGTCTGCTACCATCAGGCTATCGATTTTGCGCTGGAAAAGGGCCTCAAGAAGGTGGAGGCCGGCGCCCAGGGCGAACATAAGCTTGCCCGCGGCTACCTGCCGGTGACAACGCATTCCGCCCACTATATCGCCCATGCGGGATTGCGGCGTGCGGTTGCCGACTACCTTGAGCGTGAGCGGGAGGACGTCGAGTACATGAATGAGATGCTGAGCGAGCATACACCCTTCCGCAAGGGCGAGCGACTGCAGGAGGATTGACGCGCTTGGCCTCGCCGCGCTACGCGATCAAGGGAAACACGAGGAGATTTCGCCATGACCAGCGCCGCCTATGACGACAACAATATCTTCGCCAAGATCCTGCGCGGTGAAATCCCGTCGCATCGCGTCTACGAGGACGACAAGACCGTTGTCTTCATGGATGTGATGCCGCAAGCGCCTGGGCATGTTCTGGTCCTGCCGAAGGCACCTTCCCGCAACATCTTCGACGCCGACCCCGCCTCTCTTTCCCATACGATCACCGTCGTCCAGAAGGTCGCCAATGCGGTCAAGGAAGCCTTCGACGCAGATGGTGTGTTCATCGCCCAGTTCAACGAGCCGGCAGCAGGTCAGACCGTTTTCCACCTGCATTTCCATGTCATCCCGCGGCATGAGGGCGTGGCACTCAAGCCGCATTCCGGCAAGATGGAGGACGGCGCGATACTCGCCGCCAACGCGGAGAAGATCAAGGCGGAACTCGCGTGACGGAAACGCCGCCTTATTTTTCGGAATACTAAATTACTTCATCGATTTAGGAGGAAATCATGATCCGCCACACCGTCGCATTCCGCCTGAAGCACGCTGCAGGCTCTGCCGAAGAAAAGGCTTTTCTCGATGAGGCGCTGACGCTCAAGCAGATCCTAAGCGTCAGAAATTTCGAGCAACTTCGCCAGACGAGCCCGAAGAACGATTTCACATTCGGCTTCTCGATGGAGTTCGACGACCAGGCCGGTTACGACGCCTATAACGTCCACCCGCTGCACGTGGCCTTCGTGCGCGACCGCTGGATACCCGAGGTCGCAGACTTCCTCGAGATCGACTACACGAAGCTCTGACATCCTGAAGCGTGTCGCTGCCACGCTTCAGGTCTTTTCTTGCGCATATCGTTATCGCAAGACCGCTACACGCTTTCGCGCGACATGCTTTAGAGCAAACAAAAAGGCCGCTTCGCAGCGGCCTTTTTTCATTGTCTGTCGCAAAACTTACTTCTTGCGCGGAACCTTCGGAACCGTCGAGCCCTTCTTGGGGGCATCGCGGACTTCAGGCTCAGGCTGCGGCACGGTCTTGGCCTTCGTCTTCTTGACCGGCTTGGTCTTCAGCTCGCCATCATCCTCATTGACCGCTCCCGGATGAACCAGTTCGGCTTCCGGCTTCGGCTTGATAGGTGCTGTTTCCGGAATGGCTTCCAGAATGAGGCCCGGCTTGCCATCTTCCTTCGGGCCGACGGTGACGTTGACGACGCCGCCCTTCTTCAGCTTGCCGAAGAGGATTTCGTTCGCCAGTGGCTTCTTGATGTTTTCCTGGATCACGCGGGACAGCGGGCGGGCGCCCATCTTCTCGTCGTAACCCTTTTCGGACAGCCAGGCGATCGCATCCTCGTGCAGGTCGAAGGTGACGTTGCGTTCGGAGAGCTGAGCTTCCAGCTGCATGATGAACTTCTGCACGACCTTGTGGATGACGGCCGTCGGCAGCGCCGCGAACGGGATGATCGCGTCGAGACGGTTGCGGAATTCCGGCGTGAACAGGCGGGTCAGAGCCTCTTCGTCTTCGCCGGTGCGCTTGGACGAACCGAAGCCGATAGCGGCCTTGGCCATTTCCGAAGCACCCGCATTGGTCGTCATGATCAGGATGACGTTGCGGAAGTCGATCTTCTTGCCGTTATGGTCGGTCAGCGTACCGTGGTCCATGACCTGCAGCAGGATATTGTAGATATCCGGATGCGCCTTTTCGATTTCGTCGAGCAGGACCACGCAATGCGGATGCTGGTCGACGCCATCGGTCAAGAGGCCGCCCTGGTCAAAGCCGACATAGCCGGGAGGTGCACCGAGCAGACGGGAAACCGTATGCCGCTCCATGTATTCCGACATATCGAAGCGCAGAATCTCGACACCCAGCGAGGCAGCAAGCTGCTTGGCCACTTCCGTCTTGCCGACGCCGGTGGGACCGGAGAAGACATAGGCGCCGATCGGCTTGTTCGGCTCGCGGAGGCCCGCGCGTGCCAGCTTGATCGCGGTGGACAGGGCTTCGATCGCCACATCCTGACCATAGACCACCGAGCGCAGTTCCTGCTCGAGATTGGCAAGAACGGCTTCGTCATCCTTCGAGACGGTTTTTGCCGGAATGCGGGCCATTGTCGCAATCGTCGCTTCGATCTCCTTTTCGGTGATCAGCTTGCGGCGCTTGGAAGGCGGCAACAGCATCTGGGCCGCACCGGTCTCGTCGATGACGTCGATCGCCTTATCGGGCAGCTTGCGGTCCGAAATGTAACGGGCCGAGAGCTCGACGGCCTGCTTGATCGCCTCGTTCGAGTAGCGCAGATGGTGGTATTCTTCGAAATAGGGCTTCAGACCCTTCATGATCTCGATCGCATCGTCGATCGACGGTTCATTGACGTCGATCTTCTGGAAGCGGCGGACCAGAGCCCGATCCTTTTCGAAGAACTGGCGGTATTCCTTGTAAGTCGTCGAACCGATGCAACGGATCGCGCCCGAAGACAGAGCCGGCTTCAGGAGGTTCGAGGCATCCATAGCCCCGCCCGACGTTGCACCCGCACCGATGACGGTGTGGATTTCGTCGATGAAGAGCACGGCGCCCGGATATTCTTCCAGTTCCTTGACGACCTGCTTCAGGCGCTCTTCGAAGTCGCCGCGATACCGGGTGCCGGCGAGCAGCGTGCCCATATCGAGCGAGAAGATCGTGGCATCGGCCAGAGCTTCCGGAACCTTGCCTTCGACGATGCGCTTGGCAAGGCCTTCAGCGATAGCGGTCTTGCCGACGCCGGGATCACCGACGTAGAGCGGGTTGTTCTTGGAGCGGCGGCACAGGATCTGGATAGTCCGGTTCACCTCGGCGTGACGGCCGATCAGCGGGTCGATCTTGCCGCCCTTGGCCTTCTCGTTGAGGTTTACGCAGTAGGCCTTCAGCGCATCCTGCTGCTTCTTCGGCCCGCTTTCTTCCTCGTTGCCACCGCGTGCGGTCGGCTTGGATTCGGACTCGTCCTCAGCGCCGCGCGGCGGCCGGCTTTCGGAAACGCCGGGGCGCTTGCCGATGCCGTGGGAGATGTAGTTGACGGCGTCGTAGCGGGTCATTTCCTGCTCCTGCAGGAAATAGGCAGCATGGCTTTCGCGCTCGGCGAAGATCGCGACGAGCACGTTGGCGCCGGTCACTTCCTCGCGGCCGGAAGACTGGACATGGATCACCGCGCGCTGGATGACGCGCTGGAAACCTGACGTCGGCTTGGAGTCTTCGTCATAACCGGTGACCAGGTTGGAGAGTTCGTTATCGACATATTCCAGGAGCGTTTTACGAAGCGCGTCGAGGTCGACATTGCAGGCACCCATGACCGCGGCCGCATCGGCATCGTCGATCAGGGCGAGCAGCAGATGCTCGAGCGTCGCATATTCATGGTGCCGCTCGTTGGCAAAGGTCAGTGCCTGATGGAGCGCCTTCTCAAGACTAGGCGAAAATGTTGGCACGTTCAGTTCCTCACTTCTTTTCCATGACGCATTGCAGCGGATGCTGGTGCTGCCGGGCAAAGTCCATCACCTGGCTCACCTTGGTTTCCGCTACCTCGTATGTGAATATTCCGCATTCGCCGACGCCGTGGTTATGGACATGCAGCATGATGCGGGTGGCACTTTCCCGATCCTTCTGAAAAAAACGCTCCAGGATATGGATGACGAATTCCATTGGGGTGTAGTCGTCATTCAAAAGCAGTACGCGATAGAGATTAGGCTTCTTGGTCTTCGGCTTGGTGCGCGTGATGACCGAGGTTCGATTTCCGTTATCCCCGTTCCTTTCGCTGTCGTTTTGCATCCGGATCGGTCTGGCGATCATTGTCATTCATTCCTCAATCAATCCGGCAGGCAGCATGGGAGGGGTGCTTTCCCGACGAATATCTGAAACCCTAAGGTAGTTCATAATAGAGCGATTTTAAGCCCCTTGTTTCCGACTGCAATCACAATTCCGCAGGACTTGACGCAAAGGCCAAAAAAGTCTGCGTAAAAACCAGGGCGCGCTTCGGGAAACAAAAAAGACCGGCCGCAAATGCGGTACCGGTCTTTGATTTTCAATAGGCGGCGCGCAACGCGCCACAAGATTTATGCGGCGGCGGGGGCTACCGGAGTGGCTTTCGAGACCTTGGCGGCAGCGGCGGCCATCGGTGCTTCGTAGGGCTTATAAGCATTTTTGGCGAGGTCGGCATACATTTCGCCGAGCTTGGTCGCTTCGGAAACGAAAGCCTCATAGGAAGACTTCGCATAATTGGTCTGCAATTCGAAGGCCGCCTCGAAGCTCTTTAGGCCTGACAGCGTCTCGAAATGGGTGACGGCATCCTGGAAGGACTTCTTGGAATATTCGGCCGCCTCGGAGGCAATCGCCTGGAAACCCTTGGCAGTATCGGAATAGCTCTTGAGCATCGAATCCACGGCTTCCTTGCTCTTCCGGTTTGTATCGTCGAAATTGAACATGACCATCCTCCAATTGGCAGTTGCAAGCAGAGGGTAGCTGCAACGCACAAAGAGTCAAGTAGTCTTGTGCATCGCAAAACACTCAATGGTTGCGCTCGCTGCCAGCGCTAAAGACCGGATTTTTGGGCACGTTCGTCTTTTATTGATTTTGCTAAAATATATCAGGCGACTGCAACCGCAGGGTTAGCAGAAATTTTAGTGAACCAGCGTATTTGGCGATCGGCGCAAACAAAAAAGCCGTGTATCGCCTGGCGATCCACGGCTTTTGATCGATGTGATGGCGATCAGAGATCGACGTCGAGAATTGCCATCGAGAAATTGTAGGAACGGTCGCCGTCCTCGTCATCGATGTAGATGACACCCAGAAATTCTTCGCCAATGTAGACTTCCGCAGAGTCATTCTTGCGCGGACGCGCCTTCACCACGATCTGCGGGTTCAGCGTGCGTTTGAAATAGGCGTCGAGCTTCTTGATTTCTTCAGGCTTCACTCTTTTGATCTCCGTAAGCAATCTCGGTTGGCCGCTTCTTGCACAGGTAAAGCTGCGCTGTAAAGGTCGCGAGCTCGAGTTAGCAGTGACTGTCTTCACCGGGATCTAGGCGTTTTTCCGCATTTTTCAAATGAAGGCTCAGATATCGGCGCCGATAACCTGATCCATCACGCGGGCAGGCTCGGAACAGCCCGCTTCACCGACGACCTTGGCGGGCACGCCCGCCACCGTGGTCTTTGGCGGTACCGCTTTCAGGACGACGGAGCCGGCGGCGACGCGCGAGCAGAAGCCGATCTCGATATTGCCGAGGATCTTCGCACCTGCGCCGATCATTACGCCCGTGCCGATCTTGGGGTGACGATCGGCCCCTTCCTTGCCGGTACCGCCGAGCGTCACACCATGCAGGATGGAGACGTTATCGCCGATAACAGCCGTTTCGCCGACGACGAGGCCGGTCGCGTGGTCGAGGAAGATGCCCTTGCCGATGCGAGCGGCCGGATTGATGTCCGTCTGGAAGACGCTGGAGGAGCGGCTCTGCAAGTAAAGCGCGAAGTCGCGCCGGCCGCGGTTCAGCAGCCAATGCGCCAGCCGGTGCGTCTGCAGCGCGTGGAAGCCCTTGAAGTAGAGAACCGCTTCCATGAAGCGCAGGCAAGCGGGGTCGCGATCATAGACCGCCTGGATATCCACGCGCAGGATCGAGCTCCATTCAGGCCAGTCCTCCAGCATTTCCTCAAAGGTCTGGCGCAGCAGGTTTGCCTGCATGTCGGGATGGTCGAGGCGCTCGCAGATGCGGTGAATGACGCATTCTTCGAGCGAGCGATGGTTGATGACCGTCGAATAAAGGAAGGCCGCCAGCACCGGATCGCTTTCCGCAGCGAGGCGCGCTTCTTCTCGCAGGCTGTCCCAGATGGGATCCATCACCTTCAGCGGATGGGCTCCCTCCAGCGTGCGGATATCCGTCTTAGCGACCATTTCCGGCCTCCTCATTTCCCGTTGGAATGCGATTATATAGAGGAAAACGCCGATAACATAAATGGGTGCCCGCGGCACATCGGTTCAGCGTGTTTTTCTTTAAAATCACGTTTATGTCACCCGCCGGCGACATCAGCCGGCGGCGACCTTTGCGTAGAATTCCAGGACAGCCTTCTTGAACACCCGGTCACCCACGGCGAGCATGTGATCGCGGCCGGGAATATCGAGTGCTTCGGCGTCAGGCATCAGCGCCGCAAGTTCCTGGGGAGAACCGGCAATATCGTCTTTCGTTCCAACTCCGATCAGGGTGGGCGCATCGATCCTGCCCATGTCGGCGCGGGCAACCAGATCGCGCGAACCCTTGATACAGGCGGCAAGGGCTTCGCGGTCACTCTTCGTCTGCTCGGCAAAGGCGCGGAACATCTGGCCGCGCTGATGGATGACATCGGCTAGCGACGGTGCAAGCAGCGCGTCGGCGATCGGATCCCAGTCGCCTACCCCGTCCGTCATGCCGATACCGAGGCCGCCGAGTACCAGCGAGCGGACGCGGTGTGGATGGGCAAGCGCCGCAAAGACGGAGATGCGGGCGCCCATGGAGTAGCCCATCAGATTGGCCTCGGGAATACCGAGATGATCAAGCAGCGCGATCGCGTCACCAGCCATGAACCATGGCCTATAAGCTTCGGCATCGCGCGGCTTGTCGCTAGCGCCATGCCCTCTGTTGTCGATGGCAATGACACGGTAACCGGCATCACCTAAGGTCTTCAGCCAGCCCGGATGAACCCAGTTGACGCTCGCCGACGAAGCAAAGCCATGGATCAGCAGCACCGGCGGGCCGGAGGGGTCACCCTCATCGAAGAAAGCGAGTTTCAGTCCATCATGGGTGAAGCTTGAAAATGCAGGCGTATTCAGGTTCATCGGGCCGTCCTTGTTTGGCGCGACCATAGTCGAGCGACCTTTGAGCGTGAAGCCAAAAACTCGCAGGGGAGCCATGCTTTGGCACTACACTTTTGCTTCGAAGGCCTATAAAGTCCGCGCAGAATTTCAAAGCATTCGGAGACAGACATGGCCGGCCACAGCATTCCCCACTTTCAGAACGACGGCGGTCACCGCGTTATCGAAGTCGGCGTCAAGGAATTCATGTGCACCGGCGCATCCGCTCCCTTCGATCACCCGCATATCTTCATCGATATGGGCGAAGACAATGAGAAGGTCTGCTCCTACTGCTCGACCCTCTACCGCTACAATGCTTCGCTGAAGTCCAACCAGACAAACCCGCCCGGCTGCGTCTTCCTCGTCAAGGCGGCGTAATTTCCCCCCTCTTTAGATCGGATATCCCATGCCGGTCGAACATGCCGCCATTATCGGTGCCGGAATTGCCGGCCTGACGGCTGCTCTGTCACTCGCAAGACATGGTATCAGTTCGGATATTTTCGAACAGGCGCCCGAGCTTGCCGAGGTGGGTGCCGGCCTGCAGATCTCTCCCAATGCATCGCGCGTGCTTGCCGAACTCGGTGTGCTCGACGGGCTGACCAGCCTCTGGCTCGAGCCGCAATCCATCCGGCTGATCTCGGGCAGTTCGCTGCGCGAACTTGCAGCTGTCCCGGCCGGAAGTTTTGCCAGGAACCGCTGGGGAGCGCCCTACGGCGTCCTGCATCGCAAGACGCTTCAGAAGGCCCTGCTGGATGCCGTCAGCGCCAATCCGCTCTGCGCGCTCCATCTCGGAACACGTTTCGAATCGGACTTGCCACAAGGCCGGCGTTCGGCCGACGTCATCATCGGCGCCGATGGTGTCTGGTCCAGATTACGGCAGGCAATACCGGGCGCCCCTGCCCCGCAATTCTCCGGAAATGTCGCCTTCCGTTTTACCATCGCAGAAGCAGATGCGCCGGGCTTTCTCGACCGCACCAGCGTCTCGGCCCTGCTCGGTTCGTCGGCGCATATGGTCTGCTATCCGCTGAAGGAAACCGGCGGCTTCAACATGGTGGCGATTACCGCCGGCAATATCGCGCCGCAGGCCTGGCAAGGCGAGCCGACACAGGCTCAGCAGGAGCTTCTGCAGTCACGCTTCCGCCGTTGGCATCCCGCTATTGCCGGCTTACTCGGGCGGCGTGGCGATATCACCTTCTGGCCACTTTTCGAGGCAACGCCGGGCAGATGGCAGGATGGTGACAAGACCGTGCTGATCGGCGATGCGGCACATGCCATGATGCCCTTTGCGGCACAGGGGGCCGCGATGGCGATCGAGGATGCATTCGAGCTTGCAGCCTTCCTCGCCACCCGCCCGGTTTCCGAAGCCATCTCGCTCTTTGAACGGCATCGCATGCCGCGCATCGCCAAGCTCCGCCAGCGCGGCGCCTTCAACCGTTTTGCCTATCATGCAAGCGGACCGATCCGTCTCGGCCGGGATATCGTGCTGTCGCTGAAACCGCCGCGAAGCCTCGCGGCGGATCTCGACTGGATTTACGGCTACCGCTCGGTTGGCTGATCAGGTGGCGGCTGATCAGACGGCGTTTGCCGCAGCAAAGCCGCGCTCGATATCGGCCTTGAGATCAACGACATCTTCCAGACCGATCTGCAGGCGAATGACCGGACCTTCGGCCGGGGCCTTGGCGATCTTTCGGTCGGAGAGATTGACCAGTATGGCAAGGCTTTCATAGCCGCCCCAGGAATAGCCCAGTCCGAAATAAGAGAGTGCATCGAGGAAGGCATGCGCCTTCGGCTTGACCTTTTGCGGATCGTCAACCTTCAGCACGAAGGAGAAGATGCCGCTGGCACCCTTGAAGTCACGTTTCCAAATGTGGTGCGACGGGAAGCTCGGCAGGGCCGGATGCAGGACGCGGGCAACCTCTTCGCGGTTTTCGAGCCACGTGGCGATTGCCAGCGCGCTTTCGTAGTGGCGCTCCAGCCGGATGCCCATGGTGCGCAGGCCGCGCAGGATCTGGTAGGAATCATCAGGCGCGCCACAAAGGCCGAGTGTGCCATGCGTTTCGATCAGCCGCGGCCAGTGCTCGGCATTGGCGGAAATGGTTCCCATCAGAATGTCGGAATGGCCCGACGGATATTTGGTCGAGGCATGGATGGATACGTCGACGCCAAAGTCCAGCGGGCGGAAATAGAGAGGTGTGGCCCAGGTGTTATCCATCAGCACGACGGCGCCGTGTTTGTGTGCCACAGCCGCGATGGCCGGGATATCCTGCATCTCGAAAGTATTGGAGCCGGGGGCTTCGGTCAGCACGACCGTGGTGTTCGGCTTGAAGAGCGTCTCGATGGCCGCGTCGATCGCCGGATCGAAATAGTCGACCTCGACACCCATGCGTTTCAGGATCGTGTCACAGAAATGGCGCGTCGGACCGTAGACGGAATCGACGACCAGCACGTGATCGCCCGACGCGACATAGGCCAGGATGGCGACCGTGACGGCAGCTAGGCCGGAGGGCACCAGCACGGTGCCGGCCGAGCCTTCGAGCGCATTGACCGCTTCGGCAAGGGCGTCGGTCGTCGGCGTGCCGCGGGTGCCGTAAGTGTATTTCTTGTTGCGCGTCTCCATGGACTTGGCGTCGGGAAAGAGCACCGTGGACGCACGCACCACCGGCGGATTGACGAAACCGTGATAATCCGCGGGGTCGTAGCCGATATGGGAAAGACGGGTGTTGATGCCGGCGCCCGGCAGGAGACTGTCTAGATCTTTCATGTGGGAAATGGCCTTCTGGCGAGGGTATGCAAAGGCCGAACTCTTGAACCCCGTCGCCATCAGGGTCAACCCCTACAACTTGACGTGATAGCCTCGCCCCGCGAAGCCGCCGGCCTTTACTTCGCGGTTTCAGCGCTATTTTTTTCCTCAAGCTAGAGCTCAATTTCTAGCCAAGTGCCTAGAGACGCAGCGCAATCTACCAAAATGCTGAATTTTGCCGCAATTATTGGCCGCGACACTTGACCATAGTGACATTTGCGACTGTGATAGACCCACTCGCGCCGGGAGGGTTGCGGGAAACGGGGAGGTACACGGGCTAGTTCAATCCGGCCACTCCCCAAAAAGATAAAGATAAGACAACGGAAAAAGGTTGGGAAAAATGAAGTACAAGCTCCTGTCCGCAGCAGCCGGCGCAGCAGTTTTCGCTCTTGGCGCTTCGGCCGCTTCGGCCACTACTCTTCAAGACGTAAAGGCAAAAGGTTTTGTCCAGTGCGGCGTCAATACCGGTCTTGCCGGCTTTGCTGCCCCTGATGCGTCCGGCAACTGGTCGGGCTTCGACGTCGACTTCTGCCGCGCGGTTTCCGCTGCGGTCTTCGGCGATCCTACCAAGGTGAAGTTCACGCCGCTTAGCGCCGCGAACCGCTTCCCTGCCCTGCAGTCCGGCGAAGTCGACGTTCTGGCCCGCAACACGACCTGGACGATCAACCGTGATACGGCTCTCGGCCTGAACTTCCGCTTCGTCAACTACTATGACGGCCAGGGCTTCATGGTTCGCAAAAGCCTGAACGTGAAGTCGGCTCTGGAACTCTCCGGCGCATCCGTCTGCGTGCAGTCCGGCACCACGACCGAGCTCAACCTCGCCGACTACTTCAAGGCCAACAATCTCCAGTACAATCCGGTGGTCTTCGAAAAGCTCGACGAAGTCAACGCCGCTTATGACTCCGGCCGTTGCGACGTCTATACGACCGACCAGTCGGGCCTCTACTCGCTGCGTCTGACGCTGAAGAACCCCGACGAACACATTATCCTGCCGGAAATCATCTCCAAGGAGCCGCTCGCCCCGGCCGTCCGCCAGGGTGACGACCAGTGGTTCGATGTCGTCAGCTGGGTCGGCTATGCGATGATCAACGCCGAAGAGTTCGGCATCACACAAGCCAATGTCGACGACATGAAGAACTCGCCGAACCCGGATATCAAGCGCTTCCTCGGCGTTGAAGCCGACACGAAGATCGGTACCGATCTCGGCCTGACCAATGACTGGGCCTACAACATCGTCAAGACCGTCGGCAACTATGGCGAAGTCTTCGAAAAGAACATCGGCCAGGGTAGCCCGCTGAAGATCTCGCGCGGCCTCAACGCTCTCTGGAACAAGGGCGGCATTCAGTACGCTCCGCCGGTTCGTTAATCGGCACTACGCATGAAAAGCCGGAAAGGCGGATAACCGCCTTTCCCTCCTCCTATAAAAAAGCTCCGAAAAGGAGCGCATAACGTGGGGAATTGGCCAGGCATGACGCATCAGGTTGCGGATTCAACATCTTTGCCCAGGAGCGGCTGGAGCTTCCAGTCTGCCCTCTATGACCCGACAATTCGGGGCATCTTCTTCCAAGTCCTTACCATTGTCTTGCTGGTCGCGCTGATCTGGTCGATTGCTCACAATACGGCAGTCAATCTGGCGCGCGCCAACATTGCATCGGGTTTCGGCTTTCTGAACGGACGCGCCGGCTTCGAAGTCGGCCAGTCTCTGATCCCGTATTCGAGTGATTCGACCTATGGCCGTGCGCTGCTCGTCGGCCTTCTGAATACTATCCTGATCGCCGTTACCGGCATCATCACTGCAACGATCATCGGCTTCGTTGTCGGTATCGGCCGTCTGTCGCGAAACTGGCTGATTGCCAAGCTCTGCACGGTCTATGTGGAAGTCTTCCGCAACATCCCGCCGCTGCTGGTGATCTTCTTCTGGTATTCGGGCGTTCTGGCGATTCTGCCCAATGCCCGTGACTCGCTGCATCTGCCTCTCGGATCATATCTGAACAATCGCGGCCTCGCCTTTCCCAAACCGATCTTCGGCGACGGTTTCTGGCTGGTCGGCGTTGCCTTCGCTGTCGCAATCATCGCCACTGTTATCACCGCACGGTGGGCGCATCGCCGGCAGGCAGCGACAGGTCAGCCGTTCCACACGATCTGGGTTTCGATCGGCCTCATCGTCGGCCTGCCGCTCATTGCCTTCCTGCTCGCAGGCGCACCGCTGTCTTTTGATTTCCCGGTCGCCGGCAAGTTCAATCTGACCGGCGGTTCCGTGGTCGGCCCGGAGTTCATGTCGCTTTTCCTGGCGCTTTCCTTTTACACGGCAGCCTTCATCGCCGAGATCGTGCGCTCAGGTATCCGCGGCGTGCCCAAGGGACAGACGGAGGCGGCCGCCGCACTCGGCCTGCATCCTTCGGCAATTACCCGACTGGTTGTTATTCCGCAGGCTTTCCGCATCATCATCCCGCCGCTGAGCAGTCAGTATCTGAACCTCACCAAGAACTCGTCGCTGGCGATCGCGATCGGCTTTGCCGATCTCGTTGCTGTCGGCAGCACGACGCTGAACCAGACCGGACAGTCCGTCGAAGTGATCCTGATCTGGATGGTCATCTACCTCGCCATCAGCATCGTGACATCGCTGATGATGAACTGGTTCAACGCCAAGATGGCACTGGTGGAGAGATGAGATGAGCAACAGTTTCATCAGAACCACCATGCTGGCTCAAGAGCCACCGCCGCCCGGGGAAAAGGGTGCCGGCGCCTGGATCCGCCGCAACCTGATTGCGACGCCCAAGGACATTGTCCTTACCCTACTGGCCGTAACCTTCCTCGCCTGGGCTCTGCCACATGCCTTCAACTGGCTGTTCGTGCAGGCGGTCTGGACCGGATCAGACCGTACCTTCTGTGCGACGACCGTTCAGGGCGGTGTCCAGCCAGATGGTTGGAGCGGTGCCTGCTGGGCCTTCATCGGCGCAAAGTTCGACCAGATCATCTACGGGGGCTACACGCTCGACCAGCGCTGGCGACCCACGCTGGTTGGCATTCTCTTCATACTCTTGCTGGTACCGATGCTCATCCCTTCGGTACCGCGCAAGGGCCTCAATGCTGTCCTGCTCTTCATAGTGCTGCCGATCGTTTCCTTCGTTCTGCTTTACGGTGGATTTGGCCTCGAAATCGTCGAGACTCCGCGCTGGGGCGGGCTGATGGTGACGCTGGTGCTCTCCTTCGTCGGCATCGCGGTGTCTTTCCCCCTCGGCATTATCCTGGCACTCGGCAGGCGCTCGCACATGCCGGTTATTCGCATGGTGAGCACGATTTTCATTGAGGTCGTGCGTGGTGTGCCGTTGATCACGGTGCTCTTCATGGCGAGTGTCATGCTACCACTGTTCCTGCCTGCGGGCTGGACGGTGGACAAGCTCGTGCGCGCGATTGTCGGCGTGTCGCTTTTCGCCTCCGCCTATATGGCCGAAGTCATTCGTGGCGGCCTGCAAGCCATTCCGAAGGGGCAATTCGAGGGCGCCGATTCGCTCGGTCTCGGCTATTGGCAGAAGATGAGGCTGATCATCTTGCCGCAAGCGATCAAGCTGGTGATCCCTGGTATCGTCAACACCTGTATCGGCATGTTCAAGGATACGTCGCTGGTGTCGATCATCAGCATGTACGACCTCCTCGGCATCGTTCGTTTTTTCTTCACCGACGCGAACTGGGCAACGGCCGTGACGCCGCTGTCCGGGCTGATTTTCGCCGGCTTCACCTTCTGGCTTTTCTGCTTCGGCATGTCGCGCTATTCAGCATTCATGGAACGCCATCTCGACACCGGCCACAAACGATAAGAATAGGAACCCGCAATGGCAGAGCCTCTCACCAAGAAATTGACCGTGTCGGCGACCGATGTGGCCGTCGAGATCGTCAACATGAACAAGTGGTACGGTGACTTCCACGTTCTTCGCGACATCAACCTCAAGGTCATGCGCGGCGAGCGCATCGTCATCGCCGGCCCCTCGGGTTCAGGCAAGTCGACGATGATCCGCTGCATCAACCGTCTGGAAGAGCACCAGAAGGGCCGGATCGTCGTCGACGGCACGGAACTGACCAACGATCTGAAGAAGATCGACGAAGTGCGCCGCGAAGTCGGCATGGTGTTCCAGCACTTCAACCTCTTCCCGCATCTGACGATTCTGGAAAACTGCACGCTGGCGCCGATCTGGGTGCGCAAGATGCCGAAGAAGCAGGCCGAAGAAGTGGCCATGCACTTCCTGAAGCGCRTCAAGATCCCTGAACAGGCCAACAAATATCCGGGCCAGTTGTCGGGCGGCCAGCAGCAGCGCGTGGCGATTGCCCGTTCGCTCTGCATGAACCCGAAGATCATGCTGTTCGACGAGCCGACCTCGGCGCTCGATCCGGAAATGATCAAGGAAGTGCTGGATACGATGGTGGGTCTTGCCGAAGAAGGCATGACCATGCTGTGCGTCACCCACGAAATGGGCTTTGCCCGTCAGGTCGCGAACCGCGTGATCTTCATGGACCAGGGCCAGATCGTCGAGCAGAATTCGCCGGCCGAATTCTTCGACAATCCGCAGCACGAGCGCACCAAACTGTTCCTCAGCCAGATCCTGCACTGATCAGACAGATATAACATTCAAAACCCGCCGGCTGATTACCGGCGGGTTTTTCATGCGCTCTAGCGGGAAGCCGTAAAGCGCAGCAGACCGCACAGCCTGCGAGGCCAGAATCATAGCCGCTGGAAACGGATATATCGCGGCAGCTAACAAGCATCTTCTTCTGGTCATTGACGGACATTTCCCGGAAGCGCTGGAGCACCACTGTCGGCGTAGGGCTGCTGGCCCCTGCCCCGGTACCGGTACCGGTACCGTCGCCGGAACTCGCGCCTCCACCTGTGGCAGTGGCTCCGCGACCGAGGCCGAGATTCAAGCCATTCGGTCCGAAAAGCGTAATGCCCGTTCCATCACCCCCGCCGACGCTGGCATTGATGTTTGCGCCGCTGCCCGAATTGCCGAGCGTACGCGCGTTGACGTTGGCATTGACACCGTTGCTGCCGCCGATGCTGGCGTCCGCGTCAGCGTTGATGCCGCGCCCGCCACCGGCGGATGCATCGACATTGGCATTGATACCGTTGGCTCCGCCAACCTAGGCATTGACCCCAGCGTCCAGATCGCTCGAACTTGTCGAAGCGCCGACATCTGCACTTATACTTCCGACATTTGCCGAAACGCCGAGATCAAGTGCCTGCGTGCTGCCTGCCGGCAATGAGAGGGCGATGCAGGCCGAAGCGAATAGCGCAAGCGAGCGTCCGTGAAACATGTCCTTCATGACTTCCTCCGTTTTTCCGAAGCCGAAACCTTCCGGCAAGAAACCGAGGAACGCGCGTACCTTCGATCGACCGGGCGACCCTCCATTGGATTAGCCCGTGCGAATTAAACGCTGGCAGGTTGCGAATGTTTCAGGGAAGCTGCCGAGAGAAGATTATGGTTAAAATACCCTAAAATTTATCGGATTCGAGCGTTTCAACTTGGGAAAAATAGCACCTTTGGATGAGGCCGCCGGCCTCTCGGGCCAGTCGCAAATGCCCGTTGCGATCGTCCTCACGTCAGTTGCGGCCGTCGTTTGGCCGTGACTTTCGTGCCTCGGAACTGCTGGAAGAGGCCGTCTTGCCGTCAGGCTGCTGGCCGAAATAAGTTCCGCCGAGATGTCCCCCGGCACTGGTATTCTCCACCTGCCGCTCCGTTTTCTTGCGGATGTCGTCTGCATTGGTCTTGCTCATTCTGATCTCCATTGTTTGAAAAATGGACATCTGGACAACCGATGCAGGCCGATAGGGTTCCATAAAAGATGGGCGCGGCAGCTTGGCACAGGCGACTGTCGGAACCAAAATGACGGCGAAGACTTTCCTGCCTTGGTTATGACATAGCCGACGCTATATCCTTCCAGCGGTATTCAAAGGAGACGAAAATGAAAAAGATACTCGCGACCACAATCGCCGCAGCCTCGTTGCTCCAGGCTTTTGCCATGAGCGCCAGCGCGGCGGATCTGGTACGGASRGAGCCGCCGGTAGCTCCCGATGTAAGCGGGGGCGTGAAGATCGGCTACCTCGATTGCGAKATCGGCGGYGGCGTCGGCTATGTGCTYGGTTCTTCCAAGCAGATCGATTGCGTCTTCCAGCCGACGAGCCGTGGCGAATCGCCTGAACATTACAGCGGTGCTTTGCGCAAGTTCGGCGTGGATCTCGGTTTCACCACGCGTGGTCGCCTGCTTTGGGCCGTCTTCGCACCGACAGCCGGCTATCACCGCGGCTCGTTGGCCGGCCTCTACCAGGGCGCGACTGCTGAAGCCACGCTCGTCGGCGGCCTCGGCACCAACGTGCTCTTTGGCGGTACTTCCGGCTCGGTCCATCTGCAGACGATCAGCGTCACGGGCCAGCTCGGCCTCAATGTTGCCGCGACAGGCACGTCGATGACGCTGTCACCCGAGGGCTAAGACGGCAAGAGCCAAGAAAACAAAGGCCGGCGGCGCATCGGATATGACGATACGCCGCCGGCTTATTTGTTGTTGCCGATTGTAATGCTGCTCTTGGCCACGAACAGAGTTCGCAGTCATGGCGCGATATCTAGAAAATTCTGAAAAAGTGGCGACCCCTGCAGGACTCGAACCTGCGACCTGCTGCTTAGAAGGCAGCTGCTCTATCCAGTTGAGCTAAGGGGCCGTCTCGCATGTCGCGATCCCGCGACATGCGGCATATCTGTCTTGAACCGCGTACGGATCAATGCGTCCAGGGCTGGGTACGGGTATAGCGGAAATTATCCGGATAAGCGACGACCTGACGGACGGGATCCTTCGGAGCGATCACGCGGTATTCGATGCCGCTGCGCTTGGCATAGGCTTCTGCGAGTTCCTGCGTTTCGAAGGTCAGCTTGACCTGCTGGCGCATGTCGCCTGACGAGGTGTAGCCCATGATCGGATCGATCTTGCGCGGCTGCTCCTGATCGAATTCCAGCACCCAGAGATGGGTCTTTGCCTTGCCGGACTGCATTGCGGTCTTGGCCGGACGATAGATCTTAGCAGACATGCTGCAGTGCCTCCGATATGCGGGCGGCGCCCGCCTTTCATAAATCAACCCTGATCAGGCTCGCTTGCATATCCCAGTATGGCAGCAAGAAGTGAATTTTGATTATCCGCGAATCCTCGTCTTTTCAAGGGAAAAGCGCCGTTATCACAGCATGGACAGGTGAGCGAAACCGATTGCCGCTCCGTGCGTTTCTAACACGGAGCGCCCAAGGCGCAGCCCTCTTCGCAGCCGGGTGTGGATAAGCGGGCAATCCTGTTACACAATCCGAAATGTTTCGGATTGTTGCATGTTTTGATCGCTTTCTAATTGTTATGGCCGGCATAGGCGACTAGGGTGCCTACCAACCGTTGTGACACGGGTGAGAACTATGAGAACCTCTGCAGAATTCCATGCCATCATGATTGGAGCCAGCATCACTGCGTTTTTTTACGCGGCGATCAGCTATGCCCAATATGTCGGCCTGCTTGCTCAGGGCTGAATCACGGCACGCATAGACAGGCGTGCTTTAGCGACGTGAATGATATCGTCGCATGTTCCCGATGCCAAAATCCGCCTTGCGACGGCAACGCAACAAACTGTCGCTCCGACCTCAAATCACTAGGGATATAGGGAAAAACATGGTCGGAGTGGAGAGATTCGAACTCCCGACCCTCTGGTCCCAAACCAGATGCGCTACCAGACTGCGCTACACTCCGAGCCGTTGTTGGCAGCGGGAATACACGCTTCCCCCTGCCCTAGCAACCCCATAAATCCACCTAGGCCGGCAGATTTCACAGGCTTACTTCGCCTTTTTCGTTGTCGTGGCGCTGACGATACGATCGCCGGGGCGGATATTGAGCTTGCGGGCAGTGCCGGCGTTTATCTCGACCACATATCGGACCTCGCCCATCGAATCGATGATGTCGCGGGAATAGGGCGTGGCGTCTTCCTTGATATGGGTGATCACGCCCCTGTCGTCCGCAAAGAGCATGTCGAGAGGCAGGACGGTATTTTCCATCCACATGGTGACACGCCGCGATACGCCGAAATCGAAGATCATGCCGGCGTCCTCAGCCATCGTCTTGCGGAACATCAGGCCGTAGGCCCGCTGGTCGCCGGTGGCAGCGATCTCTACGGTGAAGTGCAGCATTTTGCCGGCAGTTGTCTGGATGATCAGCGGCTCTCTATCGAAGCGCATGTCCTGCTGTGCAAATGCCGGCAGGGCGACCATGAAAAAAAGCGCCGTGAAGGCGCTTCTCATCATCTCAACGGAGAACATGCTGCGCATCAGTGAGACCGGCCAACCGGGCTCGGAACGTCAGGATGGATCTCGGCAGCCATCAGGCCCTTCTCGCCGTCGCCGAAGCGCACCAGCACCACCTGGCCGGGGCGCAGTTCGGTGAGGCCGAAGCGGCGGAGCGTTTCCATATGCACGAAGATGTCCTCCGTGCCCTCACCGCGCGTCAGGAAGCCGAAGCCCTTGGTGCGGTTGAACCACTTCACCAGGGCGCGCTCGAGGCCGCTGGTTGCCGTGACCTGCACATGGGTGCGAACCGGCGGCATCTGCGAGGGATGGATCGCAGTCGATTGATCCATGGAGAGGATCTTGAAGGCCTGGAAGCCGCGCTCGCGGCGCTGGATAAGCGCGACGATGCGGGTGCCTTCAAGAATGGTCTGGTAGCCGTCGCGTCTCAGGCAGGTTACGTGCAGCAGCACATCCTGCATGCCATTGTCGGGAACGATGAAGCCAAAACCCTTGGCCACGTCGAACCATTTCACCACGCCGGTGATTTCAACGAGGTCAACCGGTTCCCCCGACAACTCCTCAAGGTCGGTAAAGCCATTCGATGAAATCCTGTCAGCCATGTCGCCAGCCCCTCAATACGCGTCACACTGTTACGGTTAACTGATTCTTGAAATCAAGATTAACATCTTGGTAACGGATAAGCGCAAGTCCTAGTTTTCGGTTATTCCCAACTGTACATTTTATAGCGATGACTTGCCCGAAACTGGCGTCTGTTACTCCAGATGGGCTAGCCTAAATAGAGAGAGGAAACACAATGCGTTATCTCCACACCATGGTTCGCGTCAAAGACCTCGACGCTTCCCTCCATTTTTACACCACACTCTTCGGACTCGAGGAAATCCGCCGCCATGAGAACGAGAAGGGCCGCTTCACGCTCGTTTTCCTGGCCGCTCGCGATGATCTCGACCGTGCCCGCAGCGAAAAAGCTCCTTGCCTGGAGCTCACTTATAACTGGGACACGGAAGATTATACCGGAGGACGCAATTTCGGTCACCTCGCCTATGAGGTGGATGACATCTACGCGATCTGCCAGAAATTGATGGACAATGGTATTACGATTAACCGCCCCCCTCGTGATGGCAACATGGCCTTCGTACGCTCGCCCGACGGCATCTCGATAGAGATCCTGCAGAAGGGCGAAAAACTGGCCCCGGCCGAACCCTGGCTGTCCATGGGCAATACCGGCGCCTGGTAAGCCAAGCTGCAGGCAAGCTTCACGAGGCATTCTCCGGTTCCATCGTAACGGAAGCGCGCTTTCGGGCGCCTTCCGCATTCACCGGAGATTTCTCGGTTGACCAGAAACAACAAGCGGATTGCCCCTCCGAGCCGGCAGGCTGTCGGTGCTTTGCTGATCGCCAGCTCTATCCTGGCGCTTTCCGGCTGCGTCTCCGACAAGAAGGCGCTTGATTCGGCCGCCGTCGCCACACCGGCTGTGGAGGGACAGCCGGCGCCGAGGCTTGCAGCGGCAATGCCCGCCGCATCGTCCCCCGCGTCGAAACAGCTCTATCGCGATCCGATGCTGACCAATGTCTCCGGTGTCAATCCGCAGACGGCAATGCAGGATCCGAATGCGGCAACGGCCGCGCCGCCCGTCGATCCGGCCATGCAACAGCAGCAGCCGGCCAATATCGGTGGTCTCGTCATGCAGTCGACGCGAATCAATGCGCAGGCGATGAGCATCTTTTCCGATCATCAGCCGCTGCCGCAGAACAATTCGACCTCGACGGTCATCCAGCAGCAGGGCGTGAACGCCTACGCACCGCAGAACGCTGGCCCAAGATCGAGCGTGTTCAGCGCGCCGCCCGAGCCACAACAAGGCGAGATACTGCCGCAGCAATCATCACAAAATACCAGCACGAAGCTTGCACCTGATCAAACAGCCTCGCTTGCCGGCGGAAGCATTCCAGGATCGACGACGAATGTGCTCTACAGCGCGCCGAAGCAGAACCTGCTCAGCAGCCTTTCCGGGCTCCTGCAGAAAGCATCGCTGCCCGGCATGACCCGCATCGCGCCAAACGGCCTGCATGTGCAGAACGACAGCGTCCAGGTCGGCTGCTTCAAGCCCGATCTCATGCGGGTCATCAAGACAGTCGAGACTCATTTCGGCAAGCCAGTTGTCGTCACGTCAGGCTACCGCGACCCGCAGCATAACCGTGAGGTCGGGGGCGCCGAGGAATCAATGCACAAGAGCTGCGAAGCAGCCGATATCCAGATCGACGGTGTCAGCAAATGGGATATCGCCCAATATATCCGGTCGCTCCCGAACCGCGGCGGCGTCGGCACCTATTGCCACACGGATTCGGTCCATCTGGACACGGGCAATTCCCGCGACTGGAACTGGGGCTGCGGCCGCAAGAGCGCGCCGATCGCTTCGGCAAGGGCGATCTGACCTCCCCCCTCTGAAAGAGTGACGTAGGGAAAGCGGCCGGCACCCGATTTCCAGCCGCCGCTGCAGCTCTTTGATTCAGCTGCAATAATCTTCATTTTCCACAAGCGGAAACGGCTTGTCATTTTTTTGAAAAATTTCGAATTTGCCGCTTGCGGGATCGAAAGTGCCTGACTATAAGGGCGCCACCACAGCACGCGCCCTTCGTCTATCGGTTAGGACGACAGATTTTCATTCTGTAAAGAGGGGTTCGACTCCCCTAGGGCGTGCCACTTCCTCTTCAAATTCGACATTATACTTTACCGCTTGCGGAACTCATTGCGCTTTCCTATTTGAGCTGAAAGCCTGCGCCCTTCGTCTATCGGTTAGGACGACAGATTYTCATTCTGTAAAGAGGGGTTCGACTCCCCTAGGGCGTACCACTTTTCATGAAATCAAATAGTTGCAGTAAAGTGCCCCACTGAAATCGTTATAGTAGGCAGCTGAGCTATCTGTGGCATCCTTTGATGATGGGGTGGTGGGTCTTTAACCTTACCGGTTGACCTTTTCAGGACTTTCTCTCGCTCTTGTTACACCGCACAATTTACGCGCAATTCGCAACCTGATACCGCTGCCTCTGGGTTAAGGTTCCGGGTTAGATGGAATGGGCATCGAGCAGCTATTTGAAAAAACACAGCAATTTCACAACATTGACGACCTAATACAGAAAGTTGCCGCCAATAAGGGCGTGCTTTCCGGTATCGCCATCTCAGAGCACCAGGTCGTTAAAGAGGCGGAAGCGCTTGGCATGCATGCGGCATTGGCATTCGTTGCGAAACTCTTCGGGAAGAAGCACCCGCAATACTCCGGCAGTTAGAAGCATTCAGTTAGGCGTTGATGGCCTTGCCTTATAGACAGCGGCCAAAGATGGGGTGGCGGGGTTACGCCGCCAGTTGCCAGGCCGGCCAATCTTGCGGATGATCGGAGCCCGATCTTTGCGATGCTGACTCCACCCGTGTTGCAGAGGTGACGAAGGACAACGAGATTATCGAGGCGCAGGCTCGTCATCGTCAGCCCGGGCGGAAGCCAGAGTTTCGAGCCGCAGAACCAAATTTGTCCTTTCATGTGGTGGCCCACCGCTGCAGGCCAACAATTCACGCAGTGACAAGGTCTGGCGAAGACAATCATTCCCATCCGCTTTCCACTTTTCCACAAGCCCAGAAAAAATCTGCATAATCCGGCGAAAAATTCTCATTTTGCCGCTTGCGGCGCAGAAAGGTGCTGACTATAAGGGCGCCACCACAGAGCACGCGCCCTTCGTCTATCGGTTAGGACGACAGATTTTCATTCTGTAAAGAGGGGTTCGACTCCCCTAGGGCGTGCCACTCTCCTTCATCATTCCCCTGTCTTTTCATAGAGTTCCGTTCGCGGATCCAGCTATGCTTGCCATGCGAGTTGATGGGGCAAATCCAGTGACATCACACGCATCAGGCGCTGCTCTCTGCAGCACGAAGTTCGGCTCATGGACCCGCTCCGCAATCTTTCGGAAAGCCTATTATTTTCAAGGATATGATCAGCCCAAAAATGGTTTTTGGTATTTACCGGGGATTAGCGGGCGGGGTCTAAGATCATCGAGGCATTTCTGCTGACGCGGTACTCCAACATACTCCTCGGCGACAAGGGATTTTCGGATATGAGCCATACGGAAACGACCTATACTTCGTGGTTTGAGCGCATCAAAAGCGCGCTGATCGGCGCATTGGTCGGCCTTGCTCTGCTTATCGGATGTATCTGGCTGCTGATCTGGAACGAAGGCCGTGCGATCCAGACCTATCGCGCTCTTTCGGAAGGCGCGTCACAGGTGATTTCGGTCGATGGTGCGGCTATCGATCCGGCCAATGAAGGCAAGCTGGTCCATATCAGTGGCGCGGTGAAATCCGATCAGGTCCCACGGGACAGTCAATTCGGTGTCGCCGCCGACGGCGCCGTCGGTCTTTCCCGCCAGGTCGCGATGTATCAGTGGGTGGAAAAGAGCGAGAGCCAGACCAAAAAGACATTGGGTGGCGGCGAAGAAACGACGACGACCTATTCCTACACCAAGGAATGGCGCTCGGACATCGTCGATTCGAGCCGCTTCAAGCAATCTGATGATCATCAAAATCCAACCAGCATGCCTGACGGCGCCACCTTCACGGCAAAAACGGCGCATGTCGGCGCCTTCTCGGTACCGGGTAAGGATGTGGCGGGGATCGGCGACTATTCACGACTCGCGCTCACCGACAGCGACGTGCAGCGCATAGCGGTGCAGATTGGCGCCAGCCGGCCGGCGAAGCGGAATTCCGAGGGTGCCTATATCGGTCTGAACGAAAACCTGCCCGATGTCGGCGATCTCAGGATCACCTACCAGAGAATCGACGTGGAAGCGGCAAGCATCGTCGGCAAGCAGAGTCACAGCGCGCTCGTTCCCTACGAGACGACCAACCACCGCGATATCTTCCTTACCGCTGATGGCGATGTGGATGCCGGCCAGATGTTCAAAACGGCAGAGAGCGAAAACAGCATTATCACCTGGCTTGTGCGCGCCGCCGGTCTCATCGGCTTGTTCGTCAGTTTCAAGCTGATGTTTGGGCTCCTGCCCATTCTCGCCGACCTGATTCCGTTTCTCGGCTCGATCATCGGCTTCGGCACGAGCGTCGTGGCCTTCGTGCTGACACTGCTCGTCGGCCCCGTTGTCACCGCCATAGGCTGGTTCGCCTACAGGCCGCTATTGTCCGTCGGAATCATTGCGGGCGGCATATTGCTTGCCGTGATCGTCACTCGCCTTCGCAGAAAAGCACCGCTTTCTCAGCCGCAGCCGGCCTGATCCCTTTCCAAGCCGACAGCCAATCAGCCGGTCACTTGGCCGGTGCGCCGTCACTGATACGCAGCTGGATTCTGCGCGAGCCCTGATAGTGTTCGGCACCGAGCGAACCTGCGACATGCAGGTTGGCGCCGCGAGAGTTGAGAAGCAGGTTGCCGAGCGGGGTCTCGGCAGCCCTGAAAGCTATGCCATCGAGGCGCGCACCATCCATTGCTTCCAGCGTCACCTTCACATGCCGCTCGCCGACCAGACGGGAATCACGCACACGATGCGCCGGTACGGCAAAGACCGGCTGGGAATGTCCCGAGCCATAAGGCCCCGCTGTTTCCAGACGGTCGATAAGCTCGATCGTCGCGCCGCTTGCAGCGATAGCACCATCGATCTTCAGCGTTTCATTGGCGACAAGGGCCGATACCGTCTTCTGTGCCTTCTCGGTGAAGAAGGCTCTCAGCAGGCCAAGCTTGCCGCGCTCGACAGTAAGACCAGCCGCCATGGCGTGACCACCGCCTTTCACAAGCAGTCCTTCATCGACCGCGGCACGTACCATCCTGCCCATGTCGAAGCCGTTGATCGAACGCCCCGAGCCGGTGCCCCTGCCTGAGGGATCGAAGGCGATGGCGAAGGCGGGTCGCTTGAACCTCTCCTTCAGGCGCGCGGCAATGAGGCCGACAATACCGGGGTGCCATTTCTCATGCGCGGTGACGATAACGGAAGCCCCCTCGCCGCCCCCATACTCGGCTAGCGCTTCGGCCTCGGCCTCCTGCAGCATGATCGCTTCCATGGCTTGCCGTTCGCGGTTGAGCTCGTCCAGTCGCTGGGCGATGGCTTCGGCTTCTACGGCATCATCCAGCGTCAGCAGGCGGCTCCCGAGGGCTGCATCACCGATTCGCCCGCCGGCATTGATGCGCGGGCCGATCAGGAAGCCGAAATGATAGGGCGTAACAGGCCCTGCCAGACCCGCCTTGCGGAATAGTGCCGCAAGACCGGCATTGCTCTGGTGGCGCGCGGCGACCAACCCCTTGACCACATAGGCGCGGTTGAGGCCCTTGAGGGGCACGACATCGCAGACGGTCGCGAGTGCCACGATATCCAGCCATTGCAGGAGATCGATCGCGAGAATGCGCTTGTCTCCGGCCTCGCGCAGCAGGCGCAGCGTTGCCACCAGCACCATGAAAACGACACCCGCCGCACAAAGATGCCCTAGCCCGGAAAGATCGTCTTCGCGGTTTGGGTTGACGAGGGAGTGGCAAGGCGGCAGCTCGTGTGTCACCTGATGATGATCGATGACGACGACATCGATGTTGCGGTCCGCGGCAGCCGCCAGCGCCTCATGACTGGTGGAGCCGCAATCGACCGTGACGATCAGGCTCGCGCCGTTGTCGATCAACTGATTGATGGCCGTCGGGTTTGGCCCGTAGCCTTCGAAGATGCGATCGGGAATGTAGATATGCGCCTTGACGCCGAAATGGGTCAGGAAGCGATACATGAGCGCGGAGGAGGCTGCACCATCGACGTCGTAGTCACCGAAGATCGCGACGGGCTCGCCGTCACGGATCGCAGCGGCAAGACGCTTGGCGGCCTTCTCGCAGTCCGTCAGCTTGTAGGGGTCTGGCATGAGGCTGCGGATCGTCGGATCGAGGAATTCGACTGCCTCATCCACCGTCACGCCGCGGCCGGCAAGCACACGTGCGATCAGATCCGGCAGGCCATGCATCTGTGACATAGCGAGCGCGCGGTTCTGCCCCGCCTGATCGAGGCGTGAAACCCAGCGATTGTCGAGAACCGATTTTTCGACGCCCAGGAAGGCACGCGGTACCGGATCGACCTGATCTGCCATGCCAAACTCCGCTTTCATCATCTGCCCTTTTTACAGATGCAGGACAGATAGCAAAGCGGTGATTTCAAGCCTGTGGATTACCAGAAAATTGCCCAGATAACCAAGCCGATAACAAGCAGCTGGACGAAGAGGATCGAAAGCAGGATCAGGAGCGTGGCCCAATTGCGCCCTCGCGGCGCCTCGCGCTCGAAGGCTGCTCCAAGCGCCGTAGGGTCAGATTTCGGCAAGCCCGCCTGAGGGTTTTCGATCTCCGTCCGAACATGATCATGCGTATGCTCGATATTCCTCAACCCGCGACTCCAACGGCTCCGAGGTTGATTATATCTATATCTACATATCTGTTAATATAAATTCGGCGAAATGCTTTGATTAATAACAGAAAACCCGTCCGAGCGACCTCGGACGGGTTGAACCGTTCCAAATTGGAACAAAGCGTCAGGATTCTTCCTTGGGACGCTCGATGCGGATCACCTGCGGCTCGCCGACGAGGTAGCCTTCTTCCTTGATCGCGGCGACCGCCTTGCGCACCGAATCCTCCATCGTCGCATGGGTGACGAGGATGATCGTCTGGTGGTGCGAGGGCGCCAGATGCTGCTTGGAACGCTGGACGATCGATTCCAGCGAAATCTGGTTTTCCGCCATGCGCGTGGCGACGCTGGCGAAAACGCCGGTGCGGTCGAGAACGGTCAGGCGGATGAAATAGCCGCCCTCATGGCTCTGGATCTGCGCCTTGCGGTAAGTCTCAAGCGACTTGGCGGGATGGCCGAGAACAGGAACGCGCTGGGCGCCCGGCTGGCTCTTGGCGATGTCGGCGATATCGCCAAGCACAGAAGAAGCCGTGGCGTTGCCGCCAGCGCCGGGGCCGACCATCAGCAGTTCGCCAAGGATATCGGATTCGATTGCGACCGCATTGGTGACGCCATCGACCTGGGCAATGACGGAATCGACCGGCACCATGGTCGGATGCACGCGTTGTTCGATGCCGGTATCCGTGCGTTGGGCGACGCCGAGCAGCTTGATGCGGTAGCCAAGGTCGGCTGCGGCGTGGATATCGTCGATCGAGATATTGGTGATGCCTTCGAGATAGATATCGTCGGCAGCGATCCTGTTGCCGAAGGCAAGCGTCGTCAGGATCGAAAGCTTGTGGGCGGTGTCATTGCCTTCGATGTCGAAAGCCGGATCGGCTTCGGCATAACCGAGGCGCTGGGCTTCCTTCAGGCAATCGGCAAAGGACAGGCCTTCCTTCTCCATCTTGGTGAGGATGTAGTTGCAGGTGCCGTTCATGATGCCGTAAACGCGCGAGATCGTGTTGCCCGTCAGCGATTCACGCAGCGCCTTGATGACAGGGATGCCGCCGGCAACGGCCGCTTCGAAGTTCAAGAGCGAGCCCTTCTCCTCCGCGATCGTCGCAAGCTCGACGCCGTGATAGGCAAGCAGCGCCTTGTTGGCGGTCACCACATGGAGACCACGGGAAAGAGCGGCGCGAACGGCCACGTTTGCAGCCCCTTCAGCACCGCCGATCAACTCGACGAACACGTCGATATCGGCCTTTTCGGCCAGTTCTTCCGGACGTTCGTACCAGGTGATGCCGGTCAGATCGATACCACGGTCCTTCGAGCGATCACGCGCCGAAACTGCCGTAATCGTAATCGGGCGTCCGCAGGTGACTGCAAGTTCATTGCTTTTCTGCCTGATGATGCGAACAAGCGAGGCGCCAACGGTGCCCAAGCCCGCAATGCCGATTTTGAGGGCATCTGCCATGGATCGATCCTGAAATGTCTAGTGAAAGACAGCCGCAAATCTGCGGCTGTCTTCGAGGTTGGAATTAACGGTGGGCGTTGAGCGAGATGACGTTGTGCATCGTCTCGTCTGCCGTCGACATGAACTTCTTGATGTTGCGCGCAGCCTGGCGGATACGGTGTTCGTTCTCGACAAGCGCCAGACGGACGTAGTCGTCGCCCTGTTCGCCGAAACCGATACCCGGCGCAACGGCAACATCGGCCTTCTCGACCAGAAGCTTCGAAAATTCCAGCGAGCCGAGATGACGGAACTTTTCCGGGATCTTCGCCCAGGCGAACATGGTGGCAGCCGGCGGCGGCACTTCGAAGCCGGCCTTGCCGAAGCTTTCGACCATGACGTCGCGGCGGCGCTTGTAGACGTTGCGGACTTCCGCAATGTCGGAGCCGTCGCCATTCAGGGCATGGGTCGCGGCAACCTGGATCGGCGTGAAGGCGCCATAATCGAGGTAGGACTTCACACGCGTCAGCGCCGCGATCAGCCGCTCGTTGCCGACCGCAAAACCCATGCGCCAGCCGGGCATGGAGAAGGTCTTGGACATCGAGGTGAATTCAACCGTCACATCCATTGCGCCCGGAACCTGCAGAACCGACGGTGGCGGCTCGCCATCGAAATAGATTTCCGAATAGGCAAGGTCCGACAGCACGATGATGTCGTGCTTCTTGGCGAAGGCGATGACGTCCTTGTAGAAGTCGAGCGTTGCCACGAAGGCAGTCGGGTTCGACGGATAATTCAGGATCAGCGCCAGCGGCTTCGGGATCGAGTGGCGGACGGCCCGTTCCAGCGGCGGGAAGAAGCTTTCATCCGGCTCGACCGACATGGAGCGGATCACGCCGCCGGCCATCAGGAAGCCGAAAGCATGGATCGGATAGGTCGGGTTCGGGCAGAGGATAACGTCACCCGGCGCGGTGATGGCCTGCGCCATATTGGCGAAGCCTTCCTTGGAGCCGAGGGTGGCGACCACCTGCGTGTCCGGGTTCAGTTTCACGCCGAATCGCCGGGCGTAATAGGCGGCCTGCGCGCGGCGCAGACCGGGAATGCCCTTTGAAGACGAATAACGATGGGTGCGCGGGTCCTGAACGACCTCGCAGAGCTTGTCGACGATCGCCTGAGGGGTCGGAAGGTCAGGGTTTCCCATGCCGAGATCGATGATATCGGCCCCGCCCGCTCGCGCGCTCGCTTTCAAACGGTTGACCTGTTCGAAAACGTAAGGCGGCAAACGCCGGACTTTGTGAAACTCTTCCATCTCTTTCCCCATGGAAATGCGGCCAACCTGACCGCTGTCGAAGCTCGTTCCGTCTCCCGGCATCTGCGATACGAGCTTCAGACTCGCAGCGCCGTATTCTTCTTCAACTTAACTGCGCGGCAAATCTTTGACGGAGAGGCCGCGCATGAAGCGCATTATCGGGAAAATTGTGTCTTCCGATCCATCCGGAAGGCTTTGCGTCCAAATCGCCTTAAAGGCAAGGCTTATTTGGTGATTTCGGAGAGCGTCGCGGCCCCGTGGTCGGCGGCAAGCGCGCGCATCTCGGCGACGCGACGCAGGTACTCCGCTTCCGAGATCGCACCCGACTGGCGCTTGGCGCTGAGGGCCGTCAGCTGATGCTGAAGCTCGGCCGCCTGTTCGTCGCTCATCTGCACATTGGCGGCCGTCAGTGGCGCACCGAACGACGGGTAGCCGTCCCGGCTTTTGGTAAGGCCGCCTTCAACGGGCTCGCCCTTGGAGGCCGGCATCACGACTGCCGTCGGCGCTGCCATGCGCTGGGCAAAAGCCTTCTTCTCCTCGGCGGTCTTGTTGCATCCGGCGAGCGCAATGGCCATGGCCGCGGCCGCCGCGCAGATTGCTGCGGTGCGGGTGAAGGTCGCGATATGCCCAATGCCTGTCGTCGTCATGCCTGATGATCCAATCCTGCCTGCTTCGACTGTTAAATTCGTCGCAGCGACAAAGCAATAGCATGAGAGCGAGCGCGCGGAACTTGTTTTCTTCAACACAGCAGATGTACAACGAGTGAACAGTGGATGCTGCCGCCGGAGGAAGTGCGTGACCGACAGCAAGCGGGAGAATGGTGCCAAGGTGGATTTCGACGCCAAGGATCTCGATCCCTATCTCCTGAAGGATCCCGAGGCCATGGCGATGAACGTCGCTCGTGCGCTCGAAAACCTCGGCAAGGCAGCTTCGGCGTGGCTCGGCCCGCGTGAGCGCGGCGAAATCTCCGACACGGTCGTCGAACCCGTCACCGATATGGTGAAGACGCTCTCCAAGGTAACGGAATACTGGATTTCCGATCCGCGCCGAACCTTCGAGGCGCAAACACAGCTGATGAGCTCGTTCTTCGGCATATGGATGAACTCCATGCAGAGGATGCAGGGCAGCCCGCTGGCAGCGGAACCGATCACACGCGTGGATAAGCGTTTCGCCGACGAAGACTGGCAGAAGAATCCCTTCTTCGAATTTTTAAAGCAGGTCTATTTCGTGACCGCCGACTGGGCTGAAAAGCTGGTTGCCGAGACCGAAGGGCTGGACGAGCACACCAAGCACAAGGCCGGCTTCTATGTGAAGCAGATTACGGCAGCGCTCTCGCCTACCAATTTCGTGGTGACAAATCCGCAGGTCTACCGGGAGACGATCGCAACGAGCGGCGAAAACCTCGTGCGCGGCATGAAGATGCTGACCGAGGATATCATTGCCGGTCGCGGCGAACTGCGCCTGCGCCAGACCGACATGACCAAATTCGCCGTCGGCCGCGACATGGCGCTGACGCCGGGCAAGGTGATCGCCCAGAACGAAATCTGCCAGGTCATCCAATACGAGCCATCGACGGAAACCGTGCTCAAACGGCCACTGCTGATTTGCCCGCCGTGGATCAACAAATTCTACATCCTTGATCTCAACCCGCAGAAATCCTTCATCAAATGGTGCGTGGACCAGGGACATACCGTCTTCGTCATCTCCTGGGTCAATCCGGATAACCGCCATGCGCTGAAGGACTGGACGGCTTACGCAAGGGAAGGCGTCGATTTCGCACTCGAAACGGTCGAGAAGGCGACCGGCGAGAAGGAAGTCAACGCCATCGGCTATTGCGTCGGCGGCACGCTGCTTGCCGCAACCCTTGCCCTGCACGCCAAGGAAAAGAATAAGCGCATCAAGAGTGCGACGCTCTTCACCACCCAGGTCGATTTCACCCATGCCGGCGACCTGAAGGTCTTTGTCGACGAGGAGCAGCTCCAGGCGCTGGAAGCGCATATGCAGGAGATCGGCTACCTCGACGGCTCGCGCATGTCGACGGCATTCAACATGCTCAGGGCGAGCGAGCTCATCTGGCCCTATTTCGTCAACAACTACCTGAAAGGCCAGGAGCCCCTGCCCTTCGACCTGTTGTTCTGGAATGCGGATTCGACCCGCATGGCGGCGGCCAACCATGCCTTCTACCTGCGCAACTGCTATCTCAGAAATGCGCTGACCAAAGATGAGATGGTCCTCGACGGCAAGACCTTGTCGCTGAAGGACGTCAAGATACCCATCTACAATCTCGCGACCCGCGAGGATCACATTGCGCCGGCAAATTCCGTCTTCCTCGGCAGCCAGTTCTTCGGCGGCAAGGTGCAGTTCGTGGTTGCTGGCTCCGGCCATATTGCCGGTGTCGTCAACCCACCGGACAAGCACAAGTATCAGTTCTGGACCGGCGGCCCGGCCAAGGGCGACTATGATGCATGGCTTGCCAAGGCAAAGGAGACGAGGGGTTCGTGGTGGCCGCACTGGCATGCGTGGATCGAGTCACAAACCGGCGAGCGTGTGGCTGCCCGCAAGGTGGGTGGAGCAGCACTCAATGCGATCGAGGAAGCTCCCGGCAGCTATGTGATGGCGCGCAGCTGAAAGCACAAAGATTTCCCGCCGCCTGGTCGCCCTCACCGAGCGGTGACATATCGATCGCGGCAAGCCTTTGAAAAATAGCTTTTTCTAAAATAATACGTCTCTTTTCGCGACAATCGAAGCAGAACTCCACACCTGTAAACCAATTGGAAACCATAGTTCGTCATCCTTAAGAAACGGTCGCTTGTCGCGAATGGGCCAAAATTCGGCCTTTTTGGGCAGTTAGCGGCTCCGGCAAAGATCAGTAAGTCAGTGCTGCCGGCCTGCGTAGCGCGTTTTGGAAGACGAGTAGAGTATGGCGTTTGCGATAGGGACGTTCAATAACGTCGCCCCTTTTGGCGGATCCGCTGTTCGTTCGGGCAGATCCCGTGGTTTACTCACCGGCATCGCAGTAGCCGGATTTTTGACCTCCACGTGGCTTATCGGCACGGTTGCGACAATGCAATCTGTATCGATGCCCTTCTCCTCACCGAAGGAGATCGCTCCGGTCACAGCAGCACCAAGGCCAACGCCTGTTGCCGTCACGCATGAGCGGCTTATCCATGTCAACAAGGCTTCGCGACTCGCAGCATTCGATGCCAAGCCGGTCATGCCGTTGACGGCTCAGATTATCCAGTCTCACGCCGAGAAGACCTCGGCGGCATCGAGCGCAAAGCTCGCACTCGCCAAGACCAATCGCCTCCCCATTGCCGTCGCGGAACTTCAGCCGGTGGCCGTCTCCGACAATCCGCGCTTCAACAAGGAAGACACCGTCAAGGCGGTGGCAGCCGTCGCCCAAACCGCCGCCACGCCTGCCGAGGATGACGCCGACCGGATCATTATCCCGTCGAAGGAGGCAGTCGCTGCGGCCGAAATGCCAGCTATGCTCGCTCTAGCCGACGCCGGCCCGCGCGTCATGCCCGCTCCCGTCGAGCTGCCGCCGGCGACCCCAGCTGCTGCTCTCGCCGCCAACAAGCCGGCCGAGATGGAGGTTGCCGAGGCGGACGATGGTGCGCGGCCTTTCGACCTGGTTCTCGCCCCAGATGAGGATTCCGTACCGCTGCCGATGGCGCGGCCCGATGGCCTCGTCGGTAAGCCGGCGCCTGCCTCCAAGGGTTCGCAGCGTACTGCCGAGCCTGTGCTTGCCTATGCCAAGCCGAACTCGCCGATCGAAGATGATCAAGACGATGCGGTGCCGCGCTATGACAAGCCGGTCTTTACGCCGCGCTTGCGCGCCGGTGTGGCGATCTACGACATTGAAAACGCTACCGTCTACCTGCCGAACGGCGAGCGGCTGGAGGCCCATTCCGGTCTCGGCAAGATGCGTGACAACCCGCGTTATATTGATCAGAAAATGCGCGGACCGACGCCGCCGCACACCTATAACCTGACGATGCGCGAAGCCCTGTTCCATGGTGTGGCAGCCATTCGCCTGACGCCGGTGCAGGGTTCGGATGCGATCTTCAACCGTGTCGGTCTGCTGGCGCACACCTATATGCTCGGCAAGAACGGCGATTCCAACGGCTGCATTTCCTTCAAGGATTACAAGCGTTTCCTAGCCGCCTACCAACGTGGAGACATCAGGCAGCTCGTTGTCGTGCCGCGGATGAACAACAAGCCGGCTTCGACGCTCGCTTCGCTCTTCTCCTCGCGCACCTAAAGATTGGCCGCGAGGAAATCGGCGAGCGACCGGCTCTCCACTGAGAGACGCGTCTTTCCTCTCACGAGCGCAAGTTCGGATGCCGGCTGCGGATCGAACCCGTCTGCCGCTCCAAGCTGGCGATGTTCAGGCAAGACGGCATCCGACGGCAGCAGGCTGATGCCGAGGCCAGAGGCGACAGCCGCCTGTACTCCCATCAAACCCTGGCTCGTATAGGCGATGCGCCAGCGCCTTCCGCTGCGCTCGATGAAGCGGATCGCCCTCTCTCTGTAGATGCAGCCGACCGGAAAAACTGCAAGCGGGACAGGCTCGTCCCGAACCAGTCGGCGCGTGCTCTCGACCCAGACCAGTTCCTCCTTCCAACTCGCCAGACAGGCACCATCACCGGGTTCCCGCTTGATCAGTGCCAGATCGATTTCACCCGTATCGAGAAGGCGGCGAAGCTCGACGCTCCAGCCGCTGACGGTGTCGAGCCTTATATGCGGTGAGGCAGCGGAAAAACCGGAGAGAAGATCGATGAGCCTGCGGCCGGCAAAATCCTCGGGAACGCCGAGCCTGACGGTCTTGGGCGCAGCGGGCTTGCGCATGACGTCCATTGCCTCTTCTGCCGTCGCCAGCAAGCGTCGGGCATAACTCAAGAGAATTTCGCCCTCCTCCGTTGTCTGGATGCCGCCCGTCGACTTGTCGCGCAGAAGCAGGGTGTGGCCGATATTGGCCTCGAGCTTTTTGATCTGCTGGCTGATGGTGGACTGAGTAAGGTGAACACGCTCAGCCGCCCGCGTGAAACCGCCGGCATCGACGACCGCCGCGAAGGTTCGGAGAAGATCGAGGTCGAAGGCGAAGCTCATTCGATTTTCCACTGCTGGTAATTATCACATTTAATTTCTCAATGATGCTGTTCTTTGTCAACATGAGGCAAATCATGGAGATGAGAGATGACCCTTCCCGGAAACCGACCAACCTGGCTGACCTTTGATTGCTACGGTACGCTGATTCAATGGGATGAAGGCCTGCTTGCCGCTATGGACACGATCCTGTCGGCCAAAGGCCGCGATATCGACCAGGCTGCCTTCATTGCCGTCTATGACCGGTACGAGCATGAACTGGAACAACAAAAGCCGCACCGATCCTTCAGCCAAGTCACGGCTCTCGCATTGGAGCTAGCCATGAAGGAGTTCGGCCTGCCATTCGACACCGCCGATGCCGATCTGCTGACATCCTCTATCGGCCGGATGCCGCCATTCCCGGAAGTGGTAGAAACGTTCGGCAAGCTGAAAGCTGCCGGTTTCCGGCTTGCCATTATTTCCAATACGGACGACGCGATCATTGCCGGCAATGTCGCGCAGCTCGGTGGTTTCGTTGACCGGGTGATCACGGCGGAGCAGGCGGAAGCCTACAAGCCCTCGCCGCAAATCTTCCAGCATGCCTGGAAAACGCTCGGCATCGGCATGGATGATCTCGTGCATATCTGCGCCAGCCCGCACCTTGACCTTGCCGCCGCACGAGAACTCGGTTTTCGTGCGATCTGGGTCGATCGTGGCACGGGACGGAAACCGCTCAGCGACTACCGCCCCAACGAGATCGTGCCGACGCTCGACAAGGTACCCGGTCTTTTTGCCGCAAACAGCTGGATGTAATTGACGCGATAGGAGACAAGACATGGCCCATGAACTGAACCTGGCGAAGGCACATCCGGCGATATTGCGCAATCTGCCGCTCGATGCCGACGAGATCTGGCAGGCGCGTGTCGATCTGGCGGCGTGCCTTCGAATGGCCGCGCGGCTCGGGCTTGAGGAAGGCATCTGCAACCATTTCTCGGCCGTCGTGCCCGGCCATCCCGATCTCTTTCTCGTCAACAGGCTCGGCTGGGCCTTTCAGGAGGCGACTGCCTCATCACTGCTGATCTGCGATTTTGAAGGCAACGTCATTGCCGGCGACGGCGTGCCTGAAGCAACTGCCTTCTTCATCCATGCCCGCCTGCACAAGATGTCGCCGCGCGTCGGTGCGGCCTTCCACACGCATATGCCGAATGCGACAGCGCTCAGCATGGTCGAGGGCGATCCCTTCATCTGGGCCGGACAGACCGCACTGAAATTCTATGGCCGCGTCGCCGTCGACGAGAACTATAACGGACTGGCGCTCGATGAACGTGAGGGCGACAGGATCGCCGCCGTGCTCGACGACAAGGACATCCTGTTCATGAAGAACCATGGCGTCATGGTCTGCGCGCCAAACATCGCCGAAGCCTGGGACGATCTCTACTATCTGGAGCGCGCCGCAGAGGTTCAGCTCAAGGCGATGAGCACCGGACGCCGGCTGGTGCCGGTATCCGAAGAGATTGCTGAACAGGCGGCAAAGCAGATGCGCGAAGGCGATCCGGAAAGTGCACGCCTGCATCTCGAAAGCGTCAGGCGTGTTCTCGACCGGCAGGCGCCCGAATATCGGACCTAGGCCTCGCCTATTTCAGCCATACGCCGATGCGCTCTACCGCCTCGGCGATCTCGGCTTCTGAACCGGCGTAGGACATGCGAAGCGTACGCGGTCCTTCTACCGGATCGAAATCGAGGCCGGGTGTCGCGGCGACATTGATTTCTGCCAGCATGCGGCGCGCGAAATCCATGCTGTCATTGGTGAAGCGCGATACGTCGACATAGGCGTAGAAGGCGCCGTCCATGGGCGACGCCGGCGCAAGGCCGATCTTCGGCAGCCGGTCGAGCAGCAGTTCGCGATTGGCGGCATAACTTGCCTTGACGCGATCCAGTTCCTCGCTGGCGCCGAGCGCTGCGGTGGCTGCGATCTGCGAAAGCTCCGGCGGCGAAATATAGAGGCTCTGGGCGACGCGCTCGATCGGGCGCACCAGCCGCTCAGGCAGCACCATCCAGCCGATGCGCCAGCCGGTCATGCAATAATATTTAGAGAAGGAGTTGATGACGATCGCCTCGTCCGTCAGCTCCAGCGCGGTCGTCTCTTCGCCTGCGAAGGTGAGGCCGTGATAAATCTCGTCGGAGATGAAGGCGATGTCATTGGCATCGCAATAGGCGGCAAGCGCCTTCAGGCCTTCGCGGCCGGTCACCGTACCGGTCGGATTTGCGGGGCTTGCAAGTAGCACGCCCTTCAGCTTCACGCCCTTTTCCTTCTGGATCGCTTCCAGGCTTTCGGGCGTCAGCGTGAAATGCGTTTCTGATGTGACGGGCACTTCGACCACATTGAGGCCGAGGGCGCCGAGGATGTTGCGATAGGCAGGATAGCCCGGCCGGGCAATGGCAACCGCATCGCCGGCATCAAAAAGCGACAGGAAGGCGAGATTGAAGGCCGCCGACGAGCCGGTTGTGATGGCGATGCGGACGGGATCGATCTCGAGACCGTGGCGATCGCGATAGTGCCAGGCGAGCGCATGTTTCAGCCGTGCTGTGCCGAGCGCATCCGTATAGCCGATGCGCCCTTCGGCAAGCGCTGCGCGGGCGGCCTCAAGGGCTGTCTGGGGTGCGGGATGCGAGGGCTGGCCGACAGCCATGGAAATGACAGGGTGACCGCCTGCCCGTCTCTTCGTCGCTTCGGCCAGAACATCCATGGCGTGGAATGGTTCGACTTCGCTGCGTTTCGATATGGAAAACACGATCACTTCCTGCCTGGCTTCAGATAAAGGCCAGACAATTGCCGCAATAATCGGCTCATCACAATCCCGCGAGGGCTTGGATCGGAGGAAAATTCCTGTTTGATGGCGGCCCGACGCGCCGTAATTTGATGCGGACGCATCCAAGCCCATTAACCCGGCGATGGTATTTTTCGTTCGAAAACCCATCAGCCGACGACGAGGATACCATGGCCTTCTTCTCCAAAACGCTCACCGCGCTGGCGCTTGCAGCCTCCATCGCCCTTCCGGCTCAGGCATTTGCATTCGACGACCAGCAGAAGAAGGAACTGGGTGAATTCATCAAGCAGTATCTGATCGAAAACCCGGAGATCATGCTCGAGGTGCAGGACGCGCTGCAGAAAAAGCAGCAGATGGCCCAGCAGGTGAAGGCCACCATGGCCATCGAGAACAATACCGACGGCATCTTCGATTCCAAGAATGACGTCACACTCGGCAACCCTAAGGGCGATGTCACCGTCGTCGAGTTCTTCGACTATAACTGCACCTATTGCCGTCACGCCCTGCCCGACATGCAGGCGCTCCTGAAGAAGGACAAGAATGTCCGCTTCGTGCTGAAGGAGTTCCCGATTCTCGGACCGGATTCGGTCGCGGCACATCGCGTGGCGGATGCCTTCCGCCGGCTTGCGCCTGAAAAGTACAGCGATTTCCACGTCGCGCTGCTTGGCAGCGATGGCCGCGCCTCCGAGGACACCGCAATCCAGGTCGCCTCCTCTCTCGGCGTCAGCGAAGACAAGATCCGCGCGGAGATGAAAAAGAGCCCGAACGATGACATCGTGCAGGCGACCTATCAGCTCGCCGCCAATCTCGGCATCAGCGGTACACCGTCTTATGTGATCGGCAACGAAATGGTGCCCGGCGCCGTCGGCATCGACGATCTTGAAGCCAAGGTGAAGAACATGCGGGCCTGCGGCAAGACGAGCTGCTGAACCCGCACTCATCAAATCGCCTAAATCGAAGCGTTTCAGCCATGTGGACAAACATGGCGCGACGTCCCCTGTCGATTCTGTAAGGGCTTTCAATAAGCCCGCGTGGAGTCTATAGGTGGCGCTCGCGCATTCCCGTGCCTTTGCTGCCGATAGGCTGGCACAGGACGCGATGAATATAGTGAACCGCGTAGCGGTCGCTTGATCCCGAGAGGATCAAGAGCCGGTGCGCCAAACGGAACATTCGATGACGCAAACGATTTTTGTCCTGAACGGGCCCAACCTGAATATGCTGGGCAAGCGAGAACCTGGCATCTATGGCGGCAAGACGCTCAAGGACATAGAGGCGGACTGCAAGGCTGCGGGCCGCGAACTCGGCTTCGACATCGACTTCCGCCAAAGCAATCACGAAGGCACGCTGGTGGACTGGTTCCACGAAGCGGATGAAAAGGCCGTCGGCGTTGCCATCAATGCGGGCGCCTATACGCATACGTCGGTCGCGCTGCATGATGCGATCCGTGCCATTTCCATTCCCGTCATCGAGCTCCACATATCCAACGTGCATGCGCGGGAAGAATTCCGCCACAAGTCGATGATCGCACCCGCATGCAAGGGCGTGATCTGCGGCTTCGGGCCTCACAGCTACATCCTGGCGCTGCACGCGCTGAAGAACATCACGGCATAAGAAGAAGACAGGGCAACACTCATGGCTGAAAAGAAATCCGGTATCGATCAGGCACTGATCCGCGATCTCGCCAACATCCTCAAGGACACGGATCTGACCGAGATCGAAGTCGAACAGGAAGATCTGCGTATCCGCGTTTCGCGCGCAGGCACGCCCCAGTACATCCAGGCACCGATCGCAGGCCCTGCCTATGCGGCGCCTGCAGCGATCGCAGCAGCCCCGGCCGCCGCCGCTCCGGTAGCAGCCGGCCGTAACCCGGCCAATACGGTCAACGCGCCGATGGTCGGCACGGTCTATATGGCTCCGGCACCGGGGGCGCGCGCGTTCATCGAAGTTGGCGCCACCGTCAAGGAAGGCCAGACGCTCCTCATCATCGAAGCGATGAAGACGATGAACCAGATCCCCTCGCCGAAGTCCGGCAAGGTCACGGAAATCCTTGTCGAAGACGGTTCGCCCGTCGAATACGGCCAGCTGCTCGTCGTCGTCGAATAAGGCTTTGCCAATGATTTCGAAGATCCTCATAGCCAATCGCGGCGAGATCGCCCTTCGCGTGCTGCGCGCCTGCAAGGAGCTCGGCATTGCAAGTGTTGCCGTGCATTCGACGGCCGATGCCGACGCCATGCATGTGCGCCTTGCCGATGAGAGTGTGTGCATCGGCCCGCCGCCGTCGCGCGAAAGCTATCTCAATATTCATCAGATCGTCGCAGCCTGCGAAATCACCGGCGCTGACGCCGTGCATCCGGGTTACGGCTTCCTGTCGGAAAACGCCAAGTTCGCCGATATCCTCGAAGCGCACGGCATCACCTTTATCGGCCCGACGGCGGAACATATCCGCATCATGGGCGACAAGATCACCGCCAAGACCACGGCCCAGGAACTCGGCATCCCGGTCGTTCCCGGCTCCGATGGCGAAGTGAAGACCGAAGAGGATGCACTGAAGACGGCAGCCGAAATCGGCTATCCGGTGCTGATCAAGGCAACGGCCGGCGGCGGCGGACGCGGCATGAAGGTCGCCAAGACCGAGGCCGATCTGATCGAGGCATGGTCGACGGCCCGCACCGAAGCAGCCGCTGCTTTCGGCAACGACGCCGTCTACATGGAAAAGTATCTCGAAAAGCCGCGCCACATCGAAATTCAGGTGTTCGGCGATGGCGAGGGCAATGCGATCCATCTTGGCGAACGCGACTGCTCGCTGCAGCGCCGTCACCAGAAGGTCTGGGAAGAAGCCAATTCTCCAGCTCTCAATGTCGAACAGCGGATGAAGATCGGCCAGACCTGCGCCGACGCCATGATGAAGCTGAAATATCGCGGCGCCGGCACGATCGAATTCCTCTACGAAAACGGCGAGTTCTATTTCATCGAAATGAACACCCGCCTGCAGGTGGAGCACCCGGTTACCGAAGCCATCACCGGCATCGACCTCGTGCATGAGCAGATCCGCGTTGCCTCCGGCGGCGGGCTCTCGGTCACGCAGGATGAAGTACACTTCCACGGCCACGCCATCGAATGCCGCATCAATGCCGAGGACGCACGCACCTTCGTGCCCTCGCCCGGCACGATTACGCATTTCCATGCACCGGGTGGACTTGGCGTGCGCATCGATTCCGGCGCCTATCAGGGCTACAAGATCCCGCCTTACTACGACAGCCTCATCGGCAAGCTGATCGTTCACGGCCGTACGCGCGTCGAATGCATGATGCGCCTGCGCCGTGCGCTCGATGAATTTGTCGTTGACGGAATCAAGACGACGCTGCCACTGTTCCAGGATCTCGTTTCCAACCAGGATATCGCCAACGGCGATTATGATATCCATTGGCTGGAAAAGTATCTCGCCAACGGCTGATCGGCAGCACAGGACAGGAATGGCAGGAGCGCGCAGGAAATCACCAGGTATTACCCCGGAAATCCTCCTGCGCGCCTATTCGATTGGCCTTTTTCCGATGGCCGAGTCCGCCGACGATCCGGAGATATTCTGGGTCGAGCCTGATGTCCGCGGCGTCCTCCCGCTGGACGATCGTTTTCACGTTTCCAAAAGTCTTCGAAAGACGGTCCGGCAGAAGCAATTCGACATTCGCTTCAACAGCGACTTCGATGCTGTGATTACCGCCTGTGCAAGCGAGACATCCGATCGCCCGAGCACCTGGATCAACGAGACCATCAGGACACTCTATTCGGCCCTGCACCGTATGGGTCATGCGCATTCCGTCGAAGCCTGGGATGACGGTAAACTCGTCGGTGGGCTCTATGGTGTGTCGCTCGGCTCCGCCTTCTTCGGCGAAAGCATGTTTTCGCGGCGGACCGACGCTTCCAAAATCTGTCTCGTGCATCTCGTCGAGCACCTGCGGCGGCAGCATTTCACACTGCTCGACACGCAGTTTACGACAGAGCACCTAAAGACATTCGGAGCGCTCGACGTGCCTAAGGCGGACTATGCACTGATGCTTGCCGCCGCGATGGAATCGCCACACCTAAAGTTTTAAGGTTGAATTTTTCATCCTAGCGTTGATTTCTTGGCCGATTTTATTAGGCTTGGAATCAAACCGGAGGATAGAATTTTGAAGCTATATTTTGCGGCCGCAATGCTGTTTGCCCTGGCTGCCGGAGCGGCCGATGCCCGCCCCTATCAGGAAATGTTTCCGAACAGAACGGACTTTTCCGATGAAGAAAAGCCGCTTCTGGAGAAGCTCGACTTCCAGCAAGGCGCGATCAAGCTGCCGGCTGCAAAGGCGACGCTGAACGTACCCGACGGGTTTTATTATCTCAGCCCTGAGGATACGAAAACCGTGCTCGTCGATATCTGGGGCAATCCTCCCGCTGCGGCTACAGGAACGCTCGGAATGATATTCCCGGTCCAGTATACGCCGGTGGATGCCGGATCCTGGGGCTCGATCGTCGAGTACAAGGCGGATGGTTATGTTTCGGATGCGGATGCAGAGACCACGGACTATGGTGAACTGCTGCAGAACATCAAGGATTCTATCAGCGAGAACAATGAGGAGCGCCAGAAACAGGGATTTCCGAGGATCACTCTGATCGGCTGGGCTTCCACCCCGCACTACGACAAGCCCGCGCATGCGCTGCACTGGGCACGCGATCTGCTGTTCGGTGACGACATGAAGGCAGACCACACGCTGAACTATTCCGTCCGCGTGCTCGGGCGTGAAGGTGTCCTGGAGTTTGATTTCATCGCCGGCCTTGCCCAGCTGAAAGAAATCGAGGCGGCTATCCCGACGGTCACCAAGCTCGTGCAGTTCGATAAGGGGAAGAACTACAGCGACTACGTGGATGGCGACAAGATCGCTGCCTACGGGATGGCGGGCATGATCGCTGCCGGCGCAGGCGCCAAGGTGGCCGCGAAGGTCGGATTGCTGGCCATCGCCGCCGTCTTTCTCAAGAAGGCCTGGATTCTGGTATTTGTGGTGTTTGGCGGGGCGGTCAGCTTTGTGAAGAGGCTCTTCACAGGAAAGAAAACGCCCAACGCATAGCGACCGTCTGGGGGCGAGTCTTATCGACAGCTCTTGTGTAAGACACCTGCGTAGCGGTCATCTTGCTGCAAGCGTCCGCTTTTACTTTGCGCCGGCGCTGTCCGGAGGCGGCACGTCCGAGTTCTGTTTGCAGTCCTTCAGCCAGACGTCGTAGATCGGATGCTCGACGGCGTTGAGGCCGGGGCTGTCGGCAAACATCCAGCCGGTGAAGATGCGGCGGATCTTGCGGTCCAGCGTGATCTCGTCGACTTCGACGAAACCGTCGATCTTCTGGGCTTCCGACTGATCGCGCGAATAGCAGGCTTTCGGCGTCACTTGCAGGGCGCCGAACTGGACCGTTTCGTTGACATAGACGTCGAAAGTGGTGATGCGGCCGGTGATCTTGTCGAGGCCGGAGAAAACGGCGACCGGGTTGTCGATACGGGCAGCCTGTGCCTGATTTGAAAGAAGCCCGGTGGAAAGCGCCAACAGCGATACAGCTCCCGCAGCCGGCAGGACCGTGTTTCGCAGGGAAAGCTTCATATCTACCCGTCTCCAGCACATATCAGGTTCATGGCCGCAGCGATTGCGGCCAACCTGCGGGTAAAGGTCAATTGTGGCCAAAGCGCGGGGCAGGACCCGCCATCAGATGCTCGACGCTCAGTTGCCCGGCGTCCATGCGTCGTAGTCGCCAGTCACGCGCGGACGTTCGCCGGCAACCGAGAGCGAACCCGGCGGACGGTAAGCCTGCGGCGAACCCGTGGGGTTGGCGCGGTGCGGCTTCTGCCATTCCTTGGCGACGTAGTTTTCCTTGGACGGCGGAACGTCGGTTCGGTGATGCATCCAGCCGTGCCAGCCCGGAGGAATGGCGGAAGCTTCCGCATAACCCTTGTAGATCACCCAGCGCTTCGGCAGGCCGTAGGAGGAAAGACCGCCTTCGTAATAGACATTGCCCAACTCATCTTCACCAACGCGCTTGAAGCCGCGAAGGGCGAACAGCGTGCCGAAAGTGTAATTGTTCCACCAGGTGAAGGTGTGCAGCAGGAACTTGATCATGTCTTTTCCTCGTGGCCGCAGGACGCGGACGAAAGCAGATAGGCTTTTTCGCTTATGCCGCCGCCAAGCTGAATTGTCCAGCGATTCCCGCCGAAACTGCGGTCATTTCAGAGCCATCTTGAAACCGAGATGCGACGGCTTGAAGCCCAGTCTTTCATAGAAACGATGGGCATCCTTGCGCACCGCATTCGATGTCAGCTGGACGAGCCGCACGCCGCGACCTTTCGCCTCGGCAATGGCAAATTCGATCATCCGCGCGCCGATCCCCTGCCCGCGCAGGTCGGCGCGCGTCTGCACCGCCTCAATGATCATGGCGGATGAGCCGCGTGCGTTGAGCGAGGTGGTGATTATCGTCTGAAAGGTGCCGACGACGTCAGCGTCCCGTTCGGCAACATAAAGCGTCTGGTTGGGAGACGCCGCGATCCCCGCAAAGGCGCGGGCGTAATCCGGATAGGCCTCCGGATCACTCGTATCCCCATGGCCGCCGAGCGGATCGGCAGCAAACATGGCGACCAAAGCCGGCAGATCGGCTTCACGTGCTTCGCGGATGATAATGTCGCCTGATGCCATATCAGTGGAGCTCGAGCGCCTTCTCCAAAACCAGCGTCGGAATGCCGGACAGGCCGGGGCCACTGTTCTCATTGCGTCCGGCTTCGACGAAACCGAGCCGCGTATAGAAATGGATGGCTTCGTGGTTCTGAACCTCGACTTCCAGCCGCATGATTTCCGCGTCCGGGAAGCAGGTTTCCAGCTCCGCGAAGATATCGCGGCCGATCCCCTGGCGCTGCAGATCCGGCTTTACATAGAGGAGATGCAGCATGACGGTCTTCGTCATCTCGGATGACATGGCCGCATAACCCATGCCGCCGATGTCTCGGCCGTCATCGGCGACGAGAAATTCGGCACTCTTCTTCGTCAGCCGCGCCTTCAGCGCAGCCAGCGAAAAGAGATGAGCGATCAATTCGTTGACCTTTGCAACGCCATGGCTCGTATCATAAGCCGCATGGAAGCTCTCGACCAACAGGGCGCGGACCTTCTCCAGATCGCGCTCGCCAGCCGTTCGGACGAAATAAACCAAGACCTTCTCCTCGCGGTATCGGCCTTCCGAACACCGCTCCACGCTGTTCGGCTAAGGCCGTTGGCTTATTCTTCCTCGATGCCGAGCTTAGCCTTGACGAGGGCCTGAACGGCCTGCGGATTGGCTTTGCCACCAGTCGCCTTCATGACCTGACCGACGAACCAGCCGGCAAGCGTCGGCTTGGCCTTGACCTTGGCGACCTGATCCGGATTGGCGGCGATGATCTCATCGACGGCCTTCTCGATGGCGCCGGTATCCGTCACCTGCTTGAGGCCGCGGCTTTCGACGATCTCGGCGGGATCGCCGCCTTCGTTGAGGATGATTTCGAAAACATCCTTGGCGATCTTGCCGGAGATGGTCTCGGCCTTGATGAGGTCGATGATGGCGCCGAGCTGGGCCGGAGAAACGGGCGTTTCCTCGATATCCTTGCCGGTGCGGTTGAGCGCGCCGAGCAGATCGTTGATGACCCAGTTGGCCGCTGCCTTGCCGTCGCGGCCTTCGGCAACGGCTTCGAAATAATCGGCGATCGCCTTTTCCGAGACGAGCACGGAGGCATCGTAGATAGAGAGACCGAGTTCGCGGACGAAACGCTCTTTCTTGTCGTCGGGCAGTTCCGGCAGGTACTGAGCAAGATCACTGACAAAGGCGTCGTCGAATTCAAGCGGCAGCAGATCCGGATCGGGGAAATAGCGATAGTCATGCGCATCCTCCTTGGTGCGCATGGACCGCGTCTCGCCCTTGTTCGGGTCGAAGAGACGGGTTTCCTGATCGATGGTGCCGCCATCCTCCAGGATACCGATCTGGCGGCG